>CALXRI010000017.1 GCA_944390795.1 uncultured Victivallales bacterium
TACCTCCATTGTTTTTGCGTGAAGATAATATAGCACAAGGAGCTATTAAAATCAATTTATTAGTTGATAAGCTCTTAGTATAATCCGCATTATCCCACTTTCAAGCGGACATCATTTTTTTTTTGGAATTTTCCAAATAATGCCTTTTTAAGCGGGCAGAGAGGATCGGAACAGCCCCCGCGCATTCCCGCACCCGTCAGGGAGAGGGCCATTTTGCAAGAGCGGCAGGCAATCTTTTTGTTAGAAAAAAGTTTATTTTTCATCTTGAAAATACAAGATATACCACTTATATTCATCACCTCTACAATATATGGTGTTTCAAGGGCTGATGCGGCAGTTTCCGGCGCCGCATTTCTTCAGGATGGGGGAATCATGGGAAAACTTCATTTCGGACTTCAGAAATTAACTTTGCTCGATTTTCCAGGCAAGGTGGCTTGCACCGTGTTCACGTTCGGATGCAACTTCCGTTGTCCCTTTTGCCACAATGCTCCGCTGGTGCGCCGCGACGGCGAGGCTGGCGCATGGGATGAGGAAGCTGTTCTGGCGTTTCTGGAGCGGCGGCGCGGAATTCTGGACGGCGTCTGCGTATCCGGCGGAGAACCTCTGCTGCATCCCGAACTTCCGGACTTTCTGCGGAAAGTGCATGATGCCGGATTCGCGGTCAAGCTGGACACCAACGGTTCGTTTCCGGAGCGTCTGCGCGAAGTTGTGGAGTCGCATTATGTGGATTACGTCGCGCTGGACATTAAAAACGCGCCGGAGAAATACGGGGAGACCACTGCGGAGGAGGGAATGCTCGATGCGGTGCGCAAAAGCGTCGCCTATCTGAAACAGGGAAAGATTCCGTATGAATTCCGGACCACCGTGGTCCGGCAGTTTCACGATGCCATGGATTTTGAGGCGATCGGCGCCTGGATTCAGGGAGTGCCGCGTTATTTTCTGCAGGGATTCGTTGATTCCGGGCATCTTCTGGGGAAGGGATGCAGCGCGCTTTCCGGAGATGAAATGGCGCAGTGTCTCGCGGCTGTGAGGCGTTTTGTCCCGAACGCGGGAATCCGCGGGGCGTAGCAGAAGAACGGCAATTTCAATTTTAACATATGGAAAGAAAGGAACAACATGTATCAGGTCCAGAAACGTGACGGGAAAAACGTCGATTTCAATCTGCAGAAGATTTCCGACGCGATCCGGATGGCTTTTGAAGCTCAGGAAAAACAGTATCATCCGTCGGTCATCGATTTTCTCGCGCTGAAGGTAACGGCCGATTTCGAACCGAAAATCAGGGAAAGTCTGATTTCCGTCGAGGACATTCAGGACAGTGTGGAATCCGTTCTGGTGCAGGCCGGCTATGCCGATGTCGCGAAAGCCTATATTCTCTACCGGCGCCAGCGGGAGAAACTTCGTTCCATTTCCTCAACCGCGCTGGACTACAAGAGTACGGTCGACAGCTATCTCAAGATCAGCGACTGGCGCGTCAAGGAGAATTCCACCGTCACCTATTCCGTCGGCGGACTGATCCTCTCCAATTCCGGCGCCATCACTGCGAACTACTGGCTCTCCGAGGTTTACGACGACGAAATCGCCAATGCCCACCGGAATGCCGACATCCATCTGCACGACCTCTCCATGCTGACCGGCTACTGCGCCGGCTGGTCCCTCCGGCAGCTGATCCAGGAGGGGCTCGGCGGCGTTCCCGGCAAGATCACCAGCGCTCCGGCGCGGCACCTTGCGACGCTCTGCAACCAGATGGTCAATTTCCTCGGCATCATGCAGAACGAATGGGCGGGCGCGCAGGCCTTCTCCTCCTTCGACACCTATCTCGCCCCCTTCGTCAAGGCGGACAACCTCTCCTACGACCAGGTCAAGAAGTGCATCGAATCCTTCATTTTCGGCGTCAACACGCCCTCCCGCTGGGGAACCCAGGCGCCCTTCTCCAACATCACGCTGGACTGGGAGGTCCCCAACGACCTCGCCGAACTGAACGCGATCGTCGGCGGAAAGGAGATGCCCTTCAAATACAAGGACTGCAAGAAAGAGATGGACATGATCAACAAGGCGTTCATCGAAACGATGATCGAGGGCGACGCCAACGGACGCGGATTCCAGTATCCGATCCCGACCTATTCCATCACGCGCGATTTCGACTGGTCCGACCGCGAGAACAACCGCCTTCTTTTCGAAATGGCCTCGAAATACGGCACTCCCTATTTCTCCAATTACATCAACAGCGACATGGAGCCGAGCGACATCCGCAGCATGTGCTGCCGTCTGCGGCTCGACCTGCGCGAACTCCGCAAGAAATCCGGCGGATTCTTCGGCAGCGGCGAAAGCACCGGCTCCATCGGCGTCGTGACGATCAACATGCCGCGCATCGCCTATCTCGCGGAGAACAGGGAGAATTTCTTCAAGCGCCTCGACCATATGATGGACATTTCGGCGCGCTCGCTCAACATCAAGCGGAGAATCATCACCAAACTCCTGAACGAAGGCCTGTATCCTTACACCAAACGCTACCTCGGCAAGTTCGACAACCACTTCTCCACCATCGGGCTGGTCGGCATGAACGAGGTCGGGCTCAACGCAAAGTGGCTGCGCGCGGACATGACCGACAAACGGACACAGGAGTTCACAAAAGAGGTTCTCAACCACATGCGCGAGCGTCTCTCCGACTATCAGGAGAAATACGGCGATCTCTACAACCTGGAGGCGACGCCGGCGGAATCCACCAGCTACCGTCTCGCCAAGCATGACAGGAAGCGTTTTCCGGACATCATCACGGCGTCGGAAAACAGCGAAACGCCCTACTACACCAACAGCTCGCACCTGCCCGTCGGCTATACCGACGACATCTTCAGCGCGCTTGACATTCAGGACGATCTTCAGGTCCTGTACACATCCGGCACCGTCTTTCACGCGTTCCTCGGCGAGAAGCTCCCCGACTGGAAGAGCGCCGCCAGCCTGGTGAGGAAGATCGCGACCAACTACCGGCTGCCCTACTACACGCTCTCTCCGACCTATTCGGTCTGCAAGCAGCACGGCTATCTTCCGGGGGAAAAGCTCGAATGCCCGCACTGCGGACAGCGCACCGAGGTCTACAGCCGCATCACCGGCTATTACCGGCCCGTCCAGAACTGGAACGACGGCAAGCTTCAGGAATACAGACAGCGCAAGGTCTACAGCGCGAAGAACATCGCGCGGCAATGCGCCGATGCGCCCGCCGAAACGAAAACGGAGGCGAAGAAAGAGGAGGAACACTTCATCCTCTTCGCCACAAAAACCTGCCCGAACTGCAAGACCGCCAAAGCGTTTCTGGATCAGGCCGGAATCACTTATGACGTGGTGTTCGCGGACGACGATCTGGAGACCGCCGAACGCTTCGGGATCCGGCAGGCGCCGACGCTGGTCGTCAGTAAAGACGGGAAATCCGAACGGATCATCAACGTTTCCAATATCCGGAAATACATTGACGCGGTCTGAAGAGGAATTTCCTCCATGCTGACGGAAGGCTGAATTTGCAACTGGCGGAAACGGTTGCCGCTGCTGTTCCGCCGGTGCCGTCAGCATTGTCTTCCCGGCCAGTCCGAGCGGAATTCCGGAGGGACACTCCGGAGATTGAAAGCATGTCCATCGTTTTTTTTCGATCCCGGCTGTTCCGGACTTTGTAACTCAGATACCGGATTTTCTGCCGGAAAGTGCGGCTGATCCGCCTTCCGCTTTCGGGAAGATCGCGCGGAAACGCCTTCTTTTCAGTCATTCCAGGCAGTTCTGTACACCGGATCCGTCCAGAAAGAAATCATCAGATTTACTGCCTGGCACCCTTTCTTTTTTCTGATGCAAAGCAGGAATGACGCTCAATGTCCGGCGGCTTTTCCCATTACTGCAATTCCCAGATTGCGGATATTGTCCCAGCATCGTTTTCCACACCAGTTCAGAGCGATATTGTTCCGGCGGTCGAGCTCACCGGCATTGACACACTGAAGGTTAAACCCGATGATTTTTCCGTCGTACAGCCTTTCCTTCATGGGGAACCTGATTTCGAGGATGTATCCCTCGGAAGTTCTGGAATATGCGCATTGAAGCGCATTGGGATCAAAACACTGGAAATCGCGGAATTTCCCTTCAATGCCGTCCCGATCGAAAACTATCCTCGGAGGCGAGGACGGTGCGATAACCGCCCGGATTGCTGAAGAGTGATACTTTGTCGCAAAAATGCTTTTTTCAGGGGCAAAATCGAAATACAGTTCCACGGAATCGCCTGTGTATATCGGCTTGCCGGAGGGGGCCGGACGCAGCATATTGTCTTTCACGGTGACGGCAAAGCATGAAGAATCCGCTGTCCAGCCTCCATGAAGATTTGCGGAAAATTTCGGATGTTCCATGGAAATAATCGGAGAGCCATATTCCCCGGGACTGATTTTTCCGTCGACGGAAACCGGTTTGCGGAGCTCCGGAAAGACAACCGTCGGCTTTGTGCTGACAAGCGGATTCTTTTCACTCACGGAGATGGTCGCACTGTTCCCGTCTGCGAAAACAAGCGGGGATGCGGCTGTTTGAATTTTCAACGGTGCAATTGAACCAAACCGCATCACGGATTCTCCCTGAAAAGCGCCGGATGTTTTCACCTTGAATGACCGGGGAGAAAGGCTCTGGTCCGTCAGATTGCGCAATCCGAGAAGCACTGCCGGTTTTCCGGACGGCAGATTCCCGAAGCCGGTACGCAGTTCATACTGCACGGTTCCGGTGATTTTTGCCTGGGAAAAAATATCGGCGACCTCTGCGGGTGAAGATTCCGAGACGAAATAACATGGAGTGGATGCAAGGAGGCATGAATCGTTCTGAATGCGGACTTCGTTGCCCATGACATCGTAAAGGGACGCTTTCGCGCGCTTTTTCGGCAGGACAAGCACCGCTGATCCTTTGTTTTCAAGATTGAAATTCCAGTAAGCCGCAACAGTTTTCTTCCCCTTCTGGAAAATGAGAACCCAGGTATCGGCGCCGAGAACGATTTTCCGATAGAAGCTGCTTCCGTCCAGAAAGCGCGCGAATGCCGCATGCGCCGGAATTCCCGGCCGCGGCGTCATGTCGTTGTTGACCAAATTCAAGCAGTGGTAGGGGAGGTTGAGGAAAAAGAGGAAATAAAAGTGTCTCTTTATTCCTAAACTCATCCGGATGATTCCCCAGCGGACCATTCGCCCGAGTGCAACTTCCGGAGTATACCAGTCATACTCTGCTTCCAGCGGGCATTTCATCCACGGGGCTGTCGAGTTGAATATAGTGCCGCTTTCCGTATCCCATATTGGTTTTCCTCCATACTCGGAATAGAATTTCCGGATTTGAGCTTGAAGCATTTCGGGACGTGTTCCCCATCTGCCGCAGAGATGCACTTCCGGGGCTTCCCTGGCAATGCGGGTGAGGCTGTACCCATGTCCCTGCAGATATGGATGGATATCCAGTGCATCAATATACTTTGCGAGCCCTTTTTTGAGCAGCCTGGTGATGAATGTCTGATCCGGGCCGTCTGGAAATGGAAGATTGTTGGCAGGGTAACCGGGACCCATTACAATCGTCTCCGGGGCTCTTTTCTTTACCGCGGGGTAAATTTCCCTGATCAGGTCATAATATTCGTCCGGACCGTATCCGCCGGTTTCGCTGAGCAGTGTGAACGCATTCACACGGTTTCTGAAATATCCTGCGAAGTCCGCCGCGAAGCGGGCGGCGTCTTCCGGTTTTGCCGTATATCTGACATTCGCGCTTCCCTGAAGAGGTTTTCCGGAACTGCTCCATTCAGGATAGTCCCGGTAGGAAAGCAGGTCCACATGAATGTTGAATCCCTTTTGACGGACCTGATTGACCACATTGTCCCATTTTGCAAAATCCGCCTGTCCTCTGGTTGCTTCCATGTTGTTCCAGTTGCCCGGAGGCATGAGTCGGAACCATGTGAATCCCATATTTCTGCATACTTGCAGAAACTGCACATGTTTTCTCCTTTTTTTCTGCAACAGTTTTCCTCCAGACATCTTCCAGACAGGCCCGTCCCCAGACCAGTTCCCGATCAAGAGCCATTCCGCGAAGCTGCGGAATGGTTCGTTTTGCTTTGACTCCGTTTCCCGTCATTTCCATCATCAGGGGGCCGCCATAGCCGACTTCCCGGAGCGCGTCCAGAACGGAGAACCAGTCGATTCCTCCGAGTCCCGGAGCCTGATGATCGTCGTTTTCTCCGAAATTGTCGTGCAGATGGGTTGTGATGAGGCGCGGCCCGATTCTGCGGATGACGCTGGCAAGATCATCGGTTTCCCCGCAGAACGCGTGCCCGGTGTCGAGATTGAAGCCGACGTCCGGACGGTTCAATTCGTCGATCACCCGGATGATGAAGTCGATGTCCCCCCGGAAGGCGCAGTTTTCAATCGCGAGACGCACCCTGTATTTTGCAGTAATATCGGCAAGATGCGACAGAATTTCCACAGCGCGCGGAAAATCAAACCGGGGTTCCAGATTCGGCAGATGACAGACCATCACCCGGGCGTCAAGCGCATCGGCGATTTTTGCGCAGCGCTCCTGAATCCGGAAGTAGTTCTCGCGTGCGTCCCCCTCGTTCAGATGCTCCGAATGGACGGACCAGGGCACGATTCCCGCGCGGCGGCAGGATTCCCGGATTGCGGCGGCATCCTCCGCATTCAGCGCCAGGAGATGCGAAAATTCCAGATGGCGGAATCCGTAGTCTCGATAATCGGCAATCCGTCTGAGGTAGATTTCCCTGGTATAACCGGGAATGTCGTCCACTTCGGGAGCCACAATGTTGCAGCCGATGTTGCAGTGAAATCCCATGATTGCTCCAATGTTGATATATTAATAAATCCAATTTGTAAGATAGATTATAATGAAAATATTGATATTGTCAATGGATGGAAGAAATTATTTTTCTGTTTTATTGGCCTAATCTGATATAAAAAATATGTTTTTTTCAGATTTTCCGCTTGCAAAGAATTCCCCGCGCGGAGTATATTACGGAAAAACCGGAGAGTCTTATGACAGGAAAAACCTTTACGCCGCAATACATCCGGATCCGGAACGACATCATCAACCGGATCAACAACGGGGAACTGAAAAAAGATCAGCGTCTTCCCTCCGAGCGCGAGCTTGCCGACGCGTTCGGGGTTTCCCGGATCACAGTGGTCGGCGCGCTCCGGGATCTGGAGGCGCAGGGAATCATCCGCAAGGTCCGCGGGAGCGGCTCCTACATCAGCTGCTCCACCGTGGACAACGAGGAACCCGGCGAGATGTTCGGCTCCTTTTTCGGTCCCGCACGGATTACGATCCGGCACGGCATCCTGATCTGTCCGCCCCAGACTCTCTTCATCGTCAAGACGCTTGCCGCGTTGTTCCGGATGGAGAATCCGGACATCAAGGTGGAGGTCTCGATGCTCAATCCGGAAGGGTATGTGGGAAGCGAGGACCCTTATCTCGGGCTGATCGGAGCGGGAACTCCGCCGGCGACGGGCGAATTTTTCTTTCACTCGGATTACTCCGCGCTCAACGCGCTGCATCCGCTGGAGGAGCTTCCCGGGTTTGAAGAACTCGTGTCGCAACTGGTCCCCGGCGCGGCGTTTCCGACCATGAACATGAACGACGAACCGCATATTCACGCCATCGCATTGAAAACCAATGCGCGGCACTGCATTGTAAATACCGGATTCCTGGCGCGTGCCGGAATCCGCGATCTTCCGGAAACATTGACGTTTGAAATTGTCGACGAATGGTGTGAACGTCTGGGCGCTTATGCCGACCGCCATCCCGGGAATTACGGAACGAGCATGCCGCTGCCGTTCGGCTGGCATTATGTAATCGGTTATTTCCCGTATCTCTGGGGAGATGCGGAGAATGTCGATTCGTCCGCGCAGAGCTTTCTTGCCGTGCTGGAAAGCAAGTCCTGCCGCCGGGGACTTGAGGCGCTTGCCCGCTGGCATCGGACAAGCCGGCCCGCTCCGCCGGAAGAGGACGATCTGTTTCTGTTCGGAAGGATCGGCATGGTTTTTTCCACGACGCGTCATCCCTGTCATCTGAACGGGATGCCGTTTCGGGATTCGCCGTTCCGCTATTATCCGATTCCGGCTGCGGCGGACGGCATGCGGAGCGCTTCCATTCTGGGAAATTTCTCCGTCGGCATTTTCCGGGGCGGCGTCCGGAACGAGGAGGAGCTGCATGCGGCATGGCGCTGGCTGAAGTTTCTTTATCAGAAACGGGCGCAGTATCCGCTCTCGCTGGAGTATGATTTCCCCGCGAGACGGGATGCCGCATGCCGTCTCGCGGAACTGCCGGCCTCTCAGAGAAACACGATCGTTTCGACCATCGCCGGAGCGCATCCGCAGTTTGATTTTAAAAACATCCGCGCGGCGCTGGGAGTTTTCGGCGAGGAACTCCGGCCATGCCTGCTGGGAAAGATTACTCCGGAACAGTGTATTGCCCGTGCGCGGGAACGCCTGCATGACATTGTCCGGCTGTAACTCTGTCCGGCGGGCGGTTCCGGAATTCCCTGCCGCAATTCCCGTCCTTCGTGTTGACTCCGCCGCAAGCCGTGCTATCTTATATCGAGTGCGGTTCGCGAATCAGGCAGACAAGGAGACAACGGGAATGATTCCGCCGGAAAAACAGCCGGAGCAGACAGAACCGGATTTCCTGCTTCCGCGTGAAAATCCTCTTGGACTGCGCGGTTATGACCAGATTGTGAAGCTGACCTATCCCGACGGGGCGTCCGCCGTCGGATGCCGGATTTCCGCCGCGCCGCTGCCTTACCGGAAAAAACTGGCGTTTTCCTGCCGCTGGGACGACAACAATCCCGCCCATCTCCGGATGCACGGCCTGATGTGTCGCTACGGATTCCGCGGGACATTTTATCTGAATGATCTCGAACTGATTCCGCCGGAAGGGATCGCGCCGGAAGTTTTTCTGGGAGAACTGCTTTCCGGGGGCTGTGCGGCCGGCGCCCACGGAGTGCGCCATGCCAGTTTGGCGGAACTGACGGATTCCGATGAGATTTTCCGTGAGCTCGGTGTCTGCCGCGCCATGCTGGAGGCCGCGTGCAGTGCGCCCGTCACCGCGCATGCCTTTGCTTACGGGGCATACTGCCGGGCCGGGGATCCCGGAGCCGGGCGCAGGATTGCCGACTGTTTTACGCGCTGCGGGTTCCTGCATGAATCCTACGGGAATTTTCCGGCCCCGGAACGGGGACTGCGTTCCAGTGATTTTTCCGGAGAACACTGGATCCTGCCCGGAGACTGCGATACAAGTTTTTCCCTTTTCCGGCAGCGGCTGGAGGAGCGCCTTGCCGATTCCCGGGCCCTGGAGATCAATCCGAACCTGACCGTCGGGCTTCATTCCCGGCAGAACGGGGACGGCTGGAGGGAGATGGAACAATGTTATTCCGCCTATGCGTTCCGTCCGGACTGGTGGTACTGCACCGCCGGCGATTACTGCGCTTACCGCTATGAATACCATCATGCGGAAATCCGGCGTCTTTCCGTGTCCGGCAGAGAGGCCGTCTGGCGAGTCCGGCGTCTGCCGCCCGCCGAGCTGGGAGGCGAGGTGCCGCTGTATCTTCACTGCGGAAACGCGGTGTCCGCGGAAGCGGACACCGCTCCCGTCTCCCTGTTTCCCGGCGGCGTAATGGAACTCCGGCATGCCGCAGACAGGAAACTTCCCCGGTGGATTTCCACAATTTCCAACCGGGACAATCGGAGCGGTTTTTCAGGAAAAACCCGGATGGATGGTTTGTCTGCGGGCCTGTCCTTCGAACCGCGGGGGAATCTCCTGCTGCTGAAAGTGCTCAACCATACCGGAGAGGAGCTGCGGAATCCCGCCCTTTCCGCCCGTTTGTCTCCGGTCTGCCGGACCGGTGTGCTTCGCCTGAGTCCGGAGGATCTGCCGCAGGGGGAAACTGTCGTCAGGATCGAACTTCCCGGCGGAAAAATTCCTTCCGGCGCCCGGCCGTTCTTCTGGTGCGAACTGGATTTTTCCGCCGGCGGAATTCCCGGGCGGATTCACGCCCTCTGCAATGCCTGAAAAAACGCCGCCTGTTCTTCGGATCGGCAGCCGTCTGAAGAACTGCGTTCCGGCCGGGCGTCGCGTCACTGATCGAACAGGGACGGCTGGATCGGACCGCCGTCTGTTCTGTCCTTCCGGTATTTCTGGCGCGAATCGCGGAGCATGTAACGCGATTTCGTGACGAGGGAGGGCTGGCCCGCTTCGGCAATGGAATTGTTCTCGAGGTTTTCCAGAATGTCCTGCGCCCGGGAGATCACCTCTTCCGGCAGCCCGGCGAGTTTTGCGACATGAATTCCGTAGCTTTTGTCCGCTCCGCCCGGAACGATCTGGCGCAGGAAGATGACCTGGTCGCCGTATTCGCGGACGGCGACGTTGTAGTTTTTCACGCCGCGCCGGGTGATTGCCAGTTCCGTAAGTTCGTGATAATGCGTCGCGAACTGGGTTCTTGCGCGGCAGGACGGGTGGTCCAGCAGGAATTCCGCAACGGCCCAGGCGATGGAAAGTCCGTCAAACGTGCTGGTCCCGCGCCCGATTTCGTCCAGAATCACAATGCTCTTCGACGTGGCGTTGTTCAGGATGTTTGCTGTTTCGACCATCTCCACCATGAAGGTGCTCTGCCCGCGCGCGATGTCGTCGGATGCTCCGACGCGCGTGAAAATCCGGTCCGCGACGCCGATGTGCGCGCTTGCCGCGGGGAGGAAGGAGCCCATCTGCGCCATGATCGCAAGAAGCGCGGTCTGCCGGATGTAGGTGGATTTTCCCGCCATGTTGGGACCGGTGATGATCATCATGCGGTTTTCGTCTCCGTCCAGAAGCGTGTCGTTGGGAATGAAGCGCTCCCCTTTCATGGCGCAGTCGAGCACAGGATGGCGTCCCGCGCGGATTTCCAGCAGATCGTCGTCCGCGACTTTCGGGCGGCAGTAGGAGTAGCGCTGGGCGCAGTCTCCGAGCGCGCAGAGAACGTCGATTTCCGCGAGCGCGGCGGCGCTCAGCTGAATCTGCGGCGTGAACGTTCCCGCGAATTTGCGCAGTTCCTCGAAGAGCTGGATCTCCAGCGCCTTCGCCTTGTCCTCCGCGCCGAGAATGCGGCTCTCCATCTCCTTGAGTTCGGGTGTGATGAAGCGTTCGCTGTTGGCCAGGGTCTGTTTGCGGATGTAGTCGTCCGGGATGGAGGCCAGATGGGTTTTCGTGACCTCGATGAAATAGCCGAACACGCGGTTGTAGTTGACTTTCAGCGACTTGATTCCGCTCCGCTCCTGTTCCTTCGCCTGCAGTTCCGCGACCCATCGCTTGCCGTCCGTCGCGGCGGAGCGGAACGCATCCAGTTCCGGATGGTATCCCGTGCGGATCACGCCGCCGTCGGAGACGGTCGCGGGCGGTTCGTCGACGATCGCGCTCAGGATTTTTCCGGAAAGCTCGGGCATTTCGCAGATGTTTTCACGCAGGCGTTCCACAAGCGGGAGATCGTAGGAGGAAAGCAGCGTCCGGATCGCGGGGATCATTTCGAGACTGTTCGCGAGCGAGAGCATGTCGCGGGGATTGACGGTTCCGACGTTGAGGCGCGCGATGATGCGTTCGAGATCGCGCACCGCGCCCATGGTTTCCCGCAGTTCCGCAAGCGTCAGCGGATCGTCCTTGAGAATGCCGACCACATCCTGCCGTTCGACGATCCGGTCCACGTTCTTCAGCGGCTTCAGCAGCCAGCTGCGCATCAGGCGGCTTCCCATCGGCGTGCAGGTCCGGTCGAGGACGTGAAGAAGCGTGTTTTCCTTTGATGCGCCGAACATCGGCTCGACCAGTTCCAGATTGCGCTGGCAGATCGGATCAAGAGCGAGATAGTCCTCCGGACTGTGGAGTTTGAGTGAGCGGATATGCCCCACATTATGACGGAGATTTTCCGAGGCGTAGTGAATGACCGCTCCCGCAGCCTGGATTGCCAGCGTGCGCCCGCGCAGGCCGAAGCCGTCGAGCGTCATGACCTGGAACTGCCGTTTCAGCAGCTCCTCGGCGTTTTCCAGGGAAAAAACCCAGTCGTCAAGCGGTGTCCAGAGAATCTGCTTCTGCGTGTAGGGAAACGCCTTTTCCTCCTCCCAGAGACGCATCAGCGAGGCGGGCAGAAGGCATTCCCGCGCCTGAATGCTGTAGAGCTGGGATTCAAGCTCCGCCCTGGAACCGAGTTCGGAGGTCTTGAATTCCGCCGTGCTGATATCCATCCAGGCCAGTCCGAATCTGTCTTTCGCGGCGGTCAGCGCGCAGAGGAAATTGTTCCTGTGGGGATTCAGCACCGAGGAGTCGAGCACGGTGCCGGGGGTGATGATCCGGGTGATGCCGCGCTTGACGATGCCTTTGGCGAGAGCGGGATCCTCCAGCTGTTCCGCGATGGCGACTTTGACTCCGGCCTCCAGAAGTTTCGGCAGGTAACTGTCCAGCGCGTGATACGGAATGCCGCACATCGGATAGCCCGCCCGTTTGGTCAGCGCGATTTCGAGGATCGGGCTAGCCTTGTGGGCGTCCTCGTAGAACATTTCATAGAAATCGCCCATGCGGAACAGCAGAACGGCGCCCTCCGGGGTTTCCGCCTTCATCTGCATGTACTGGCGCATCGCGGGCGTAAGATTGCTGGTGTCCTGCATGATTCTCCCGTCGGGTTGATTGATGGAAACGAATTGTTCAGACGGATGCCGTCCTTTTTCCCTTCCGGCCCCGGCAGCCGTGAGACAGGATACTATAATCCGGAAACGGAATGCGTCAAATGAAATACGGATATTATCCGGAAAAAGACATGCGGGAACCCGGCGGGTCTGTTGCCGTTTCCTTTCCCGCATGCGGATTCGCGCTCTGTTTCAATAATCAGTCGAAAATGGATTTTGTTCCCTGCTTGGCAAGTTCCACATTGTCTTCCCAGACCGCCAGTCCGGTGGCGAGATCGGTCAGGACCATGTGAATGAAGAAATAGGACTCCTCCGTCCGTCCGGAGCGTCTCTGCTGCTGGACGATTTCGCCGGAAAGACTCATGTCGGGCGCGATCACCGTTCCGCGCTTCTGCACGGTGGACTGATTGAAGAGATCGTCGTTTTCCAGTTCACGGACCTGGCGCACGGCGGTTTCCTCCGCCCCTTTGGCGCCGACCGCGGTCGTGACGACCGCCTGCCCGGAACGCAGAACCGCCTGCCGGATCTTGTCGGTCAGAATGCGCGTGTTGACATTCTCGCGCGTGCTGTTTTTCACATCGCTTATCATCAGAATCGTCTTCCGTCCGTCCGCCCGTTTCATGACGCCGGACTCCAGCATGGAACTGGTTCCCTTTTCCGCCGCGATCTGCCAGTCCTTGAAATCAATCTGATGAACCGTGGTGATCCCCTGACTGGAAGCGGTGTCGATCCTGACGGGGGCGGAACCGCAGCCCGTCATGGTCAGAAGCGCGGCGGCTCCGGCGAGCGAAAAGAAAATATTGCGTCTCATCGTGCAGTCCTTTCCTTAGATGAAGTTCAGTTTTCCTTGAAGCTGATGAAGAAATCCCTGCAGTTCGCATTCGGGGCGACGGCCTGGATGAATTTCACTTCGCCCGGCATCAGGATTTCGGGAAGCCAGACGCTGGTCGCGGTGTTGATCTTCATGCCTTTTGCGTCAAGCCAGTCCACGCGGTAGGAGATGCGGTAGGGATTCGCCCCCATGATGTCGCTCCAGAGTTCGGACCAGAATCCATAGCGGTTGCTCCGGATCTGCACCTGAAGCTTCATCAGCCCCGCGTCGGTCTGGGTTTTGCTGATTCCCAGAATCGTGATGCGGTCCCGGCAGTAGGAATCCGTTGAGAAATACCGGCTGTTGACATATTCCGGCCGGGCGGTCCTGTCGGTGTTTTCCAGCGTGTTCACGGAATCCTGACAGGCGCACAGCGCCATCAGTCCCGCCAGTGCAGCGGGCAGAAAGACTGCTTTTCCGCGTTTTTTCATAAAAGGCCCCTCCTTTTCGATGTTTTCCGTGACAGTTCCCTTTTCCCGTCAGGCGTTTTTCTGGCGCTGGATCAGAACGGCGATGATGATGATCGAACCTTTGACCAGTCCCTGCAGGTTGACCGGCGCCCCCCACATGTCCAGCGCGTTGGAAATGATGCCGAGAATGAATACGCCGGCGACGGTTCCGGCGATGGATCCGCGTCCTCCGTTCATGGCGGTTCCGCCGATGATCGCGGCGGCGATGGCGTCCAGTTCATAGGAGAGTCCCGCGTCCGTGGAACTGATGGAGTTCAGACGCGTGCTGAAGAGAAAGGCGGAAACTCCCGCCGTGAGTCCGGCGATCGCGTAGGTGATGAAACGGACCGTTCCGGTTTTGATTGCCGCGTATTCGGCGGCTTTCGCGTTTGCGCCCGTTGCGCAGATATGCCGCCCGAGCGACGTCTGACGCAGGATGACGCCGAACACGACCGCCAGGCCGAAGAAGACCCATGCCGGAAGCGGCAGCCCGAGAAAATCCGCGCTGCCGAGTGCGCGGAACATGTCGTTGGAACTGCTGACCGTTCCCGCGTCCGCCATGTACAGGGAGAGCGAGCGGTAGATGGAGAGCGTGCCGAGCGTCGCGATGAAGGAGGGGACTTTGCCGAGCGTAATGATCGCGCCGTTCACGACGCCGCCCAGAATTCCGATTGCGAGCGTCGCGGCGAAGGCCGCCAGAACCGCTGCCGCCGGATCCGCGATTTTTCCCATGAGCATGATGCCGGAAACTCCCGCAAGCGCGAGAAGCGATCCGATGGAGAGATCAATTCCTCCGGCGATGATGACAAAGGTCATGCCGAGCGCGACGATTCCCGTGTAGGAGACCTGGCGCGTGATGTTGATCAGATTCTGCGGGCTCCGGAAATGCTCGTTGGAAATGATGCAAACGAGCAGCAGCGCCGCAAGCGCGAGAAAAGGTTTGCTTTCATTGAGAATGTCCGTCCATGCCCGCTGTTTCCGAAGCGTTGTCTGATTCCGATTCATTTTACACCTGTAGCCAAATACATGATTTCTTTTTCGTTGACGTGTTCGTCCTCCAGAATGCCCGCGACCGTTCCCCCGCGCATGACCGCGACCTTCCGGCAGAGCCCGATCACCTCTTCCAGATCGGACGATATGATGAGGCACGCCATGCCCCGGCGCGCCAGTTCGCCGATGAAGGAATAGATGTCGCCTCTGGACTTGATGTCGATTCCGCGCGTGGGTTCGTCGAAAATGAAAATTTCCGGCGAATGATCGAGGCTTTTGGCAATCGCCCCTTTCTGCTGGTTGCCGCCGCTGAGCTCTCCGATCGGCGTCGCTCCGGAGTTCGTCTTGATCCGGAACCTGCGGATATACTCTTCCGCCGCGGCGTTTTCCTTTTTTTTCCGGATGAATGAGGCGAGGCAGTATTTCCGCAGGGAGATCAGGGAACAGTTCCAAGCAAGCGGGAAAGTCTGGATGATGCCGGAACTCTGCCTGTCCTCTGTCAGGTATGCGATGCCGGATGCGACCGCCTGCGCAGGAGAGTGAATCCGGACCTCCCGGCCGTTCACGAGAATCCGTCCGGACACGGTTTTCCGGATGCCGTACACTGCCTCGGCCAGTTCGGTCCGGCCTGATCCTCCCAGTCCGGCAAGTCCCAGAATCTCCCCGCGGTGCAGTTTCAAAGACGCGTGATGCACCAGTTTTTCCAGCGTGACGCCGTCCAGTTCCAGAGCGGGCGGCGCGTCTTCCGCGGGCGGCGCGGGTTTCGGCGGAAAAATCCGGCTGAGTTCGCGGCCCACCATCAGACTGGCCATATCCCTGGCTGTGAGTTCCGCAGTCGGCTTTTCACATACGAATTCTCCGTCGCGCAGAACGGCGACCGTGTCGCAGACGGTCTTGACTTCGTTGAGCTTATGGGATACGTAGATGATGCTGATTCCGTCGCCGCGCATGGCGCGCATGATCCGGAACAGATTCTCCACTTCCGGCGGATTCAGGACCGTGGACGGTTCGTCCATAATCAGAAGACGGCAGGCGCGGTTGAGCGCGCGCGCGATTTCGACAATCTGTTTTTCCGCGATGCTCAGCGTGGAGACCTCCGCATCGGGGGAGATCCGGCTTTCCAGACGTTCCAGCAGTTCCGCCGTGCGTTTCCGCATGGCGGAGTGATTCAGAAAGACGCCTCCGTGTTTCAGCTCATGGCCGAGGAAGATGTTTTCGCGTACGGTCATCTCATTGGCGAGATTGAATTCCTGCGGGATGGTCACGATTCCCCGGCGCAGCGCGGATTCGATTGTCGTCCGGCGCAGCGTTTCCCCGGCGAAGAGGATTTCTCCTGCGTCGGGACGCGTCACACCGTTGATGCATTTGATGAGGGTGGATTTTCCCGCCCCGTTTTCCCCAATGAGACCGGTGACGGAGCCCTTCCGCACGGACAGCGAAACGCTGTTCAGCACCCTGACTCCCGAATAGGATTTGGAGAGTCCTCTGATCTCAAGAAGCATTTCCGCGCTCATACGACGTTCCACCTCCGACTTGACTGCAACTGCCGTAATTTACACTGGGACAGGCTGAATGCAAGCCGTCGTCCGGCGGCATTTCCGGAAAAAGCCCCGTTCCGGACCGGCCCTTTTTCCCATTCCGGAGAAAAAGAGGCTTGCAATTCAGGGAAAGATGTAATATATTATGAAATATGTTCAGGATATTTTACCGGATCCGGGCGCGTGTTCCGTTCATGACGTCGGCTGCGGCGTTCCGGGGGTCCGCATATTGCATGTTTTTATATATGAAAAATGATACCGTATTGTTTGCAACATAAAAAAGGGAGAAAGTCATGCCTTCCAGTGAATGGCTGTTGATTACAGTCGGCGCCGTTCTGGTGAACAACATCGTTTTATCCAGAATTCTCGGAATCTGCCCGTTCCTGGGCGTATCCAAAAAAATCAAAACCGCGCTCGGCATGGCCGGCGCCGTGATTTTCGTCATGGGAATCGCGTCCTTCGCCACTTCAGTGCTGTATCACCTGATGCTTTCCGCGAAGATCAGCATCCGGATCGGTTCGTTCCAGATTCAGGATCTGGACATTGCGTTCACGAAGATTCTGATCTTCATCGTCGTGATCGCCGGACTCGTGCAGATCGTCGAGATTCTGCTTCAGAAGTTCAGTCCGGCGCTGTACGGCGCGCTCGGCATTTATCTGCCGCTCATCACGACCAACTGCGCCGTGCTCGGTGCGGCGGAGCTCAACGCGGCGAGCGGTCGTTCCATTCTCGCTTCGACGGTGTACGGCATCTGTTCGGGCGTCGGGTTCGGCCTTGCGCTGATCCTGTTTGCCAGCATCCGGGAGCGTCTGGAGCTTTCGCGGATTCCGAAAATGTTCCAGGGGACGGCAATCGCCCTGATTACGGCGGGAATTCTCGCGCTGGCGTTCATGGGTTTCTCCGGACTGGTCAAATAACCGCAAAAGGGGATAAGTTATGGAAAGTGTGCTTGTCGCCGTCGGAGTGGTTGCTCTGGTGGGGTTGATTCTCGGAGTTCTGATCGGGTTTGCGGCAAAGAAATTCGCGGTGGCGTCCGATCCGCGCATCGAGGAGGTCGCGGAGCTTCTGCCGGGCGCGAACTGCGGCGGATGCGGTTACGCCGGCTGCGGTGATCTGGCCAAGGCCATTGTCACGAGCGGCGCCGATCCGGCGCTCTGCGCGGTCTGTTCCGCGGAAAATGTTGCGAAAATCTGCGCCGTCATGGGCGTGGAGGCCGGAGCGAAGGAAAGGAAAGTCGCCGTTGTCTACTGTTCCGGCGACCGCAGTCATGCAAAGATGATTGCGCAGTACAACGGGCTCAACGACTGCCGTGCGGCAGCCTCGCTGCATGGCGGCGGAAAGGGGTGCCGCTTCGGCTGCATCGGGCTCGGGTCCTGTGCGCGGAGCTGTCCGTTCGGCGCGATCGAGATCCGCAACGGCCTTGCGATCGTGCATCCGGAGACCTGCGTCGGATGCGGCAAATGTGTGGACATCTGCCCGCGCAAGCTGATCCGTCTGGTCCCCGCCGTTTCCAAAGGACACGTTTACTGCAACTCACTCCTGAAGGGTCCGCAGAAAAAGAAATACTGTTCGATCCCCTGCATTGCCTGCCGCAAGTGCGTGAAGGCTGCGCCGGAGGTCTTCAATCCGCAGGGATTCCTGGTCCGCGCGGTCAAGCCGGAGCTGGTTGACGCCGAACTGGTGAAGAGCGCGGGCTGTCCCACGGGCGCGCTTCAGACGGTGGAAGACCATCTGGCGCTCGGACAGGCCGCCGGGAAGGAAAAGGAAGGTGCCGCATGATTTCATCCATTCATCCGAAAAGGTTCACGGGCGGAATTCATCCGCAGAACGAGGGCAAGGAACTCTCCGCGAACGAGCCGCTGCGCGTTCCGCCGCTGCTGGAAAAATATACGCTTCCGATTCATCAGAACATCGGTGCGCCGCCGAAACTGATCGTCAAAAAAGGCGATGAGGTCAGGAAGGGGCAGTGCATTGCCGAGGCGGACGGCTTTATTTCCGTGCCGCTTCACGCGCCGACCAGCGGAAAAATCGGGGATGCCGTTGAAATCCCCGGCGCAAACGGCGCGGCGGTTCCCGCCATCGAGATTCTCTCCGACGGCGCAGACGAGTGGGGCGTGTGCCTCGAACCGTATCCGGACTGGAAAAACACCGACCGGGACAAACTGAAAAAACGGATTCAGGAAGCGGGCATCGTCGGTATGGGCGGCGCGGCCTTCCCGACGCATGCGAAACTCTCTCCCCCGCCTGAAAAAATCGTCGACACGCTGATTGTCAACGCCGCCGAATGCGAACCGTATCTGACCGCGGACGACCGTCTGCTCCGGGATTCCGCGGAAAAGGTGCTCACGGGCGCGGCAATCGCGGCCAAGATCCTGAAGATTTCGCGTATTCTGGTCGGGATTGAAAACAACAAGCCCGAAGCGATCGAAGCGCTTTCCGCCGTATCGGAAAAATTCTCCGCGGAGATTGTCCCGCTGCACGTGCGCTATCCGCAGGGCGGCGAAAAACAGCTGATTTACGCGCTGACCGGACGCAAGGTGGTTGCGGGAGGGCTTCCGATGGACGTCGGATGCGTGGTGCAGAACGTCGGCACGCTCGCGGCGATCTGCGAGGCCGTGACCGAAGGGCACCCCCTGATCGAGCGTCTTGTCACCGTGACGGGTACGCCGCTGGTGCGTCCGGGGAACTTTGTTCTGCGGCTCGGCACGCCGGTCGGAAAGGCGCTGGAATTTGCCGGCGGAATCAAAGGCCCGGTGGGAAAACTGATTCTCGGCGGACCGATGATGGGATTCGCGCAGTCCTCGCTGGAGGTGGCGGTCTCGAAGAACACTTCGGGCATTCTGCTGCTGGCTCCGGAGGAGGTCAGGCAGTTCGAGGCGGGGCCCTGTCTGAGCTGCGGACGCTGTGTCGACGCCTGTCCGATGCGCCTCCTTGTGAGCACGCTGAGCAAGGTCTGCGAGAACGAACGCTACGATCTTGCCGAGGAAAATTATGTCATGAGCTGCCTGGAATGCGGGATCTGCACCTACGTGTGTCCCGCAGGACGCCCGAACGTCCAGCATTTCCGGCGGGCCAAAGCGGAAATCAACGCGCGCAGGCGCAAAAAATAAGATGGTGTTGAGAATGAGTGAAAATGAAATGAAACGTGAGGAAGGCAAGGTGCGGCTTCCCCCGGAAGGCACCCTGATTCTGAGTTCCTCCCCGCATATCCGCACGGAGGATTCCACGCGCAAGGTCATGCTGCTGGTGATTCTGACGCTGATCCCGGCCGTTCTGGCGTCCGTGTGGTTTTTCGGACTGCACGCGCTCCGCGTGGTGATTTACTGCATGGCGTTCTGTGCGCTCTTCGAGTATCTCTGGTGCGTGCTGGCGAAGACGAAGTCGACGCTCTCCAATCTCAGCGCGCTGGTGACGGGGCTGATTCTCGCTCTGAATGTGAGTCCGCTGACGCCGTGGTGGCTCTGCCTGGCGGGCGCGTTCATCGCGATCGTGGTGGCCAAGCAGGTGTTCGGCGGCCTGGGGCAGAATCCGTTCAATCCGGCGGCGGTCGCCCGCGTCGCGATGCTGGTCGGCGCGACGGGACCGATGACGACCTGGATGGATCCCGCGCCGGGCGCGGTGTTCGGTCTGGCGGACAAGGTGGACGCGGTTGCGTCCGCGACGCCGCTTGCCGCCGCAAAGGCGGTTGCGGGGAATGCCGCTGAGATCGCCTACTACAACTCCTGGGATTTTCTCTGGAACGCCTTTCTCGGCAATGTCGGGGGAAGTCTCGGCGAAACTTCCGCGCTGGCGATTCTGATCGGCGGTATCGCGCTGATTGCACTCCGCGTCATTCACTGCTACATTCCGCTGGCGATTTTTGTCACGATCACGGTGTTTGTCTGGATCGTGAACCTTGCGAGCCCCGGGCTGACACCCGGACCGCTGTTCCATCTCCTGACCGGCGGCGTGATGATCGGCGCATTCTTCATGGCGACCGACATGGTGACTTCGCCGGTAACCCATCTCGGCGGAGTTGTCTTCGGCATCGGAATCGGCGTCATCGTCTGCGTGATCCGCATCTGGGGCTCGTTCCCGGAGGGGATGAGTTTCGCCATCCTGATTATGAACGCGCTGGTGCCTCTGATTGACAAGATGTGCTACAAGCGTCCGTTCGGCTGGCATCCGTCCTCGATCAACATTCTTCAGCCGCGCAGAGGAGAGATCAAATGAATCAGAAATCGGTGAATATGGTTTATCTGGGCGTGTTTCTCTGTCTGGTGTGCGCGGTCGCCGCCGGCGTGATGGGAAGCGTCGCCGTCATGACGAAGGAGCCGATCGCCAAGGCGAAGGTGCAGAAGATCTCCGACGGACTCCGCGCCGTTCTTCCGCCGTTCAACAACAATCCGATGGAGGATGTCCGGACATACCGGGAGGATGACGGTTCCGAAGCGGAATTCTACCGTGCGTTTCAGGACGGGAAACTGGTCGGCGTGGTCGCGAAGGTCGCAACCGCGATCGGGTACGGCGGACGCATGGACGGGCTTGTCTCCTTTACGCCGGACGGAAAAATCCGCACCGTGATCGTGACAGGGCACAACGAGACGCCGGGACTCGGCACCAATCTGACCGACCGGAAAAATGAAAAGCGTCTCTCCGATCTCTTCTCCGGGAAAAAACCGAAGGAGGGACTGCCCGCGAATCCGTATCTGGATCAGTTCGCCTCGCACAGCGCGGGCGACGCCTGGTCGACTCCGTGGAAAATCAAGAAGGACGGCGGCAACGCCGATTACATCAGCGGAGCGACTCTGAGCTCCCGCGCGGTGACCGACCTGGCATGGCGCGCCGCGTCCGCATTCAGGAAACACGCCGCGGAGCTTCTTGCGCCCGCGTCCGGAAAGGAGAGTGGGAAATGAAGCTTTCGGAGGAATTTTTCAAGGGAATCTGGCGTGAAAATCCGGTTCTTGTGCTGATTCTGGGCATGTGTCCGTCGCTTGCGACCTCCTCGAACGCAACCAACGGCATGGGCATGGGACTGGCGACGACCTTTGTGCTGCTTTGCAGCAATGTGGTGATCTCCGCCGTCCGGAATCTGGTGCCGACCAAAATCCGCATTCCCTGCTATATCGTCGTGATCGCGACCTTCGTGACGGTCGTGGATCTTCTGATGCAGGCCTACACGCAGACGCTTTACAATGCACTGGGAATCTTCATTCCGCTGATCGTCGTGAACTGCATCGTGCTCGGACGCGCCGAGGCGTTCGCCTCGAAGAACTCGATGCTCTATTCCGCGATGGACGGTCTCGGCATGGGAATCGGCTTCACGCTTGCCTTGACCTTCATCGGTCTGATCCGGGAGTTCCTCGCGGCGGGCACGCTGTTTGATGTGAAGATCATCTCCGCATGGCCGGGTTTCTCCGTGATGGGGCAGGCGCCGGGCGGGTTCATCGTCATGGGCTTTATCCTTGCCGGGATGAACTTCTACAACATGCGCCGTGCGGCGAAGGCGGGAAAAACCTACGACCTTCCGCAGGAACTGGACTGCCGCCACTGCAACATCTGCCGTCTCGGGGAAGAGAACAAGGACTGACAAGGCATCTCTCCGCGGCGGCCCCCCCGGGGGATTTCTTCCGCTCAGTTCATCAGATATAGTCGGAAATATAGGCTTTCTTTTTCGGAATGAGAGTTTCGAGCAGATGCAGCGTATCCGGATCAGTTGTCAATCTTCCCATTTTCTCCAGGTAGGAGGGCGACTTGTAACTGAGGAGAAGCGCAGTCAGTGTGCCGATGTCCAGTTCTACGCGGCGGGATGATTCCTTCTCGGCGGGATGAACCGATCCATCGGCAGCAATCCGGATTGGAAAAGCCCGGTCGTTCCATTCCAGGAAAGGGTCATGCACATGCAGGTCGAGCGACTCTTCCCCGTGGCTGCTCATAAAACGGTACTGTTCCAGAAAGGAAACCACATCGACAATCCGTCCCATGATATAGGGGCGGATGGTTTCCCTGATATCGCTGTCCTCAAGCCAGAATGCAATGGATTCATTGGAATAGTTGCTGCCTGTCACTTCGTCAACCATGGATTCATGGGCGGCGATATATTTCCAGAGGCCTTTCCACGCATTGATGTCAAGATAGATCATTTCCTTGATGTGCATCACATTGTCTTTCAGCAGATATACCATATAGCCCGTTGGACTGCCGGAGTCATCGTAATAAATTGCAACGGTCGTGTCGTCCACATCCCAGCGCCAGTATTCACCCCAGGCAAGTTCATTGCGCACAAGACAGCCGTGCGTTTGTGCGGCGAAAATGTTATGCAGCCGCATCAGATCGGAATGAGTCGGTTCCACTCTGCGCACACAGCCGCCGACGCGGATTTTACGGGGCAGCTGACGGTCTTTGATGCGGAAAGACATTTTGTCTGAAATGATTTCCCATCCGCGATGGCGGTACAGCGGAATGGAAAAGGGAAACAGAATCGCCAGACATTCCCCCTGCCTCCGCATTTCCTCCAGACTGTGACGCATCAATCCGGACATCAGCCCAAGTCCGGTGTATTCGGGATAAGTCGCCACGCTGGTGATGAAACCAATTCTGCAGATGCGGTTGAAAATATTCATTTTCAATGGATATACGGCGAACTGTGAAGCGAGGCGTCCTCCGTCAAACCAGCCGACCACCCGCGCCTTTTCCAGCACCGGAAGCTTTGACTGGCGTATGTCTTCATTTTCCCATCCATAGTCCAGAAGCTGCTTCTCCGTTACCTGAAAAGCATAACGCAAAAGATCATTGTATTGTTCCAGATCATTTTCCGGCGTCAATTTTCTGAGCCGCATTTTTTCTGACATGCTCCACCTCCCTCCTTTTTCAGGCAATATCCGGAAGGCTTACTATATCACAGTGGGGCAGGGAAGTCAAGATACGGAAAAACTCCGGAGAGAGGGAAGCACTCTTTCCGGAGTTTTTCCGCGTGAACGGGAAAAACTTATTTCACAAGGTCGATGACGTCCACCCAGACGACATCCGGGTCTTCGGAGAGGAATCGGATGTTCTCCTCGGTCTGCGCCCAGAGCTGCCTGTCGTCCATCATCTCGTAGCTGTGGCCCCAGAAATAAAAGACGCCGCTGGAGTTTTTCGCCTTTTCGAAGATCTTCCGGAAATCGGGATTCAGAAAGTGGCAGGAGGAGTCGAGCGCCATCGTGTCCTTGCAGGGAACGACGCAGTCGGTATTGCCCGTCGTCCTTCCGTAGGCGAAGCCGGCCTCATGCATTCTGCGCCTGGTTTCCGGTGTATGGCGTCCGCAGGGCCAGGCGAAGCCGCGGCATTCGCGCTGGAAACGGTCCTCCAGATATTTGCGTGCGTCGAGGGCATCCGCCATGAATTCATCGTCGGGAACCTGCCCGGCATTCTTGTGAAGCATTCCATGAGAAGCGACCTGAAACCCCTCGTAGACATCGGTCAGTTCATCGAGGGAAAGCTTTCCGGTAAAGTAAACATCCTTGAACTTGTGCCCCCGGTCGGTGATGCGCCGGGATTTTTCATGCAGTCCCGGATTGAGATTGAAGGTTGCTTTCGCATTGTATTTGCGAAGGAGTTCGGTCAGGCGGACGTCATTCAGGACGCCGTCGTCCCAGCATTGTGCCACTTTCACCATTTTTCAAATGCTCCTTGTTGAATGAATGGACTGTATTACAATATCTCTGTTTTCCGGAAACGCAACGGGAGAAAAAGCGATTCCGGCGGATTTACTGATTCAATGTTTCTTCGATCCGTGCAAGTTCCTCCGCGCTGAAGACGAGATTTTCTCCCGTTTTCGCCAGTTCGGCGATCTGCTCCGGACGGCTGGCCCCGATCAGGACGGAGGTGACGCCGTTCAATCGGAGAATCCAGGCGAGCGCCATCTGGGCGAGGCTCTGCCCGCGTTCTTTTGCGATCTCATTGAGTGACGCGATCTTCGCCACCAGTTCCGGCGTGATGCTTGATTCTTTGAGAAAATGGTTACGCGTCGCCCGCGATCCCGCGGGAATGCCGTGCAGATACTTGTCCGTCAGGAGTCCCTGTGCGAGCGGCGAGAAGACAATCGATCCGACACCGGCTCCCGCAAGCCAGGAGAACATGCCCGTTTCCTCATGCTGACGGTTCAGCATGTTGAAGCGGATCTGATGGATCAGGCAGGGCACCCGCATCTCCCGGAGCATCGCGACGGCGCGCTGCGCCCGTTCCAGCGGGTAATTGGAAATTCCCGCGTAAAGCGCCCTGCCGGAACGGACGATGTCCGCCAGCGCGGTCATGGATTCCTCCAGCGGCGTTTTCTCGTCGGGACGGTGGTGATAGAAGATGTCCACGTAGTCCACGCCGAGGCGTTTCAGGCTCTGATCGCAGCTTGCGATCAGATTCTTGCGCGATCCCCACTCTCCGTAGGGGCCGGGCCACATGAGGTATCCCGCCTTGGTCGAGAGGATGATTTCGTCGCGGTGGCGGTGAAGGCCGTTTTTCAGGATGCGCCCGAAATTGGTTTCGGCGGAACCCGGTTCGGGGCCGTAGTTGTTCGCCAGGTCGAAATGGGTGATTCCGAGATCAAATGCGGTATACGCCATTTTCTGCGCGTTGCCGAAATCGTCGATGCTTCCGAAGTTGTGCCAGAGTCCGAGCGAGATGAGGGGAAGGTCGATGCCGCTGCTGCCGCATCTGCGGTATGTCATTGCGCTGTAACGGTTTTCTTTCGCCTGATACATGACGGAAATCCTTTCGTGTTGCAGATTTCCTGTAATGTATGGGCGGGGGGCGGGCTTTTCAAGTCCCGTGCGGAGCATTGCGGAGATTTCCGGGAAAAAAGTTTTTTCGCGAAAACCCTTGCCGGAATGGGAATGGCGTGGCATATTACCGTGTCAGGAGGAAGAATCAACCAGAAACGAGGGGGAACCCGATGAAACAAGATCTGATTATTGTCGGAGGCGGCGCCGCGGGGCTGACCGCCGCAATTTACGCGTCAAGAGCAAGCCTGCATCCGGTCGTTCTGGCCGGTCCGCTTCCCGGCGGGCTGCTGACACAGACCACCGACGTGGAAAACTTTCCCGGTTTTCCCGACGCCGTCAACGGCTACGAACTGATGTTCAAATTCCAGCAGCAGGCCGAGAAATTCGGTGCGAAAATCGTGAACGAGACCGTCCAGAGCGTGAAGCTTGCCGACGGCGGTCCGCAGGAACTGACGCTCGGAAGCGGAGAGATTGCCGAATGCCGGGCATTGATTATCGCAACCGGCGCCGCGCCGCGCTGGCTCGGAATTCCTTCGGAGGAGAAATTCCTCAACAAGGGCGTTTCCGCGTGCGCGACCTGCGACGGAGCGTTCTACCGCAATGTTCCCGTGGCTGTTGTCGGCGGCGGCGACAGCGCGATGGAGGAGGCGACTTTCCTGACCCGTTTCGCCAGCGAGGTGCATCTGATCCACCGCCGCGACGCATTCCGCGCCTCCAGAATCATGGTCGAACGCGTCAAGTCCAATCCGAAGATTCATATCCACTGGAATTCGACCGTCGTTGAAATTTTCGGAGAATCGGAGATGGACGGTCTGGAGATCCGGAATGTCGTCACCGGCGAACAGACGCGGATTCCATGCAAAGGATACTTCGCCGCGCTCGGACATATCCCGAACACGGGACTGTTCAAAGGGCAGCTTGCCATGAACGAGGCGGGCTACATCGAGCTCGAGGGCGCGAGTTCCCGCACCAGTGTGAACGGCGTCTTCTGCGCGGGAGACTGCGCCGACCACGTCTACCGTCAGGCGATTACCGCCGCCGGGATGGGCGCGCGTGCCGCGATTGACGCGGAACGCTGGCTGGTCGGATAAGTTCCTCCGACTGCGCAGGACCGTCCGCATCGGCTTCGGGAATGCGGGAGGCATGAAGTCTTCCCCGTTCCCGTTTTTTTCCGTTCCGCAATCCGGCTTCCGGAATTTTTTTCCCGCCTTCCGATTCCGATTTTCATTCCCGGCGGAATTTTTTCCTCGGAAAATGCAGTTTTTCTCTTGACAATCAGCGGAAACGTGTTAAAATAAAACCAAATGGTTGGTTTTATTGAGAATCAGGTTCATCTCGCGATGCTCTGCATGCATCGCGGCAATTCATTGACTGCTAAATCATGCCGCCCCTCGGGACGGAAGGAGGAGAAGGATGGAAAATCCGGAACGGATCGGAAGTGTGGAGGAACTGGAAAATCTTCTGTCGAGACCGACGGAAGGCCTGATTGAAATGATGAAGCGGATCGACGGGGATGTCATGATTCTCGGGATCGCGGGAAAGATGGGCGTTACGATGGGGCGTCAGGCGCTGAATGCGGTCCGGGCCGCCGGCGTATCGAAAAAAGTGATCGGCGTTTCCCGTTTTTCGAAGCAGGAGGAGCGCGAAAAACTCGAATCGTGGGGAATCGAGACGATAGCCTGCGACCTTCTGGACCGGGAATCCGTCGAAAAGCTGCCGCAGGTGAAGAACATTGTGTTTCTCGCCGGGCGCAAGTTCGGAACCGGCGGGAGCGAGGCGCAGACCTGGGCCATGAACATTCTTGCTCCGTCGTATGTCGGAGCGCATTTCCGGGACAGCCGGATTGTCGCCTTTTCCACCGGATGCGTGTATCCGCTGGTCGGGATCGCCACATGCGGCTGCACGGAGGAGGTCGTTCCGGAGCCCGTGGGCGAATATTCGCAGTCCTGCCTCGGGCGGGAGCGCATTTTCCAGTACTGTTCGCAGAAATACGGGACGAAGGTTCTGCTGTTCCGTTTGAATTATGCGATTGATCTGCGCTACGGCGTGCTGCACGACATCGCGCGGAGCGTCTGGGAGGAGCGGCCCGTGGACAATACGGTCGGTTATTTCAATGTGATCTGGCAGGGCGATGCCAACTCCAATGCGCTGCGCGCGCTGGAGCTCTGCGATTCTCCGGCGGCTGTTCTGAACGTGACCGGACCTGAGATCGCCTCGGTCGAACAGACCGCGCTGCAGTTCGGGCGTCTGTTCGGGAAGAGCGTCGCCTTCAAGGGCGTGCCGGGAAGCGCCTGCTATCTCAACAATTCCGCGCGGATGTGCCGGACGTTCGGCTATCCGAACGTTTCGCTTGAGAGAATGATCCGCTGGCAGGCGGACTGGATCCGTTCCGGCGGCATCTCCATCGGAAAACCCACTCATTTTGAAGTCAACAACGGGAAATTCTGAGATGAAGACCATTGCGGATATTGACAGTTCGGTTCTGACGGCGGTGCGCCGCGGAACAGTCATCCCGGCGCAGCCTCTGGCTCTGGATGCCGAGCGGCATTTCGCCCCCCGTTACCAGCGCGCGCTCTGCCGTTATTACATTGATGCGGGGGCGGGGGGAATCGCCGTCGGCGTGCACTCGACGCAGTTTGCGATCCGGAACAGGGAAATCGGGCTCTTTGAACCTGTTCTGCGCGAGACTTCGCGTTTCATTGACGAATGGTGCGCGCGCACCGGGCGTTCCATCCTGAAGGTCGCGGGCATCTGCGGACGGACGGAACAGGCGCTTTACGAGGCGGATTTCGCCGTCGGGAGCGGATACGACGCGGGACTTCTCAGTCTGAGCGCCTTTGCCGGAGATTCGGTCGAGGCGATGCTGGCGCACTGCCGCGCGGTCGCCGGGCATCTTCCCGTGATCGGCTTCTATCTCCAGCCGAGCGTCGGCGGACGCATTCTTCCCTATGAGTTCTGGAAGGAGTTTGCGCAGATCGACAATGTGCTGGCGATCAAGATGGCGCCGTTCAACCGCTACTGCACGCTGGACGTGGTCCGCGCGGTCGCCGAATCGGGACGCGACATCACGCTCTATACCGGGAATGACGACAACATCGTGATCGACCTCCTGACCGGATACGACTTCGGCGGGAGGAAGATGCGCATCCGGGGCGGTCTGCTCGGCCACTGGTGCTGCTGGACGAAAAAGGCGGTGGAACTTCTGGAGGAAATTCACAATGTCACGGAACATTCTGCGGACATTCCCGCCGAACTTCTGACGCGCAATGTCCAGATCACCGACTGCAATGCGGCGTTTTTCGACCCGCAGCACGGCTTTGCCGGATGCATTCCGGGGATCCATGAAGTGCTTCACCGCCAGGGACTGCTCCCCGGCATCTGGTGTCTGGACCCCGCCGAAACGCTTTCGGAAGGGCAGGCTGCGGAGATCACACGCGTGCATGACGCGTATCCGCATCTGCATGACGACGCTTTTGTCAGGGAAAACCTTGAAAAATGGCTGAATGACTGATATCTTATTTTCCGTTATTGCGGAAAGGATGTTTGTTTATGCAGCGGAGAGCCATGGAAACCAAACGCCGGATCCTGGAGGCCGCCGTTGCGGTTTTCGCCAGGAAAGGCATGAACGGCGCCACGGTCGATGAAATTGCGGCGGAAGGCGGCGTCAACAAACAGCGCCTTTATGCCTACTACGGTTCGAAAACGGGACTGTTCGAGGCCGCGCTGCTGCATGTCTTCCGCCAGGTGGAGCTTTTTTCGCGCGCCACGGTCCGGCAGGCGGAGGAGCATCCGGAACTGCTGACGGAAATTCTGCTGCGGGGATTCCTCGGCGTACATGCCGCGCATCCCTCTTTCTGGCGCCTTCTCTCCTGGGCGAACCTGGAGGGCGCGTCATGCGTGAAGGCGCTGGATCAGGCGCGCAAAACCGAAAACGAGGCGCTGCGCGTGATCTTCGACCGGGCGATCCGGGATGGCGTTCTGAAGGAGGTCCGGTTCGAAACCTATCTCTTCACGCTGCTTGCCGTCTCCTATTTTTACTATTCCAACCGCATGACGCTTTCCCATACGCTCGACGTGAATCTCACCGGAGCCGAGTGGGAAAGCCGTCTCTGCGACGATTTGAACGGAGTGTTCCGGTCATGAACTGCATTGCCACCAGTCTGTTTGACATCTTTAAAATCGGTCCCGGGCCGTCGAGCTCGCATACGATCGGACCGATGCGCGCCGGCGCGGATTTCCTGAAAAGGCTTGCGTCGCTTCCCGCCGGACAACTCTCCGCCGCGCACCATATCGAAGTCGAACTTTTCGGCTCGCTCGCCCTGACCGGAAAGGGGCACGGCACCGATCGCGCCGTTGCCGCCGGGCTGCTGGGGGATCGTCCGGAATGCTGTGATACAGAACGGCTTGCGTCGCTTCTTTCCGATCCGGAAAAAGTCTATAGGGCTTCCTTCGGTCCGCATGATGCGATATTTACGAAACAGTCGATCCGCTTTCATTCGGGAAAGCATGATTTCCCCTACAGCAACACGCTTGCCTTGCGCCTTTTCTCCGAAACGGACGAACTGCTTGCCGAGGAAATTTATTATTCCGTCGGCGGCGGTTTCCTGCTGCGGGAAGGCGAGACGGTTCCGGAGGGAAACCCGGTGCCGTACCGCTACCGGAATTTCGAGTCGTTCCGGCGTCTGACGGAAAAATACGCAATGACACCGGCGGAGATCATTCTGGAAAACGAGGCGGCCCTTTCGGGACTTTCGGGGGAGGAGATCCGCGCGCGTCTCTCCACGGTTATTGAGGCGATGTGCGATTCCGTGCGGCGGGGCCTTGATGCTTCGGGCGTGCTGCCCGGCCCGATCCGGCTGTCCCGCCGCGCGGCGGAAGTTTACCGCAGGGCGATGTCGCCGGATACGGATGACACGCGCTTTCTGCTGCTTCTGGACGCCTTCGCGCTTGCCGCCGCGGAGGAGAACGCCGCCGGGCATCTGGTTGTGACCGCGCCGACTTCCGGTTCCGCCGGTCTGCTGCCGGGCATCGTGTATTTCCTGCGCGGGATCCGGGGCGTCCGCATGGAAAAACTGGTCGACGGCATGCTGATTGCGGGATTGATCGCGATGATCGCCCGGCGCAATGCAAGCATTTCCGGCGCGGAGGTCGGCTGTCAGGGCGAGATCGGCGTTGCCGCCGCAATGAGTGCGGGATTTCTTGCCGCCGTTCACGGATATTCCCTTGACGTGATCGGATGCGCGGCCGAAATTGCCCTCGAACATCATCTCGGCTTGAGCTGCGATCCCGTGGACGGCTATGTGCAGATTCCCTGCATCGAACGCAACGCGGTCGGCGCCGTGACGGCCTGGAACGCTTATATGATCGCGTCCGTGAGCAATCCGGACAAGCAGAAGGTCGGATTCGACGAGGTGCTCGAAGCGATGCTTCAGACCGGACGCAGCATGTCCCCCGCCTTCAAGGAGACCGCGCTCGGCGGACTTGCGGTCTGCACCCTCTGCGGCTGACCGTTCGGAATCGGAAAAGGGAATGATCCTTTCCGCGGATGCGGCGCACAGCGAGCGGGGATTCCGTCTGCGGCGACCGCCTTGCGCAGCCGGACCGCGCAGGACTCACAAGCACGAAACAATTTCCGCGATGCGGAACATCGCACTGTCAACCTGTTTTTTTAAAATGAAAAATGCGGGAAGGGAAATACTTTTCCGCTTCCCGCGCCGCCTGTTTTTCCGGGCGTTACTTCACATTCAGTCTGCCTCCGGCGAGAATGATCCGGATATCCTCGTCGGAAAGATGGCAGTTGAGCTTGATTTCCGCCTGCGAGCCGTCCTTTTTCCTCAGGATCGCGCAGATCGGCATTTCCTTCTTTGCGAGCTTCTCCCGCAGGCCCTCGATCACAAGCGAATCGCCCTGTTCGATTTTGTCATAGTCCGCCTTGTCCGCAAACGTGAACGGCACAATGCCGAAGTTGACGAGATTTGCGGCATGAATGCGCTCGACCGCCATGGCGATCAGCGCTTTGACGCCGAGGTACATCGGACAGATCGCCGCGTGCTCGCGGGAGGAACCCTGCCCGTAGCTGTCGCGTCCGACGATGATGCCGTGGCCGCCCGCATCCCGGACTGCCGCCGCGCGCTGGGCGAAGGTCGGTTTCCCTTCCTCGTTGAAACGTTCGAAGACGACTTTGGCATACTCCGGAATGTTGCTGCGGTGCTTCAGGTGGACTCCCGCAGGCATGATGTCGTCCGTGCTGGTCTTGTCGCCGACCTTGATGACCACCGTTCCGTTGATCGTATCCGGAAGCGCCCCGTTGACGGGCGGGCTGCCGATGGTTTTCTTGCGGATGATTTCAATTCCGCTGCCGCAGCAGGGGGGCGGAATCATCATGGAGTCGTCGATCAGGAATTTTTCGGCGTCCCGGACATCGGGATAGGGGAAGCCGAGCGTTGCCGGATCGGTGATCCTCCCGGTCAGCGCCGCGGCGGCCGCGACTTCCGGGCTGACCAGATACGCCTGATCGCCTTTGGTTCCGGTGCGTCCGGGGAAGTTGCGGTTGAAGGTGCGGAGCGTGACCGTGTCGTTCGCCGGGCTCTGCCCCTGTCCGATGCACGGGCCGCAGCCGCTTTCCAGAATGCGCGCGCCGGCGGAAATGATGTCGGCAAGGGAGCCGTTGCGCGCGAGCATCTCGAGAACCTGACGGCTTCCTGGCGCGATCGCGAGCGTCACGTCCGGGCTGATCTTGCGGCCGCGGAGCATTGCCGCCACGATGGAGAGATCGCGGTAGGAGCTGTTCGTGCAGGAGCCGATGATGACCTGCCCGACGGGAATGCCGGCAAGTTCCGCAATCGGGCGGATGTTGTCGGGGCTGGAGGGACATGCCGCCAGCGGTTTCAGCGCGGAAAGATCGATCTCGACAAGCTTGTCGTATTCCGCGTCGTCATCGGCCTTGAGTTCGATCCAGGATTCCCCGCGCCCCTGCTTTTCCAGAAACTCCTTTGTCATTTCGTCGGAGGGGAAGATCGAACAGGTGACGCCGAGTTCCGCGCCCATGTTGGTGATGGTGGCGCGCTGGGGGACGGTCAGGGTCTTCACGCCGGGACCGAAGTATTCGACCATGCACCCGACGTTGCCTTTCGTCGTGAGGATTTCCAGCATCTTGAGAATGATGTCCTTGGCGGCGACCCACGGAGAGAGTTTTCCCGTCAGCTTCACGCCGATGATTTTCGGATAGGCCATGCGGAAGGGCTGTCCCGCCATTGCGAGCGCCACGTCAAGCCCCCCGGCGCCGATCGCCATCATGCCGATTCCGCCGTTGGTCGGGGTATGGGAGTCGGAGCCGAGCAGCGTTTTTCCGGGAACGCCGAACCGCTCCAGATGCACCTGATGGCAGATGCCGTTTCCGGGGCGGGAGAAGATCACGCCCTTTGCCGCCGCAACGCTTTGCAGATAGAGGTGGTCGTTGCGGTTTTCGGGTCCGTTCTGCATCATGTTGTGGTCGACGTAGGAGACGGAGAGTTCCGTTTTCACTTTGTCGATTCCCATCGCTTCCAGTTCGAGATATGCCATTGTGCCCGTGGCATCCTGTGTCAGTGTCTGGTCGATGCGGATTGCGACGGGTTCTCCGGGGACGGCTTTGCCGGATACGATATGATTGCTCAGGATTTTCTGGACAACGGTGTTCTTCGCCATGTTTCTCTCTCCAGGTGGGGTTGGAATTTTCTGAAAAAAAAACGGGGCGGTCGCAGAAGAGACGCCCCGTTTCGGATCAAGCCGTTTCGACGGTCAGTCGAGGGGCTTGGTTTTCGGAAGGCCGCTGAGAACCTTCTGCCCCGGTTTCCAGCGTCCGTCGGCGGTAAGGAGGTTCACGCGTTCGAATTTCTTCAGAACGTTTCTTTTCTTGCGGATTTTTCCTGTTGATTTCAAGCTCGGATGTCTGGACATCTTGCCTTCTCCCGTTTATGTATTTTTCATGTTCAATATGATCTGCCCGCTGTTGAAACTGTGAAATATAATGTCTTTTTTCAGAAAGTCAAGAAAAATAACGGAAAGGGGAGCTGTTTTTTTACGCCCGGAAGCCGGGAACTATTGTTTTCCCGGTGTCCAGACACTGTAAATCTTCGGAATCAGGTACTTGATGACCGCCGCCGCCGGGACGGCGAAAATCATTCCCGTGATTCCCGCGAACAGTCCGCCCAGCAGCACCACGATGATGGTTTCCAGAGTGGTGAGTCCGATGGCGTTTCCGACCAGGGAGGGATACAGGATCAGCTGCTCCAGGATGCCGTTGATGATCGAATAGGTGAGAACGACGCCGATCAGAGTGGTTGCCAGATGGGCGTCTCCGAAGGCGAGGCAGATCAGTGCGGTCAGGGCGAAGCTGGCGACCGGCCCGATGAACGGCAGCAGGATCGTCAGTCCGGCGATGATTCCGAGCGGTACCGCGTAGGGGACTGAAAAGATCGAGAACGCCGTGATGTAAAGCACGGTTTCAATCAGGATGATGGAAATGTAGCCGCGGATCCACGCGTCAAACATATGGCAGATCCGGTTGATGATTTCCGCGGCCTCCTGCCGGCTTGCCCTGGAGGTTTCCGGAAGCCATTTGGAGTCGAAGACGCTTTTCACGCACCAGTCGCCGACGCTTTCGCCGTTCGCTTTGGCAGTCGCGCGGAACGAGTTCGAGAAGAGCGCCATCTTCTGGATGAAATACAGGAAGAAGAAAATGCAGAGAAGCACGTCGAACACGAAAGTTCCAAGCGTTGTCACAACGGCCGCGAGCGTGGCAAGAATGCCGCGGCTGCGGGAGAAGAGAATTCCCGCGATGTCTTTGCTGTTCTCCTGGATGTATGCGCGCAGTTCCGGACGGAGCCATTCCAGAAATTCTTTGACGGAACGGATTTCCGGTTCCTTCAGTCCTTCCGGTTCTGCATTTTCCGCGGAGGGGACTGCTTCCGGTTCCTTCAGTCCTTCCGGTTCTGCATTTTCTGCGTAGGGGACTGCTTCCGGTTCCTTCAGTCCTTCCGGTTCTGCATTTTCCGCGGAGGGGGCTGCTTCCGGGGCATTCTTTGTCCGGATGACCGCGGGGGAGTCTTCATGACTGATCCATGCGGCGATTGTTTTCTCCAGATGTCCCAGCACGGGACTTGAGTTTGCCCACTGGTTGACGGAACGTCCCATGTTGATTGCCGCCGGGATGAGGAAGGATACGATCAGCAGCAGCGCCAGCAGGGCCCCCGCGGCGACCGTGATCAGCGCAGCGACGGAGGATTTCATGACCAGGAGTTTGCGCGCGGCGAGAATCTGTTCCTGTTCGGTCTGTTCCTTTTCCGGCGAGAAAAATGCGCTGATCCTGCGGAAGGGCCGGCAGAACAGGGAAAGGAATGCTGAAACGGCAGTCACGATTTTCGTATTGAAGAAGTGTTTTTCAAAATATTTTTCCAGGGGCAGAAGGAAATACGCGAGAATGATTCCGAAAATCAGGGATTTCAGGAAAGTCGCGGCAAGGAGGAAAACGAGAATGACGACAAGGGCGACCGCGAGTCCGGCGCCGGAATTCAGCACTTTCGCAGCCGTTGCGCGCCGCGCCGCCTCCTTTGCGATCAGCTCCTGAATGAGGCGTGATTCGATTCCCAGAGCTTCGGCAAATTCCGTGAAGCTTTTCCGGCTTTTTTCCGTGAGAGGCGTGACTGTCTTGTCCAGTTCCAGCAGCGCGGAGGCCAGCGGAAGGCGGTCTCCCAGGGGAAGTGCCGAGAGAACCCGCGCTGCCTCCAGCGCATCGGCATTTCCTGCGGCGTGTTTCGCACCGCGCAGCAGTTCCGCGGAATCCTGTTCCGGAAGCGTTTTCGCAAGAATCAGTTCAAGCTCTTCCAGATCATTTTCCGGCGGCATGATTCCGTTGACGGCCGCATAAGCGGAGAGGAGCAGGGTCAGAAGCGCCTGCGCCCTGTCTTTTGGAACAGTGTCCAGATATTTGGAGGTCAGATCCAGAAAAACGGAACTTCTCCGGTTCCGGAAAAATCGAGTGATGTCCTTCAGATTCATTGTCTTGTCTCTCCGCTGCATGTTGACACAATATAGCACGGGCCGCGCATTTTACGAGCGGGGAAAACGCCGCTTCCCCGGAAAATGTTCTGCGGACGGGGCGGACGCCCGCATTTTTTCCTGTTCGGGAACGGATTTCCCGGGGAATATCTGAAAATTAGGTTTGCCAAAAAGGAAAACATATGCTATATTATATGCCGTTATTTTTCCGGAGCCTTGAAACTTTTAACTTTACAGCATGTTCCCTTTTTGCAGAAAACAATTCGGAGAAGACATTCTATGTTTGAGAAGAAAGTCCAGATACGGAACAAGGCAGGGATCCACTGCCGTCCGTCGAGCATGATCATGGGAGCGGTTGAACTGTATCCCGGACATGAGTTCTGTGTCGAGTCGGATCGCGGGAAATCGAACCTTCAGAGCATCCTGGATCTTCTCGCGCTCGGGCTGCAGTGCAATGACCTTGTCACCCTGCGCGTCACGGGGCCGAAGGAACAGGAGGCGGGTGAGAAGGTCGCCGAGCTTTTCGAGCATGTTTACGATTTTCATTCCTGAGAAAGGAGATCCTCATGAGAATCATCATCGCCGGCGCGGGCGAACTTGGCAGACTGCTGGCTTTCACGCTCAGCACGGCCGACCATGATGTGACCATCATCGACGCAGACGGCGGAATGCTTGAGCATATCAACGACAATATGGACATCAAGGTCGTTGAAGGCAGCTGCGTCAGCATCCGCACGCTGAAGGACGCCGGAGTCAAAAACGCGGACGCGCTGCTTGCCGTCAGCGGGGACGAGGCGGCCAACATTCTGAGCTGTCAGCTCGCCGCGAAACTCGGCGTCCGGAAAACGGTCTGCCGTGTGAATTCGCCGGATTGTTTTTCCGAAAGCGACGGTGTCACGCCGGACAAGCTCGGCATTTGGAAATGTGTCTCTCCCTCGGAGGAGTGTGTCGGAAAAATCCGGAGCGTTCTGCGGAACCGTCTGCTTGTGGAAAAAATCCGTTTTTCGAATCCCGACGCCGTCATGGAGGTGTTCCGCGTCACGCCTTCGTCCCTGCTCGCCGGAACGCGCGTCAAGGACATTCCGACCGATTCCGGACTTCTGAACTCCGTCCGGTTTGCCGCGATTGTCCGGCAGAAACAGTTCCTGATCCCCCACGGCGACACGATCTTCGTTCCGGGGGACAAGGTCTACATCGCAGGATCCAACCGGGACGTCAACAACTTCATCGCGTGGATCTCGGAGGAATCGATTTCCGTGCAGGCCTCGCGCATTGTCATCGCCGGCGCGACCGCGACGGGAAAACTGCTCGCCTCGGCCCTCTGCACCGCCGGCTACGATATCCGTTTTGTGGAGAAAAACCAGCAGAAGGGGGAAAAGCTGCTTGACACGCTTCCTCCCGGCGTGCTGGTCATCAACGGCGATCCCACGGACGAGGAGGTGCTCGAGGAGGCCGGCATCCGCGACTGCGAAGGTTTTGTAGGCGCCGCGCAGGATGACGAGGACAATATTCTGAGCTGCATCATGGCCAAGCGCCTGGGTGCGAAGAAGACTGTGGCGGTCACATCGAAGCCCGAGTACATCCGCATTGTTCCGACGATGGATATGATTGACTGCGGATTCAGCACCACTCTGACGGCGGTCAATTCGATTCTGCGGATGCTGGAAAGCGGAACCATGCGCATTGACGCGTTTCTGCAGATGTTTCATGCGCGCCTTACCGAGTTCCGGGTATCCAATTCGTCCCCGCTCTGCGGAAAGGAGCTGGCCGCCTGCAATCTGCCATCCTCCACGCTGCTTGCGCTGGCGTTCCGGAAGGACGAGATTTTCGCGCCGTCCGGCAATACCGTCTTTCAGCCGGGCGACACGGTTGTGGCGGTCGTGACTCCTGATGTGGAAAGGGAACTGGAACCGCTTTTTCCGGAAAAGTGACGTCTTATGAATCTGAAAATCGTCGTCTATCTGATTTCCATCCTGATTCTGCTGGAGGGGCTTGCCGTCGCTTCCTGCGCCGGAGTCGCCCTGATGATGGGAGATGCCCCTCATGAAATTCTTCTGATGCTCTGCTGCGCCGTGATCACCTCGCTTTCCGGAGCGCTCGGCGTCATTCTCCTGCGGCCCGGATCGAAGAATATTCAGACGGGGGTCCGCGAGGGGTTCGCAATTGTCGCGGGCGGCTGGCTGGCGGTTTCCCTTTTCGGTTCGCTTCCGTTCATCACCATTACCGGGATGCAGGTGCACGACGCCTTTTTCGAGACCGTGTCCGGCTTTACCACCACGGGCGCGTCCGTCATTGACAGCGCCTTGAAGCTCCGCGACGGGTCGACGCTTCCCGAAGGGATTGAAAGCCTCTCTTACGGGATTCTTTTCTGGAGATCCCTGACGCACTGGATCGGCGGCATGGGGATTGTCGTGCTCTCTCTGGCGATCCTGCCGATGCTCGGCGTGGGCGGGCAGGCCCTGTTCAACGCGGAAGTTCCCGGCGTCAAAACCAACGACGACCAGCTTACGCCGCGGATTGCGAGCACTGCGAAGATTCTTTTTCTGGTCTATTTTGTCCTGACGCTGCTCGAGACAATTCTCCTCTGGATCGGCGGCATGCATCTTTTCGACGCGGTCTGCCACTCCTTCAGCACGATCGCAACCGGCGGATTCTCCACCAAGAACAACAGCATCGCCTATTACAACAGCTCCTACATTCAGGTCGTCATCACGATCTTCATGTTTCTTTCGGGCTGCAACTTCATTCTTCACTACCGCGCCCTGAGAGGACTGCCGCTCAAGCAGTATCTCTCCGAGGAATACCGCTTTTTCACGGGCATTCTGATTGTCGTGACGCTCGTGATCGCCGCAACGCTGTTCTTTTCCCATGTGAAGGATCCGATCAGCGGCGACCAGTATCACATGTCCCCGTGGCTCTGCCTGCGCGCCGCGGCATTTCAGGTTGTCGCGCTTTCCACGACGACGGGATTCACCACAGCGGACTATACGCTGTGGCCCGGCGCATGCGGAATGCTTCTTCTCGGTCTGATTTTCATGGGAGCCTGCGGGGGGTCGACCGCGGGCGGCATGAAATGCGTCCGGCTGCTTCTCTTCCTGAAATACAGTTTTTCCGAGCTGCGGCGCTGCATTTTTCCCCGTTCCCTTCAGGATATCCGCCTGGACGGAAAGCGCATGGATACGGCTGTTCTCAACAAGGCATTCGGATTCCTGGCCATTTACATGCTGACGGTATTTCTGTTCGCCACTCTTCTTCCGGCCGTCTGCGAAATGGATATGGTTACCGCGATTTCCGCTTCGGCGACCTGCTTCAGCAACGTTGGCCCGGGTTTCGGGCAGCTTGCCCCGGTCTACACCTTTTCCTGGATGAATCCGGCGGCGAAACTGCTTCTTGCTCTGGAGATGCTGGTCGGGCGTCTGGAACTTTACACCATTCTGATCATTTTCCTGCCGTCCTTCTGGAAAAAATGAACCCGGAATTCCCCTGCGCGAAGGAAGGATGATCTTCCGGTTCAGCGTCCGCGGCGTTCTTTCAGACAGGCCTCCGCAAAGAGAAGATCGCCCGGATAGGTGATCTTGATGTTTTCCGTCCGGTTTTCCACCAGATGGACTTTTGCGCGGGTGAAGGTTTCCACCAGAGACGCGTCATCTGTGAAGGTTCCTCCTTGTTTTTCCGCTGCGAGGCAGGCGTTCCGGAGCAGGGGAAGGCGGAACACCTGCGGGGTCTGCACCGTCCAGAGATTCCCGCGCGGAAGCGTCCGTATGACAATCCCGTTGTCATCGGTCTCCTTGATCGTGTCCGAAGCGCGGCGCGCTGAAACCGCGCCGCCGCATATCCGGCATGCCCGGACGCAGTCCGCCAGCGCTTCGGCGGTGATGAGCGGCCGCGCCGCGTCATGAACCGCGACGATCTCCGCGTCTTCCGGGAGCGCGGCAAGGGCGTTTCTCACGGATTGCGTCCGCGTTTCGCCTCCGGGGGCGAAACGGAGGACTTTCAGCGCCTCGGGAAAATGCTGGCGCAGCGCTTCGATGAACTTGTCCCGTTTGGTCTCCGGCACCGCCATCACTGCGTATCCGGCGCGGACGCACGGAAGCAGTGCGCGCAGCGCGTGGAGGAAGACCGGTTCACCGTTCAGCTGGGCGAAGAGCTTGTCGCCGTTTCCGAAGCGGCGCGAGGAGCCGCCCGCCGCGAATACAAGGGCAAGGTCGGGAATCCGGCGGATTTTCTCCTTCAGAAACGGAAGGATTTCCTTCACGTCTCCCGCTCCGATGACTGCGACGAGATCGTTTTCCCGCAGCAGGGGGAAGATCTCATCCGCCATCGCCTCCCATGATCCGTTCAGCGTGCGCGCCCTGCTGCCGATTGCCCGCGCGAGATCCTTCGAATCCAGCGAGTCGGTTTCCGTCCATGCGGCGAAGACGGGCGTTACGAAAACGGCGTCCGCCGCCGCAAGCTCCCGGACGAACTCGCGGAAATACCGTTTCAGCCTGGCGTAGCGGTGCGGCTGGAAGATTACGACGAGACGTTTTCCGGGATGAAGTTCCCGGAGTGTCCGGATGGATGCGGCGATTTCCGTCGGATGGTGGGCGTAATCCTCAATCAGCAGCTGTTTTTCTCCGGCGCAGTGGATTTGAAGTCTTCTTCCGACGCCGGGAAAGGAGAGAAGCGCCTCCAGCGCGGTTTCACGATCCAGCAGTCCGCTGCGCGCCACTGCCTCCAGGGCAAGCGCGGCATTGATTCTCCGGTAGTGCCCGAATGCGGCGAAACGCGGATCGTCCGGCACGGTTCCCGGCGGAATGGCGCAGGCGTCGGGATGTTCCCGGAAAAGCGTTTCCGCGGGCGGCGCGTCCGTATAGACCAGTTTTTCCCCCTGAAACGCAAACTTGCGGAAGTTCTCCGGCAGGATTTCCGGAGAGGCGAAGTTCCATGCGTGATCGTCCTCGATGTTGGTTACGACGGCGACCGAGGAACGGATTGCGGTATGGGTTCCGTCGCTTTCGTCTGCCTCGCAGACAAAGATTTTTCCGCCGCCCGCACTGCCGGAATCCTCCCAGGAGACCACGTCCGCCCCGATCAGATAACCGGGATTGAGCCCGGCGGTCTTGAGAATATGCGCGATCATCGCCGATACGCTGGTTTTCCCGTGCGAGCCGCTGACGGCGATCACATGGGGAAAAAGGTCCGCGAGCAGGCCGAGCGCCTCGCCCCTCCGGATGCACTGCGCTCCGATCCTGCGCGCCTCGGCAAGCTCCGGATTCCTTTCCGTGACCGCGGAACTGTAGACGAGAAGCAGTTTCGTTCCGTCCGCGGTCGGCAGATGCGTTTTGTCGTGCCCCGCGAACACTTTCAGTCCGAGTCCGCGCAGACGCTCCAGCGACTCCGATTCCGCCAGATCGGATCCGGAAACGGTGAATCCGAGTTCATGAAAAATCCGCATCAGGGGCCTTGTTCCCGCCCCTCCGCAGCCGATGAAATGCACAAAACCGTCCGTTCTGTATGATAAAAGTTCCGTCATGGCCCATTTCCAGAATGATTACCGGGACTCCGCGGGAGAATTTCCACATCCTTCCCTCTTTCCGCAGGAGGCACTGCTAATATCGCCTGTTTTTCGCAAAATTCAAAAAAAGTCCGGATTGAATTCGGAAATAATTCATGTATTGTAATGAAAAAAGGAGAGGATTTTCGGAAGATGCCGGATGCGGATGAAATCATACGGGCGCTTGCGATGAGCCCGCACTCGGAAGAGGGCGGATATTTCCGCGAGACGTTCCGCTCGATCGTCAAAACCGAAGCGACAAAACAGCGCCGTGCCGGAACTTCGATCCTCTATCTGCTGAAAGGAGCGGAGGTGTCGAGATGGCACCAGGTCCGCTCGGACGAGATCTGGATGTATCACGCGGGCAGTCCGGCGCTTCAGATTCTGCTTTTTCCGGACGGAAGCTGGACGGAACGCATCGTCGGCCCGGACATTCTGAGCGGGGAGATGCCGCAGAGCCTGATTCCCGCATGGACATGGCAGGCGACGGTTCTTATCGACCGCTCGGCGGATTCCTGGGGGCTTTTCGGCGCGGTCGTGATCCCGGGATTTGAATACGAGGATTTCAAGGAAGGTCATGCGGAGGATCTGATCGCACGGTATCCGGACGCGGAGGAGAGCATCCGGGCGGCAGGACTGTTTCTCTGAGGATTTTTCCGGCAAGCATCAAACGGAGGTGTCATGATGAAAAAATACGGAAGGGTTGTTTTTCTGCCGGCGGCGGTGTTTCTGATGCTGTTTCTTCAGGCGTGCGCCATGACTGCGCCGTCGGATGCGGATCCGCCGAAATATGTTTTCCTGCTGATCGGCGACGGCATGGGGCCGAACCAGATCCGGCTTGCCCGGGAATTCGGAAAACTGAGCATGGACACCATGCCGGTCCGGGGGGAACTCCGGACCGACAATGTTTTCGGCAAGACCACCGATTCGGCGGCTGCGGCGACCGCGCTTGCCTGCGGCGTCAAGACTTACAACGGAGCCATTGGCCTGGACAAGGACGGAAAACCGGTGGAGTCCTCCGCCGCGCTGGCGAAAAGAAACGGCCGCAGAGTCGGGCTTCTCACGTCCGTGACCTTCAATCATGCCACGCCGGGCGCATTCTACGCGCATGTTCCGAAACGCTCCGAGTATGCGGAAATTGCCGCGCAGGCCTGCGGCGCGGGTTATGATCTCATTATGGGATACGGCGTGTCCGTCATCAAGGGAGAGACTGTGGTGAAAGATGCGAAAAAGGCGGGGCTTGCCGTCTTCCATCAGGATCAGGATGCGTTTTTTGCCCTGCATGCTCTTCTCAGGCCGACGCTTGTCTTCAAACAGTTCGGATACGAGATGGACCGCCGTCCGGATACGGATGATTCGGGCCGGACGCTGAATGAAGCGGTGGAGCTTCTTTCCGTGGAGCATCCGTCTGCGGTCCTCCGCACTTCCCCTTATGCTTCCGGCGGCGTCGTCCGCCCGCTGAATGAGTATGCCGCAAAAGCGATTGATCTGCTTTACAAAAACAATCCGAAGGGTTTTTTCCTGATGATCGAGGGCGGAAAAATTGATGTCGGCGCCCATGCGAACAACACTTATGCGGCAATGACCGAACTTCTCGAGTTCGACCGGGCGGTCGGCCGCGCGCTTGATTTCTACCGGCGGCATCCGGAGGACACGCTGATTGTCGTTACGGCGGATCATGACACCGGCGGCCTGATGCTGCCGGAAACGCTTCCCGCCGGAATTGCGGAGAAGATCAGGGAGAACCATGTCCGTTTCAACGGCAGAACATTTTCCTTCCGGGATGATGAGACGCTTCAATCCGTCCGGGAAAAGCTCGCCGGGCGGGGAATTGCAAATCTGACCGCGCGGGAGACGGAGAGTTTTGAAAAAATTCTGAAGTCGAAGGCCGGGAACAAACGCAGCCAGCTGAACCGGAACGCGCTGCGCATCGCGGATGCGCGGCTTGGCGTCACATGGACTTCAAAGGGACATACGGCGCAGAACGTTTTCCTTTTTGCTATCGGCAGGAACGCCGGACTGTTTTCCGGCGTCCGTCCCAATTCCGATGTCGGGAGAATCATGAAGAGCTTTTATGAGAAACACTGAGTTTCTCCTCTCCCGGGAAGCGGGAAGATGAATTTCATGCAGTGCAGCCGTAATACAAAAAAAACATATTGGAGAGAGTAAGGAGATCCGTATGAAGAAGAACCGTTCCATGGAACTCGGCGTTCTTTCGAGATTCGCCGACGACGATTCCAACCCGTTTGACGTCATCGCGCGCTACGGCGTGGCGACGACTCAGCTCTGCAACTGGGACATGACAAAATGGACAGCCGAAAATGCACGGAAGGTCAGGCGCGACTTGAAATCAAGCGGCGTCCGTCTTGCGGCTCTCTGGACCGGATACTCTGGAACGGTGATCTGGGATTTGATCGACGGGCCGGACACAATGGGAATTGTTCCGGAGTATACGCGGAAAAAACGGATTGCGGATCTCAAGGCCGGCGCGGATTTCGCCGCCCGGGTCGGCGCGCCGGCGATTATCACCCACTGCGGTTTCATTCCGGAAACTCCCAAATCCCATCTTTACATGGAGGTGCTCGACGCGCTCGGGGAGATCGGCGAATACTGTCGGAAGCTCGGACTTGAGTTCTGGTTTGAGACCGGACAGGAGACGCCCGTCACGCTGCTGCGGACGATCGAGGACCTCGCGCTGCCGAATCTCGGCATCAATCTCGACACGGCGAACATCATTCTTTACGGGAAAGGCAATCCGCTTGACGCGCTTGATGTGTTCGGGAAATATGTCCGCAATCTGCATGTGAAGGACGGCGTATATCCGGTTGACGGGCACAAGCTCGGGCGCGAGGTGCCGATCGGAAGCGGAAAGGTCGATTTCAAGCGGATCATACCGAAACTTCATGAACTCGGTTTCCGCGGCGAGCTCGTCATTGAACGGGAAATCAGCGGCGAACAGCAGGCAAAGGACATCATGGCGTCCCTGAAATACATCGGCAGACTTGTCGACAAGCTGTGAAGGACAACCGGAACCGGGGATTTCAGACGATGAAAAGTGTGTTTGTCGGCAATTTGCCGTATGCGGCCACGGAGGCGGAGCTCCGGGAACTGTTTGAACGGCATGGAAAGGTATACGACGCGAAAATCAAGAAAGACCGTGAAACGGGACGTCCGCTTGGATACGGTTTTGTGCTGCTGGATGACGAAGAGGCTCCGCGCGTGATGGAAGCCCTCGACGGTTTCTGTTTCGGCGGGCGCAGTCTCCGGGTCAATGAATCGAAGGAACGCGGAAGACCGCCCCGGGTGCAGGGGGACCGGAAAGCTGACCGGGAATTCCGCCGTCCTTTTTCCCGGGAGGATGCTGCCGGAGAAAAGGATCGCCCGGTACGGAGATTTCAGGAAGATTCCGGAGAACGGCGCCCCTTTCGTCCGAAACGGCCTTTTTCCGGAAATTTTTCCCGGGATGGCCGTTTCCGGCGGGAAGATCGGAATGACGGAACCGAACGGATGCGCTCTTTTTCCCGTCGTGAGTCTGAAAATGAATCTGACGGAACTTTGACGGGAAAACGCCGCAGTTATGACGGAAAGCGTTTTCAGAGAGGCGGACACCGGGAGTTTCATCGGGACGACCGGTTCCGGGACCGCCGTCCGCGGAATTTCCGGGACCGGGACTCTTTCTGACCGGATTTCCGCAAGGTTCCGCGGCCGGATCAGATGCCTTTTTTCCGCGCAAAAGTGACAAGATGCTCTTCGGGGAGCTGGTCCTGGATCATCCTCAGGATGACGAATCCGCTGCGAACCAGTTCTGTGCGGTACTCTTCCATGGAAAGCGTTGAATAGTGGAACTCCACGCCGTGCATCATGCCGGAGACGCGTCCTTTTCTGCTTCCGCTTGTCATCAGGAAGATTCCGTCCGGTTTCAGGAGCTGCCCCATGTGTTTCAGCATCGGGCGGTGGCGGTCCGGAGGAAGATGAAACAGCGAATCCCATGCCAGGATCGCGTCGAACGTTTCGTCCGTGCGGAATTCGACGGCATCCGTCAGTGCCAGATGCGCTTCCGGGACATATTCCGAAGCGAGACGGAGCATTTCTCCGGATACGTCCACGCCTGTCACGCGGAATCCCCGGTCAAGCAGGATGCGCGTCATCCGTCCGAATCCGCATCCCGCGTCGAGCACGTGCGCATGTTCCGGCAGCAGGGAAAGCAGTTCTTCCAGAAATGGCATCCCGCATGGACTGTTCCGCGTCTCGCTCCGGAACCATGCGGCAATCCGGTCATAGGCTTTGCCCGTTTCGGAAGGCGACGGGAAGGAGGAGCAGCTGTCCGGGGCTATCTCTGCCATGCTGGAATGATCCTTTCCACGGCGATCAGCGGGCGGTTGCGTCCGCGCAGCCACTGTCCGGTTCCGCTGACCCGGACCCTGCGGTTTTCCCAGAGCTTCAGATTGAGCCCGGGCGCGACAAGATAGGCTGCGATGAAGTCTTCGGCGTTCACCGGCACCACGAGAGTATGCGTTGCCTCGTTTCCCGGCGGATTCAGGCGTTTCACGATTCCTTCCGCCGTGGCGGGAGCGGCGGATTCTCTGATCCGTTCCAGCGCATGTGCTGTTTTCGACGCGGCTTTTTCCCGTGGGGCATGCATTCCCTCCTTCTCTCCCTTTCCGATTTTCAAGTAGGCTGTGCTTACATAGGCCGCGAGCCCCTTCTGCGGTTTTATGCGGAGCCATTTCCCGTTTTTTGCCGTTTCACGGATCTCGATTTTTTCCGGAGACGCCCGCCCGATTTTCTCATACGCCGCACCGGGTCCGGAACGGAAAACGGCGTCCGGAAGCGGAATGCCGGCGGCATTCACCATCGAGGCCGCAATCCAGACTGATGCGCTGTCCGGCATGGCGACGCGGCACCACTCTCCGTCGGCGGGCGGAAGGATCCGGACGGTTTCACCGGCGTGGAGCTTGCCGATGATCCTGCTTGCGCGGCCTGGAGCCGAACGGATGTTCAGCGTGTCCGGGATTACCGTTGCGGGGACGGGCGAAGCGTCCGTCCGAAGGCAGACAGCGGCGGTCCCGAAAAGCAGAAAAAGGATTTTCTTCATAGGTCTCCGGAAAGTCATTTGCGCATTCCTGCGGAAAATGTAATTTCGCCGGGGACAAAATGCAAACCGCGGATTGAAAATATGCGGATATTATGTATACTATCGGAGCGGCCTGTGCCGTTTCCGCGTTCTTCCGTCGGAAAAGCATTGCCTTTTACAGAAAGGAGCAGAGTCAGAATGTCAGGAAAGAGCCCGTGGGTCTGGGTGCCGACTCTGTATGCGGCCGAAGGATTTCCCTATGCGATCGTCACGACACTTTCCGTCGTGCTTTTCAAGACGCTCGGGTCCGGCGTCAGCGATACGGCGATTGCATTCTGGAGCAGTCTGCTCGGACTTCCGTGGGTGCTGAAGCCTTTCTGGGCTCCCTGCATTGACCTGTTCGGGAAAAAGCGGACATGGATTCTCGCCTGCCAGGCGCTGATGACGTTCCTGCTGATCCTGATGGCGCCTTCTGTTGCCTCCTCCTCCGGCATGCCGTATCTGATCGCCCTCCTGTTTTTCGGCGCGTTCGTTTCCGCAACCCATGACGCGGCGGCAGACGGATTTTACATTATCGGACTCTCCGAACATGAACAGGCGCTGTTTTCGGGGATCCGCAACACATTCTACCGTCTTTCCCTGCTTGCCGCGCAGGGAGTTCTGCTCTCGTTTGTTTTTTCCCTGACGAAGCGCTGGGCGCTTTCCGTGCAGTGGGCGGTATTTTTCACCGTATCCGGAGGACTCTTCGCCGCGCTCTTCTGCCATCATCTCCTTTTCCTGCCGCATGCGCTGACGGATCTGCCCCGGAAAGGCGGCTCGTTCCGGGAACTTGCGCACTCCTTCGGGGAATCGGTTCTCTCGTTTTTCCGCAAGAGGCACGTCATTCCGGCAATCCTCTTTCTGCTGTTCTACCGTTTTGCCGAGGCGCAGCTTGCCAAGGTTGCTGCTTTGTTTCTCGTGGCGGAACGCTCCGCCGGCGGCATTGCGCTGGATCCGGCGCAGTACGCGGATGTCTACGGAAGCGCGGGAATGCTGTCGCTGCTGGCCGGCGGAGTTTGCGGAGGTTGCCTGATTGCCAGGTGCGGGCTCGGAAAAATGCTTCTGCCGATGGCGCTTCTGATCAATCTGCCGGATGCGGTTTACGTGTATCTCGCCTTCGCACAGCCGCTTTCGCTCTGGAATGCGGGCGTTTGCGTTGCGCTGGAACAGTTCGGATACGGATTCGGATTTACCGCCTATACGGTTTTCATGCTTCATTTCGCCGAAGACAGCGGACGCTTCCGCACGACGCATTACGCGTTCATGACCGGAATCATGGCATTGAGCCTGATGCTGCCGGGCATGGTGTCGGGGGCTCTTCTCGAACACATGAAGCTCATTCTTTCACGGTTTGCCCCTTTTCTGCCAAAGGATTGCGGCAGCTACGAGCTCTTTTTTCTCTGGGTCATGGTCTGCACGATCCCGAGCATCCTCACGATCTTCCTGATCCGGCCTTTCATCCGTCCGGATTTCGGGAGGAAGCTTTCCGGAAAAAAATGAGCCGGGAAGTCCCGGCCCTTTTTCCGGGACTTCCGCCGTCCGCCGCGTTTCCGGCGGAATCAGCCGGGATGTCCCGTTTCCCGTTTTTTCTGTTTCATTTCATTTTCGGGAAGGGATTCTGCCGGTGGCACTCCTCAATCACCATGATCTGGCGGCGCACCTGGTCGAGCGTGACCTCCATGGGTTTTCCGCTGACGATGGCGTCATAGACCTGTTCATAGTATTTTGTGCCCCATGCGTCAAAGCTGAGCGCATAGTCCGGCGCGGTCCATTTTTCTTCATAGAAATGGAGTTTCTCTCCGCAGTAGCGCGGCAGACGGCCCGGCCCTTCGAGCGGTTCGCGCACCAGATGCTGTTCCGGCGCTTCCGATGGCAGGAAATATTTCCATACAGCTTCCGCGCCGGACGCCTTGAGTCCGCCGTTCGTGCCGTAGATTTCATAGGTGTTTCCCGGGAACATGCAGCAGCGTGAGACTTCCAGATCAATGGTCGGACGGCCTTTTCCGACCAGAAGAAGCTTGACATGGTCTTCCGCGTCTCCGAAGCTGTTGGCGCGGTCCATCGTGCAGACGATCTTTTCCGGATCCGCGTCTCCGTAGAACTGGAGCGCCTGGTCAAGCGGATGCGGGCCCGTGTTCAGAAGTTCGCCCGCGCACATGTCCTGAATGGTCTGCCAGTCCCAGCGGCGGCCGAAGCCGTTGTATGCGATTTTCACCATGACAATGCGTCCGAGGATTCCGGAGTTCATGACCTCCAGCGATTTGCGGAAGAGCGGGCGGAAACGGGACTGCTGGAAAACGGCGAAGAATTTTCCTGTCCGCCGCGCGGCTTCGGCGACCTTGTCCACATCCGCCACATGGCGTGCCAGCGGCTTTTCGCAGACCACGTCATGTCCGGCTTCCATTGCCTCAATGCTGACGGGGATATGATCCATGCTCCGGGTTGAATTGACGATCAGCTCGATGCCGGAATCCTTCAGCATCTCTTTATAGTCGCTGTATTTCCGGAAGTCGGGAGAGGGGGTGATCCCTTCGATTTCGCAGCGTTCGGGAATGTAGTCGGCGACCGCGACGACTTCGAAGCGCGCCTTCAGCGCATCCTGCGTTTCGAAAAGATGGCGGTGAATGTCGCGTCCGCTCCGCCCCTGACCGATGATTCCGACTCTGATTCGTTTCATGGGAGAATCCTTTCTGTAAATTTGTGACGGCGTTTGAATTATTTCACATAGACGGGTTCGGGTCTTCCGGTTGCCGCGGAGCGGTCGGCCGCGGCGAGCATCGCCATGACCTCGAACGAATCCTCCAGCGGAACGATCTGGCTTTCCCCTTTGAAGAACTTGACGATCTCAAGGATGAGCATCTGATAGAACGGAATGCGGCAGGAGACCTGGAACATGATTTCCTTTGCGCGGTTGTCGCGAATGACGCCGCCATACCGGTAAGAGCCGTAAGTGAGTTCCACGACACCTCTGCGCCCGTCGTTGTAGACGACGTGGCAGACATGGCCTTTGCGGTCGGAGGAAACGCACACGCTGACTGCGCCGCGTCCCATGACGCGCTGCAGCATTTCAAAGGTGTGCACGCCGTACCAGACAATCGACGATCCTGCCGGAGCACGGCCGACCGGCCCCCAGATCACCGCGGATTCCGGTTTGACATCCTGCGCGACGGCTTCGGTGAAGTCGACGTCGAACCGGAGCGAGGACGCCGTGAAGAAGCGCACGCTGTTTTCCGCGGCGATCCGCAGGATTTCCGCCGTATTGTCGAGCGTGTCCGCAAACGGCTTGTCCAGAAAGACCGGCTTGCCAAGCTTCGCGCACTTTTCGAAATATTCCAGATGTCTTGCCGGATCGTTGATTTCAATCATGACTGCGTCGCAGTCCGCGACGGCGGTGTCGAAATCCTCCGTCACCATGACGCCGATGCTTTCCAGATACGCCTGGCGCTTGTCGAGCCCCGTCTTGTTCTGGAACGGAGTTTCGAAGCGGAGGCACCGGGTGGCGACAAGATCGTGAACCTGATTTTTTTCGGGAACGGCGGGATCCTGCATCAGTTTCGGGAACTCCACCGCGTGGCTGGTGTCAAGCCCCACGATTGCGACCTTGATTCTGTTTTCCATTGCAATCATCCTTATCTGTTTGTTTTGATACAACAGGGAAATCCGGGTTTCTTCCGGAAAAATACAGCAGATGCGGCTTTTTCCAATGTTTTTTTTGATGAACCCATGTCTTTTTTGATCATTTGTTCCGCGGAACGGAATGCTGCGCAGTTTTTGTGGCGGAATCTGTAAAAAGCGCTTTTTGTATTTTGTCCCGGCTTGATAATATCTGTCCGCCCGTGATTTTATTGTTCCAAGTTCTGTTACGATAAATGCAAGCTATTATATTTTATCATCTTGTGACTTTTTATCTGGAGTGTTTCCTTCTTTTCGGAAAAGTTTTTTTGTCCTGGGTTCATGTGGAAATAGGCGCCTTGCCAATGCCCTGAGACTATTGACATTGTCCCGGATTCGCTTATAATATAAGAACAGAAAGAAAACGCATGAACCTGATTTCGGAGAGTCCATTATGAGCAGTTCGAGATATCCAAGTCTTGCGGCGGTTCTGGAAAAACGGATCGCGCACGGGATCTATCGCGATAAACTTCCGACCGTTCGGAATCTTGCCGCGGAATTTCAGGTTTCCAAGCAGACCGTGACCCTTGCCCTGCGCCCGCTGATTCAGAGCGGCCTTCTGAAATCCGACGGACGGCGGGGAATCCGGATCGCCTCGCAGGAAACCTCCTCCGGAATCATCGCCATTGTCGGGAAGGGCGATCTGAGCATTCTGGAAACCGACCGCCGCTTGAAGGAACTGCAGGCCCAGATCAATCGCGACGGTTTCGAGTCCATTCTGATCGGTGTGACAGACTGGATCAGTTCCCGCAATCTCTGCAAACTGCTCGGCAATCACTTCTCCGGAATCATTTTCACGAACAGCACTTTGTCCTATGAAATCGCGGAATATCTCGACGGTGCCGGAATTCCGTTTGTCTCCTGCAACCGTCTCCCGGTTTATCCGCGGATCAATTACGTCGAAACGAACTGGGCAGGGACCATCCGCCAGATCGTCCGCGACTTTGCCGGGCGCGGCTTGCGGAAAATGGCGCTTTTCTTTCACGGGCGTCTGGAAGGATACAATGTGATTGTCCGGAAGGAATGGAAGAAAATCAAGGAGGAGTGTGGACTCCCGCTGCTGCCGGCCGACCGGATCCGCCTGGACTACAGCGCGTCCACGCTTGACAATCTCCGCAGATATCTGGAAATTCTCCGCGGACAGAAGGAATATCCGGAACTTCTGATCTTCTGGCCCGGTCTGGATGAAGAGAAGCTCGGGCTGCTTACGGAAGGACCGCTTCGCGTGCCGGCATCGACAAGGATTCTTGCCTGCGCCAGAATCGGTGTGCATTATCCGGAACAGGTCATGACCTTCAGCGAGGGCGACTGCTATCATGAGATCCTCTCCGCCGCCTATGAGGCGTTGCGCGAGGTCATGATCGCCCCGACGACGAGAAAGATTCACCGTTCAGTGGAATACCCGGTGATTTACAATGATTTCACCAACAGCAAGGAGGAAGTGAGACATGTCTCGAATTATTGATGGAAGGAAAAGATTTACATTGATCGAACTTCTGGTTGTAATTGCAATCATCGCGATTCTCGCGAGCATGCTGCTGCCTGCACTCAGTAAGGCTAGGGAAAGAGGGAGAAGTGCTCAATGTATGGGAAATCTGAGACAGCTGGGATTGGCAATCCAGCAATATTGTGTGGATTCCGATTTTATTCCTGCGGTACAATATAAAAACGGTGAGTGGTGGTATTATCTCTTGGACGGATATATAAAAGGAGCGGAAAGAGTAAATGGAAAATTCAATACCGGAGCCTCAGACTACAACAGTTTACTGTTTTTTTCCAAAACGGCATTTCGCTGTCCCTCAGATACAAAACCTTATATGACTACATCAAGCAACGGTGGTGGATTGAGTTTTGGAATGAATGGATTTTTAGGTAATTGTGCTGGTGCGGATCCCCGTTTGCAGGCTTGGGTAAAGGGAAGTCAGGTCCGTTATCCGTCACTGATGGCTGTTCTGGTTGAAACTTCCTATTATCCGACAACCAATACATGGGGAAACGGTAAAGATCCATTGGCAGTTCTTCCGAATCATCCGGGAGTAATGGAAAACAACAGTAACTATATTGTGAAATATCATACAGGTGCCACTAATCTTCTCTATTTTGATGGTCATGTTGCTGCAAGACGCGAATTGAGAAAATGCAATATGGGATCAGAATGGGAAAAACTCTGGATGCCGAAAGGTTCTTATTAATCATATGATTTTGAAAAAGGGAAGGGAAAGAAATATGAAGAATGTTCTGGTTTTGCTGAGTTCGTTCTGTCTTGCGCTCGGAGCGCAGGAAAGCACGTCGGCGGAGGGCGCACCGCAGGCGCCGCAGGGAGGAATTCTCCTCAAGAGTCTGAATTTTGAGAGCAATGCGGGATTCTCGAAGTGGCCGGGAGACGCCCAGGTCGAACTGGATCCGGAGGAGTTCAAGGAGGGAAAATCCTCGATCGTCTTTACGCCGGACAACAACTATGTCGCCTACTTCTTCCAGAAACTTGTTCCCGGCCACGAGTATGTGATCACCTGCTGGGCGAAGATGGATGCCGAGCCGATCAAACGCTGCGGAATCGGCGTGAATTTTGCAAAGCAGGGCGGCGGCAACAGCAGTGCGGGAAGTGTCATCTTCCCGTTTGCCGAACTCATGCCCGCCGACAATGAGTGGCATTTCTGCAAAGTGACTTTCAAGGCCCCCGAGGGCGCAGTGCGCGGACAGGTCATGCTCTCGCTTCTCCGCACGAACGCCACGGTGTTCGTCGACGACTTCCGTCTGTATGACATGAGCGCGAAATCGGTCGCAAAGGGCACGACCGTCACAAAAGGCAAGGTCCTCAGGAAACTCGATTTCGCTTCAACGGCCGGGTTGAACAGCGATCCGAAAGGAAAGATCGCCCTCGGGAAGCCGGAGAACAACGACGGGCGCGCCTGCATTGAATTCATCCCGAACAACGACAAGGACTGTCTCGCTTACACCGCCTATTTCTATCAGCGGCTTTTCCCCGGAGACTATGTCATTGAATTCGACTACCGGACGCCCGCCGAGCCGATTGCCCGCGCCGCCCTCATGATTCAGTTCGGAGGTCCCGGAAAGAAGCTCGGGGAACTCGGCACCGTGACGAAGAAGGTTTCCGAATTCGGCGTCTGCGACGGCAGCTGGCAGCATGCGGTGATTCCCGTCAAGGTTCCGCAGGGGGTCAACAATGCGAGAATCCTTTTTGCCTTCTACCGTACGAACGTGCCGATCCGGATTGCAGATTTCCAGATCATCAGAACTGCTTCCGGAAACTGAATCGAGGAGGACTTTTCATGCGTCGACTCAAACAGATTGCCGCTGCATTTCTTATGACGGCGTCCGCCGTTCTTCCGCTGGCTTCCGCGCTGGAGGCGCAGGAGACGTCCGGCTCCGTCGTGACAACCATGCCGCCGCTTACGACAAAACGGCCCTATCTGCCGCGCCGCCAGTCCGGTTTCGCATTTGCGAGCAATATCGAAAAAACCGCATATGTCGCGCCGGAACAGTTCTCCATGATTCATTTCATGCCTGTGAATCCCTCCCGCAAGCCGGAACTCCATATTGCCCTGCCTCCGGAGATCCGGCTTGAAGGCGGGTTCCGAGACTTCTCCATCGGGAAGGCCGGGAAATACACATACAACAACAGGGAACTGAACCTCTATCATATCGCACCGGGACCGCGCGCCTCCAAATACACGTTTTTCTGGAAGCTGGAAAAGGCGCTTCCCGAAGGAACGGAGCTCGAAGGCTGTTACTGGGGGCAGTGGTCCAAAGGAAAACAGCCGCCGCAGAACCTGAAAATCAAGGTTGTCTCCATTCCGGAGGCGAAACCGTTCCGGAGCCTTCCGGTTTATCTCTCCATGCCGAACGACTTCTATGCGGAGTATCCGGATGTGGCGGGACTTCGCCGCTGCGGATTCAACTATCTCGACATCTGGACGTATCTCTCCGACGACGAGATCGACTGGGGGGCCCCGATGCTGGACGCCACGCGCGAAAAGGCGCGAAAGGCCGGGATCGGGGAAATCGTCTGGATCCGCGAATGGTGGTGGCACAACGCGCGGAAGGAGCCCGACGGCATGGCCGAGCTGATCGACGGGAAAAAGGTTGACAGCATGCTCTGCCTCTCCTATCGCGGCAAATGGCATCGGCGTCTGATCGAGCAGGGGAAATATCTGATCGACCGCGGATATTATTTCCACAGCACCGATCCGGAGATGTACGGCGCAGGCGACACGATCTGCTTCTGCGGAAAATGCCGGGACCGTTTCAAGGCATATCTGGCGGAAAAGGCGCCGGAGGTCTCCTATGTGGATCCGCGTGTATTTGAAAAGGACCCGGGGCGGAACGCGGAACTGCACAAGCTCTGGAACGCCTTCAAATGCTGGAGCTACGTCGAATTCTTCGGAGAATACCGCCGCGCGATGGAATCCTACATGAAGGAGAAGGGAATTTCTGCCCCGTTCCTCTTCATGATCTATTCCTCTTATCACCGTTCCTTCCCAGGGTTCTCCGCATACAGGGATTACCGGACGAGTCACTCCTATCTCAAGACGCTGGAGGATCCGCAGACGTTCATCGGCGTGTTTGATTTCGTCGGACCGATGGTTTACATGGACGTCTACGCGAACTACAAGGACTACGACATGCTTCTTCCCTGGCGCGACACCATGACGCTGCGGAAGATTACCGGAGGGAAGGTTCCGATCGTGCCGATTCTCTGTGCGGGCTATCCGTATGTCTTTGCATTCGGTTCGGACCTGAATGCGGAAATGCTTAAATACAATATGCTTGAGGTCATTGCGGGCGGCGGAAAAGGTTTCGGCTTCTGGGGCGAGTGTCCCGTGGACGCTGCGGATCTGAAGTCCGTTGCGCAGGTGGTCCGGATGCTCGGACCGTATGAGGATATCATTTTGAACGGACAGGCGGATGCGGAGGTCAGGGCCGTTTCCGGCAACGCCGTCGTCAAGCGCGTCCGTTCGAAACGCGGCTCGCTGGTGCTGGTCTCCGAATATTCGCGCAGGCCGCTCTCCGTCAAGGTTGAGTGTCCCGTCACGGAGCGGTCCTGCGTCGTTGACCTTTCGACAGGGAGGCAGATCGGCGAAGTCACCCCCGGGAATCCCGTATTTACGATGAACTTGAAACAGGACCGCGCCGTCATGCTTTATGTCGGACGCTGAGAACGCACAGTCCGAACCGGGGAGAATGGACATGCATCCAGAAGAAAAGATCAGGGCGGCAAGCTGGTGGCTCACATGGAAGGATCTCCAGTGGCCGGACGACGATGTCGCCGAAGCCATTGAACGGCGTGCGGACGCGTTCGTCTCATCCGGTGCGAACTGGGCGGTTGTTTTCGGCGCACATTTCCGCTGGGACTATCTTCCGCTCTGGCTCAATCTGCATGATCTCATCGGAACGATCGCCGATGCGCTTCACCGCCGCGGCGTGAAACTCTTCGACCATCACTCCTCGGTTCTGACACACCGTTACGCTTCGATCGCCGAAGCGCGGACGATGCGGCGCTGCAACCGCCATCATATCCCGTTCGCCCCGAGCAGGGACGTCGCCTCGACCTGGAGTTTCAACGGAGAGCTTCTGGACAGCTGGCGCATGATCGATGTCGCCACCGGAAAACCCGTTTTTCTTCCGGCTTATACCGCCGAGGAGTTCTGCATCAACAATCCCGGATTCCGCGCGGCATACGCAAAATATGTGAAGATGCTGCTGGATTCCACCGGAATCGACGGGCTGATGAGCGATGACGGATTCTTCTACGCGGGCTGGTCCGCCTGCGGCTGCCGGTGGTGCCGGAAGAAATTCCGCGAACAGTACGGGCGTGAACTGCCTCCCGTCACCGATCTGACATTCTGGGGGAATTATGCGAGCGACGCATTCAAGGACTGGATCGAGATGCGTTATGCCTCCACCCGTGAATTTCTGGAGAACGTGCGGGATGCTGTCGGACCGGATTTCCCGCTGATGTCCTGCTGCTCGAGCAGCGCCGATCATGCGATGGCGCGCTTTGCTCTGACCTATCAGGAGTTCTGTCTTCCGTGCAACTGCATCATGCTCGAGATGACCGGCAATACTCCCGGACTGGATGGAACCTGGAACACGCATTTTCCCGAGCAGGCGCTGCATCTCGGAATTGCCGCACGGCGTCATTTCCCCTGTCTCGGACTCGGCTACGGCTACGCGGAGGACACCGCCGAATTCATCTGGGCATTCAACAAGTTCCTCGGCAGTTCCACGTGGGTCAGCACGCTGAAAGGCCGTCTCGGACTGCCGGATTCGAAAATGACGGCGCTCAGGGATGACCCGGAACTGGTCGTGCGCGCCTACAACTGGGAAAAACAGCATCCCGGTCTGTTTGCCGGAGAAACCGATACGCATACGGCACTTTTCTTCTCCCGATGGACCCGCGATTTTTACGGCATGACGCCGGAGGATTACACGGCCGATTACAACCATGCCTGCATTGAGCTCCTGAATCACAATGTCACATTCGATGTGGTGACGGATATTCCGGAGCCGTGCGGGAAATACCATACCCTTGTCATCTGCTCCGCTCAATGCCTGAGCGATGAGGAATACGGAGCGCTGAACCGTTTTCTCGCTTCCGGCGGATGTGTGATCGCCTCCGGTCCGGTAGGAAGACGGGAGCGGCGCGCGGAAATGCGTCATTCCCCCTGGCTGGCGCAATTCGGGATCGAATGCGAAATGATGGATGCCGTGCATCCCGGCTCGTTTCCGCCGGGACCGGGGGGAAGCGGGGAAGTCATCCCCTGCCGCGGCGTTTTTGACGGGCGGGAACGGAAAGCGTCGGAGTGGGTTCGTATCGAACGGAATGACGGCGTTCTGCTCTGGACTCCCGGCAGAATGCAGTGCAATGCGCGGGAACTGGATCTTGCCGGCGCAATCCGGAGCATGGAGCGCTTTCCCGTTGACGCCGAGCGTGCGGACAACTGGCGCTTCCGCTGTTTCCGCGGGCGGAATGGAGAACGGATCGTCCATGGGCTTGCTTCGTCATTCACGGTTTCGCTGATGGAGGAACTTGAGAAACAGCGGCAGAATCCGCGCGGCAACAATCTGATTTCCGCCATCCGCAGGAAGAATTCCGCTTCTGAGATCGTTCTGAAAACAGAAGGATCGTCACTTCGTGCCCGGCTGTATTTCCCGCTTGCCGGATCTGAATCGGAGATTCCTGTCCGGGATGGGTCTGTGATATTTTCCGTTCCTCCGGCCGTCTATTATTTCATCGTGAAGTTTCCCGGCGCGGAATGACGGCGCTTCCCCGAGCGTTTTCCTCCTGATCCTTCCGCACGGGGGAAAATCTCCGCCGCCGTCCGGCGCGGAGGACATTTTTTCCCGGGACGCAGGATTTTCATTTGACAAAGTGCCGTCCCTGAGTATATTTTTATTTCACCAAACACCTAAATTACAGGGAGAATCTGAAATCATGAAGGCTTTTTCGCTCCTGGTCCGCGGACTCGTTCCGGCATTTGCAGCAGTCCTGTTTGTCTCCTGCGCACATGAAAACGATGATTTTGAAAAGCGGTTCGGCGCGGATGCTCCGCGTGAAAAGATTGTGGCGGTAAAGGCGTCGGGGAAAGTTACGCTTGACGGAAACCTGAACGAAGGCGCCTGGGCGAAGGCGCCCGCCTACACCTTTCAGGCGCCCGCCCGCAATTACGGCACCGTGATGCCGAAGGTTGCGAAGAATCCCGATCCTTTTGAGTCCGGCACGGTCAAGCTTGTTTACGACGACAAATATCTGTACATCGGCGCCGTTCTGCAGGATTCCGATGTGGTGCATTACGGAAAAGAGAATCAGGCTCACCTCTATCAGCAGGGGGATACGTTTGAAATCTTTTTGAAATCCGAGAAATGTCCGAAATACTGGGAACTCTATGCCACGCCGATCGGCAGGAAGACCACTTTTATTTTCGAATCCCGCGGATATGCCCGTCTCGACTGGGGAAAGCTGGATCCTTCCTTTCTGACGTCCGCCACGGTTCAGGGAACGCTGAACAATTACAACGATACGGACAAGACCTGGACTGTCGAGGTTGCGGTTCCCCTGACGATGCTGGAAGGGCTGACCGGTGTGAAATTTGACGGGAAGGGAAGATGGACCATCCTTCTTGCCAGATACAACTACACTTACGGGCAGAAGGCGCTCCAGCTGAGCACCGTCCCGCAGCTTCCGCAGGGCAATTACCACCTGAACGAGTATTACGGCGCGCTGGAGCTCAGGTAAGGGTTCCGTTCTGTTTCGTCTGGGAGGAGTGTTCCATTTTCCGGTTTTTCTCCCCCCAGTCACAGGGCTTTCCTGTTATTTCAACTCGACTGCGGTTTTTGCTGCAAGACCGCTGTTGACATTTTTTACAAGAAGAGTCCATGTCCCCTTCGGGTCATTGAATGCGGTTTGAAATTCATAGGCGCCCCTTCCATTTTCAAATCTGAGATTTTTCGCATAGACAGGCACTTCCTTTCCGTCCGGTCCGAGGAATTCCAGGTGGAATACCTGACTGCCGCTTCCGGCACCGATTTCCACGGGCAGAACGGCGCCGCGTGCAATTTGTCCGGGCGCTTTGATCCGGACGGATTCCACTTTGTCTTTCAGGATCGTGAAGAGCTGCGCCTGACCGGGAACAAGTTTTGTCCGGATCGTGCTGCCGCTGCCGCAATAGATGCCGTTTCTGACGTCGTAAATGTGCCCGTCCGTCGGCAGATTGACGGTAACCGGAACGGCTTTTGAACGATCAAAACGCCTTCCTTCCAGGGAATGTTTCAGAATGCCGAAGACGGAATTTCCGCCATCCTGCCGGAATGCCGTCAGACATGGATAAGTCTTGCCTTTCGCGTCGGTGACCTTGCAGATTCCGGATACGGGGATGATTTCGGAAACAAGGCTTCTCAGCGCGCGGCAGAGCGCTTCCGGGCCGTTTTTCGTGGTGGAAATTTCACCGCCCACTCCGGCAAGTTCGATATTCTGATATCCGCTGAGCACGAGATTCATGAGAACGGCTTTTCCCTTGCCGATGTTTTTGATCCGCATGATCGGCGCGTTTGCGTCCGCCGTGCGGAAACGGCCTGAAACTGCGCCGCGTTTGACTTCAAGCGGTACGATTTCGATGCGTTCCGGCTGCTTGCCGAACAGTTCGGCAAGCACGGGCGAAGCGGATTTCTTCCCGTGTTCGTCGAACCAGCCGGGGAGGATGTCCGCTATTACCGTTCCGCCCGCTTCGGCGAATTTCAGGATCTGTTCCGTTTCCTTCCGGGAAAGAGAAAGGGCGGAGGGAAGAATCAGAACCTTTGCGGGAATCCGTCCTGCCGCGAGATCCTCGTAGGAGAGAAAGCGGTAACGGTATTTCAGGTCGCTCAGAAGAGAATTCCAGCCGTTCTGCGCATTCTGCCACTCGCTGTTTCCGATCGTTGCCAATGAGGCGAATAAGCAAAGTTGCATAAATTTATATTGTAATATTGAAAAGGTGTGGTATGTTATCTGTAACTCCAACAGAAGAGG
>CALXRI010000018.1 GCA_944390795.1 uncultured Victivallales bacterium
TGGCGGAGAGAGGGGGATTCGAACCCCCGAACGGGTTGCCCCGTTAACGGTTTTCGAGACCGCCGCCTTCGGCCACTCAGCCATCTCTCCGCAACAGGAAAAAGCATGCCTTATAAAATGCATCGCTTTTTCATTTTTTCAAGCGCGGAAAAAAGAGAATGCCGTTTTTTATTCATAATCAGGCTGCGAATCCGGATCGTAAATGATATGGGAACAGTTGTCACACTGCACAACCGCGCCTTTCCTGGCCGCATTCATCGTCTGCGGCGTAACTTTCAGCAGGCAGTTGGAACACGCGCCGTTGACAATCGGAACGACCGGCTTTCCCTTCCTGTCGCTTTCCAGCAGACGTTTGTAAATCTCCAGAACATTCAGATCAACCTGCGTCGTAAAGCGTTTCTTGTCGCGCTTCAATTTCAGGACCTCTTCCTTGATCTCGGAAATCAGCGTGTCAAAGTCGGCAAGCTCCGCCTTCACCGCCCGTTCCGCGGCGGAATAGTCCTTCTCCGCGCCCGTCAGCGCCTTTCCGGCGTTCTCCTGCTCGTCATACAGTTCTATTTCACGGGTTTCCAGCTCTGAAATCCGGGTTCTGGTCGCTTCGATATCCGCAAGCATCGCCTGGTATTCCGCATTTTTCTTGACCATGGTGGACTGCGTCTGCGTCTTTCTGATCTTGTCATTCAGCTGGGCGATGTCCGACTGCGTGGACCGGATGGAGCGTTCGATATTCTGCAGATGTTCCTTCGCCTTCCGGACCACTCCGGCAGCGGCTTCCAGCTCCTCTTTCATCCGAGACTTTTCCTGCGGGATGGTGCGGTATTTGACTTCAAGATCCCGCAGGCGCATGTCAAATTTCTGAAGAGTCAGAATATCGGAAGTCCACTTTCTCATCCTTCGGATCCTTTCCGTGTTTTCTTTTTCAGGACTTTTTTCAAGGTCGGAAGAACATGTTTATGCATCCGGTAAAAACCAAGATCGTTCGGATGGCAGCCGTCAACCGTGCATGCATCGCTCATCTTCCTGCCGAACAGGGTCTCCCCGTCAATGAAATACACATTCCGGTCTCCCCGTTCGACCGCATGCCGCCACGTGGCCCGGATGATTTCCCGGCGCCGGTTGCACTCCGGCGTATCCTTGTAGTTGCACATGGAAAGCATGATGACCGGAAGGTCAGGCTGAAGCTGCCGGATGACGCGGAAGAACTTCTCGTGCGTCTTTTCCAGATGCTCCGCCGTCGGCGCATTATGGTCATAATCATAGATGAATGCCGCCAGCTTCAATTTCCCGATCTCCTCCGCCAGGGCGGTCTCGCCACGGGCGGAGCCGGAAAAACCGAGATTGATCTGCGGGGCGTCCACGGCGCGGCAGAGCATCGAGGTATAGGCGTTGCCGGGGCGGGACGCGCATCCGCCCTGCGTAATGGAAGAGCCGTAAAACAGAATCGGAAGCTCCACACGATGGGGAGTCGGGGAATCAAGACTGCTCCCTTTCACGATTCCGATTTCAACTTTTTCCACGCCGCCGTAAAGCGGAAAATTGATCTGCCAGTCGCACACCCCCTTCCCCGGATTGATTCCGAGGAGCGCTTCGATGTCGATCTGGTCGCGATTCGGCTGAACGGTCTTGCTGTAGCGCTGTTCTTCTCCGTCCGGCGTGCAGTAGGAATCGAAACCGGCGCTTCCGGCGCGCGGCATGTGATTCATATCGGCAGAATAAGCCAGCTTTGCCCGGACTGTGAGAATCGGGGAATCGGAACGGAAGCGGACGCATACACCCGCGGTATGATTGGCGAGTGAAAGGATGCCGCTGTTCGTTTCTGCTTCCGTCATCTTTTTCGGAATGCGGTAGTAGGCGGACCTGTTCTGCCTGAACCAAGCCAGACCTTCCACGACAAAAGGAGTTTTCTTCACGTCCGTGTAAACGATATTGAAATCTCCGATCCCCGGAGCGGAAAAATTACTGTCGATCCGGGAAATGTCCATCCTGCGTTTCTGAGTCGCCATCTTCCATTCATCCTTTTCTTATTGAATGTTTCCCGGTCCGCACCGGGAACATTTTTTCAAAACCTGATTTCAAACGGGATATTCCGGCGCCCCGCGTCAAATGACCGCGGAGGAACAGGATGTGACAGGACGTTTTCCGCACTTCCGCCTGTTCCCCCTCCGGCAGTGCCGGAAAGCGGACACCCGCTCAATACCGGTAATGCTCCGGTTTGTAGGGTCCTTCCACCGGCACGCCGATGTAATCCGCCTGTTTTTTATTCAAGGTCGTCAGATGTGCGCCGAGCTTCTCCAGATGCAGGCGCGCGACCTCCTCGTCAAGCTCCTTGGGCAGACGGTAGACGGCGGTTTTCAGATTCTCGGTCGCCAGCTTGATCTGGGCGAGGGTCTGATTCGTGAAGGAACAGCTCATCACAAAGCTCGGATGCCCCGTCGCGCAGCCGAGGTTCACAAGACGCCCCTCCGCCAGCAGGTAGATGCTGTGCCCGTCCTTGAATGTGAATTTGTGGACAGGACACTCGCAGCCTTTGATCTCGGTGACGGTCACGCCGGGAAATGCCTTCAGCTTCGCAACCTGGATTTCATCGTCGAAATGCCCGATGTTGCAGACAATCGCCTGATCCTTCATTTTCGACATATGTTCCGCCGTAATGATGTCCACGTTGCCGGTGGTGGTCACATAGAGATCGGCCTCGGGAAGCGCCTCCTCGACCGTCACGACCTGAAGTCCGGCCATGCAGGCCTGAAGCGCGCAGATCGGATCGATCTCGGTGACAAGGACGCGTGCGCGCTCGTTCTTGAGCGCCTCGGAACATCCCTTGCCGACATCCCCGTATCCGCAGACACAGGCGACCTTGCCGGAAAGCATCACATCCAGCGCGCGCTTGATCCCGTCCGTCAGCGAGTGACGGCAGCCGTAGATGTTGTCGAACTTGGACTTCGTGACGGAGTCGTTGACGTTGATCGCCGGGAAGAGCAGTTCCCCGCGCTCCTCCAGCTGGAGCAGACGGTGAACGCCCGTGGTCGTCTCCTCGGACACTCCGCGTAGTTTCTTTGCCACTTTGGCCCAGTGACCGGGCTTCTCTTTCAACACGCGTTTCAGAAGACGGAATATCACGCCCTGCTCCTCGCTTTCCGGCTTTTTATCCAGAATGCGCGGATTCTTCTCGGCGCTGACGCCGAGGTGAACCAGAAGCGTGGCGTCGCCGCCGTCGTCGACGATCTGATCCGGTCCGGAGCCGTCCGGCCAGGTCATGGCGCGGTAGGTGCACTCCCAGTATTCCTCCAGCGTCTCGCCCTTCCAGGCGAAAACCGGAACCCCCCGCGCGGCCATCGCGGCGGCGGCATGATCCTGCGTCGAAAAAATATTGCAGGAGGCCCAGCGGACATCCGCGCCGAGTTCAAGCAGCGTTTCAATCAGCGCGGCGGTCTGGATTGTCATATGCAGACTGCCCATGATCCGCACGCCCTTGAGCGGTTTTTTCTTTCCGTATTTCCGGCGTGCGGCCATCAGCCCCGGCATCTCCTTTTCGGCGATGTCGAGTTCCCTGCGTCCGAAGTCGGCAAGTGCAATGTCTTTCACCTTGTAATCGGAAAACTGTTTCTTCGCCTTTGCAGGCGCCTTCGCCTTAACCATGATTGCATCCTTGTTTATATTGCTGTCTGATCGTTTGGAACTGTTCCCGGATCGCGCCCCAGCGCGCGGGAGGGATCTGTGCGCCGAACACCCGGACGACCTCCGAACCGAGCACGGAACCCATCCGTCCCGCCGCCTCGACGCCGCAGCCGTTCAGATATCCGTAGAGGAAACCGCCCTGCCAGAGGTCCCCTGCCCCGGTCGTGTCGACGGCATCGGCAGGCACGGGAGGAATCCGGTAATCAGCGGAATTTTCCCGGATGAAGGACCCTTCGCGCCCGAGTTTCACGACAACCGTGGCGCAGCAGCGTGAAAGCTCTTCCGCGGCGCCTTCCGGCGAAAAGGAGTCCTGTCCGCAGAATGCCCGCGCCTCGTCCTCGTTGGCGAAAATCACGTCAACGTATTCTTCCAGAAGTTCCGGAAGCTCTTTCCGGAACATGCGGACCACCTCGAACGAGGCGAAATCCAGACTGACCGTGCAGGAGTTCCGCTTCGCAAGCGAGAGAATTTTCCGCACCGTGTCGAGGAAAAAGAGCAGATACCCTTCCATGTGCACATGAGTCACGCCCGTGAAATCGCTTTCGAAAACGTCGTCCGCGCAAAGCGTCGAGGAGGCGCCGAGATCGGTCCGCATCGTCCGTTCGGAATCAGGCGTCACAAGCGAGAGACACGTGCCGGTCGGAACCTCGGAGCTGTATTTGAACGACGAAACATCGCCGCCGAGCTTCCGGTAGGCATCCGCGTAATAGGCTCCGTTTTCATCATTCCCGAGTTTTCCGAGAAAAGCGGTTTTCATCCCGAGCGAGGCAAGAGCGGAAATTGTATTGAATGCCGAGCCGCCGATTGCCCGGGACATTGCATCCGGCGCAATCCCGGCAATCAAATTCCGCTGTGTCACGGAATCGACGAGAAGCATGCCGCCCTTCTCTCCTTCGACATGCCGGGAGAGAAAGGAATCGTCCACGCTGGCAAGAATATCCAGCAGCGCGCTTCCCGCGCCAAGAACTTTCGCAGAGCCGGAAATCATGGAAAGACCTTTCCCGCTCACTTCTTCGCGGCTTTCTTTCCGGCGGACTTCTTTTCCGGCTTTTTTTCCACACAGGGCTCCTTTTCCCCCGCGGACCCTGCCGGTTTTTTCCTTTCCGCCTTTTTTCCGGCCTCGTCATGCCCGCAGCAGCAGTCGCATTCACACTCGTTCCTGGAGTATTTTCCGGCTTCGTTCAGGAGCTCCTCGATTTTGTCGACTCTTTCCCACGGGAAACCGTCCCGGCCGAAATGACCGTAGGAGGCCGTGTCGCGATAAGACCATGTATCGGGATTCTTGAGTCCGAGAGTCTTGATGATGCCGACCGGCGTCATGTCGAAGACGGCGCGGACAATCTTCTCCAGAATCGCATCGTCATCAAAGATGCCGGTGCCGTAGGTGTCCACATTGATGGAAAGCGGCCGGGCGACGCCGATCGCATAGGCCAGCTGGATCTCGCATTTGTCGGCGAGTCCGGAGGCAACGATGTTCTTGGCGATGTAGCGCCCCATGTAGGCGGCGGAACGGTCGACCTTGGAGGGATCCTTGCCGGAAAACGCGCCGCCGCCGTGGGAACCGACGCCTCCGTAGGTGTCCACAATGATCTTCCGTCCTGTGAGCCCTGTGTCGCCGTTCGGCCCGCCGACGACGAAACGGCCGGTCGGGTTGATGTGATACTGGACTTTCCCCTTGAGGTATTTCGCGGGGATGACCTTTTTCACGACCTCCTTCACAAGCTTTTCCAGCTCTTCGCGCTTCATGTCCGGCGTATGCTGATGGGAAACGACGACCGCCTCGACGGAAACGGGTTTTCCGTCAACATAGCGCATCGAAACCTGACTCTTGGAGTCGGGACGCAGAAAAGCGTATTTCTTCGGCTGGGTCTTGCGGAGGCGGGCGAGCTCCTGCACGATTTTGTGGGCGTAGACAATGGTCGCGGGCATGAGCTCCTTCGTTTCGTTGCTGGCGTAGCCGAACATCATGCCCTGGTCGCCGGCGCCCTGCTCCTTGTGAAGCCCCTCGCCGACGGATACGCCCTGCGAAATGTCGGGCGACTGGGTGTGCACGCAGACGAACACCTTGCAGTCGTCGGCGGAAAAACCGATGTTTCTGTCATTGTAGCCGATGTCCCGGACAACGCCGCGGGCGAGCTCCTCCCAGTTGATTTTCGCCTTGGTGGTGATTTCGCCGGAAATCACGATAAGGTCGGTCGTGCAGAGCGTTTCGCAGGCGACGCGGCTTTCGGGATCCTGTTTCAGACAGGCATCCAGCACGGCGTCGGAAATCTGGTCGCAGACCTTGTCGGGATGCCCTTCCGAAACGGACTCGGAGGTGAAGATGTGATCGGCGTAAATCTTGCTCATGGGTCAATGTTCCTTATTGTTGAAAATAAATTCTGTTCCCTTTTTTCAATTCAGCTGGGTAATTTACATTCCCCCGGATGCTTTTACAATCGAAAAGCGCCGGAAATCTCATAAAAAGCGGCTGATGACGTCTTTGAAGTTGTAAATCAGGAAGCCGCCGTACAAAAGGAGGAAAACCACCCCCTGCCAGCGGAAGAGCGCATTCTTCTCCATGGACATGAAGAGGATCAGGAATATGCCCGATCCCAGCATCATGGCGACGTTGATGACGCCCGAGGCGCTGTTGATTCCGAGGGGCGTAACCAGAGCGCAGACGCCCAGAATCAGAAAAATGTTGAAGATGCAGCTGCCGATGATGTTGCCGATCGCAATGTCGTGCCGTTTCCGGAATACCCCCGCAAGCGTCACGGCAAGCTCCGGAACCGAAGTGCCGAACGCGACAACCGTCGCGGAGATGACCATCGTATCAATCCCGAGCCGTTCCGCGCCCCAGACGACGGTATCCACCAGCGCCTTTGAGCCGGCGATCAGCATGACCAGTCCGGCGGCCAGGCGGAAAAAAGCGGCTGCAAAGGAAGGGGGAGCCGATGCTTCGCCGGATGTCTCTCCGGCTGTTTTCTCCGAATTCGAACGGAAGAGACACAAGCAGTAGCCGATTCCCATCAGAAGAAGAAGAATCCCCGACCAGATGTTGATTCCATGCACGGGAACGCCGTCGCGCCCCTGCACAGTGGTTGCAAACACCATCAGGTTGGTCACGACGAACGCGCCGAGCATCAGGATCGCGTCGCGGGAAAAGAGCTGCGGGGAAAAGGTCAGCGTCCCCGTGCACAGGACCCCTGCTCCGAGAATCAGCGTGATGTTTGTGGCGTTGCTCCCGATCACATTGCCGATGATGAAGTCCGTTTCCCCGGCGCATGCGGCATAAAAGCTGCTGGCGAATTCAGGAAGCGATGTGCCGATGCTCACCAGCGTGAGACCGATGACAAGTTCGGAGACCTTCCAGATGCGTGCAATCGCCGCCGCGGAATCGACAAAAAGGTCGCTGCCCTTGAGCAGACACCATAATCCGGCGATAAAAATCAGAGAATTCAACAGAAGACTGTCACAATGAAATTCCATCCCTCTCGTCGCTCCCCGCTTCATGATTCGAGGTTGGTACAATACACCGGATTGGTGATTTTACAATATTCAAAAAGGGAATATGGTTCCCGAAATTCTCATCCGGCGATTCCGCCGGAAACGGGGAAACCGCATTGCGAGTGACGGCGAACCGTTTCGGAGCGTCTCCCGTGCAACCCCTGCGACGTCCGCGGAAGGTTTCCCGTCTTCATCGGTCAGGAGCGTTGCGCTTTCCGGAATTCGCCGGTGAACTTTCCCGACGCATCGACGCCAGTCTGCACCCACTCCCATTCGGATTCCAGACGATATTCCCCGTGATCCAGCGGCAGCACATGGCTGATTCCGAGCACCTTGCGGCTTCCGTCCTCCAGGCGTCCCGTATGAACGATATAGTCCAGCGCGGCAACAACCTGGTTCCGGATCGCATTGAGCGGCAGATCGAAACCGGCGTACATCACGCATGTTTCCAGACGCAGAAGACTGTCCGCGGCATTGTTCGCATGAATGGTAGACATGGAGCCGGAGTGGCCGGTGTTCATCGCCTGAAGAAGATCAAGCGCCTCGCCGCCGCGGATCTCTCCGAGGATGATCCGGTCCGGGCGCAGGCGCAAGGCGGAATGCAGCAGGTCGCGGAACGTGACCTCTCCCTTGCCGTCCTTGTCGGGGCGGCGGGTTTCGAACGGCACCAGGTGCGGCTGGCGCAGCTGCAGCTCACAGGAGTCCTCGATCGTGAGAATCCGGTCCGCCGGGTCGATGAAGGAACTCAGCACGTTGAGAATGGAAGTTTTCCCCGACGAAGTCGCCCCGCAGACAAGAATGTTCTTTCTTTTCCGAACGAGTTCCCGCAGACTTTCGAGCATCTCCCCGGAAATGCTGCCCCATTCAATCAAATTCGCGGGCGAAAGCGAATCGGTCCGGAATTTCCGGATGGAGACGACCGTCCCGCAACGGGAAAGCGGCGGAATCACCACATGAACGCGCGAACCGTCCGGAAGCCGCGCATCCAGACGAGGATATTCCGCATTGAGCACGCGCCCTACAGATTTTGCAATGTTGCTTGCCGCGGCAAAAAGCGCGGGTTCGCTCGGGAACACCGAATCGACTTTCACGACTTTTCCCGATTTCTCAATGTAGATGTCCTTCGGACCGTTGATCATGATCTCGCTTACCGCGGGATCGTCCAGCCACGGCTTGACCGGTTCCAGGAACATTGTCAGATAAGATACTCCGTTCATGGCAGAAGACTCCTTGTGATGCAGGCTGTTTGTTTATATTCCGGTGATTCCCCCGATTCCCCGCGCACACAGGGAAACGGTCCGGCTTGAAAAGACGCCCTCCCGCGGCACGTGAACGCCGGATGTCCCGTGCGGAAAATTCCACATGCGCGGGCGGAGACGGATCCCGGCGGGATTTCCCGGAAGAAAGAAACCGCAAGGAAGAAAACAATGCTCCGCGGCTCCGCTTGCGGCAGTTCCGGAAAACACTTCCTCCCCTCTCCCGTGCCGAATCCGTCAGACGAGCTCCTTTGCCAGTTCGCGCCAGGCGCCCAGCAGGACATCGGCGCTCTTCATGGAAAACGGATTGGAACGCGGAGTGTCCTCATATCCGCCGCGTCCGTAGTTCCATGGATTCGGAATGTAGCCGCCGGAATAAGTCGGCCCGCCCGTTCCGTTGCCATGGGAGGCGACCAGACAGAGCCGGCCTCCGAAGATTCCCTTGCGCAGCTCCAGACCGATTTCGGTGAAAGGCTCGCTGGGCAGCGAAGCAAGGACGGCATCGCCGCCGAAATTGAATCCGGTGAGATGAAAGACGACAGGGTTTTTGTTGTTCGCCATCTTGACCATGGTGCTGGCGAAATACTTCAAGGCGAAGGGGGTGCCTCTGGCAAGATCCTCGGAGGTCAGGTCCACGGCGGATTCCAGGCTCTCGACATCAATCTCGGGATATTTTTCGCAGATGGCCTGCGCCTCGGCCAGCTCCTGCGCGGAAATTTCCCGCGGCGCTGTCGCCGCGTCGCCGTAAACGGTGCGGATCCCGTCTCCCTTGACCGGCTTCAGGGCGGAGAGAGCCTTCTTCACAGCTTCGGCATATCCGGTTCCAACCCGTTTCGCCTCGTCGTAACAGGTCTGATTCCGATCGGTCCGGGTGTCGAAATGATTGATGTTTCCCGCGCATCCGATCAGCGGAATCGCCATGGAGCCGGCTCCCATCTCCGCTTCCATGGCGCGGCGGAAAAAGCCCGCCCAGTCTGCGGAAACGCCGGTTCCCCCGATCGTATCGGTATGATTCACGATATTGGCGATCAAGACGCGCAGTTTCCCCTCAGTGCGGATCGCCAGCATCGGGATTTCCGGATCGATCTCCCCTTCGGGACGGAGAATATCGGGATTCAGTTTCCCCGGGTTTGTGACGACTTTCCCGTTTTTCATCCAGTAACGGCGGTTGAAAATGAAGCGGTGCTCCTCCGCAAGTCCGCTTTCCAGTTCCCCTTCCTTCCAATTGGAAAGGGCGTCCTTCAGCGCCTCGGCGGCCATTTTCGCCGCAAACGGCGGATATTCCGGATTGGCGCCGGGTTTGCCGCAGCGGAGCTCGGGAGCGGTATGGGTATGCGTGGCCGAAACCAGGAGATTCTCCTTTGTGATCCGGTCGATTCCAAGTTCCTTCATATCCTGAAGAACATTTTCATAGAGCGACGTGGACACGGTAATCAGGTCGAAATGAAGGATTGCGGCATAATCGGATCCGCTCCGGATGACAAGAGCCCGCACTTCCAGATCGTCGAGGACATGATCCCACATGCGCTTGTTGAAATACCCGGCGAGAGACACGGGCATCTGCGGATTGACGCAGCGCCGTCCGATACCATACTGAATTTTCATCTTGAACCTTCCATTGTATTTCGGTTTTTGCATGAGCCGCTGCTGGAACTATAAGTTTTCTTTCCCGAAAAACAAGCGGGAAAGAAAAAAAAACAATTCCATTGTAAAAAATGTCAATCCTGTATCCCTCCGATGCGGAAAAAAGAAAAATCCCGATAAAAATTCTGGCAAAGCGCAAGGAAAAATGATATATTATTCCTCTGGTCCGTTTCCGGAATTCTGGAACCAAACAAGGAGAATTCTCATGCTGAAAAAAGTCCTCATGGGATATTTTGCCGTTCCGCTCGTCTGGCGCGTAGTCGCCGGTTTCCTTCTGGGCATCGCCGCCGGAATTCTCTGTTCCGAACTGGCGAAACGTTACGGATCGGAAGTGACCGGCTGCGTCACGGATGTGGTGGCGCCCTTCGGAACCATACTGATCGCCATGCTGAAAATGGTGGTCATCCCGATCATTTTCTTCTCACTGGTCTCCGGTGCGGCAAGCCTGCCGGTCAGGAAATTCGGGAAACTGGGAGTTTCCGTGCTCCTGTGGTATTTCCTGACGTCGCTCTTCGCCGGAATGTTTGGAATTTTTCTCGCCGCAGTCATGAATCCGGCCATGGAAAACGCGCGGAATCTCTCCGAAAAATTCATGCCGCAGGTCGCCTCCCTGAAAATGCACGGCGCATCCGGCGGGCTTTCCCGCTTCCTTTCAGGTCTCTTCATGAATCCCTTTCAGGCGCTTGCCGAAGGACAGTTCCTCCCGGTGATCGTCTTTTCCATTCTCTTCGGACTGGCTGCCCGGATCGTGCTCGAACGCCACGGCGACGACAACACGGGAAAATCCGCGGGACTCATGCTGCGGATCATCGACGCCGCACAAAAGGCCTCCTTTCAGATCATCGACTGGATCATGGAATATTTTCCCGTCGGCGTCTTCGCCCTCACAACGACCAACTTCGCCGTGTACGGAACGGAGCTCTTCGGCCCCTACATGCGAATCGCGCTCTGCGTCATCTGCGGCGTCCTCCTGATGATTTTCGTCATCTATCCGCTGCTGCTTCTGCTGCTCTGCCGGGAAAATCCCTACCGGATCATGAACCGCATCAAGGTGGCGGTCATCACGGCGTTTCTGACCCGATCGAGCGCGGCGACACTGCCGGTATCCTTCCGTATCGCGAAGGAAAAGCTCCATGTGAAGGAGCAGCTTTCCAGTTTCGCCCTGCCGCTCGGAGCCACGATCAACATGGACGGTGTCTGCATTCATCTGCCGGTCTTCGCCATTCTTGCCGCGAATGTGTTCGGAATTTCCCTGGGGCCATCGCAGCTGGCGCTGCTCCTGATCTCCGTGGTGTTCGCTTCGGTCGGGGCCGGAGGCATTCCGGGCGGAAGCGTGTTCCTGCTCTTCATGGTTCTGGAGAATCTCGGGCTGAACGACGCACAGGTCGCGACCATTGCGGCGCTCGCCATCGGAATCAATCCCCTGCTCGACATGTTTGAGACGGCCTGCAATGTAACGGGCGACAACGTCTGCAACTACATCGTCGGGAAACGCGGCGGCATGCTCGAAGCTCCGCCGCAGGAGAATGGCGCGTATGAATAATGCGGAAAAAACGCCGCGGGAATCGAAAGAGGATCGTCTTCTGCGTCTTTTCCTGACTGCCGGTTTTCTTTTCTGCGCCGGAATCGGACTGGGATTCCTTTATTTTCATCCTCCGGGCACGACGCGCTGGCTTCCGCAGTGCCTCTTTTACCGACTGACCGGTTTTTACTGCGCGGGCTGCGGTTCGACGCGGGCGCTTTACGCCGCGCTGCACGGGGAGTTCGCCGCATCGCTCCGCTGCAACCTTCTGCTGTTCCCCCTGCTGGCGCTGGTCTGCCTGCTGCTCCGGAAACCGCGTCTTGCGCTGCGTCCATGGCTCGCGCTCTCCGTTCCGGCGATCCTTGTCCTTTACTGGATCCTGCGCAATCTTCCCATGCGCCCGTTTCTCCTTCTGGCGCCGCACTGAGCGGAAGCGCCCGGCGGGAAGAAATCAGATCACTTCCCGGGGGCGTTCCGTCCGGACGCGTTTTGAACGGCAAGCAGGCGGTCAATCCTGAGCCGGACCTCATCGCGATCCGCTGCGTCGCAGGAAGCGATCAGCATTTTCCAGTCAGACGGAGGCGCGGGAATCCAGCGGAAGCGGTCGAGCGCCGGCGAATAGGGGAGAAACCCCTCCCGGACCAGGCTCCGGTAAAATGGTTCCGCCTGTTTCGGCATCCGGTTTCTCAGAACATATCCTCCCGCAAGATACGAAAGAAAACGGAGCTCCGGATTCCGTGCAAGTTTTCCCGCGCGCCGGAAATATTCCGCCTCCCGGATGCGGTAATGAAAGCGCGGGAGAGCGGTGTTTTCCGAATGCTGTTTGACCGGATAGGTGTCATACCTGCCCTCGCAGATGAAGTAATCGGGCGCAAGCTCATAGCCGAAGAGGGCGATGTCATGGCGGAGCATGATCTGCCCGAGGCGGAAACAGGCGGCGGCGCGCCGTTCCTGATCCAGAGTCGAATTTTCCGCCTCCGCGGCCGTCTCGGCAAAGACCCCATGCAGCTCCCGGAGAGCGGGCGGGAAATATCTTCCCGCATCGGCAAACCGGTTTTCCCGCATCAGGCGGCGTGCGAGAAGATGGCGCAGCTTCTCCGTCATCAGGGGTGGAATCTGCGGATTGTTTTCATGGGCGTCGGCGAATTTCCGCAGTTCCGCGGACGACAGATGTTCCTCCGCAATCAGAGCTGCGTCGCTCCAGGCGTTTCCCACCAGGAAACTGTACAACGCCTCCAGAAACAGTTCGTTCCGGCACTGAAGCGCGCCAAGCTGCCCCCGGACCACCTCCTGCATGCCGCGCGCGGTCACGGGATCGGGCGCATCCATCTGCGGCCAGTAGATTCCGCACCATTCCGGATGGGCGGTGAGAGAGCATCCGGATTTTGTAAAGACGACGGAACGGACGGCAAATTCCCCGGAAGAGGTTTTCCTCTTCCCTTCCCGGTAAAGTTCCAGCCATTTCCCGAGCAGCTCCGCGGATTTGCGGTAGTCCCCTTTTCTGCGGGCGAAGCGCGCCTCCAGATAAAGGCGGATCGGGGAATTCTCCTCCGCTCCCGCAAGCAGCCGCGCAGAGCTGTCCAAATCCCCGCGTTCAAAAGCGCGCAAGGCAAGCAGATCGCCGCAGACAAACGGACCATGCAACTTCCGGATCAGGTCCGGACGGAAAAGCGCCGCGACCTCGGCGGTCAGCGGATCCTCCAGAAAAGTCCGCGGATGCTTCCGGATCATGGCGCCGAGTTCGCTCCACAGCTCCCGCCGGAAAGAGCAGACTTTCCGCGGAGCCTCCCTTCCCTCGTCCGTTTCAGGGCATTTTCCGTAACATGCGGCAAGAACGAGATGGCGAAGGCGTTCCACCGGATCTTTTGCATAGAAATAATTCGTGCGGAAACTCTTCTCCGCAAGATTCAGGGGATCCGGAATTCCTCCGTTGACGGCGCTACGGAGCTTCTGATACCATTCATAGGCTTTGCGCGGATTGTCCTGCGCATGAAGATTGCCCAGCAGATACAGCGTCTGCGCCGTCCGGCGTCTCCGTTCACTTTCCGGCAGCGCCAGAAGCTGCTTCCATGACTCGGGGAAACGATCTTCCGGATTCCGGCGCAGCGTCTCCCATCCGGCCTTGAAAAGACGATCCTCCGGCATGTCCCCCTTTCCGGCATCCGCCCTTTCCGCCGGTGCGGGACGTTTCACCGGAACGCAGTCCGGGAAATAATGTTTCGCCAGGGCGCAGAGATGAAAATGAACATCCAGTTCCGCTGAATACGCCGCATCCTGCAGATCAATATAGCTCGGAGGCAGATTTTCGCTGCAGGGATAAGCGGAAACGAATCCGGACAGAAAGAGGGTTGCCGCTATTTTTTTGAATCCGTTTGAATCCATCGGTGAATTTCTCCTGTTTTGATGGTTGTTCCGGGAGGGGGGACGAGTCCGCGAATCCGTTCGGGCACACGCCCGGGAACCGCCGGGCGCACGGGGCGGACGCCGTGGAAGAGAAAGACCTCCCCGATACCTCCGCCCAGTATCTGCGTATGCGTCCGTTCTCCCAGTATGCCGTGATTGGTCCAGTAAATTTCGCTCAGCGTCCCGGAGCGTCTGATTGAAGTTTCCAGCGTTTCCAGCGGAGGCATCCCGGCATCCAGACGCCGGAGATTCTCCGCCTCCAGACAGAGGCGGTCCCCCGGCACGGCGAGCCGGAACCAGATCACGGGAATTTCCGCATATTTTTTCCGGAACTCCAGCAGTTCCGCCCAGTCCGGAAGAGCAGTTTTCACAATTTCATTCCCCCGCTTTCGAGGTGTATTCTCCGCGCTCAGACGCCGGAATTTTCCTGTTTTTTCCGAATAGTGCAACCGATACGCGTAGGCGGGAAGCGCCATCCTGAACGGCACTTGCAGTCCAAGCGCGGCATCCACGGCACGGACGGCGGCGGAGGAATCAAAGAGACGGTATTCCGACGGAAGGTCTCCCGGTCTCTCCAGCGCATGCAGCTGCAGGACGTAATAAGATATCTGCCGGAAGATGCGCCTCAATTCCTCCGGATGGCGCAGATGGCATGGCAGCAGCGTCACGGAAAAACGCTTTTCCGGAATCTGCGCGCGCAGATTCTCCAGAAAAAGCGCATATTCATGCAGAAGGGACTCCGGAACGTCGCAGTCGATCTGAATTTCCGGAGAGGGTTCCTGCCGCAGAATCGATGAGAAGCGGCGCGTGAAGTCCGCTGTTCTCCAGATCCGCGCATCCAGACGGAATACGGGGACAGACTGCGGCGCGGAGACGGCGCGCAGCAGAACAGGCGGCACGTTGTTCCGGAACTCGCCGCGCAACGCATAAATCCTCCAGTCTCCGAAGGATGCAAGAATCTGGCCTGTCGCTTCATTCCGTTCCCGATGCCAGAAATAGACGGAACTTTCCGCACCGGAAAGGCGCAGAGTCGGGAAAAACAGAAGAGAGGAAAGGAAAAACAGCCGAAAGCCATGCGGGATGAAGCATGTACGCAGTTTCAGACATCTCCGGAATCCGGCACTCACGTTCCCTGTCTCCTTTTTTCAGCGGCATTTCCGGCGCCGGAACCATTCCCCGATTGAAAAACATCCATGAAACAAACAGGCGGTTTTCCCTCCGGATTTTTCCGTCTCCCCGCGGTTCCGCAAGTCTCCGGACGGAAGAGTTCCTTCCGGCGGCAGACAGAAAAAGAGCGTCGGTACAGACGGAACAATTCATCCGGGAAAACGGAGAGAAACCGCAGGCGGCAGACGGAAAAGAACAGCGGGAACCATGCCTCGAAAAGTCAGCGGAGACCGGCAGGATCAGCTGAAACGGACAATCCCCGCAGAACATGAAATATAATCCGGAGTGCGGACGGATGCAAATCCGCATCCGGTTTTCTTTTTGAAAAAACGGAGGAGTACGGGCTCATGCGCGGGGAAGAAGTCTCTCCCGCAGAACCTTTGATGCGACCTGATAGGCGGCGAAGGTCCAGTGCGTGCCGTCCTTCTGGGCGTATTCGGCGGCGAGCTGTCCCGTCGCGTCGCGCAGCACGGAATGCAGATCGAAGAAACCGGCGAACTCCCTTTCAAAAAGTTCACGGCAGACGTTGTTGAGCGCAACGATTTTCTCCTGATACTGGAAACGGCCCCAGGCATCCGGCGCGCGCAGCGGCGCAACGCTGTTGCACCAGACGCGGATGCCCTGGGACCGCATCAGCTCCGCCACATATTTGAGCCGGGCCACCGAATCGTCGAAATCGCGTTCGATCCCGTTGATGCCGATATGGATCACAACCTGTTTCGGATGGTTCGGAAAGACGTCCTCGTCCAGCCGGAAATAGAGTCCGTTGATGTTGTCGCCGCCGATCCCCCGGTTGAGATGGGAAAGTTCGGGGAACGCCTCCGCGGTCGGCCAGAGCTCGAAGATCGAATCGCCGTAAAAGACGGTGTCGACCGGCCCGTGCGCCAGCGTCCGGTAGCGCACAATGTCGCGCCAGCGGTCGCGCGTATGGAAGAAGGCGTAAATCTCGTCCCGGTCCCGTTCCGTGAAAAGCTTGTTGACCTTCATCATTTCCGCTTCTCCAGAAGAACGGCTTCCCCGTAGGAAGCGGGATCCTTGCCGTCCGCGATCCCGCCGAACCATTCCAGCCAGTGGCGGCCAGCGCGGTCGCGGTCGTTGACCAGCACGCTCAGGCGCAGTTTCAGCCCCGCGCGACAGCGGATGTTCAGCGATTTCCATGGAATGGCCGCCTTATAGTGCAGAACGCCGCCGGAAACCGAGCTTTTCGCAATCAGTCCCGGAACCGGAGCGGCAAGCGGCATCCGGTTGAGGTTCATGCTCGCCCAGACCCATGAACGGTTGTCCGGCGCGATGCCGAATTCGGCATAAGCGGTTTCCTGAATGCCGTCGTTGTTGGCACGGTACATGTCGGACTGAGGGACGCTGATGCCGATCTGCAGCGAATCTCCGTTCCACAAAGAGGCGGAATCACCGGCAGGGAGAAACTCGCGGTCCTTCACTTCGCAGGCAAGATAGAGATAATTCTCATCGGCCGCAAGATAAAGCTTCCCCTCCGGCCTGTCATAGGCGCCTTTCAGCGCATGACGGCTGTAACGGCCGGTTCCCAGCGGATATGCGCCGCGCGCGGGCCACTGCGCCGCAGGCAGGGAAACGGCATTTTCGCAATACGGAATCCCGACCGGCAGCGGATTGACGGTCAGCTCGATGCGGTACGGCCTGCCACCGGGCGGAGTGATCCGCGCAAAATAACGGGCCGGCCTGGCGGAAACCGTCCCATGCGGGAGAGACAGGGCCGTTTGCACTTCCGCACGGACGGTTCCGCCGCCGATGACAACATTCCTTTCGTCGAGAATCTCCACCCTGGCCTCGTGTTCCGCAGGGTCATTGGCGCGCAGGCGGAAGGAGAGAGCAGCCCGCCCGGCAATTTCACATGGCTTCACCTCGGCAAGCTCAAGTTTCGGCTTGATCCGCAGAAGCTTCTGCCAGATGTAGCGGTTGACGCCGTTCCGGGAGAGCATCAGGAAGAGATCGCATTCTCCCGGCCGGGCGTCGGGAGAGAGGGAGAGTTTCATGGTCCAGTCGCGCCCGGAGCCGCGGAGCGCAGCCTTGCCCGCGCGGAACGGCTGAAGACGGAGCTGCGCCTGATCGGCGAGATGTTCCGGAAGACGGATTTTCACCGTCAGTGAACCGCCGGGGACGGCAGCCATCTCCTCCGGCGTGAAGACGGCTTCAAATTTTCCTTCGGCAAACTGGTCAAGCGTGCCGCCGGAGATGTAGACGGGACCTTCGCCGAGGGTCAGTTTCAGGATGCCGTCCCGGACGGCAACTTTGGAACGGCGGCCGCACATGTCGACTGTCTTCGCCTCCGGAGCCTGAAACGCAAGCTGCATCGGAACGGGTTCCTGCATCAGGGAATAGGCGACGAGCATGGGCTTCCCCTCCTTTTCGAAAAGCCAGACGCGCATTGTCCGCCCGACATTGAGTTCCCGCAGAAGTTTCGCATTGTAGAGCATCCGCGACGCGGTCGCCCACGCGGCAAAGGAGGGTTTCGGCTGATAAACCTTGCTGCCCGGCGTCTGTTTGCGGATCAGCGCGAAGTCCAGTTCCCGCTGCGAGGTCGCCTCGTTCCAGAGTCCGATGTGCCAGACGCAGGCCTTGAGGTTGCGGATCGTGAAATTGAGCAGCATCACGCGGGCGAGATAGGCCCCCTGCTGGTATTCGGTCACTTCGCCGCCGGGCTTGGCGGAATAGCCGATTTCGCTGATGTACATCGGAACGGGGTGTCCGGCGATTTCGGAAAGTTCGCGGTTCAGGCGGTTGAGCGTTTCGACGTATCCGGCAAGATCGGGATTCTGCGCGCCGGGGATGTAGGGATGAAGCATGACGCCGTCGATCAGACGGTCCGCGCCATGGTTTTTGTAGTAGCCGACATACTGGTTGTACTGGTTGGCGTTCATCGGGTTGATGCAGATTCCGGCGATGGCGGCATCGGGATCGACCTTGCGCACGATGCGGCTTTCAAAGCGGATGATGTCCATCACGTCCTTCATCGTGCCGTGGAAGTTTTCGCCGACCATCGGCTCGTTCTGAGTCTCCCAGACCTGCACAAGCCCCTTGCGGGAAAGGATGTCCTTTTCCAGTTTTCTCTCCAGTTCCGGCCACTCGTCCCGCTTTACAGGGACCATCTTCTTGAAAGGATTGAGGATGTTCATGCAACGGATGATGTTGACCGGCTCCCGGGCAGCGATCTGTTCCGCAGTCGGCGCGACGGCCTGGAAATCCTTTTTCTGGAAGAGGGTGAAGAAAAGCTGGCGGTCCCATTTGGCGCCGCCGAGCCGCCGGAGTTCGGGATTCAGTCCGCCCCAAACGCCGAAGGCGGGCTGTTCGGTGGTGTAGTAATCCGCGGGAAGCGGAGTGGTAAGTGCGAAGGTGGTTCGCGCGCTTTTGACACTTTTCCCGTTTTCGATCACCTCGGCGGAAAGCGCATAATAATCAGGCTCGGTGATCTGGATGGCAAGCTCGGGTCTGCCCGGCTCGGATTCCGCGGAAAAAAGCTCTTTCCCGAGCGCATCCGTTCCGCGGACTTTCAGGGTTCCCGTTCCGGCACCGTAAGTGACCTTCAGCGGAAACCCCGTTTCAAAAATCCGGATGTCGCCGGGAAAATGAAAAACTATTCCCCTATTTTTTTTTTTTGATCCGCGGACACGGTTTCGATCTGCAGATTGTCAAGATAGATGCTGCCGGGATTTGCACCGGGTTTTACATGCCAGTAGAACATCAGGTTCTCCACCTTTGTCCCGCGCCAGTTGTCGGGAAGCGGCCCGAGCTCGTATTCAAAAGTTTTGAATTCACCCTCGACCGGTACCGGATCGGCGAAACGTTTCTGTTCTCCCTTCGGGGCGAAATAGGCAAGCGGTGTCTTGCCGCGCATCATCACGCCGAGCGTCAGCTGCGGTCCGTTCTCCGGGACGGAGCTTTTCGCGTCGAAGCGGAGCGTATAGATTTCGCCGGGCTTCATCGGAAGCCCCTGCACCAGATCGACAACCTTGTCCTCGGGAGTGACCTTCAGGCTTTTGCGTCCGTGGCTTGCGGCTGTGGAGACGACTTCGGCGCACTTGCGGCGATTGACCCAGTACTGCGCAAGCCCCTGTTCAAAGGAGCCGTTTTTCAGAATGGATTTCGCAGAGGTCTTGGCCGCGGGGCGAAGCTCCACCGACAGATTGTCGAGATTGACGCTGCCGCCCTCTTTGGAGCCGGTGATGTTGAAATAGATCATCAGCTTCTTGACGGGGTTCTTTCCGATGGCTTCCGGGAACGGTCCGAGCTCCAGACTCATGCGCTTGTATTCCGCCGTGAGCGGGAACGGCTTGTTCAGGTCGGGATCGCTGAAGAACGAGAGCGGCTTACTGCCCTGGAGCATGATCTGCATCCTGAGCTGCGCATCCGTGGCCTTCGCGTCAAAGCTGATCTTGTAATACTGATCCGGCTCGTAGTTGAGTCCCTGCACGACACTGACGGTCTTGCCGGGAACGACCCTTACGACAAGACTCTGCTTTCCGTCGGTCGGATCGCCGGGTTCGACACGCGCGGAAGCCGGACGGTTGATCCAGTATCCGCTGGTTCCCTGTTCAAACGACGGATTGAGGAACACCGGTGCGGCATGAAGCGCTGCGCAGATGCACAGCGCACTTCCGGACAGGAACAGCTTTCCTTTCATCACTTCTATCCTTTCCTTTATTTTATAATAATCTTCCCTGACCACACAAAGAAAAACAATCAGACGTTCCGCCTTCTGATGGACTCGTTGTAATACCACTCCTGCACACGCGGGAACAGGTCGATCATCTGTTCCCCGCCGGTCGGGCGAATGCCGCCGTCCAGAAATCCCAGATTCGCCTTATTGCTGTGGCGGATGGAGACCGACCCCTCTTTGCCTGTATTCCAGCTGAGAACAGCATGTCCTTTTACCACATTGGGAGTCATTTTACTTTTATCGGAAGGAACATAAAGACTGTCGCCGGTCAGCCAGACAACGGAAGGTGACTTTTTGGGAATTGCACTATAGATATTGACGTAATAGCCGGCATTGTCTACAATATGCGAGCTGTCAGACCTCTGCAGGATATCACGGTTCAGCCCATAGGTATAAAGTGCATCGGGATTGTCTTTCCAGGGAGTTTTTTCATTTTGCTTGGGACACAGGAACACCTTGCCTGTCAAAATATATTTCTGACGATAAAGAACATTCGTCCAGTACACAAGATTCTCCGGAACAGCCTTGAGAAGCACTCCCTTGTAGTCGTCCGCATACAACTGCAGCGCCATGGTAGACTGTTTCACATTGCCGACACACTGTGTGGCTTTGGCACGTTCGCGTGCCTTGCCCAGCGCAGGCAGCAGCATGGATGCGAGAATTGCGATGATCGCAATCACGACAAGAAGCTCTATCAAGGTGAAATTTGTCCGATTCCGGAACTGGGTCGTCCCCTCCATTACGATTCCTTTCATTGCATATCCTCCTTAACGAGTCGAATTCCGCAAAACAAGTTTCGTCGGAATCACAATATCCCGGCGTTCATAATTTCCAGTGCTTGAAATTCTCTCCAGCAGAAGTTCTGCCGCCGCGGCTCCGGTCTCAAAGGAGAACTGATCCACGGACGTAAGACACGGCCTCACAAGAGAGCAAAACGGAAGATTGCCGAACCCGGTGACGGCAAGCTCCTCAGGGATATGAATCCCGAGATCCCATGCAGCATTGAGCGCCTCGCGCGCAATGTAATCATTGTAGCAGACAATCACATCAGGGCGGTCGGGCCGCTCCATCAGAGAGCGCGCGACGGCGTAAGCCCCCTGAAACGCCTCGTCCGCAACGGTCAGCAGCGAAGCGTCAATCGGAAGATTGTGCTCGAACATCGCCTCAAGAAAACCCCGCTTGCGTTCCTCTCCCGAGCTGGTCGAAGGAAAGGCGACAACGCCAAATCTGCGATACCCCTTTGCAATCAAATAAGACACAAGCTCATACATTCCCTTTGCATTGTCGCTGCCGACATAGTCGAAATCATGTCCGGGCCAGCGCTGGTCAATCACAACGACCGGACAGTGAATATTGCGCAGCTCGGCAAGACGTTCGGAGGGATCTGCCAATTCCGGCGGAAACAGGAGAATCCCGTCCACCCGGCGGCGCGCAAAACGACCGAGAAGTTCGATCTTGTCCTTGACGAGCTTGTCCCACTGAATCACGAAAGAGTCGTAGTTGTTTTCATGAAGAACCTGCTGAATCCCCTCCATAACCTGACCGGCGAACTGGCAGCGGAAGTTGTTGTAGGCGATGCCGATGCTGCGGCTCTGCCCTGTCTGCATGCACTGCACCATGGCATTGGGCTGATATCCGTATTTCCGCGCGACCTCGGCGACGCGCTGCGCCGTCGAACGACGGATCGCCGGATTTCCCTTCAGCGCCTTGGAGACGGTCGATTCGGACAGTCCGCAGATTCTTCCGATTTCCTTCAGTGATATCATTCCAGCGTCTTTCCCGATTTTCTGTTTCTCTATACATTATAACCAGAAAAAGAAAAATTTCAAGTACTTGAAATATATTTTTCCATGATTTTTCAGAAAAATGAAAAGCCGGAGGAGTCTCAGAAAAAGAAACCCGTAAAAAAAAGGCATCCCATGCGGAATGCCTTGTCTCTCGTATTATTCCTGAAAAATTGGAATATGCAACAAAAGAATCTTACAGAAGAGTCATAAATCCCTTGAAAACAGAATCTTCCGGTGCAATCAGCTCCAGGCGCGCTCCATGCGGCGCAAGCTGGCGGTTCGCCCAGCGGCGGAACTCCAGAAGCGAAGCAAGATCCCAGTGCGGCAGGGACTCGAAGCGGGCTCGCTCCATATGTCCTGCGGAAACGCAGTAGTGCGGCACGGCATCCGTCACGGCGAACACATCGCCCTCCTCCGCATCCGCCAGTTGCGAACGCAGCCATTTTTTCATCAGATTCAGTGCAGGGCCGGAACAGAGGCAGACCGGATTGAGACCGGAAGATTTTTTCCGTCTCCCCGCACTTTTTCTGACGGTAAGGACCGCGCGCGCCGCATCCTGCCATTCTGCGCAATCCAGTGAAAACACGGATTTGAAAGGCGTTTCCCCTGCCTTTTTCCTTCCGGACAGGCGCCAGGAAGCCGCCCAGGTCAGACGCCAGTTGCGTCCGGCAGGCATTTCCGTATCGGGTTTGAGCGTAAAGAGATGCCAGAGAAAATGAAGCGATCCCCCCAGTTTTTTCACCGTGAAACGGCAGACGCCGCCGATCCGTCCGGCGTTCGTCCAGCGCCAGAAATCGTCTCCGACAATCAGATCGATCGCGCTTTTTCCCCCTTCCGCGACAATTCCGAACGGCGGATAAGCCCCGTCATACAATACCGCCCCCTCCTCCGCGGAGGCAAAATCCTTTCTTTCGGAAAAAACGGGAACAAAACCGCCTTTTTCCGGCATTCCGAGAAAGCGGACCTTCTCAACAGGCCCCTCAAGAACAAGGCCGCCTGCGGAAATCTCCTTCATTTCGGCGGAGGCGCGCATGGCGAGATCCATTGTCACGCTGAGAAGCTCTCCGGAAAGCCGGATTTTGCGCCGGACTGCCGGTTCGCTTCCGAACGGAATCGTGTTCTCCTGTTCGATCAGGACTTCCGAACCGTCCTCGGAAATGTGCGGACGGCGTTTTGCCGGAAGCGCCATCGACTCGGAGAGTTCGCCGATCCGCACCGGGAGCGTGGAAAGCATGAAATCCTTTCCGATCCGCAGGGTGAACGCGTCCACCCCCGGAGCATCGGTCGCAATGCGGAGCACGCCGTTCCCGCAGGAAACGGAAGCGTCCGGAGCATACTCGGTTTTCCACATTGCTCAGTCCACCACTTCAAAGAGTTCGCTCAGCGGCTTTCTGGAAAACGGTCCCGGTTCCGCGGCGGGATATCCGAGCGGCGACAGAGCTACGGCGTGGTATTCCGGGTCAAGTCCGAGCGCCTTGTCCGCCTCCGCGCGGCGGAATGCGCAGATCCAGCAGCAGCCGAGTCCTTCCGCCGTGGCGGCAAGCATGAAATGCTCCATCGCAATCGCTGCGTCCACATTGACAATGGTATCGCCCTCCAGACGACGCCAGGCCTCGGATTCGCGCCCGGCAATGACAGCAATGGCCGGCGCTTCCGCAAACCATTTCTGCGCATAGACTTTCGCAAGTGCGGCGCGTTTCTCCGGATTGCGGACAATCCACATTTTATACGGCTGGCGGTTGCAGGCCGTAGGTGCGGAACGCACGGCTTCGCCGATTCTCCGCAGCGCCTCGTCGGGCACAGGATCCGGTTTATAGGAGCGGATGCTCCTGCGCTTTCCGATCACATCATAGAATTCCATCTTCACACCTCTTTCTTTCTGTTTCCGGAGAAACGGCTGTACAGTATTTTCACTTCCCGCATGCGGAATAATATAGCAAGGATCAGGAAGATTGCAACAAAAACCGCTCCGGCGGCGCAAAGGGGCACAAAGTCGCGAACCAGCGGAACAAGATCCGACAACGGCGCGGCGAAGCGGCAGACAAGCCAAGCGGGATAGAGCGGCAGAAGCGAAATCGCCAGAAGCGCCGCCAGATATTTCAGCATATCACGCCACGGCACGCCTCCGACGGCACGTTCCAGAATCACAAGCAGAATCAGGTTGTTCAGATACGAGCTTATCACGGTCGCCAGCGCAAGTCCCCCCTGCCGCAGCGGCACCATCAGAATCAGATTCAGAACAAGGTTTACGGCAATGCAGAAGACCGAGACATACATCGGAGTCTTCATGTCCTTTCGCGCGTAAAATCCGGCAAGCGTGACTTTCATCGCGGCGAACGCCGGAATGCCGAACGCATAGAAAAGAAACGCCCAGGCAGTTTCCGCCAGCGCGGTATCCCCGAACGCATAGCGGTAGTAGACCATCCGGATCAGCTCCGTATGGAACAGGCACATGAACGCGGCCAGCGGAACCGTCAGAAAAAGAAGCAGGCGCATGGAGGAGAACATGGTCCTCATCATGTCCTCATAGTCGCGCCGGACCGCCATGCCGGACATCTCCGCCAGCGACACCGTGCCGAACGCCACGGCGAACACTCCGATCGGCAGATAGACCAGGCGGTCGCTGTATGCCAGCGCGGGCACGGCATAGGGACCGATCCAGCACGCGATGCCGCGGTCGGCAATCACACTGAGCTGATAGGCGAGCGCGCCGAAGAGTCCCGGCAGGGTCAGACGCCAGATTTCAACGATCGCCCGCAGCCCGCAGAGAGTCTTCCGGGAAAAGACGGGCAGGAATTTGTGCTTCCGGAGAAGGAAAAGCATTAGCGCAAGTTCCAGCGCCCCCGAAATCAGGACCGACACGCCCAGAGCATCCAGCATTTTCGGCGGCTCGGCACGGAAGAGCGGACAGACAAGCCAGAGACAGAGGATCATGCAGATGTTCAGCCCGAGACTCACCAGCGCCGGCAGGAAAAACACCTTGACACTGTTCATCAGCGATGTCATCGCGCCGATCAGACAGATGAAAATGCAGTATGGCATGACAAGCGGAATCAGCTTCAGCGTCAGTTCCACGCGCGGAACGCTGGCAAACGGGAGAAGCATCATGGAAACGCTTGAAACAATAATCGTTATGACGCACAGAATCAGACTCAGCCAGATCAAGATCGTGGAAAAGCGTCTTCTGGCGGTGTCATGTCCGTAACGCTCGATGGTATGCGTCATCATCGGGATCAGGACCGTTGCGAGAAGTCCCTCTCCGAAAACCCGCCGGCAGAGATTCGGAACCATGAATGCCAGCGACCATGCGGAAGCGATCGTTCCGCCGCCGAGGATGGAAGCCGTCAGAATCTCGCGGAAGAATCCGAGAAGGCGGCTGGCGAACGTCGCCCCGGCAAGACCGCCGACCCGCCTGAGTATGCTGTTCAAAGCCGAGGACAATTTTCTCTCTCCGCATCAGTTGAACGGATTCATACGGAGAATCTTACGAATACGGAATCGCCATCCTGCACGACATATTCCTTGCCTTCGATGCGGAGGCGTCCCGCTTCTTTCGCACCGTTCCAGGAGCCGTATTTCATCAGGTCGTCGTAGGAGACGACTTCCATGCGGATGAATCCCTTCTGCATGTCCGTGTGAATCTTTCCGGCGGCTTCCGGTGCGGTCATGCCGCGCGTGATGGTCCAGGCGCGGGACTCGGTCGGCCCCGCAGTGAAAAAAGTGATGTAATCGAGAAGACGATAGCCGGTATGAATCACGCGTTCCAGTCCGCTCTCCGTGACGCCGATATCTTCGAGAAACACCTGCGCATCCTCGGGTGACATCGTGCTGAGGTCCTCCTCCAGTTTCGCGCAGACGGGAACCACTTCAAGACCGTGGCGCGCCGCGCATTCGATCAGACTGCGGGATTTTTCATCCTTCCCGAAGGCGCGGAAGGATTCCTCGTCAGTGTTCGCGCAGACAAATGCGGGCATCAGAGTGAGAAGCTGGAGGTCCGCGAGCGCCTTTTTCACCTTCGGGTCGTTTTTATCCGGTTTCGGCAGTCTGCCGTTGCTGAGCTCCTCGGCGAAAGAGGAGGCCAGTTCAAATTCAAACTTCGCCTCCGCGTCGGCGTTGCGGATCTGCTTGCGCGCGCGGTCGAGCCTCCCCGTGAGATGGTCCAGATCGGCAAGCATGAGTTCCGTCAGGATCAGTTCCAGATCGTGCGCGGGATCGACGCGCCCCGCGACATGAACGATGTCCGGATCGTCGAACAAACGGACGACATGCGCAATGGCGTCCACGCCGCGAATATGCCCGAGGAACTGGTTGCCGAGTCCCTCCCCCTGGCTTGCGCCTTCCACAAGTCCGGCGATGTCAATGAATTTCAGCGTCGTCGGAACGATTTTCGCCGAGTGTTCCATCCGCGCCAGCTCGTCCAGGCGCTTGTCGGGAACGGGCACAATGCCCGTGTTCGGATCAATCGTGCAGAACGGAAAATTTGCAGAAGCCGCGCCGCCTTTGCACAGCGCGTTGAAAAGGGTTGACTTCCCGACGTTCGGGAGTCCGACGAAGCCGCATGCGAAACCCATAAAATCTCCACTCCAATCCTCAAAAATGCGTTAAGTTCCGGGCCGAATGCGCCGCGGAACGGAAATTCCGGAAAAAAGACTCTTAAAAATACTTCCATGTCGTGTTTTTTTCAATCCATGAAGTATATTTAAAAGAAGAATAAAGCAGGATTATGCAGTTATGAATTTGGAAAACAGCATCATGGTCTGCGGGTTCGGCGTAAGCGGACAGGCCGCCGCGCGTCTTGCAGCTTATCTGGGAAAACACATTGTCATCGTCGATGAAAACTCCACGCGCGAAATGCGCGAACAGGCAGCGGAAATCCGGAAACAGTATCCCGGCGTGAAAATGGATCTCTACCTCTCTTGGAAGGAGGAAATCACCCTCCCCCGCTGCGAACTCGCAGTCATGAGTCCGGGCGTCCGTCGCGGGACACCGCTTTTCCGTGCGGCGGAGCGGATGGCCCCCCGGGTCGCAAGCGAACTCGAATTCGCCCTGGAACACATCTCCTGCCCGATCGCCGCGATCACCGGCACGAACGGGAAAACAACAACGACGGAACTCACCACCGCGATCCTGCGCGCGTCGGCGATCCGGGCGGAATCCGCGGGCAACATCGGCCATGCGCTCAGCGACTGCGCCATCGAGGTATGCAAACGGCGCGTCAACTACCTGGTGATCGAGGTAAGCTCCTTTCAGATCGACACCATTTCAAAATTCCCGAGCCATCCCGCCGTCATTCTCAATATCGCAAGCGACCACATCGACCGGCACGGCGGCATGGACGCCTATGCGGAAACCAAGTTCCGCATTTTCTCGGGTTCTCTCGACGCGCCGCCGTCGGCAAGAATCCTCCACAGCGGCCTTCTCGAATACAAAAAGCGTTTTCTCCCTCCCGGCCTCCCCGTGACGACCTTCTCCGCCACGGATCACGAAGCGGATTTCACGCTTGAAAACGGCATCATCCGATTCCGCGGACGGGAGATTCTGCCCTTTGCGGAATCCGCGCTGAAGGGGCTTCACAATGCGGAGAACATCATGGCGGCGCTGGCCCTCGTCCGTGCGCTTCTGGGGGAGGATGCGATCTTCGCCTCCTGCGTCCGCGACGCGATCCGCGCCTTTCTCCCTGACGCACACCGCATGGAGGTGTTTCTTGAGAAAAACGGCATAAAATACATCAACGACTCCAAGGCGACCAATCCGCACGCGGTGAATGCCGCGGTCGCGACCTTCGCCTCGGGGAGAAACATCATCCTGATCCTGGGCGGACTGGACAAGGACATGGATTTCTCGGAACTGGCGCCGAGCCTTCCGCACATCCGCCAGGCATTCCTGATCGGGCAGTGCAAGGAAAAGATCCATGAGGCGATTGCAGACAAGGTGAAGTGCAAAATGTCCAGCAGCCTGGAATCCGCCGTCAAGGACGCCTGTTCCATTGCAAAGCCGGGAGACTGCGTCATGCTATCCCCCGCAACGGCCAGCATGGACATGTTCAAAAACTACGCGGAACGCGGCTGCCGCTTCAAAGAGCTTGTCACAGCGCTGCTCACCGCCGCACAGCAATCCTCGTAACCGCTCTCTCTTCCCCTCCCCGTCCCGAAGGGAGACAAAAAAGACGCCCCGGGAATGCCGGAGCGTCTTTTCCGTAATGGGAAGCGGATGAACAATCACCTGCCGCAGCAGTTCTTGTACTTCTTCCCGGAACCGCAGGGACACTTGTCATTGCGCCCGACTTTCGGCACTTCGCGCCGGAAGGAGATCGAAATTTCCTCTTCCGGCGGAGCGCTCTGCTGCCCGTCCGCATCGTCGGAGGCGAACTGGTCGAGACTCGGGTGATTCAGCGTCTGCGGCAGAGATTCAAACATCTTTTCAAACGCCTGAAGCGACGTGGCGGAACGGAACATGTTCGTCAGGATCTCCTGATCGATCTCCTGCATGAGGGCGTCGAACATCTTGAACGCCTCCTGCTTGTATTCCACCAGCGGATCCTTCTGCGCATAGGCGCGCAGACCGATGCTGGAACGCAGGTTGTCCATGGCATAGAGGTGGTCCTGCCAGAGGCGGTCGATCGCGTTCAGGATGATGTTGCGTTCAAGCCAGCGGAGGGCCTCGGGCTCCTCAAAGGAGGACTTGAGCGCATAGACCTCCTTGACACGCTCGAGGATTTTGTCGCACATCGCATCCTCGTCGGGAGCGCCGTTCTCCTTGAAAATGAAAATTTCCTTTTCATTGAATCCGATCGGGAAGGTCATGTTCAGCCAGGTGAGAAGCGCGTCGCGGTTGATATTGCTCTCCGAATCCTTGTCCGCGGCGGCAATCGCGTCCTCAATGTGGCGGAAGACTTCATTGTCCACAATCGAGAAGATCAGCTCCTGACAGTTCTCGTTGAACAGCGTCTCCTTGCGGAGGCCGTAGATGACTTCGCGCTGCTTGTTCATCACGTCGTCGTATTCGAGCGTGCGCTTGCGGATCGAGAAGTGATGCTGCTCGACACGGCGCTGGGCGGTCTCGATGGACTTCGTCAGCCAGGGATGCTGAAGCTCTTCGCCCTCTTCAAGCCCGAAACGCTCCATGATCTTGACGATGCGGTCGGAACCGAACAGACGCATCAGATTGTCCTCAAGCGAAACATAGAAACGGGATGCGCCGGGATCGCCCTGGCGCGCGGAACGGCCGCGCAGCTGGCGGTCGATACGGCGCGAGTCGTGACGCGAACTGCCGATCACGTAGAGTCCGCCGAGCTCGGCGACGCCGTCCCCGAGCTTGATGTCGGTTCCGCGGCCGGCCATGTTGGTGGCGACCGTGACGGCGAACTTCTGTCCGGCACGGGCGACAATCTCGGACTCTTTTTCGTGGTTCTTCGCATTGAGCACATTGTGCGGAATCTTGCGGTATTTCAGCATGCGGCTGACGATTTCGGAATCCTCGACGGAGATCGTGCCGAGCAGCACCGGCTGGCCGCGTTTGTAAGCGGCCTCGGTCTCGTCGACGATCGCGTTGAATTTCTCGCGCTTGGTCTTGTAGACGCAGTCGTTGTAGTCCACGCGCTGGCAGGGCTTGTTGGTCGGAATCACGACAACGTCGAGCTTGTAGATCTGGTGGAACTCGTTCGCCTCGGTTTCGGCGGTGCCGGTCATTCCGGCTAGTTTCTTGTAAAGGCGGAAATAGTTCTGGATGGTGATCGAAGCCAGCGTCTGGGTCTCCTTTTCGATCGTCACGTTCTCTTTCGCCTCCAGCGCCTGATGGAGTCCCTCGCTGAAGCGGCGTCCGGGAAGAATGCGTCCGGTATGCTCGTCGACGATCAGCACCTTGTTGTCCTGCACGACGTAGTGGACATCCTTCTCGAACAGGCAGTATGCGCGGAGCAGCTGGGAAAGGTTCTGGAGACGCTCGCTCTTTTCGGAGAATTCCTGCTGGAACGCCTGCTTCTTCTCCATCTTCTGCTGTTCCGTCAGGGTCGGATCCGTGTCGATGGCATGGATCTCCTCCAGGAGATCGGGCAGCACAAAGGCGTTCGGGTCGGACGGGGAGATCGCCATGCGGCCTTTTTCCGTCAGGTCGGCTTCGTGCTGTTTCTCGTCCATCGCGAAAAACAGGACCTCCTGCACATCCTGGAGCATGCCGCGATTCTGGTCGCTCTTGACGAACAGCTCCATCTTTTCCAGCCGTTTGAGAATGTCGCTGGACTCAAGGATGTGCATCAGCTGTTTATGCTGAGGCATGCCGAGCTTCACCTGAAGGAGCTTTGTAACCGCCTCGTCCATTTCCTCCTCGGAGGGGTTCTCTTTGGAAAGAATCGCGCGCGCCTCCTGAATGAGACGGCTGCACAGAAGATTCTGGCGGTTGACAAGATCCGCGATGGCAGGTTTGAGCTGTTCGAACTGATGGGTTGAAATTGCGACAGGACCGGAAATAATCAGCGGGGTTCTTGCCTCGTCGATAAGGATTGAATCAACCTCGTCGATGATCGCGTAGAAGTGGTCGCGCTGGACAAGATGGGACTTGTCGGTCGCCATGCCCATGTCGCGGAGATAGTCGAATCCGAATTCGCTGTTCGTGCCGTAGGTGATGTCGCACTCATACTGGGCGCGCCGCGCGGGCGGATCCATTTCGTTCTGGATGCAGCCGACGGTCAACCCGAGATAGCGGAAGACGGTTCCCATCCACTCGGAGTCGCGCCGGGCAAGATAGTCGTTGACGGTGACCAGCTGGCAGTTCTTTCCGGTCAGGGCGTTGAGGTAAAGCGGAAAGACCGCGACGAGGGTTTTTCCTTCACCGGTCGCCATTTCCGCGATTTTTCCCTGATGCAGCACGATGCCGCCGATCATCTGCACGTCGAAGGGAATCATGTCCCAGACGAGTTCATGATCGCAGACCGTGACGGTGGTTCCGCAGAGTCTGCGGCAGGCGTTCTTGACGACGGCGAAGGCCTCGCACATGATGTCGTCGGTCGTTTCGCCTTTCTGCAGACGCTCCTTGAACTCCTGCGTCTTGGCCTTGAGTTCCTCCTCGGAAAGCTTCTGGTAGGAAACTTCGAGTTCGTTTATTTTACTGATCAACGGGCGCAGCCGTTTCACATCGCGGCCGGACTTGCTGCCGAACACCGCTTTCAGAATCTTAGTCAGCATGGGAAAAAATACCGCCTTCCTGAGATGGTTTTATGAATAACGGATCAGGATTTTGATCCGGGTCTGACAACGGGAATTCCCTGTTTGCAGAGCGGACACTCTTCGGGCTGATAGGTCGGGAGGTTCAGCTGGATGAGGCTGAAGAGCGGAATGCCGAAATCCACCGTGCCGCCGCTGCGGTCCGTGATGATGCCTACCGCGACGGGAACGCCGCCGAGGGATTTCACCAGATCAATCGTCTGCTGGACGCGGCCGCCCTTTGTGACAACGTCCTCCGCAACGATGATCCGTTCGCCCTTGCGGATCGTGAAGCCGCGCTTGAGGACGAGTTCATCGTTCTCCTTGTCGGCGAAAATCGCCTGGATCCCGAGTGCGCGGGCGAGCTCCTGACCGACGAGAATGCCGCCGACGGCGGGAGAGATGACCGTCTCCGCGCCGAGATCCTTCATCCTTTCCGCAAGGGTCCGGCAGAGTTTCTCGGCAATGTCCGGATACTTGAACAGGAGTGCCGCCTGGAAGAACTTGTTGCTGTGCAGTTTGCTGCGGAGAACGAAATGGCCGTCGAGAAGCGCCCCGACGTCCTGAAAGGTTTTGATGATTTCCTGATCGGTCATGATGAAAATATCCTTACATAAGGGGAAGAAGTTCTAACGATTAACGGAACGTGTCCGCGGAAGCCGGCTCGATCCGGATATGGAAGTCGACTTTCTTCTCTCCGAGATTCAGCGTAATCATGGTGTTGAGGCGCGTAAGCAGCAGCGCATAGGGGATCTTCACCTCTCCGGCGGGAACCGTGACCGCCACATTGCAGTCTCCGAGAATCGATTCTGCGTCGCGCAGAACGAGAATCAGGTTTTTCAGCTTGTTGAGCTTGGTCTTCAGAGCCTCGTCAAATGCATAGGGACGATGGCACTTGGGGCAGAGAACCTGAAAATCGTCCGCCGCAAGATCCATCAGATTGAATTTGACAACGCCGCTGCACTCCGGTTCCACGCAAATAAAATCAAGTTGCGCCTTGCTTGCATCGATTTCATTCTGATTTGACATGATCGTAATTTACACCATCCCTTTATCATTTAATATAATCATCTGAAGAGTGACAAAACACCCGCCGGAACGACACAGGACCATAATATAACGCGACTTCGCACAGATAAAAGAGACGATTTGAAAAAAAACGGCTTTTCCTCCGGGAACGGGCGGATTCTCCCGACAGCGGCCGTCTTTTTCACTCTCCGGAACGCACCAGAGTAATCTTCACGATTTCCGGCGGACACCGGAAACGCACCGGCAGAAAGGTAATCCCGATTCCGGCGGTAACATACAGTTTCACGGAAGATTCCCTGTGTTCATAAAGACCGTATTCGAAACGTTTTCCGAAAACGGATGAAGTCAGGACCGCGCCGTATCCGGGCAGACGGATCTGTCCGCCGTGGGTATGTCCGCAGAGAATCAGAGAAACGGAACGCAGATCATCCGGACTCATGGCATAAGGAACCGTATCGGGATTATGCGCAAGCACACAGCTGAAAATCTTGTCCGTGCGGGGGGGGACATACCGGGGAAGCCCGAATTTGAAATCGTCCATTCCCCAGAAACGGATTCCCTCCATGACAAACGGCTCGTTGAGCAGAGGATGGAAAGAGGCATGTTTCAGCTCCTGCTCAAAGACGCGGAAAGGAAACCACGCCGCACGCCGTTTGTCCCAGTTCCCGTAAACAGCCAGCTTCCATCTTCCGGGAAGCGCCTTCAGAAAGGCGATTCCCGCATCGAAGCAGCAGATATGGCGGACCAGATCGCCGCCGAACAGCGTGAAATCCGGGTGGAAGGAATCGGCCTCGCGCAGGATCTCATCCCCCGGAAAACCGGCATTGCTCCAGGGCGAAAGTCCCGGCTCCGAAGGAAATGCTCCGGTCGGACGCAGATGAGTGTCGGAAAGAAAGAAGATCCTGCGCCCGTCCAGAAACGAGAAACGTCCCGGAAGCGGAATGCGGAGCGACACAATTCTGAGAGCGCCGTCCGCATGCGCACGGAACAAATCCGCATGGCTCCGCTTCCAGAGCGAGGGATCGCTTTTCCATTCCCTTTTCAAGCTCAGTCTTCGTGGGACAGCTCTTTTGCAAGCGCTTCCGGAAGCGGGGATATCTTCCGGATCGTGACACTTTCCCCGTCGGGGAGACGGACTGTCTCGCCGACCCGGGCGCCGAGAAGCGCTTCCCCGAATTTCGTCTTGTAGGAAACCAGATTCCTGTCCGGATCGCCGTCCCATGCGCCGACGATGCAGTAATCCGCGGTTTTCCCTCCGGAGGCCTCCGCAGTGACCATCGTGCCGAAAGAAACTTTCTCCGGATCAATCTTGACCGCACGGAAATCAATGGGCTGAACGGTCGCAATGAGTGTTTCCAGTTCGGAACGGCGTCTCTGAAGGAAGCGCCTGCGCTCCTTGGCGGCATCGTATTCGGCGTTTTCACGGAAGTCGCCGAAACCGCGGGCATGCTCGATCGCCTTGTTGTTCTCCGGCACCTGAACCTTGACGATGTTGTCCAGTTCGGCCACAAGCCCCTTGTAGGAGCGGACGGAAGTCATCGGCGGCCCTTCCTTGGGTTTCCTGCCGGACTCGGCTTCCTGCGCGGCGAGCAGTTTCTTCCCCTCGCCGCTTTCGATATGCTCCTTGAGCGCCTCGGAATGGCGCGAGAGTTTCACCAGAAGGCTCTGGCATTCGCCGGGAGCCATGTTGCGCATCCGCTGAATCGCGTTGATCACGGAGGGAATGTTGGAACCGGCGTTGGCAAGCACGAATTTCTGGAAGTCAGCTTTGTCAAACAGGGATTTCTTGAGCTCGCGCTGCGCCGCCGCCCACTCCTTGGGCAGTCCCTCCACGGAAAGGGCCGCCGAGATGTTCGCCATCGTGATGAAATCGGTCAGTTCCGGCGGGAATTTCGCACGGTTTTTCCAGATCGCAAGCAGAATGTCGGAGTTGAGGCTGTTTGCGGCAAAAACGGCATCGCTGATGTCGTCCACGGTCAAGGTCTCGAAAATGATTGAAATGCAGCGGAGAGGAAGCATTGTGGCGAGCTTTGCGATTTCCAGACGGCTGTAGACCAGGGAGGCAGCTTTCAGAAATCCGGTGAAATGCCTGACGGAAAGCCGTCCCCAGACTTCAAGCTGCTTCAGAGGAACGGCATCGCTGATTTCCCGCGGCCAGAAAGCGACCTTTCCCCGCAGCGGCTGATACATGACCTTCAGGGTCTCCGCATCGGCGGAGTCGGCAAGCATGGAGATGCATGCCGCCAGCATCTCCAGATCCTTGGGCGACATGACCGGCTTCAGATGGAGGAAGAGCTTCGACAGTTTCTCTGCGGCGGGAAGATCCACCTTGACGGCGGAGGGATCCAGCGGAGTCAGCAGTGTGGAAAGTTCAAGAATGCTGCGCGCGTCCTGAAATTCGCGCTGCTTCCGCACGGAGCTTTCCGGAGCGTCGCCGGAAGCCCACCACTTCGCGAATTCATCAGGAGAAAGAATCTGCGGAACAAACATTCTTGTCAGGACGTCTTTGATTTTTGTTTCGGAAATGTCTCCGAGCGCATACTTCGCCAGTTTCTGACGGTAGAAGGATGCCGGCTTGAGATTGCGTTTTTCCGTTGCGATGATCGAGGTCATTTCCACGCTCGGTTCGAAGAAGAGACAGCCGGCAAGCGCGTTCGCAATCGGAATGGAAAGCTGTGCTCCGGTCGCAAAGGTGTTGACCGCAATTGTCGCGACAACCTTGTCCACGTTGACGACACGTCCCCAGCTCTGGGATTCAATCTGGTAGACAAACGCATTGGTTTTGAGTTTGCGCAGTTTCCGGATGCGCGCCGCCACGTCGTGAACGGGAACGGACTGGTCTCTGGCGCCGACCGTTTTTGCGATTCCGGGACTGGAAATATAGGGGGGAAGAAATTTTCGGACCGCGTTATGCAATGCGGTCCGGAAGTTCTGCGTATCGAGAATGGAGTGCTCCGCGAGATAGAGACAAACGGCGGCTTTGTCATCGAACCTGGCGACGGTGTCGTCCCACGCCTCGAAAAGGAAATCGAAATTTGCTGCCGAATCCTTCAGGAGTTTCACGTCGCATGTTTTGATTTCCGAGAGAAGTTTGATCACCGCCGCGTCATTGTTTTCCTGCGCGGCGGCAACGATCAGGTCGTCCAACGCCTGCTGTTCCGTAATCATCGGATCACGCTCCTTGTTTTTATGTCAATTAGCCGTTTGTAAATTTCCATAACCTGATACTATACGATTTCACGCCTCTTTTTTCAAGAACGTGTTGCGGTTTTCCTGACGTTATTTCGGAAAAAACACAATTCACTGCGGCTTTCCGGCGGCAATGAAAAGGAAAATCCAGACCGGGATCATGAAAAATGCGCTTTTTCCGGAAGGGGAAGAAATATGGAAGGCCTACTTCCCGAAAAGGAGACGGACGCAGGACTCGAAACGCTCCATGCAGCGCATCGGGAACGTCTTTTTCGGCACGATCGCCCCTTTCGGGCAGTGCTCCTGGCAGCAGAAGCAGCGGATGCAGTTCGGCAGATCGAAGACCGGTCTGCCGTCTTTCAGCTTCAGAGACTGCGGCGGGCACATTTTCACGCAGAGACCGCAGCCGATGCACTTCTCCGGGTCAAGAAGCGGCTTTGATATCACCCAGTCGCGCAGCCGGTCTTTCAAAAACGGAGGAAGAGGAACGCCCCACTCCGTCAGCATTCCCGGGGGATCGGGAAGAAGCAGCGGATTGCGTTCCGGAACGTCGCCCGTGTACAGAAACGGAGTCAGCAGCCCGCGGCGTTCCGCGCTTTGGAGCAGAAGAAGATTCTCCACTCCGAGCAGCGGCGCGGCGGAGGCGTCCAGCGCCAGGGCGTCCGAGGCTCCTGCGACAAATCCCCGCTGAACAGGCGTGCCGCTTCCGGGACCGTTGCCTTCCATGCAGACGATCGCGTCCAGAAGATTGAAGCGTGGACGGACGGTCAGATAAATGTCAAGAAGCATATCCGCGAACATGGCGAAATCCCTGCCGACGGCGAGATGCCAGCCCATGCGTCCGCTCCCGCCCACCAGACCGAAGAGGTTTTTGACGCAGAGCGTCAGCGTCATCATCCCGTGCGTCTTGGCCTTGGCGATATCGCAGACGGCGTCGAAGTCCAGATATTCCCGCGCAAGTTCCAGGTTCCGGAAACGCGCATTCTCCGGAAGCGACGCCTTCTCGAAATGTTCGAAACTTGCCACCTTCACATGCATGGCGGCCAGCTCCCCGGCAATGCCCATCGAACGGATGATCGCCGGCGCGGTCTGCACGGCGGGATTTTCCAGGATCGCGACCTCCGAAGCGCCGGCGTCGAGAAACGCGCGCGCGCTCTCCAGAAGAAAGGCCGGATGAACACAGGCGACATCCTCCTCGCGCCGCCAGGCGAGAAGATTGGGCTTGAGCATGATTCTTTTCCCGGAAACGCCGCCGGGGAAATCCTCGATCTGAACGGCGAGCACCTGTTCGATCGCAGCTTTCAGAAGGCGCCGGTCGCGGTAGGAGACGCAACTGGCATAGGCCGTGCGGACGGGAGGCGGCTGCGTCATGAGAAATAATCCTCGAACATCTTGATGGTGGAAGGATCGCGCAGCTTGGCGATCGCCCCGGATTCGATCTGACGGATGCGCTCCCGGGAAATGTTGAAATAGCTGCTGACCTCCGTCAGGGATTTCGGACGTCCTCCATCCAGTCCGTAGCGCATGGTCAGCACTTCGCGCGACCGCAGGGGAAGCGTCCGCAGCGTCTCGAAAAGGCGCTGGCGGAGAAGCTTCTGCGCAAAGCTGCGCATTGGATCGTCATCGTCGCGGAGTGTCATCACCGTATCTTCGACGGAGGCGTTCCTGCCGTCGTTCCATGCGGAAAGCGGTGCCTGAAGCGAGATCGCCTGCATCGACATCCGTTTCATGGAATTCACCCGTTCGCGGGTCATTTCCAGAATCGCGGCGATTTCATCCACGGTTGCTTCGCGCCCGTGTTCCTGGAGGAAGCATTGTTCGGCATGATTGATCTTGTTCAAAGTCGTGAGCATGTGGACGGGAAGGCGGATCACGCGGGACTGCCGCCCGATTGCATGAAATACGCACTGCTTGATCCACCAGGTCGCATAGGTGCTGAAACGGTGTCCGAGTTTGTAGTCGAACTTGTCCAGGGCTTTCATGAGTCCGATGTTCCCCTCCTGAATGAGATCGACGAAAGGCACTCCCCTGCCCTGGAATTTCTTGGCGATGCTTACCACCAGGCGCAGATTCCCTTCCGCAAGGACCCGCCGCTTTTCGTCAAGCAGGTGACAGATCCCTTCCAGCTCCTGGTAGGCAGAGTTGAATTCTCCGGAGGAGCAAAGCAGTTCCGCGTCAAGCGGAGAACCGTTTTCCCGTCCCTGAGTTTTCAGCTGTCCGGCATAAATGCGAAGGGTCTCCATGCAGCGGAAGACATGGTCGATCTGAACGGGATAGGTCATCATCAGCTCGACAAGCAGACGCCGCACGCCTTTAATGGTATCCGGATCGCCTCCGGCATAAGCGTCCTGCAGCTCTTGCAGGCAATGAAGCAGCTCCTCGACGGCGACAGGCATCAGACGGATCATCTCGCCGCTTCCGCCGAGAGCGCGCACGGCCGACTGGGTGAAAACTTCATACAGCATGTCCGGATTCCGGCATTTCTCGAAAAGCCGCACGTGGAGACGGACGACAAAAGCGAACGGATAGAGTTTGCGCCGCAGCAGATCGTGAAGTTCGGCAATCTCATCCCAGATGGCATTTTCGTTTTCGGTTGTCAGAGGAACCGCGTCGGCCATGTTCCGCATATAAGTGCGCAGAGCGCCGTCGCATTCGAAAGAATCTTCCCGCTCCATCAGCGGCAGGTCGGCAGGATCCGGCCCGCCGCCGGACTCCGCGGCCAGTTTTTCAGCCAGCTCTTCGCGTGCGGAAGCATCATCCGCCGAGGAGAAATCCCCGGAACGGGAGGGATCTCCATTGCCGCTGTTCCTGCTTTTCCTTTTGTAAACCATCGGGACCACCTGTCTCGCCCGGTCTTCCGGACGCTTCCAGTTTACTGTAACGATTCTCTCTTATTTTTCAAGTCCATTCCCGATCCAATGCAGAAAAACTTCCGGACAACACGCTCCTCTTGTCCTTTGACAGCGGATTCCGGAAAAAGTGCGGTGGAGAAATTCCCAGCCTGAACCGCAGGAGCAGCAGGCAGTGTCAGGCGTTTTCTCCGGCGGACACCGCCGTCTCTTCCGGGGATTCCAGCCGGAGCTGATCAGATGCATGGTATTTCCCGGGAAGCTGGCGCGGACGCTTCATTTTCACGCCGAGCTGCCTGAGACGTTCGCCGGAAAGCACCACGCTGTGTTTGCCGTCGCCGCCCTTGAGACGGTCAAGGGATTTCCGGTATGCCTCGCAGGCGCCGTCGAGTTTTCTGCCCACATCGTCAAACTGTTCATAAAAGGAATAAAGGCGGTCCAGCAGAGTTGCGGCGGTATCCAGAATTTTCTGCTGGTTGCGCTCCTGGTCGGCGCGCGTCCATGCGATCTGGATCAGCTGCAGCAGCGCCATCAGATTGACGGGGCTGACAATCATGACCTTGCGCTCGAAAGCCCAGCGCCAGAGCCCGGGATCATGAATCATGGCCAGCTGGTGCGACGCCTCGTTGGGAATGAACATGATGACAAAATCAACCGCTTCGTGATTCCGCTTCCGGATATAGGAAGCGTAATTCTTCCGGACCAGCTCCTCGACGTGCGAACGGACGCTGCGGGTATGCCGGGCAAGCGCATTCTCCCGTTCGCCGTCCGTCTCCGCATTCATGTAGTCGGCATAGGCGCTCAGACTGACCTTGCTGTCGATGACGACATCCTTGCCGTCGGGATAATGCACGATCACGTCCGGACGCATCATGCGGTTTTCCTCGTTCTGCAGGAGATTTCCGTCGTCGTCGCGCAGAGTCTCCTGACACTCGTAATGAACGCCTTTTTTCAGTCCCGAGCTGACAAGAATCTCCTCGAGAATCATCTCCCCCCAGCAGCCCTGCGTCTTGTTGTTTCCCTTCAGGGCGGATGCGAGATTGTCCGCGTTGGCTCCGATCTGCTTCGCCGCCGACATCAGATGCGCGATCTGCTCCTTGAGCTCGGAATTCAGGGTGATTCCCTTCTCCCGCGCCTGATCGACGGCGGACTTGAAATCGCCGAGTTTCTCCTGGAGCGGTTTCAGGAGCGCGGAAAGCTGTTCCCTGTTGAGATCGGAAAGACGGCCGGTCTTTTCCTTGAGAATCTCCGAGGAAAGCGTCTTGAACTCCTCCTTGAGAAGATCGGTCTTTGTCTGCCAGTTCTTTTCCATTTCCTGCTTGCTCTCGCGGAACTGCTGCTCCAGAACGGCAAACGTCTTTTTCAGAGCGTCGCGCTCGGCGGAAAAGGAGCGTTCCAGAGCGCGGGCCCGCTCCTCGCCTGCCTCCAGCTTTGCCGCAAGCTCCTGCCGGAAGTTCGCACGGAGGGTGTCTATCTCCTTTGCATGAGCCGCGCGCAGCGCCTGCAGTTCCCGCTCGCGGGCCGCTTCCAGGAGTTCGCGGTCATGTCCGGCCTGTTTTTCCAGTGTCTCCAGCGTGGCCGCGGTCCTTGCCGCGGCAATCCGGACGGCGTCCGTTTCCTCGTTCAGCGCCTCGGACGCGGCAAGACGCTCACGCAGAGCATTCAGCTCCGCTTTCCCCGCGGCGTTTTTCGCACGCAGAATCAGAAAGGCAAAGAGACAGCCGCCGAGAAAGCCGGCCAGCAGACAGAGAATTTCCATAACGATCCCCTCCGGAAATGAAGTTGCATCCCATGACGTCTTGATCGAACGTAATATAACACAGGATGGCGGGCATTTTCAGATCCCGGAAAAGATTTTTTCAGAAAAAAGCGTTTCCTGTCCGTGATTCCGCCAAGAAAATTCCCTCTTTTCCCGCGCCAGTCTTGACGACGCGGCACGGCCGTGCTATATTGCGGACAACTTATTATCCAGTTCCGGTATCAATACTTATTTACGGGTGTAATTATGGGCGGTTTTTTCGGCGTTGTTTCCACCTCGAACTGTGTTCCCGAACTTTTTTACGGGACGGATTATCATTCCCACCTGGGAACCAAGCGCGGCGGCATGGCCGTAACGGCCTGCAACGGCAACATTGCAAGGCGCATTCATGACATCACCAACACGCAGTTCCGCACGAAGTTCGACGGCGTGCTCGGCGAGTTCGACGGAAAATGCGGAATCGGCGTCATCAGCGATTTCGAGGATCAGCCGCTCATCGTCTCCTCCCGGCTCGGACGCTACGCCATTGTCACGGTGGGAAAAATCAACAACATCGAGGCCCTGGCAAACCGTTCCTTCCGGAGCGGCTACTCCCATTTTTCGGAGATGAGCGACGGGGAGCTCAACCCGACGGAAATGATCGCCTCGCTCATCAACCAGAAAACCGGCATCATCGAGGGAATCGAATACGCCATGGACTCCATCGACGGATCCTGCTCCCTGCTCATCATGCTGGACGGGCATATCATCGCCGCGCGCGACAAATACGGCAGAACCCCGATCTCGCTCGGCAAGCGCGACACGGACGGCGCGGTGGCGGCAACCATGGAGACCTCCGCGTTTCCCAATCTGGATTTCACCCACCTGCGCGACCTCGGCCCCGGAGAAATCGTGGAAATTTCACCCGACCGCATCACGCAGCATAAAAAACCCGGCGCGATCAATCAGATCTGCTCCTTCTTCTGGGTTTACTTCGGTTATCCCTCCTCGAACTTCGAGGGGATCAACACGGAGACCGCGCGCTACCGCAACGGGCAGAGCCTCGCCGCGGAGGACGACGTCTCCGAAATCGACTCCATCTGCGGAATTCCCGACTCCGGCGTGGCACATGCCATCGGATACTCCAATGCGGCGGGAAAGCCTTATCTCCGCGCGCTGGTCAAATACACGCCGACCTGGCCGCGCAGCTTCATGCCCCAGAGTCAGGCGGCACGGAAACTGGTCGCAAAAATGAAGCTGATCCCCGTGGAGGACCAGATCCGCGACAAACGCCTGCTCTTCTGCGACGATTCGATTGTCCGGGGCACCCAGTTCAAAGACATCACGCGCCGCCTCTACGAGCGCGGTGCAAAGGCAATTCATCTGCGTTCGGCATCTCCGCCGATCATGTATCCGTGCAAATATCTGAACTTCTCACGCTCGCGCTCCATTCTCGACCTCGCGGCGAGACGCGCCGTGGAAACGCTTGAAGGAAAGATCGTCGAAGACGAGGAACTCCTCAGGGAATACATTACAGCAGGGACGGAAAAATACAATGCGATGGTGGACATCATCCGCAAGGAACTCGGGCTCACGACTCTGAAATATCAGAAACTGGAAAATCTGATCGCCGCGATCGGCCTTCCGAAGGAAAAGGTCTGCACCTACTGCTATGACGGATGCGAAGGCGGATGCTGTCCCTGCCGCTGTCCGGACGCAGAGGAAACGCAGGAGCAGAAATAATTCTTCCGCACCTCATGCACTCATCCCCCGCGCCGGAGACGGCCGCGGGGGGTTCCTTTCATTCTCTAATGTCTCCGTGCGCGGCGCAGCGCATCGGCCAGGCCGTTTTCCGCTTCCGGCGCCGCCGGGAATGACTCCTCTGCGACAGGCAGGGCAGGATTCCTTTCCACCGTGCGTTTCACGGACCTTTTCCGTCTTTTCTCCGGAAGATCCGCTCTCTTTTTCCGCGGTGCCTTTTCTTTTCTCCCGTCACTGCGGGAGGAAAGAAGCCCGAAGAAATGGAAACGCCGTTCCGCAATTTCAACAAGAAAAAGCAGAACGGAGGCAAGCAGAAGCCACGGAACGGGATTGAAAAGACGCTTTTCCGGAGGAAGATCGTTCCAGACGCTTTCACTCCGGAAACGTTCCGATCCGCCGCTGAGCGCGCAAAGTTCCGCCATCGAATCCACCGCGCCGCCTTCGGCGCTGTCCGGAAGGAACTCGGGCGAACAGGCAAGGCGCACGGGAGCGAGCGCAAGAGGCCGCGCGCCGTCGCGCAGAAGCGTCGGAAGATACACCGCATCCCCCTCCATCGGGAAGGAAATTTCCATGCGGTCGGGTGTGATCCATTCGAACGTGCCGCGCTGTTCGACGGGCTTTTCGCCGGGACGGAAAAGCATCGTGACAAGTTCCGGACGACGTGCCCAGGGATCGCGCTCCCGCGCCGGATCAAGCGAGAGTCCGACCCGGCACATTCCCCTCTCCTGCTCCTGCGTGACGAGGAAATCCTGCGCGGAATCGTCCGCCCTCATCCAGTTTGCCAGCGCGGCAAGAAGCGTGCCCGCGTCGGGATCGGAGGCGAAACGCCCCGTGTACTCCCCGTCGGCTTCGGCGGTCAGGACGGCAACGCGTCCGAGTCCGCCCTGTCCGATCGCGGCAAGCGGCGCATGATTTTCATCCCGGCTGAAGAGAAGGGTTTCGCAGTTTTCCTTGAGATAGCAGAGGTTGTAGCCGCCGAAGGCGGTGGATTTCCCCAGCTTGCGCGAAAGCGAACGGACCGCGTTCGTGTAATCCGCCGGAACATCCCCCTCGACAAACGTGCTGCGCACCATGACGAACGTGTCCTCGGCGAAAATGCGCGGCAGCTCATCGGCGTTTTCCGAAAAATAGCAGATGCCGTTTCCGCGCCGAGCCACGTCCTTGAGAAACGCCGCGTCGGGATCGCTCTCCGTCCCCAGCGCAACGACACTGACCGTGATGCCAGTTGCGGAGGTCTTTTCCAGAAGCGCGCGGTAACTGCCAGGCTCCTCCGCGTCGGCGGCGTCGGCGAACAGCAGGAGATGGCGGGTCGGCGCTTTGGATTTGAGCAGCATCGCCGTTGCCGAATGGAGCGCGGTATAGGTGAAGATGCCTCCGCCCATGGATTCGATCGAAAGGACTTTCCCATCCGCATCCCGGATTTCCGAAAGCGGCGCAAGCGGGATCACGCGATGGGGCGAAGAATCCACGGCGATGACGCCGAATTCATCATCCGGATGCAGCAGTTTATAAACTTCCAGCGTGGCGCGGTTCGCCAGCGCCATTTTCGTCAGATTTCCGACCGGCGCGCTCATGCTTCCGGAACGGTCGAGCGCAACCATGACGGCGACCGCGCTTTTCCGGACCTCCCGGCGCTGTTCCATCGAAACGGGAAGCAGTTCCTCGAGCGGGGAGCGGTAGTAGCCGCCTACGGCAAAGGACTGCCGTCCGCCGGTCATCATCAGCCCCAGCGCGCCGGAGCGGACCGTCCCGGCAAGCGCGCGCATGCCCTCAAGCCCGAGTTTCGAAGCGGGTACGTTCTCCAGAATCACGCCGGAATACCCCGCCAGTTCCGCGGCGGTGAGTTCCGCGGGGGATGGTTCTTTCCGGACGACGGGAATCCCGGCTTCCCGCAGCACGCGCGCGAGGTTGCCGGAGGGCGATTCACTCAGAAGCAGCAGCGGCCGGCTCCCGGAGATCCGGATCAGATGGCGTGCCGTGTTGTTTTCGGGAAACTCGTCGAGCGCGGCATTTTCTCCCGTGACGGAGATCGTGCAGTCCAGAATTCCGGGCGACTCCGCGCGGTCGCGCCACGTGACGAAATTGACGCCGCGCCGGAACCGGACGCGTTTCGCGCGCCACGCACCGTTGCCGCGCCGGATGCGGCAGAGCGCGTTCTGCGCCTCGGGGGAATCGATCCGGCAGCTGATCGCGAGGAATTCGCCGGGCGCGCCCGTCATCGGCGCGTCGACGTGCGTGACTGCCAGATCGTGCACGGTCTGCCGCCGGAGCATCCGGTAGTCCACGGCAATCCCCCGCGCCGCCGCGGAAGCGAAGAGGGATGAAGCGTCCGCGCCGGTCATTCCTCCATCCGAGAGCAGGAGAATCCGTCCCGGCGCATTCTCCGGAATCAGGGAGAGCGCGCACTTCATCCCTTCCGCGAGATTCGATGCGTCCGGACGGGAAACCTGACTCCGGAAGGCGTCGAAGTTCGTTTCCTCGGGAAGTTTCTCGATCGCGGCTTCTCCGGCGAAGGAGACCACGCCCAGACGGGAATCCCCTTTCCGCGTCTTCTCCAGCTTCCGGATCACCTCCAGCGCGGCGACCTCCGCATTTTCCGGCATGGAACGGCTCCGGTCGGCAAGCACGATCAGCGTTCCCGCGCGGTCGGGAAGACGGATGCGCGGCGCGCTGAGCGCGAAAACCAGAAGCAGATAAAGGAGAATGCGCAAAACCTTCTGCGCCCTCCCCTCGGACGAATGGTAAAAACTCCATGCCAGAAGCGGCAGAAGCAGCAGGAACACGGCCGGATACTGAATCGTCATGCGCGTTTTCCTTTCCCGTAAAGAGACTGGTGAAGCATCAGAAGCGCGAGCGCCGCAAGCAGAAAAGCGAAAGTCAGATTCAGACGCGGAGAGCCGGGAGCGTCCGAAAGACGAGTCGCGCTCTTCCGGAAGGGAGCTGCATTGCGCAGATCGGACTCGTCGGCGTCAAGATTCGTCACGGCGATTCCGCACCGGGCGCCCTCCCCCGCGTCGATCCGGTATATGCCGGGCTCTTCCGGCAGGAAAAACGCCGAGCGCCGGACGAGGGGAAGCGTTGCAGTTTTTCCGCCGGGATGTGTCACACGGATCTGCGCGGGGACGGGATCGGAGGTGCGGACGCGGACCGTCGCTCCCGCGCGGTAGTTGGCGTATTCCGTTCCGGGCCGTTCCCGCCGGAGAATCGAAGCCAGATTCCAGAAAAAAACGGGCCAGAAGGGACGGCGCGCCGGATTCGACTTCGCAGGATCGAGATTCAGATGGAGTTCATGCTTCCCGTCCGCGCGTGAGACGATGCTCAGGAGTTCGCTTCTTCCCTGCCGGATCAGAACACGTCCCGGAAGAATAAGCGCGGGATCGGCGCTCCAGCGGAGATCCTGCACGGAGAGTCCGCGCGTCAGCTCATTCCCGGCAAGGACGGAAAGCGGATCGGATGTGACGACCGCTCTGCCAGGTTCCGGAATATGCCAGAAAAGACAATGTGCTTTTCCATCCGCATTGCGCCGCTTTCCCGGAAGAGAAAAAACAAGCTCCGGCGCGTTGGAGGGAGCCGCGGAAAAGGCGGGATTGGCGGAGAGGACCTTCCGGAGATCACGCTTCGCCTTCTCCGGCAGGGCGGAAGAGATCCGCCATGTGAGAGGCGGACGCGTTTCCGGAAGAAGAACGGCGCGGTTGTCCGCCGGAAGCGGGTCGCCATCGCATTCCAGAAGGACGGAAACGCCTTTCGCGCGCATGGCCGGGGAGAGCGGGATCACGCTTTTGCGCCGTTCTCCGGGTGCGAGGGTGAAAAACTCTCCGGGAGTCCCCGGTTCCGGCACAAGGCGGACGCGCCGGGGTTCTCCGGAGAGATTCATGCTCTCGGCAAGAAGCTCTTCTTCCGTGCACCGGACGTTCACGAGTGCCGTGTTGCCGAGCTTCTTTCCTGCGGAGAACCATGAGACGTCGTCAGAGAGCGGGAACTCCGGCGCATGATCGGTGACGACCAGAATCTCCGCGTGCTTCGCAAGAGTTCTTGCCAGCGCGACCGCCCCCGCAAGATCGGAAGCGCGCGCGGAGCTTTTCCCGAACGAGTCGAACGGAAACGCTTCACTGTCGTCCGCGATCAGGCGCGGCGTCACGCCCGCGGCAATCCGGATCACCCGGCGCGGGGAGACGCGTTTCAGGATTTTTTCCGCATGCTCCTCCCCTGCCCTCCGGGGGGATTTCCCTCCGGGAGGCGCGGCGTCCATGGAGCTGGAGACGTCGACGATCAGCGCAAGCGGCGGGTATGAGGACTTCCTCATCAGGAACGGCGACGCGGCGGCAAGCACAAGAAGAAGAACAATCAGCGCCTCCAGAAGGAAACTTGCGGGCGGAAGATGCGGCGCAAAGCGCGTCCCGCTCCGGGCGGCATTGACAGGCTCGTCCCACAGAAAGAGCGCGCCGACCTCCCGCGGACGCGAACGGCGGCGCCAGAAATAGAGCGCAAGCAGAAGCGGCAATGCCGCAAGTCCGCCGAGAAACACGCTTTCCTCCAATCCCGTCATCGCCCCCCCTTTCTATTTCAGGATTCCGCAGCGGAAGAGTTCGCTTAAGTCCCATCGTGCCAGAAGCTCTTCGGCGCACATGCTGATCCGGAGCGCCCCGTATCCTGCGGCGGCGCGCTCCCAGAGTGCGCGGTGAGCTTCGAGACGCTGCCGATAGCGGGAAATCACCCCTTCCGTCACTTCCAGTTCGCGCACTTCGCCGCTCTCGGGATCCCGGAGCAAAGCGTTTCCGCTTCCTGACGGCGAAAGATCCTCGCGCGAAAGGACTTCCACAAGCGCCACGCGCATGGCTCCGTCGGCAATGCGGCGCAGAAACGCTCCCGGTTCCTCCGCCCAGAGAAAATCGCTGACGACGATCCGGATCCCCCGGCTCTGAAAACGGAGCGCGGATTCCGAAAGCAGTTCGCCGGGATTCCGCGCCGCGTCAAAGGAGATTCCGCTCCACTCTCCGGGATGCCCCGGAACGGGCTCCCTTGTCAGCGTCTCCCCGGCATGCCAGACGGCGAGCGAAAATCCGCCGTTGACGGCCGCCTGCGCAAGAAGCGCGCACAGAGCAAACGCGGCGGGCGCCTTCGCTTCGCTCCCCGCCGCCATCGACGCGGAGTGATCCAGCAGAAGATCACAGCGCGGATCGACCTCCTCGCTGTACAGTTTGACCGTCAGCTGCCCGGTTCTCGCATAGACGCCCCAGTCCAGACGGCGCGGATCGTCGCCGGGACGGTAGTCCCGGTATTCGGCGAACTCGAGCGCGTTTCCGCTTCTCCGTCCGACGCGCCGCCCCTCGATTCCGGAAACGGTCCGGGGGGAAGCCAGCTCGACGCCGGAAGCGCGCGCAAGCGCCTGATGGAGAGTCCGGGCAAGGAGTCCGTTCATTTTTCAGCCTTCCTTCCGGGGAAAAGAAAACGTTTCGCGTCCTCCAGAATGTCCGGCAGGAGGAACAGGAACGCCAGCAGGGCCAGAAGGAGGGCGTAGAATGCCGCATCCGTAAAAAACACATTTTCCGACACCATCCTTCCGACGGCGCCGATGAAAAATGTCGTGCCGATCAGAAGAAGCGTCAGGGCAAACGCGGCGATGCCGCAGAGATTTTCCATGTTCTGAACGGCAAAAGTTCCGCGGAGCGGATTCCGGAAACGACGGAGAAGCAGAACGCCCGTCTCTCCGGAAAACAGTGCGCACAGACAGGCAAACTGCCAGAATGCCGGCGTGGACCCCTTCGGCAGACGGTCAAGAATCCACCATGCGCCGGCCAGGACGAGACAGGCCCAGATCCATCCGCCCGCGGAGTCGCTCCGGAAGAGGAAGGCCGCCACTCTCCGCGGGAACGCTCCTTTCACGGCACGGCGCGGCAGGTTGTCCGCACAGGCAAATGCGGAGGAGACCGCGCCGAGCGCGGCGCCGCCTGCCAGAACAATCACATGCGTCTCGGAAAAATGCGAAGTTCGATACAGGCATCCGGACGCCGCCAGCAGCAGAAGGAACTGGCAGACGCGCGCGACTCCTTCATGCTCCATCGAAAGCGGCAGAAGAGTGCTGCGGAAGATCACCATACTGTAGAGAAGCGCCGTCAGGAAAAATCCGGACTCCAGCCACGATAAATCCTTGTCTCCTCCCGCCAGAAGGAAAAACGTGTAAAAAGCAAAGAGCAGAAACTCCATGCGTATTTTTCCCGAATTTCCCGCGAAATACAGAAAGAGCGGAATCAGATATCCGCAGACGATCCAGATCGGCAGATACTCCCATGATTCCGCGACATGAACCAGAGACAGAATCAGAAAGGGAGAGACCAGCAGAAGGAAAAAGATGTAATACAGCGTGAAGGAAAGCAGAATTCCCGTCAGAAGCCGTCCCGGTTCAATGGGGGAGAAGTCGAGGTAATGCTGAAGCGAACCGCCGGAACGTTTGTGCCTGTTCTTCCGCATGAAACACCCGGAAAGCGCAATCAGCGCCCCGGCGGAACAGAAGATGAGCTGCATGACATTCCATCCGGGCAGGTCCATTAGGGACAAGTGCCCGCGCGAAAGACTCAAAGCGCAGAGGGCGTCAGACACCAGAATCACAACAGAAAGAATCAGAAATGTGTTGCTGTGAAGTGTCTGGCGGATCGACTGCACAAGCCAGAAGTTTCTGTCGTCGCCTCCGGCAAAGAGAAGAACCCGTTTCATATCTTCTCCTCCCCTCCCCGGCGGAAAGCCCGGTATTGTCTCCGCAGCGCGGGAAACACCGGCAGGAGCCCGACGGCGGCAAAAAAGAGCGCATACAGCGCATAGCGGGGAATCTGCTCCGCTTTGGCAAAGACGGTGAAGGGCGAGGTGCAGAGAAGCACTCCGATATCGTCACCCAGTCCCAGAACGGCATGCGCCAGAAGCGGCAGAAGAGCAAGAAGGATCGCAACAAGAAGCCACAGAATCCACGGTCTGGCTTTTTTCGGGAAAAGTCCGCGCAGGGAAATGGATGCTTCCGCGTAAAAGAGGAAATAAAATCCCGGAATCAGGCAGCGGAGAAACACTGCTCCCCCCGGTCCGGAGGCGATGGGAAGGTATTCCAGAAGCGCAATCGGGAGAAGCATTCCCCACGCAAGGAGAATGCCGCCGCCCCATCCGCTGGAAAAAAGGAAGTAGACGAACCGCCCGACCGGATTGTCCGGACAGCGGCGCGTCACCCGGACCCCGGCACGGTCGCGCTCGAATGCGCCAAGCGTCGCGCAGAGCGACGCAAAGAGCGCACCCCCCGCGCTGAAGGAGACCAGCATGCTTTCCACTGCGTCAGCAGGTCCGCCGTCAAACAGCGTAAGACACCATCCCGCCGCCGGCATCAGAAGATAGAGAAGGAAAAGATAAATCCGGATCGGCATCATCCGGTTGGAGGCCGCCGGACTGATGATCGCGACGCTCAGGACGAAGCAGAGAGCGGAAAGGATCAGAAGAATGCAGAAAACACTGAAAAGAAGCAGGGGAAAATCGCCGGAAAAACCGCGGAAACGCATCACGTTCATCAGGACGAACATTCCCGGCAGGAACTGCATCGTCAGATAGGCATAAACTCCCGCCATTCCGCGCTTTCCCGCACTTCCGCAGAGAATTCCGAGCTGCGAGAACGCCAACGCAAGGAAAAAGAGAATCAGAATGGTGAGAAGCATGGCGCGCATCTCGATTCCGCGCAGGAAATAGGAGATCACCAGAAACGGCAGGCAGAGCGAGATGAGAAAAAGCGCCATCACAAGAACACCCGCAAGTTTCCCGGAGAGAATCCGGAACGGCGATAACGTCGTGATGGCGGTGAAATCCAGCTCGCGGTCTCTCCGTTCCGCCGTGAAGCGAAGTTCTCCGGCCAGCCCGCAGACGCAGTAGACACATGCCCCCAGAAGCAGAATCAGCGGGACAAGGAGAAATTCTCCGACCGGCCTGTTCAGCATTTCGGACGCGTCCCAGGCATACCGGACAGCGACCAGGGCGATCATCTGCCCGGTCAGAAGCCCCGCCATCGTGAAGAGGATGAAGCGGTTGTGGAAGCTCTGGCGGATCTCCTTCACCAGCACGGGGTTGAGATAATCGCTCAGATCGCGCCCCTCCTTCATTGCACACCTCCCGTCGTGATTTTCATGAAGAGCTCCTCCAGCCCGAGTTCCTGTTTGCGGAATCCGATCACGGGAAGATCCGCGGCGAAAAGGGTTCCGACGACACGTGAAATATCGCGGTCGCTTCCGGCGATCACGGCCTCAATGCGGCGTCCGTTTTCATCCAGGCGCGCCTGCGAAACGGCGGGATGCTCCAGCAGTTTCAAGCGCGCCTTTTCGGTGTCCTCCAGAAGTTCCAGGATTACGGTCGTTCCGGACGGCTGTGCCGGAGAAGCGCCGGAAGTTCCTTCGCATGGTGCCGCACCCGTGCGGGTCTGCGCGTCATGCAGGAGCTCGTCGAGCGTGCCCGCGGAGAGGAGGCGGCCCTTTTCGATGATGACCGCGCCGTCGCAGATGTCCTGCAGTTCGGAAAGGATGTGGCTGCTGAGCAGAATCGCCTTGCCCTGCTGCGCAAGGATTTTCAGGAGCGCGCGCAGTTCCAGACGCGCGCGGGGATCCAGTCCCGCCGCCGGTTCATCCATGAGCAGGACGGGCGGATTGTGAACCAGTGCCCGCGCAAGGCTGACGCGCTGTTTCATTCCCTTGGAGAGCGCGGCAAGGTATTTCCGGCGGATATCGCCGAGATTCGTGAACTCCTCAATTTCGGCAAGCACCTTTTTCCGCCCGGCGCCTTTGAGACCGAACGCGCGGGCGAAGAAGTCCAGATACTCCCACACCTCGATGTCGCGGTATTCCGGCAGGGAGTCCGGCATGTAGCCGATCAGACGCCGCACCTTGTCCGGATCGCTGACCACGGAAACGCCGTCATAGAAAACGTCGCCGCTCTCCGGCTGGTCCAGCGTCGCCATGATTTTGATCGTCGTGGTCTTCCCCGCGCCGTTGGGGCCGATGAAGCCGAAAATGTTGCCCGAACCGAAGCGGAAGGAGATATCGTCCACCGCGCGGGTCGCGCCGAAGGTTCTGACAAGGTTGCGGATTTCAATCTGCATGGTTTTCTTCTCCGGAGTTGTATTTGCCCAGAATCAGCTGACGGCATGTAAACGCGTCGGGAATCACGCCCGGCGTGTAAAAGAGCGGGGTGTCGGAAAGCGCCGCATAGTGTCCGCGCGGCAGCGTGCGCGCGAGAGTCTTCAATGCGGAGACTCCGCCGTCCGGGTCGGAAAAAGCGGCTTTGGGAAACTCCCCTGCAGGCGCGAAACGGAGTTCCCCGGTTTTGTCCGCGCGCCCCGCCTGTTCCAGTTCCGCCCGCGCCCCCGCCGCAACGGGAGCTCCGGAAACGTGGAGCCGTCCGTCAGCATCGACCAGCGCAAGGGCGGAAAGATTTCCGGAGAGACCGTTGACCACGCTCAGAATTCCGTCCGCATTCCGGATGACGCGCAGCCGCTCCTTCCGGGGTTCGGCACGGCTGACAGCATAGATCAGCGGCACGCGCGGCTGAACCAGCGAAGGCGAATAGCGCTGCCCTTCGTTCAGATTAAGCGTGCACTCTCCCATTCCCCGGGGAAACGCAAGACAGTCTCCGGCGCTGAAGCGCAGACCGTCTTTCGGACGCATCGGCGCGTAAAGGACATTCCATGCCGTTGTCGCGGCAATGCCGCGCTCCTGATCGAGAAAGGTCACGCCGAAACTCTTTCCGCGCGAATGCCACCCTTCGTGAAAGGTGATGTACAGGATCACGAAAAGACAGAATGACAGACTGAGCGCCGGCGTCGTCACCAGAATCCAAGGCTCCCGGTTCCTGCGCCGGAGCACGAAATAGTTGACCGGTCCGATCAGGATGACAAACGCCAGCATCACCCAGAGCAGAACGGGCAGCGGCACATTCTCCACTTCCGGCATCAGAAGATTTTCATAATGGTTTGACGCCAGTTCCCGCGGTGAAACCGGCTTTACGGCGAGCAGGGATTTGATGAATGCGTGCGAGGGACTGAATGCCTCCTTCACTCTCTTTTCCTCCGTGGGGGAAAAGGAAGGTTTTCGTTTCCCTTTCCCTTCCTCCCTCTTTTCCAGCGCCCGGATGGCGCGGGCGGCATCCAGTTCCTTTTCCGGCGGAATCGGGCGGCAGATGATTTCCTTTCCCCATCCGCAGGATTGGACCAGACAGGAATTTTCCGGCTCGGGAACTCCTTCCGGCCACGGGTCCGACGGGGCGACGTAACGCACCAGAACGCCGCCGAGCATCATCCAGTTCCGGATCGCGTTTTCTGCTCCGGCGGAAAGTCTGTCCCGCGAGGAGAGGAAAATCATGCCGCACGCGCTGTAATCGCGCAGTTCCGTTCCCCATTGCGCCAGAGAAACCGTCGGAACGACCGGATGCGGATTTCCCCCTAAAAGTCCGAGTTTCCGATAATCCTCCAGCGGCAGAGCCGGAGATGTCAGTGCAATTTTCCCCCATACAGCCGACGGGAAAATCAGGGAGGGGCTTTCCACACGTTTCCCATCCACGGCAATGGAAAGTTTCTGATTTCCATAAGATCTCGGAAGGGGATAAAAAAGCGTCACATTCCTGACTGTATGCGGCGGCAGAAGAAAACTCCGCTCCACGGAGAGAGTTTCGCGATTCCAGGATTCAACCCTCAGGCTCATCCATACTTCCGCCTTGCGACTTCCCCGGTTCTCGACACGGAATGTTCCGGAAGAACAGGAATCCAGCGTCCGACAGGAAAGCATTCCCGGAACGGACTCAAAATGAACGGGGGATTCTCCGTCTTCCGCAAAAAGCCCCGATATTCCCGGCAGACAGAGGAAGATCAGACAAAACCGGAACCAATGCAGGGTCATTTTCCACCCTCCGGTTCTTCGACACGGACATCGGAACTCCATGCAATCCCGGCGGGATCCACCTTTTCCAGCAGGAGATCAATCAGATCAAACGGCGTGACTTTCTCCAGACGCGCCTGATAATTGAGGATCAGCCGGTGGTTGAGAACGGCTGGCGCAACGCTCTTCACATCCTCGAACCCGACGGTGGGCCGTCCGGCGAGCAGCGCCGCGGCCCGGGCGGACTCCGCAAGCGCAATCGCCGCACGCGGAGAGGCGCCGAACGCCGTGAAGCGTTTGATCTCCGGCAGCGCGGCGGGATCGGAGGGGTGCCCGGCGGCGACCAGACGCGCCATGTAATTCGCCACGGGACCACTGAGGTAAATGCGGTCCATCACGTCGAAAAGGCTCCTGAGCTCCGCCTTTCCGATCGACCACTCCGGCGCGGGCGGCTCCCCGCGGCGGCGTTCGGAGATGATCCGTGTGAGCGTGCCGGCATCCACGCCCGGAACCGCGATTTTGAAAAGGAAGCGGTCGAGCTGCGCCTCGGGAATCGGATAGGTGCCCTCCAGCTCGATCGGATTCTGGGAGGCAAGCACGAAAAAGGGATCCGGAAGCATCCGCGTCTCGCCGAGCAGCGTCACGGAACGCTCCTGCATCGCCTCAAGCATCGCCGACTGTGTCTTCGGGGACGCGCGGTTGATCTCGTCGGCAAGCACGATATTCGAGAAAATCGCGCCCGGCTGGAAGGTCATGCGACGCGTGCCGTCCGGCTCGGTCCGGAGAATGCTGCACCCGAGGATGTCGCCCGGAAGCAGGTCGGGCGTGAACTGGATCCGCTTGAAATCCAGCGAAAGAAGCGCGCCGAGCGCCTTGACCAGCGCGGTCTTGCCGACTCCCGGAAGCCCTTCGAGCAGAATGTGCCCCCGGCTCAGAATCCCGATCAGGAGCAGGCGGTGCACCTCGTGATGTCCCAGCAGGATGCGGTCCAGTTCGGACAGAATCCTGTTTGCGCACGCCTGCGCCTCTGCCAGAATCTCCGGCGCGACCAATGATGCTTCGCTTTCCTTTTCCATGACAGGACAAATCTCCTTATTGTTTCGTTTTCCTGAAATACTGTTCGACCGTCGCACGATGCTCGGGATGGATCCGGATTTTCCGCTGTTCCACCACGGCTTCGCCGCCGCGCAGGGACCCCGCCTGTGCGGCACGCGCCTCTTTTTCGGGATTTTCCGGCGCGCCGGTCCCGGAAACGATCAGATTCGTCCGCTCCGGGTCGGGCATATTGGATTCCAGCGTGAAATCCCGATGTTTTCCGGTAAAGGCGGGCGTGTTTCCCGTGTGATTCAAAGGAGCGCTCCCCGGCCCGCGCGACACGCCGCCTGTTCCGGCTCCCGCCCCCTGCCCTGCTCCGGCAAGCAGAAGAAGGAGCTCCTCGGACTGGGGAAGATTCTCATTGAGCCACTGCGCGAGATCCATGTCCTCCTCACTCATGCATGCGCCGGAACACGCGCCATTCTCCCCCGAACACATTCCGGGATTCCGGCATTTGCTGCCGGTCAGCTTTGCCAGCATGAGTTTCGCCAGACGCTCCATCTGTTCGCGGCTGCAGTTTTCGAGCGTTTCCGCAAGTTTGCGCATCGTCTCGGGTGTGAGTTTCCCCGGCTCTATGCCGGCCTCCCTGAGCGCTTTCAGAAGTGCGGGATTGTCCGCGGCGATCTGGCGGATCGCCTCGGCAAGCTCCGAAGAGACTTCCGGCGTGATCCGTTCGCCGGGAAGCTGAGATAGAGCTTCAAGCGCATGGGAAAGCATGTCCGCAAGTTCTCGTGTGCGTTTCGCCTGCTGCGCCGCCTCCTCGCCGACGCCGTCCGCGCGGCGGTTCAGTTCTTCCAGCAGACTGTAAGTGGCTCCCGCATCGCCCGCGTCGTTTTTCTCGGAAACCTCCTTGAGAATCTTTTTCATTTCGGAAGCTTCCGGCGCGGACAGAAGTTTTTCTTCCTCCAACACACGGAGTTTCTCTTCCAGAATAGCGCTCTCCTCGGTCACATCCAGACGGCGCGGCATGTCCGGTGACTCCATTCCGTGCGATATGGGGCAGATCAGAGCTCCCAATAGAAAACACCCTCCGAGGAGTGCCGGAATGCAGAAGCGCGAAGGCTTCACAGAAACACGGGGCACGTCCGGCACGGCGATCCGAGCGCGCCAGAGACCGGGATCCACTTCAAGCGATGCGGAAAGCAGTCCGCCGGAACGGTCCAGATAAACCAGAAGTTTCTCATGGTCCGGCAGAATTTTCCGGACGGACAACAGCGTCAGCATTCCGGCACAGAGGATCGAAAGCAGAAGAAGGAGAAGCGAGAAATGCATTGGCCAGCGAGGCAAAAGGAAACGACCGCCGAGAATCAGAAGCCCGCAGACAAAAAGCGCAAAGGTCAGAAAAAAGGGGAATTCCTTCCGGAACAGTGCAACAGCGATCCGCATACGCAGAATCCGCGCGGAACGCCATGCTTCTTCAAGCGCATTCCTTCCGCCGGAACCATATCCCGCTCCCGGTCTCTCTTTGCCCATCTGCACGGTGTCTCCTGCTGGAAATTCCGTATTTTTTCACCGAAAACATCCCGTCAGGATACGATTACCATGTCCGTACTGTTTTTCAAGCGGAATCCCGAAAATATCGGAGAAATACGGAAGAATGCGCATGCATTCTTCTCGGGGTCAAGGGCCATTTGGCCCTTGGCGAGGTCCAGCGGCGAAACGCTGGGCGTGCGGAGCACGAAATCCCCCGCCCGGAGCGGTTCAATCCGCTCAGTGACGAGAACTTTTCGTTAAGAAAAGTTCGAGAGCTCCGGGCGTCCCCATCAAGACGGAAGAATGCGCATGCATTCTTCTCGGGGTCAAGGGCCTTCCGGCCCTTGGCGTGATCCAGCGGCGAAACGCTGGGCGTGCGGAGCACGAAATCCCCCGCCCGGAGCGGTTCAATCCGCTCAGTGACGAGAACTTTTCGTTAAGAAAAGTTCGAGAGCTCCGGGCGTCCCCATCAAGACGGAAGAATGCGCATGCTTTTTTCGTCTCTTTAATACTCATTAATCAATTACGAGAGCTCCGGGCATTTCCCCAAGGTGATACACTGTACCGGCGGCTCTCGAAGCTTCGCTTCTCGTCCTTGAGCGGATGGAACCGCCGCCGGAAAGGAGATTTCGCCTCCGGCGACCAGCTTGCGCAGCTGGACCGCGCAAGGGTCAACGACCCTTGACCCCGAGAAAAATGCAACGCATTTTTCCGTCTCTTAATGAGTCCCGTTTTCCGGAACGTAGATAATCTCTCCCGTTTCCAGCCGGTAGGCAATTCCGACCCGCTCGCCTTTCCCCGAACCGGTCGTCTTCTCCGATTTGAAACGCGAAACCTTGTTATCCTTTTTGACGATGATCTCCATATCCGGCTTCCCCGCATTCTTGACATAAGTGACATCCTGCGAAGTCAGAAATTCAGTCATACGGCTCTGGATGACGAAAGCCACCATCAGCGCAACGGCAAACACCATTGCCGCATCGAAAAGATTGATGAGTCCGGTCAGCGGATCACACTCCTCCTCCCCGTCAAACGGTTTATATCGCGGCATTCTTCCCATGGGACGTCTCCTTTCTCAGATGAATGTCGAGCGCATAGCGGAGTCCGGCAATCTCATCGGCAAACCAGTGTTTTTTCACCGAGTAAAGAAGAAGCCCCACCCCTGCGACGAAAATTCCAACAACCGTCGTGCCGAACGCGATCTGCATATTGTATGCCATCGAAGAGACGTCGCCGGACGCCAGTCCCGCCAGCGCGGGCCCCATCGGAATCAGCGTCCCCATCAACCCCAGCATCGGCCCGATCTTCATCATGAATTTCGCCCGTTCCAGCTCATGCTCATAATTCTGCGAAAAATCGAAGATCAGTTTTTCACAGTGAATCTCATCCCAGTTCATTTCCGCAAGCGCCCCCAGATGCCGCGCAAAAATCCCCTGCCCCAGAATCGACGGATCAATCCGCTGATCGCGCCGCAGCAGTTCCATAATCGCTTCGCGCCGCTTTCTGTGCCGGAGAAGGGTCAGCCAGGTCGAGCAGAAACCTCCCAGCTCGATCAATGCAAAGATCATTGCCGCAAGCAGCAGGACAATATCGGGAAGCATGAAACTGCCCGATACCCAGTTCAGAATTTCCGTTACGTAACGCATTGCCTCTTCTCATCCTCTTTCTTTTTTATGAAACTTTTTTCCTTGTATTTACGATAAAAGTGAATTGCGCCTCCCGAAAAGATAACGCATCCGCCGAGAATCCCGAGAATGCAGAAATCCCGGAGAGGTTCCCACTGTGCGCCGGATCCGGCCTGTGCGGAAAACTCCCCCTCCGCCGCCGCAGGCAGAAAAACAGCCAGAAGAACCAGAATCCATGTTGCATTCAGTGCGGCAGTGATCTTCACCATGGTTCCATGCCCGATCAGGAGCGGCAGGAGTTCGCACGCCAACGCTCCTGCCGCAACCAGAAGGAATGCCGTTCCCCACATGATCGCGTCAAAATCATAACGGATCAGCGTATTGAAGGCAATGGCCTCTGCATACATCGCTCCGGCCGGCAGCAGAATGGAAGGCAGAAGCGCGGCGTATTTCCAGAAAGGGTTCGGTCGTCCCAGTTCGCGGTTCTTCAGAAGCGAAAATCCAAGCAGCAGCGCCAGAAGCTCCTGAATGACAACCAGTGCACAGAAATCCCGCAGATTGACAGGATCGGAGAGAAATTCGCCAATCGACTGAAAACTCGATGATGCCAGACGCTCGCGGAAAAAGAAGACCGGAAGAACCGACAGAATCAGAATTCCCCATCGGTAAATGCGCGGCACAAGCGTCAGCTTCAGCATGCTTTGCAGCCATGCGGCAAACAGGATCACCAAAATAAAAAATTCCACTTTTCGCTCCTGATACAAGATTAGTCACAACTAATAAAAAATTCAGTTAAATACCGCTGACATGAAAAATCCTCCTAATCAGTCTTTCGCGGCAAGCATCAGAAATATAACAGGGGAAGTATAAAATTCAAACAAGATAATTAGAAATAACTAATTTTTAATAAAAAAAATTGGTTCTTCTGCACTTTATGGAAAAAATGGGATGGAATATCCGGAACCCCTGTGCAGTCAAGTCCCAATCCGGCATAATCGGTCGCGATGCTCCCTTTTATTCCGTTTGAAACTTGACAGCTTCGGGAACCCGTCTGAAAAGTGCGGTTGTCCCCGAAAACTGGACAACTTGACTTGGTGTAAAATGCCCGTTAAATTGACCTGGAAAGGATGGGCATTTTATGAAAAAGTCGTATGACTCCAAATTCAAAGTCGTGGCATTGGACGCGCTGTGCGGGAATTGACCGTCGCCGAGATCGCGGGAAAATATCAGGTTCATCCGAATCAGGTCCAGCAGTGGAAAAAGAAACTCATGGAAGGAGCTTCCGGGATTTTCCAGTCCAAGGCAGAACGGAAAGAAAGCAAGCCGTATACCGAGGACGGTCTGATGAGGAAAATCGGACGCCTTGAAATCGAGAATGACTTTTTACGAAATGTGTCCTTGGCCTGCGGCTTGAATCCCGGAAAGCTCAAATAAGCGATCAGAATCCGGCTTTAAGCGTGAATCGTCAGTTGAAACTGCTTCGGGGCCCTCATTCAAGTTTTTATTACAAGCAGTGGATTCCTATGGAAAGCCGGAGACTTTTAATTCGGATCAAGGGAGCCAGTTTACCTGCTCGGAGTTTGTAACGGAACTTCGGAACCATGGCATTCAGATCAGCATGGACGGACGGGGACGATGTCTGGATAATGCAAAGATGGAGCGTTTCTGGTGGGCATTGAAATATGAGGACATCAAAATAAAAGAGTACGTCAGCTTGCCGCAGCTCCGTTTCGGGGTGCAGCATTATGTGAATTTTTACAACTCCAGGCGGATTCATTCGGCTCTCCAATATCGGACGCCGGATGAAGTCTATTTCGGAACTTGTAATCGGCAAACAATGGAATAAGCATCGTTGCATAAATTTCTATATCAATAAATTCCAGATACCCAGCCCGACATTGAGAGGCGTTGCCAAGC
>CALXRI010000019.1 GCA_944390795.1 uncultured Victivallales bacterium
CGTTCATAATACCCCTTTCAATGAAAATTTTCCAAATAATCTGCGAAAGGGGCTTGATTTTTGACACACTATCTTTTTTTACCTTGTTAAAACCATTTTTTATTTTCTTCCTTATAGTTTTGCAGAAGGTTTTAACAGTCGCCCGCAACAATGTGAAAACCGTTTCCCATTCGCTGCGAAAACTTCGTCATACAATATATTGACGGCCGGGAGATTCCACTCCCGCGTGTTTTGAACGCTCGCGAAACGGAGTCATGCGGCAACCGGGCGCCACATGAATATGCGCTTTGCCCGGTCGGAAGACCATAGGGAATGCAGACACGAAAACGCCTCGGACGGATGGAATATGCGGGAGGTCTCATAGAACGGCTCTCACGGAACTCAGCCGCTTTTCAGAGAAAGATCCACGAATCCATTGAGATGCCGCAGCACGATCCGGATGAACGGCCGCGGGAAGAGAACGGATCACGTCCGCAGGCGGAGGCATTTCCATGGAAAGGAGCCTATGCATACATTCCCGGATTCCCCGGTTCTTGCAAAAGAGAAAATGTTGCAGTATAGTAATCGCATTTCAAATCAAAAAGGAAATATGACAGACCGTCAGACGATGTCATGGCTTGTCCATATCGGCCGGCAGACAAATGTCATTGAGGAAAATCAGGTCCGTGCAACGGCTTCAGGCAGGGACAGGGAATGATGCGATGCGGAGATGGTTCTGAAACCGTTGTCGGAATGAATTTCCTTGACTGTAAAACAGATTCGGTGAATCTTGAGGACTGAAACTTTTTTTGACATCCGCATCAGATCGATGTTTTTCATGAATCAAGTACCGTACATCATGCACTTTGCTGTGAATGCAGCGCATCCGACTTCAGTAATCCTCAAGTATACCAGAAGTGTCTGAACTTATATTGAAAGGAGATATTCAGATGAGTGTTTCGGAAAAATGGAAAGAGTGCTTGCAGAGGCCTGCGGCATATACCTGCAAGCCCTCATGGAGCCTGGTGAAAACCTACTCCTTTGACATTTGCAATGCAGAATTGTATCTTCAGGCAAATGGCCCGGGAACATTTCAGCGTGTACTGATGGTTTTTCCAAAAAACATGCGGGGACGCCTCCCCGCCGTGGTTGTCCCTTATTATTTCCCTGAAGGAATGCTTGGTTTTGAACTGGAAACAGAGGAAAAGCTGACTCAATATACGGAAGTGGCCATGATGTCACATCTGGCCGAACGGGGCTTCATCACAATTTCCGCGGATGCTTACCATCTGACCTACCTTGATTTGCCGCTTCCCCGTGATGATTTCAGGCGCTGGCAGCTTGTTGGAGCCGCATTGAATCAGGACTATCCTGGATGGTGCGGCATGGGCAAGCTCCATGCGGATACCATGCTTCTGCTGGAGGCGCTGGAGGCCGATGAACGGGTAGACCGAGAACGCATCGGAATTGCCGGACACTCTCTGGGGGGAAAGATGGCATTTTATACCGGTTGTCTTGATCCCCGAGTAAAGGCTGTGCTGGCAAGTGATTTCGGATTCCCGTGGGAACAGAGCAACTGGGATGATGCATGGTATTTCGGATCTCGCCTTGCTGAAATGAAAGCCATCGGAATGAATCATACGCAGATTCTGGATCTGGCGGACGGGAAGCCGTTTTTTCTGCTTGCCGGGCAGTATGACAACGAAAAAAGCTATGAGATGATGCAAAAGGCCGCCTCCTACCGGAGCTGTCCGGAAAATCTGCATTTTCTGAATCACGCTTCCGGGCACAGGCCTCCTGCGTGGGCATTGAAGCAAGGCTATGACTTCCTGGAACAAATTCTTAAAAAAGGGTAAATGCGACGTGTACACAGAGGTTTAAACAGGCATTTCGGTCCGTTCGAAATTCCGTTTTCATCAAAAACTGCTTCGTATCCTCCCGTCAATCCTGCACGAAGCAGTTTTTGCGATGCGGAGTGCCGCCGGAATGGATTCTGTTCATACCATTGATTTTTCTGCATTGAAGCTATATTGTCCGCATGAAAATCACGCCGGATCGGAAATGGAGTTCTTCAACGCATTTTTGAAGGGGTGCAGCGGAATGGAAAATCCCCTTGGGCATGGAACGGGGAATTCCATGAGCGAAGGAACACGGTCGAACGCTTCTCCTGCGAATCAGGCGTTTTCGCAGATTTTCCACTCTCTATGACAAGACGGACATTAATTCCCAGGATTCATTTTATTTGCCATGATCTCATCTGTCATCTCCTGCGGCCGATCCTTCCTCATTTCTCCGGGATGACCTCCAGCCAGTAGTCGTCCGGATCATTCACGAAGTAAATGCCCATTTCGGGATTCTCGCAGCAGATGCAGCCCATCTTTTCATGGCGGGCATGGGCGGCATCATAGTCATCGACCTTGAACGCCAGATGAAATTCATTGTCTCCAAGATTGTACGGTTCCTTCCGGTCTCTCAGCCATGTCAGTTCCAGCTGGTGAGAACTGCTGCCGTCTTCCAGATAGACGATGATGAAACTTCCGTCCTTCGCCTCGAGCCGGCGCACTTCACGCATATCAAAAGCCTCACGGTAGAATTTCAGGCTCTTCTCAAGGTCAAGGACATTGAAATTGTTATGGACCATTCTGAATTTCATTGGAAACCTCCTCTTCTCCACTGTCATGTATACAATCCGAAGCGGACATCAACGACGGAGAATCAAACACCGGCGGAGAAAGACCGCCATCCGTCCCCCTCCTGCCCGATTCCACTTTTCCTTGAAACGCTCCGCGCAATCCAGGGCGCAATAGCGTTCCCCCAGACCTGATACCCCGCACGCTTGAGATGACACAGATCCGCCTGGTAGAACCACTCCCGCGGACATCCGTTCTCATCTCCGAAAATCCCGCCGAGATCCACCCATTCCGCAAACGGCATCGCCGGAAGCGCGGCACGCAGAATCCGGTTGGTTTCCCGGATCTCGCTGACCTTGTTCCCGCGCGGGAACAACGCCATCAGCAGGACAAGCGCATCCGGCGCTCTCCTGTGAAGCTCCTCCGCCACGCATACAATCCCGCGCGCAGCTTCTTCCGGCGTATCGCCGCTGTAGGCTGGCGTGATGGAAAACTGATTCGTCCCGATATTGACGACGAAAAGCGACGGCGACTGTTTTTCGAGTTCCCCGTGCGCCATGCGCCAGAGCACGTTCTGCGTCCGATCGAAGCCGAATCCCAGGTTCAGGACCGGCAAATCCCCGTAAAGCTCGTTCCAGAGCCCCTCGCCGTAATCAGGGCCGGACTCGCCGGACCAGAAATGCGTCAGGGAGTCCCCAAGAAAGACAACCTCCGCGCGAAAGGAACAGGCCGTGCGGCATTTTTCCTCGTGCCGGGCCCACCAGTCATAGCAGTCCTCCTCAATCTTCGGGACGGGAACACAGGAACGCGCAGTCCGGGAAGACTCCGGCGGCACGGCAGCCTTCTCTCCCGGAGCACAGTCATCCGATGTTTTTTTCATTTTTCCATCCTGTTTTCAGAATCTTTCACTTCGTACGGCGGCAGTCAATCCGCTGAAAAACAACAACAGAGCGGGAACACCTCCCGCCGTTCTCCGCAAAACCAAAAAAATCCGGAAAAAAATGAAGGACGCCGTGCCGAGACGGACCGGGTTCAGAAACACGGCGGAAAAGCGGCACGGAAAGAATCGGATTCCATTCCTCCGATCTGCCCGCGAGGTCATTTCACGGGAACCTCCAGAACACGGACTTCCGGAACCTGCTGAGGCAGCAGTTTCTCCAGATCGGCAGTCTGAACGGCAGGAACGGTCTGCGCTGAAACGACAGGAACGGTTTCCGCCGTGTTCCGTGCACGTCCGACCGCGGCCGCGACAATGCACGTGACAGTAAGGGAAATTATCAGCGCCACGGCAAGACCCGCATAAAGAATCATCCGTTTCAGCTTTTTTGTCTCCTCCTCGCTGACCTGGACATCCCTCTCAAGTTTCTGCAAAAGCTGTCTGGGCACGTCCGCCGGCGGCTCCAGTTCATCCACCCGGCGCATGACGGCGTCCAGCGCGGCCTGATCCAGTTTGTAAAGCATGGCAAGCGTCCGGGAATAGGCACGGATGAACACCACCGGAGGCAGACGCTTGAAATCGTCGTTCTCTATCCCGACAATGTAATCCAGACGGATCTTCGTGACATCCGCCGCCTGTTCCGCCGTCAGTCCGGCAGTGTTTCTGGCCTGCCGGAGAATCGTGCCGAGGGAAGCGTGCTCCATATCGGGAACGGCGATCTGCCGATGCGGAACCGGATTCCGGGGCGCGGGAACAGCTCCGGATTCCCGGACAGGGGCGGGAGAAACAGGAGGCGCGGAGGACGGCTCCGGAACGGGAGCAGGCATCTCCTCAAGAGAACGGGAGACGGAAACCGCAGGCTCTTCCGGCACAGGGAGCGGCTCTTCCGCAGAGGCGGAATCGGCAGGAAGCGGTTCCGCGGATTTCACCGGCTCGCTGAAGACATCATGCTTCGCCGGAGGACGGCTCTCGGAAAAAGTTCTGATCGCGGGGGCGGAATGCGGCTCATCAGGAACCGCACGGGAAAAATCCTCCCTGACAGGCACAAATCCCGCCGCAACGGGATTCAAGTCCTCGTCCGGGACGGGAAGCGGTTTCAGAACGTCGTCGAGCGGAACGGGAGCCTTTCCGGAGAAATCCTCCGCGGCAAAAAGATCGTCTTCGACTTTTCTGAGTTCCGCATTCAGTTTGTTGTTTCCGTCTGCCATGATGCACCGTCGCATGTTTTCTGTTTTCACGTATAATTATAACACGGTTTGCCGGGAAATCAATCCGGTTTTCCCAATTCGTCAAAAACCAGTATGTCGCGTTTCTGTCCGCCGGGAAGCGGCGCCGAGACAATGCCGCGCTGCTCCAGACGGTCGATGATTTCTGCCGCCTTGTTGTAGCCGATTCCCATGCGCCGCTGAAGATAGGAGGTGCTTGCCTTGCCCTCGCGGATGATGATGTCAAGCGCCTTCTTCACGTTCTCGTCATCGCCTGGCTGCAGATATTTGGCAATGACAGTCCGGACGTAATCCGCCGTGCCGTCGTCGTCGAACTCCTCGTCCGGGAAGGAATTCTTCCCGTCATCGGGCTCCTCCTCGTCCTCCGGTTTTTCCAGCACGACCTTGGTGTCGAAGTGCTGCTCCACCTGGCTGGAGACGAAGTCGACAACCTTCTGGATTTCGGGATCGGATACCATGGAGCCCTGGATGCGCTCGGTTTCCCCGCTCGGCCCCTTGAACAGCATATCGCCTTTCCCGAGCAGCTTTTCCGCCCCCATCGCGTCGAGAATGACGCGGCTGTCCATCACCGTCGACACCTTGAACGCGATCTTCGTCGGCAGGTTCGCCTTGATCGTTCCGGTAATGATATCCTTTCGAGGCGTCTGCGTGGCAATGACAAGGTGGATGCCTGCGGCGCGCCCCTTCTGCGCAATCCGGCAGATCGAAGTCTCCACGTCGCTCTTGGCCTCGGTCATCATGATGTCCGCCAGTTCGTCGACGATAATCACCAGCAGCGGAAGCTTCGGCGGAATCAGATCGCCGTTCTCGTCGTAGACCGGTTCCGGATCGGGCGGCCGCGAATTGAACGCATTGAGATTTTTCGCCTTGACCTTCGCCAGCATCTGATAGCGGTGCTCCATCTCGTTGACGCCCCAGCGCAGGGCGAACGGCACTTTTTTCGGGTCGTTCACAACCGGTGTGATCAGATGCGGCAGCGGCCGGTACATTTCCAGCTCGACAAACTTCGGATCGACGAGAATCAGCTTCAGATTGAAGGGCGAGAACTTGAACAGAAGACTCATGATGAGGGTGTTCATGCAGACGCTCTTTCCGCTGCCGGTCGATCCGGCGATCAGAAGATGCGGCGCCTTCGCCAGGTCGGCGATAATCACCTTGCCGGAGACGTCCTTGCCGAGGATGATCGGAATGTCCGCCTTGGAACCGCGCCAGGCCTCGGATTCAAACAGTTCGCGGATGAACACCATGTTGGATACCTTGTTCGGCAGTTCGATGCCGACGGCGTTCCTGCCGGGAATCGGCGCGAGAATGCGGATGCTTTCGGCGCTCATCTCCATGGCGATGTTATTCTGGATGTTGGTGACTTTCTCCACCTTCACGCCGGGTTCCAGCTGAATGTCGAAACGGGTGATGCGCGGGCCAACGACCGTGTCGGCGACCCGGCCGTTGATTTCAAAACTGTCCAGCGTGGCCTGCAGAATCGCACAGGCCTGCTTCAGATGTTCGTCGTCCTCGCTCCGGACATCCCGGGGTTTGTCGAGAAGGGGTACCGGCGGAAGATTGTAATTCGCAGGATTGGCGGTCTGCACGGAAGGCGCCTGATGCTGCTTCTGAAGCTTGGAGCGCGTCACTTCGGAAGGACGCATTCTCTCGTCCGCAAATGCGTCGTCGCGTTCGGAAGCGGCGGCGCGGTCCGTCGCGTCAAGGCTGTCCGCATGGGAACGCGGACGCGCCGCAGGCGGCGGTTCCTTCCGATTTTCCTCCTCTTCGTCCGGAAGCGCATCCTCCTTCTCATCCGGATCAGCCGGACGATTTTTCAGCAGACCGAACAGAGTGCGACGCCCGGCTTTTCCCGGTTCCGGAACTTCCTCCGCTCCCGCAGATTCCGCCGGAGCCTCCTCCTCGAATTCAGGACGGTATTTCGGCTTTTTCCCTTTTTCCGGAGAATCGGAAACATCCTCCTCGAACATCGGCTCCCGTTCCGTATCCGGAAGTCTGCGTCCCTTCCGGTCCGGCGCGCGCCCCCCTCCCCGGATCGCCTCGAAAATCATATCCTTCCAGTCCTGGAGGAAAATCCAGACGAGCCCTGAAAAGATCAGACAGAGCGCGGTCACCATGGTGCCGATCGTTCCGATGAAGCGCCGGAGAATTCCGGCGGAAATATTTTCCGTTTCCGGCGCCGCGATCAGGGCGCCGAGCGCGCCGCCGGACAGGGCGAACTCCGGTTTTCCGCCGTGTCCGATCCCGAGACGCTCCGTATGGAGGACGAATTCCTGCGGGAAAAGCGCAAGCAGAATCACGATGCCGAGAATCGTCACGCAGAGCGCCATGATGTAGCCGCGCCGCTTCAGCGGATAGGGAATGAAGCCGCGCGCCAGACAGATGATCAGAAGACTGGTGATCGGATAAACCGCCAGTCCGAATATATAAAAAAGGGCGCGGGAGAGATTGGCTCCGAGCGGCCCGACCCAGTTCCGGAGCGGTTCCGAAGATCCTCCGTCCAGCACGGCCAGATCCGCCCGGCTGTAGGAAAATATGGAAAGCAGGAAGAGCAGCAGCGCAATCCCGCAGATCAGATATCTCAATTTGAATGTCGCCGTTTTTTCCCCGGTCTCAGATGCCATAAGAAAATTCCTCAAAACAAATTGCTCAGCAATGGATACGGAAGGAACAATAGCATAAATATGAAAATATGAAAGCGTGTTTCCCGATTCCCTTTCGATTTTTTTGAAGAATCGCCGCCGGACCGGAAATCTCCGGAAAACGCAGGCCGGTCACTTTTCATTTCTGTATGCGCAAGGCGTGACAAAAGTGTATTTCTTGAAGACGCGAGTGAAATGATACCGGTTGCGGAATCCGGTTTTTTCCGCGATTTCATCAATGGAGGCTCCGCCTTCCCGGAGCAGGCGCCTGGCGTTCCGTATCCGGATATAGTTGAGATAGGAGTGCGGAGTCTGCCCGACATCGCGCTGGAACAGTCGCAGAAAGTTGTTCTGCGACATGTTGATCCGGCGGCAGATCTTCCGGTTGTCCAGATGTTCCGCGTAATCCCGGTTGATGATTTCCAGCGCCTCCCGGATTCTTTTGTCCGGCTGTTCCGGTGCGGAGAAATCCGCCGGGCCCAGCTTCAGCAGCACGTTTGCGGCAATGCGCAGGGGAAGAGCGGAACGCCACGGCACGGCATTTCCGCTGAGAATCATGGCGCAGAGTTCCAGAAGTTCCGCGCGCTCGGCCCGGTTCAGAAACACGGATTTCCGGCGGGATATCACGGTCTCATAAGCGGGCTTGAGTTCGAAATAGAGATACAGAAGCGGAATTTCCCGGCCGTCTGAACTCACCTGATAGGCTGCGTACGGAGGGATCAGCACGCCATGCTCCCCACCGAACGGAAGATCCTCCCCGGAAAAGCGGATGCTTTTGTCCTCTTCCGCATTCCAGAAGAAACACCAGTAGGATTTCGGCGGATGTCTCTCCTCCCACAGAAGACGGGGATAATAGGCACAGGAAATCAGTCTGATCTCATTTTCGAAAAAATGGTAGTTCATGACGCTGTCCATATGCCGCCTCCGGAAATCAATCTCGTTTTCTACAGGAATATAACTGCGGCAGATATTTTTTCAAGCGTTCCGGAGACCTGGAAACTTGAAAGGACACAGCACGTCCATTTTTGGTGATTTCAGATATCAAATATAAAAAAAAAGGCATTTACGATCCCTGTTTCCCGCATATAATATTAAAAAATCGAACAGAAAAAGGACTTCTCATGAAACGACTCATTTCCGCCCTGCTTCTTTCCGCCGCCTTTTTCACGGAAGCCATGCCGCCGGCGGAGGATGTCTTCCGGATCTTCCGTGAAGGACGCCCGAACGCCGCAATCGAGCTTCCGGGCGCGGAATACGCGGCACGGATCAATCAGTTCAATCAAATCCTCAGACGGGTCTGCGGGAATGCGCTTCCCGTCTGTTCTCCGTGCCAAACACCGCCGCGGCATCAGAGAATCGTCTTTCAAATCATCCGGAATCCGCCGCCGCTGGAAGACGACCGCTTCACGCTGGATTTTCCCGACCGCGCAACCCTGCGGATCACATGCACGGACGTCTCGCTCCAATGGGCGCTCAACACGCTTCTGGAGGAATATGCCGGGGTCCGCTGGCTTTTCCCGGAACGGTGCGGACTGAGTTATTCCCCCAGGACGGAGATGGCAATCCCGCGGACCGCAACGGTCCGGACGCCCTCTTTTCCGCTGCGCAGATTTGTGGAAAGGACCCATCCGTCGTGGTATCCGAAGGCGCGCTTCAAGGATACCATTGACATGAACCATCTCCTGCTGAAATACGTCTTTCCCGCCGAACGCTATGACAAGGAAGGATGGCCGGAGAACATCATGCCGCTCCTGAACGGGAAAAAACTGAAATCTCCTCCGAAAGAGCATCCCAACGGACGCTGGCAGCCCTGCTACTCCCACCCGGACACGGCGCGGGCCGCCGCGGAAAACATCTGCGCCTGGCTGGCGGAACATCCGGATCAGAAAAGCATATCCCTGATCCAGAACGACGTCGGGGGATTCTGCGAATGCAGCAGCTGCGCCCGGGCGAACGGCGGACGGAAACATCAGAAATCGGAAGTCTATTTCCGATGGGTGAACGCCGTCGCGGAAAAGGTGGCGGAAAAATACCCCGGCGTCCTCTTCACGGCGGGCGCGTATGTGGAAACGAAGATGCCGCCCTCCTTCCGTCTGCATAAAAACGTCATCGTGATCCTGACCATGGATCTTTACCAGTGCGTCGTGCCGGAAATCATGAAAAAACAGAAGGCATACGTCGCCTCCTGGCGGGAAAAGGCCGCAACACTCGGAGTCTGGGATTATTCCTGGGGACACGGCTACGTGCTGCCGCGGGTCTACTTCCGGGTGCATGCGGAAATGCTGCGCTATCTCCGCGGTCAGAACACTTTGGTCTACTTCGGGGAAAACGAGTGTTTCGACGCAAAGGAAGGACCGAAGGAGTATCTGGTCGCCAGACTGCTCTGGGATGTCAACGCCGATGTGGACGCCCTGCTTTCCGACTGGTGCCGGAACTGCGTCGGAGAGGAGGCGGCTCCGTATCTGAAGGAATATTACACTCTCTGGGAAAACGTGATGAGCGGACCGGAAATCCGGAAAACCCCGTGGTTCAAAAGCGCCTATACCAGCGTCTACATGACCTGGGACGGCGACAGATCGCACATGTATGCGGTGTCGGAAAAGGATCTCGCGCATGCGCGGGAACTGATGCGGCAGGTCGTTTCCAGGACGCGGACGGCGCAGGAAAAGGAGCGCGCGGCGCTTCTCCAGCGGCACTTCGAATACATGGAAACGATTCTGAAGCTGTACGGCGCGGAATATCTGCCTCCGGAAAATACGCTCGGGGATGCGGAAAGCGCCGCTGCCGTCCTGCGTTCCTTCGAGCGGATCCCGCGTCTGATCGAAAAGCGGAACCGTCTGGCGGAGGAATTCCGGAACGACCCCGTCATGGGATATTACTACCGTTCCAGAATCTACAGCCGACGCCTGCGTTTCGAAGAGCCCGCTTCGGAAATCATGCTCTGGCTTCTCTCCTTCGCACTGGATTTCGCCGACGCGCCCCCCGTGCAGGCCGAATTGAAAAAACTCGCGGACGGCAGGATGCCGGAACCGCTGGTCCGTTCCGTCGCGGAGGCGCTGACGAATCCGGAGGGGAACGCGCCGAATCTCTTTCCGAACGGCGGAATGGAATCTCCGGTGGACGAAGCGGTCTTCCATCTGCATCCGGGACATCGGAAAAAAGGGTCCGGGATCCGGACTTCGGAGCAGAGTTTTTCCGGAAAGTTCGCGTGGAAGGTTCTCCCCGGCGATTATTCCCTGGTCCGCTTCCAGCTTCCGGCGGAACCGGACTCCCGGTATCTTTTCTCCTTCCGCATCCGCAGCGGGGATTCCGGCGGAAGCGCAAACATCCGCTGCGGGCTTTTTCCCGCGAAAAACACCCATAATCAGGCGTGGAACATGCTTCCGGAAAAACGGCTTCCCGCCGGAGCGTGGCGGAAATATGTCGCCTTTGTGCAAACGCGCCCGGATTCCAACGGCATCAACGGCTATCTTTTCCTGAATGATTTCACCGCAGGAAAAGCGGTTTTTCTTGATGATTTGAAGCTGGTCAAACTGAAATAAGTAAGAGGATCCCTCATGCCGAAACATCATTTTTTCACATTGGTGGAACTGCTCACCGTCATTGCGATCATCGCGATTCTCGCTTCGCTGCTTCTTCCCTCCCTGAATCAGGCGAAAGAAAAAGCCCGGTCCGTCCAGTGTCTCAACAATCTCAAGAACACGGGCATGGGCGGATTCCTGATGTATGCGGGAGATTACGGGAACACCGCGTATGTCTACAACGGCAACAACGCATGGAGCGGAATTCTGGCGGGATTCGACCTCGTTTCCCGGAAGGCGGCGTCGGAAATCGCCCCGAACGGAAATCCAGCGCGCCTGGGATATCTCAAAACTCCGGAAAGCATGCGGTGTCCAGGTCTGGAAAATGAAGCGGATACCATTCAGAAGCATTTCTACGGGGGGCCTTGCCCGTATATACGAGGCTGGTTTCTTTCCGCGGACGCGCTTTACAGCGTTTCCAATCCGTCCGGCGACAATCCCTGGTTCGTCGCAATCGGAAAAATCGCAAAAACCAGTCTGGCTTTCGGTCTCTGCGACTCCATGTATCTCAATCCGGCCAACGGCAGGCCCGGCCAGCATTCGGCCGTCAGGTCGGACGCCGCCTCGACGGCCTCCACCTATGGCGGCATTCATCTCCGCCATCACGGCAAAGCCAATGTCTGGTTCTGGGACGGGCATGCCGCAGCCTCCGGACGGGAAGACTTCACAAAAATGGCGAAATCCATTTCATGCGGCAATTCCGCCATGTATCTGTTTTCAAAAGAATTCGCTCCCCTGATCACCCCTGCAAGATAAAGCCGGGGAAGCGGAGGACCGGGATTCCCGGCTGCGGCATGGAAATTTTTCAAGACAGACGGGGAAACCCCTCAGTCCAGATCCACTTCGAAGAACTGGACCCCCTCCCCGGCGCGGCTGCGGTCTCCGCCGGGAAGAACCACTTCCGCGGACGTTCCCTTCGGCACCGTCAGAGTCAGGATGAAACGCTTTTCCTCGCGCGTCCAGTCCACCACGATTCTGCCGCGGGGAGTGTCATGCGTCATAATCAGGTTCGTCAGGCCGCACACGGCGTTCGGCGCCACGCGGAACTCGGAAAATCCGTTCTTCAGCGGGCGGACGCCGGCGAGGTACTCGAACATCCACGCGCCGACGTCTCCGAACATGATGTGATTGCGGGAGGTACCCCCCTTCCAGTCCTCCCACAATGTCGTCGCACCGTGCCGGATCCAGTATCCCCAGCCGGGATATTCCTCCTGCATCAGAATCCGGCAGGCGAGCTCCGCATATCCGTAGTCGGCAAGCACGCGGGGCACGTATTTGGCGCCGAGAATCCCGAAGTTCGCCCGGCAGCCCGCGGCGGCGACTTTTGATGCGAGCAGGTCGGCGATCTTCCGTTCCTCGCCCTGCGGCGCAAGTCCGAGGTGGAGCGGCGCGGCGAGAGCGGTTAAGGAGCCGTCTCCGAAGACCCCGTCACCGTGATAGAATTTCCGGTTGAAGCTCGCCTTGATGTCCTCGGCAAGGCGTCCGTAGAGAAGCGCATCGTTTTCCGCCTCCCCGACCAATGTGGCGAAACGGGAAAACAGCCATGCGTCCCGGTAGTAGAAGGCGCTGGAAGTCAGTTCGACGGTGTTCACCGGCGCGCGGTCCGGCATGCACCAGTCCCCGAGTCCGAAGCGCAGCAGATGATCCTCCGACATGCCCGCGCAGAAATCAAGATAGCGCCGCATCGCCCCGTAATGGAGCCGGATCATTTCATCGTCGCCGAAAAAGCGCAGAACACGGAAGGGAATTTCAAAAAGCGCGCTGTCCCACGCGGGGCCGCTTCCCCAGTTGTATCCCCAGCCGCCGGTCGGAACGATTCCGGGGAGCTGGCCGCTCGGACGCTGCGCATCCACGAGCATCTGGATGAAATGCTTGTATGCGCGGACGGAATTGTAGTTCCAGAGTCCGGTCTCGCAGGCAAGCTGCGCATCGCCGGTCCATCCGTTTTTTTCGCGGTGCGGACAGTCCGTCGGAATTCCGGTGAAATTGGAAAGGTAACTCTGGCGCACGCACTTGAAAAGCCGGTTCAGCAGCTCCGACGAGCATTTGATCAGCCCGATGGAGGCGAACGCGTTGTGAATGAAAACCGCCTCCACGCTCTCCAGCTCCGTATCGGGCCGGCACCCCGATATTTTCACGTAACGGAACCCGTGATAGGTGAAGCGCGGGCTCCAGGTTTCCCCTTCCGGCGCGCCGCGCAGCGTGTAGCGGTCGGTCTGGAACTCGCCTTCCCGGACGTAGAGATTGATATTGCCCTGATCGATGTCGCCGTTTTCCGCAAGGCATTCGGCGTACCGCAGCGTCAGGACGGTTCCGGCGGCGCCGCGCACGCGGATCCGCGCCCAGCCGGTCAGATTTCTTCCGAAGTCGTATACCAGCGAACCGTCCGCAAGGATCTTCACGCCGGCCTGCGGAAAACATTCGCACTCCCGGCACGGCTCCATATCCTCCTCGACGAGCACGCCGGGCGGCGGCGCGCACTGCACCGCGTCCGCCCACGCGGAATCGTCAAACTCCGGAGCGCTCCAGCCGTCGATTTCGCGCCGGGCGTCGTAGTATTCCCCGTTCCGCAGGGAATTGAACCGGATCGGACCGTCCGCAGTCTTCCAGGAACGATCCGTTTTCAGGATCACCCTGCCGTCCGCGACGACGTTGCAGAGGAGTTTCGGCACATCAATCCAGGAGGCGGAATCAAAATTCCATACATTTTTCGGAAAGCGGCAGTTGTACCAGCCGTTCCCGAGCATCACGCCGAGCGCATTTTTCCCCGGCTTCAGCAGCGCCGTAATATCATAGCGGATGTAGGAAACGCGCTTTTCATACTGTGTCACAACGGGACTCAATACACGGGAATCGGCCTTTTTCCCGTTGACATACAGTTCATGCCAGCCCAGCCCGGCAACCAGCGCATAAACCTGTCCGGACCCATTCTCCCATTCAAAGGACCGCCGCAGAAGCGGCCCCTTCTCCCCGGCGGAAATCCAGATGCCTTCCCATGAATGCTGTTTTCCCATAATCGTCCCTCTGCGTTCGGAATGTTCGAGTCTGCGACGGAATATAATCTTGACAGAAGGAAAATGCAAGAACCGGGAGAACGGGATTTTGAGAAACACGTTCCGCGCATCCGGAGAAAGCATATCCGAACGCGGAATCAGGCCCGTGCCGGGCGGATGTTCCGCATGAAGTTTTTATCAAGTTTTTTCCCTTCCGAAGTTGAAAAAAAGGCGTTTCATGATACATTACGATGGCAAATGAAAAATTTGCCGCTTCCGGCGGCCCACCCTCAATCATGGAGAAGTAAAATGGGCAATCGCTATCTGGATCAATTCATGTCCAAGTTCGAGTTCGAAGGTCTTACCTTTGACGACATTTCCCTGCTGACGCAGTACGCCGACTTTCTGCCGGACCAGGCCGACATCTCGACCTACTTCTCCAAAAACATCAAGCTCAACGTGCCCTTCATCAGCGCAGCCATGGACACCGTCACCGAAAGCGAAATGGCCATCGCCATGGCGAAACTGGGCGGCATCGGCGTCATTCACAAGAATCTTGCGCCCGCCGCACAGGCGGACGAGGTCCGCAAGGTCAAGCAGTATCTCAACGGACTGATCCGCAAACCCGTCGTCTTCAACGAGGAGACCACCCTTGGGGAAATGCTCCGGGAAAAGGCGGAAAAACAGTATTCCTTCTCCGGTTTTCCGATCGTCAACGCGGACGGAAAACTGGTGGGCATCCTCACGTCCCGCGACATCAAGTTCCTCACCGATTACACCAGGAAACTCAAGGAGGTCATGACCACGCGCCTTGTGACCGCCCCGACCGGCACCCAGCTGGAAGAGGCGTTCGACATCATGCGCAAAAACAAGGTCGGCAAGCTTCCGATCATCGACAAGGACGGAAACCTGAAGGGACTCTACAGTTTCCAGGATGTCAGCACCCTCATTGAAAAAGAGGAGCCCGCCTACAACCGCGACTCCGAACACCGCCTGCGCGTCGCGGCGGCGATCAGCCCCTATGACTACGAGCGCGCCGCGGCTCTCGCGGATGCGGATGTGGACGCGCTGGTCATCGACACCGCGCACGGACACAGCAAGGGCGTGATCGAAACGATCAAACTCTTCAAGAAAGAGTATCCGGAACTGGACATCGTCGCGGGGAACATCGCGACCGAGGCCGCGGCGGAGGCGCTCGTCGATGCGGGCGCGGACGCGATCAAGGTCGGCATCGGCCCCGGTTCCATCTGCACGACGCGCGTCGTCGCCGGCGTCGGAACTCCCCAGGTGACGGCGATCTACCAGGCGGTCAAAGCCGCGCGCGGCAGAGTGCCGATCATCGCCGACGGCGGAATCAAGCAGTCCGGCGACGTGGCGAAGGCGCTTGCCATCGGAGCATCCTCCGTCATGATGGGATCGGTTCTGGCGGGAACCATGGAAAGTCCCGGTGAAAAAATCATCCATCACGGCAGACGCTTCGTCGTCTACCGCGGCATGGGCAGTCTCGAAGCGATGAAAACCTCCAAGGGAAGCCGCGAACGCTACGGCCAGGCCGATGTGGACGACGCGAAGAAACTCGTTCCCCAGGGCGTCGAAGGCATGGTGCCATACCGCGGACCGCTCTGGGAGGTCATTCACCAGTTTGCGGGCGGTCTGCGCTACTCGCTCGGCTACTGCGGGGCGCGCAACCTCGAAACGCTTCGCGAAACTTCGAAATTCATCCGGATCAGCGGCGCGGCGCTCCGCGAGGCGCATCCGCACGACATCCTGATGCTCAAGGATGCCCCGAACTACACGCCGGAGGCATAAGAAAAAACTTCCGCCGGGTTCGGAGCCAGCCGTTCCCGGCGTCATACTCATACCGCAGGCCGGAAGGAAGATGGAAAAATGAAGCTCTTGTTTTCCCTGTTCATGCTTCCGGCGATTCTTACCACCGCGATCGCCGCAGTTGCGGCGATGTTCCTTTATCTCGACGCGGGGGGATTCCGTCCGAACATGGAATTTCATTCCTTCTGGTCGCACTTCTACTTTGCGATGCTGCATCTTTCGATGGTTCTAGGACTGATCCTTTCCATTCTGACCAGCCTATACGCCGCGGCGATGTGCCTGATCGGTTTCATCATCAAAACATGGCTCGGCGCCATTCTCGCAGGCGCCATCGCCGTCTTTTCCTTTCTCATCATGAACTATCTGATGAATACAGTCATTTAAGGGGAACACGTATGATTTCGGAGATTCGGATCGGATACGGCTGCGACGTCCACCGCTTTGCGGAGGGACGGGAGCTGATTCTATGCGGCGTGAAACTGCCTCATGAAAAAGGACTTTTGGGACACAGCGACGCGGATGTCGCCGTCCATGCTCTGATCGACGCGCTGCTCGGCGCACTTGCGCTCGGCGACATCGGGTACTTCTTCCCCGACACGGATCCCCGCTACCGGGGCGCGGACAGCATGGAACTCCTGCGGAAAACTCTTGCGCATGAAGCGTTTTCCTCCTGGAACATCTCGAATGTCGATCTGACGCTGATTACGCAGAAGCCAAGACTGGCGCCCCATATCACCGCCATGCGCGAATCGCTCGCGAGGGCATTGTCTCTCACAACGGAACGCATCTCCGTAAAGGCGAAAACGAACGAGGGAATGGGCTTTGTCGGACGTATGGAAGGCATGGAGGCGCGGGCAGTCGTACTTCTGACGGCGGAAAAGTGAAAATTTCGCGCTGCGCCCGACAAGGGCCAACGGACCTTGACCCCGAGAAAAATGCTCACGCATTTTTCCGTCTCTAAAAACAAAAAAATTGCAAGGCAATTTTGTGATCGTGCTTTCCTCTCAGTCCTGCCAACGGACCTTGACCCCGAGAAAAATGCTCACGCATTTTTCCGTCTTTTTATGGTAAATGACGGAGTATTTCCCGGTCGTCGAACGGATGCCTGACCCCGTTGATCTCCTGATAGTTCTCATGCCCTTTTCCCGCGATCAGGATGACATCGCCGGCGCGTGAGAGCGCGACGGCTTTCCGGATCGCCTCAGCCCGGTCGGGTACCGTCAGGCATTCCGTTCCCGGCCGGATTCCCTTCAGGATTTCCGCGATGATTGCGAGCGGGTCCTCGGTCCGGGGATTGTCGCTGGTTACGACGGCGATATCGGAAAGCTCCGAAACCACCTTCGCCATCCGGGGACGTTTTGTCCGGTCGCGGTCGCCGCCGCAGCCGAACACGGTGATAATCCGGCCTCTGCAGAAAGTGCGGATTGCGCCGAGCACCCGGAAGAGCGCGTCATCCGTGTGCGCATAATCGACAAACGCCCGCGCCCCGTTGGGCAGATCGAACGGCTCAAGGCGGCCCGGCGGCGCGATATCCGGCGCGGACAACGTTTCCGCGACAAGCGCCGGAGGAACGCCGGAGGCGCAGGCGGCAAGCGCGGCAAGCCCCATGTTGAAAACATTGTGCTCTCCGATCAATACGGAACGAATCCGGATGGAAACGCCGTCCGCAGACGGCATGGGATTTTTGAATACGGCATGATTCATGTGCAGGGTGAATTCGCTCCCGGAAGCGTGCAGCTGAATGGAATCGAGATATCCGGAAGCGGCGGAATTGTTTTTCGAAAGAGTCAGGACACGCCGTCCCCGGCATTCGGAGGCCAGGCGCGCGCCCCATTCGTCGTCGATGTTGATGACCGCGGGTGCGCCGGGGCGGAGCATTTCCGCAAACAGCAGTTTCTTCGCCTGATAATAGGCCTCCATCGTGTGATGATAATCCAGATGGTCGCCGGTCAGATTGGTGAAGAGCGCGCCGGCGAAACGGGCGTTCCCGAGCCGATGCTGATGAAGTCCGTGGCTCGACGCCTCGATCACGGCGCAGTCGCATCCGCTGCGCACCATCCGCGCGAAATATTCCTGGATGGTGAACGCTTCCGGCGTGGTCCGCGCCGCCTCTTCGGCAATCCCGCTTCCATCATCATATTCGACAGTGGAAATCAGTCCGCAGCGGTGTCCGTGCGCGGCGAGAATCCGTTTCAGCATGAAGGCAATCGAGGTTTTTCCGTTGGTTCCGGTAACGGCGAAAACGTCCAGATGCTCCGTCGGATTCCCGAAAAACGCGGCGCAGACGACACCCCAGGCATGGTAGAAGTCGGAAACCCGAATGAAAGACACGCCGGGAGGAACGGCAGCGCGCTCCGCCGCAAGAATGACGACCGCGCCATTCCGGACGGCATCGGGAATAAAGACGTGCCCGTCGGCGTTCACACCTCTGATTGCACAGAAAAGAAACCCATCCCGCACTTTCCGGGAGTTGTTTGCAACGCCTCGGATCAGTTGTCCGGGATCGGCCGCGCCCGCGTCAAGCGCCAGCGGACCGAGCGCCGCAAGATAATCAGCCAGCGTCTTTTCCATGGCGCCCTACTCCGCCGGCTCAATAATTTCGAGACCTGTTCTGCGCGACGCCTTCAGAAAGACAAGATCGCCCTTGCGCACCTTCGCGCGGACAGGTTCCACGGCGGCGGATGCGGAGGGATATGCCGCAATGTTTTTCCGGGAGACAAGCTCCATTACCGCGACAGCCTTGCTCATGTGCCTCCCGACGGCGGCAATTTCCGCCTCGGGAAATATCCGGCGGGCATAGGAAAGAACCTTGAGATGCTCCTTCAGAGCCGTCCGTCCGATTTCCCCCATGTCGCCGAGTACAAGCAGCAGATGATTTTCATCGGCGAATTCGCCCAGCCATTCCAGGGAGGCGCGCATGCTGTCCGGATTGGCGTTGTAGGCATCGTTGATCCAGGTCGCCCCCGCGTGTTCCGTGACGCGCATCCGCAGCCCGGGAAGGCGTGTTTCCGCGATGCCTTCGGCAATCTGCGCAAGCGGAATTCCGAAGGCAATCCCCACGGCCGCCGCCCCCGCCGCATTGCATGCCTGATGTCGCCCGGAAAGTCCCCATTCTACGGCGGCGCGTTCTCCGTTCTCATGATTGATGAGTTCAAACGAGCTGCCGCGAATGTTTCCACCCTTGTAAACGACTTCCAGAGTCGCCTTGTCCGAATATCCGAACGTCAGGATTTGCGCCGCATGTCCTGCGGCGGCGCGCAGAATGCCGTTTCCGGGCGAGGTCTGCGGGATGACCGCCGTCCCGTCCTTGGAAAGCGCCATAAGGATATGCGACTTCTCCGTCGCCACGCCGTCAAGAGTTTTCAGATATTCCAGATGGCAGCTCCCGATGGAGACCACCAGTGAGACATCCGGCTCGGCGATCCGGGCAATCGGCTCAATCTCCCCGAAATGATTGGTTCCCATTTCCAGAATGCAGATTTTATGCTTGTCCGTCAAACGCATGAGATTCTGCGGCACGCCGATCTGGTTGTTGGTGTTACCCTCCGTCGCAAGGACATGCTCCGCTCCGTAAACGTGCGAAAAGATGGCGCGAAGCGCCTCTTTCGCGCTGGTTTTTCCGCTGGAACCGGTCAGAGCGATCACCTTGAGATCCTTGAAGCGGCGGCGGTAGAGATGCGCAAGCTTCTGATAGACAAGCAGGGGGGAATCAACCAGAATCGCCGGGACACCGGGCGGAAGAAGGGAAATTTTCCCCTTTTCAATGCAGAGCAGAACCGCACCTGACGCAATCGCCTGGCGCAGATAGTCGTGTCCGTCAAAGTTTTCTCCGGAAAGCGCGATGAAAAGACCGTTCTTCATCGGCTTACGGGAATCCGTGGAAAGAGAATCAACGGAAATGTGGAAGTCCGAAACATTGACGAACTCGCCACCCGATGCATTTAAAATTTCACCGAAGGAAAACAGCGGCATTCCGACACTCTCCCGTATTTCCGATTGCGCTAGTGATTTCGGTTCCGGTTCCGGATCAGATCGGAAAAATAGGCGATCGTCCAGGTAAGCCCCTCGTCCAGAGCGATTTCAGGCTTCCATGCAAGAACCTTCTTCGCCAGCGAGATGTCCGGCCTGCGCTTGACGGGATCGTCCTGCGGCAGCTCCCGGAACACCAGCTTCGACCGGCTTCCGGTCAGTTCGATCACCTTTTCGGCGAGCTGGCGGACGGTGAACTCCTGCGGATTGCCGAGATTCACGGGACCGGAGAAGGATTTCGGCGTTTTCATGACACGCACCAGCGCTTCCACGAGATCGGAAACATAGCAGAAACTGCGGGTCTGGGAACCGTCTCCGTACAGCGTGATGTCCTTCTTCATCAGCGCCTGCATGATGAAATTGCTCACGACGCGCCCGTCGTTCGGGTGCATGCGCGGCCCGTAGGTGTTGAAAATGCGGACGACCTTGGTGTCCAGTCCGTACTGTCTGCGGTAGTCGAAAAACAGCGTTTCGGCGCACCGCTTCCCCTCGTCATAGCAGCTCCGCACGCCGATGGGATTCACATTGCCCCAGTAGGACTCCTTCTGCGGATGCACTTTCGGATCGCCGTAGACCTCGGATGTGGACGCCTGAAGGATCGGAATCCGGAGGCGCCGCGCAAGCTCCAGCATGTTCATCGCGCCGAGCACATTGGTCCGCGCGGTCTGCACCGGGTCATGCTGATAGTGAACCGGGGACGCCGGGCATGCCAGGTTGAAAATCGCGTTGACCTCCAGACTGATCGGCACGGTGATGTCGTGACGGATCAGTTCAAACGAGGGATTGGCGAGCAGATGGCGGATATTGTCCTTGGCCCCCGTGAAAAAGTTGTCCAGACAGATGACGTCCATCCCTTCCGAGAGAAGCCGTTCGCAGAGATGGGAGCCGATGAAGCCGCCTCCGCCGGTGACAAGAACCGTTTTGTTGTTCATCTCGTGCGCTCCGGATCAGATTTCGATGATCTCGACGACCCGGTTCCCGAAAAACACGATTTTTCTGGAAACGCCGTTGTCCGTCCAGTAGGTCCAGGTGTCGACGGACTCCACCGGCGTCCGCATGGCGGGCGGCGGGCCGAACGCGAGAAGCACTTCGTTGCGCGTCATGCCCTTTTCCACGATTCCGCGCTTGATCTTTTCATAAACGACCGGACGGATGCCCGCGGCCAGGGTCTCTCCGTTGTCAAAAACGAAAAGACGCTTGATGAACATCTCAATGGGAATGATGTTCTTGTTTTTGTCGTATATGATCTTGAAGACCTTTCCGTCGCTGACGCGCTTGAAATTGATCTCATTTTCGTTGGCGTTTATGAAAGTGATCTCGGTGCCGAACGGAATGACGGTGCCCTTCTGGATATTGGCGCTGGGGATTTCGGATTTCTCATTCGCCCAGAGATTGTAGGCCGTATAGACCGAGGTGTATTCGGGAAGCTGAAGCACCTCCTCCGGGATCACGGTCCGTGCACAGCCCGCGGTCAGAATCAGAGTGCAAAGTGAAAGAAGCAGGGCGGTTGTTTTGTTCATTGTCATCCTTTCGACTCGTTATTGAAATGCAGGTATGGAAATATGCACGTTCTTTTCCGGAAAGACAAGTCCGGAAGACGAAATTTTCCCGCAAATCAGCGGCTGTTCCGGTTTTTCAGGAAGAGATTGACTCCCTTGAGAAGCTCCAGCGCCCGTTCAAGCTGAATGTCCTTCACGCCGCGCCCGTCTTTCGCGAGGATCCCGCCGGGCGCAGTATTGAGCCGCAGCGCAAGCAGCGCCTCCGCTCCGGGCGTCATGGGCACGATGATATCCGGCATGATGCCCTTTTCATGGATGACGCGGCGGCTCGGGGTGTAGTATTTTCCGGTCGTCAGGCGCATCGCGCCCTTGTCGGGAAGCGGAATGACCGTCTGGACCGAAGCTTTTCCGAAAGTCTTCGTCCCGAGCAGAACCGCCCGGTGGTGATCCTGAAGACAGCCGGAGAAAATCTCCGCGGCGCTCGCGGTGTTTCCATTGACCAGCAGGACAAGCGGAATATCCGGATACTTCACCGCGTCACCCGCGTAAAAACGCTGTTTCGAGCGTTCGGACTGTCCCTCCGTATAAACCACCAGATCGCCTTTCTTCAGAAAACGGCTGCACACTTCAATTGCAGCACTCAGAAGTCCGCCGGGATTGTTCCGCAGATCAATGACTATGCCCCGGACCTTTTTCGCGGCGAAATCCGCCAGAGCCTTGTCCAGATCCCCCGCCGTCGCCCTGGAAAAACTGGAGATGCGGATGTAGCCGAATTCATTTCCGATCACTTTCACGCCGTGCAGCGAAGGAATTTTGATGAACGCACGAGTCAGCGTGAAATCGAAAACGGCATCGGGCTTCCGCCGGTAGACCTTCACTTTCACCTCTGTCCCCGGCGGACCTTTCAGCCGGGCGACGCAATCGCGGAACGTCATTTTCGCCACCGGACGCCCATCCACCTCGATCAGCACATCACCGGGAAGAAGTCCCGCCTTCTGAGCGGGCGCTCCGTCGACGAGCGAAACGACCTGAACCGTATTCCCCCGCCTGGAAAGGGTCAGACCGATTCCTGCAAAGCGTCCCGCGGTGTCCTCTCTGAGGGCCCTCAGCTGCTCGGGCTCCTCATACATGCTGAACGGATCCAGCTCCTGCAGCATTCCCCGCAGAGCGGCTTTCAGCAGTTTCCCGTCGGACACCTTCTCCCGGTCCACGTAATTTTCCCGGACAATGGCCAGGGCACGAAGAAAAAAAGCAATCTCCTTGTAAAGATGCGGATCCTGTTCGATCGCCTTCCTGACGGACGGCAGAGGCAGCGCGGGCATGGCGGACCGCTTCCCGGCGGGCGGCTCTGATTTCACACCGGCAGATTCCGCGGACCATGCATGAAACATGCAGAAAAGGAAAAGAAAAAACAGAACTGCTCTCATAAATGTCCTCTGGTTGCATGATGATGCGGTAATCTATTCTTTCCGCCGGAAAGTTTCAAGCGCCGGGAGGGATTTGCATTTCGAAAACCGGGAAAAATCCCGTTTCGCGGATATCTCGCATCCCGGACAGCAAAAAATCCCGGCAGCGGGAAAGGCCTGCGCCGGGATTCCATTCCGATAAAAAACAGGAAGGAGGCGTTATTTCTTCACCTGATTGTTTTCAAAATACTCGATGATCTCACGGGGAAGCGGAGGAACGTCCTGCCGGTTGCACCCGTGCCGCATGGAGTAATGGCCGAGAACGCCTGTCGCCACGGAGTTGCGGGCGGCAACCGGGGAGGTGTTCGTTTTGGCGCCGTGCATGACGAAGTCGAGGAAGTTGTCCACAATCGGACCGTCCGCGCCGCCGTGTCCGCCGACCGCGGGTTTCACATGATAGATGATGTCCGGCGTGGAACGCGGTCCGCGGCGGGTCCAGACATGCACATAGCAGTCTCCGCTGTCGCCGATGTTTTCAATTCTGCCCTTTGTTCCGATGAAGGTGTAATTGCGTTCGGCGTCCGGCGCGTAGTGGCACTGCAGATAGGTTGCCTGCGCGCCGTTTTCCATCTGCATCATGATCATGTTGTGATCTTCGACGTCGATGATCGGGGAGAATCCGGTCTGTTCCAGCGGGGGATACTGGGCGGCATCCCACTTCGCGCACCCCGGCGTTTCGGGAGAGCGTCTCGCGCACTTATTGTAAACGGAGAGCATGCCCATTCCGACAACCGATTTCGTATAGGTTCCCATCAGCCAGTGCATGACATCAATGTCGTGCGCGCCTTTCTGGAGGAGCAGACCGTTGGAATAACGCTGTTCGGAATGCCAGTCGCGGAAATAGGCGTCGCCGCCGTAGCCGATGAAATGGCGGGTCCAGCCGACCTGAACATCACCGATGATGCCCGACTGAATGATCTCCCGCATTTTGAGCACAACGGGAAAATGGCGCATGTTATGACCGATGAAAAGCTTGGACCCGGTTTCCATGGCGGTTCTGAGAATGCGGTCGCATCCTTCAATCGTGATCGCCATGGGTTTTTCCAGATAAATCGCCTTGCCCGCCTTGAGTGCGTCAATCGCCATCTCCTCATGCAGATAATCGGGAGTGGAAATGAAAACGGCTCCGATCTCGTCCATCTTCAGCAGTTCCCGGTAGTCCTCGAACACTTTCGCTTCGGGAAACTTCTGCTTGAACTCCTCGCGTGCAGCCGGTGCGATGTCGGCGCCGGCGACAATCGTGACGCCTTTTTCCGGCTGATGCGCCTGCCATCCGTTGTGTCCGCGCCCCCCTGTCGCGATGAGTCCCACTTTCAATGTTTCCATTCCAAAAACTCCTCTGAAATAAGTTGGTTGGTTGATTGCTTTTTCCCTCATCCGTGATATAATGTAGTATCTTTATGGGAAACATCAAACCGAAAGACGGATTTATCCCGGTAAAATCCATGAATAAAATATAATAAAGGATGAGCAATCTTGACTGAAACGAATCAGAATCCGTCCCATGAGACAGTCTTTCCCTTTCAGTTTTTCGCGGCGACAACCGCCGCGGCGAACAGCCGGACGGGAAGCATCACGCGCACGAATTACCAGCAGTGCACCGTCGAATACGTCAGTTCCGGAGCGGGCGGTCTGGAAATCAACGGGCAGTCCTACCGGCCGGGAAAAGACAGCGTCTATGTGCTTTCCCAGTACAGCACCCACACCTACTGGCCGGACCGCGCCGATCCGTGGCAGAAACTTTTCTTCGTCATCAGCGGCGACATGATGCACTATCTGCTCCGCGCATACGGCCTTGAGGAGGTCTATTATATCCCGAACTGTCCGGGACTGAAAAAGCATTTCGAATCCATGCTTGCAGTCAATCACAACTCTCCGGACGCCAACCGGCAGGCGGCCCTGATCTTCCACCAGTTTGTCGAGGAGGCCGCACGCATCGTGCACGGCATGACAACGGAACTCCCCCCGGAAGTCGAAGCGCTGAAGAACGCGCTGGACGAATCTCTGGAAAACGGCTTCAATCTGGAACACTACGCCGGGGAAAAAGGATTTTCCGAGGCGCATCTGATCCGCTCCTTCCGCCATGCGTTCCAGACAACGCCGTACGAATATCTGATGAATAAAAAAGTCGAAACCGCAAAACGCCTGCTGCTTTATTCCAGACTTTCTGTCAAGGAAATCGCCGCACGCCTCTCGTTTTCCGACCAGTATTATTTCTCGAATTACTTCAAGCGGAAAACCGGAGCCGCGCCGCGGACTTACCGGAATCAGTTCCCCGCACAGGCAAGACCCCCCGCGCCGGAGGAGAAAAAACCGGAGCCCTATCGGACATGCCCGGAATTCTGAAGTGCGTCAAAAGACTCAGGCGCCAGGCCCGATCAGGATGACCAGCCCCGGCGCGCATAAATGCCCGGCGGCAGATTCCGGATATAGAACCGGCAATGAGGCCGGCGGCGAGTCCCCGCACATCCTCCGGCACGAACCCGACGCCCGACGCAACGGAAATCGCCAGAATCGGAATCCGCATCGCATGCCGGTCCTGCAGAAAAAGACCGGACGATTCCGGAAATACGGACAGGAATGGGAGTCTCTCCCCTGTGTCGGACATGTCCGACACATTCCTCAGGTCATGTCCGGAAGCGTCTCGTCCACGATAAAATCTGTGACGACCGCAAGAGAAACAACGCCCGTTCCCGAACCTTCTGCCTTCTCTCCGCATGCGCACAGAAGAGGGCACACGAAAACGGGGCAGACCGCGGATCCGGATCACGAAGTCTCATCTTCCTGCTTCATCCTCTCAATATCATGATTGAACCTCGTGAGAAGCTTCATCACGGTTTCATACTCCTCGCGCGAGATGTCCGCAAGAAAATCCGCAGTCACCCTGGTAAAAAAATCACCGTAGCATCCGACAATGCGCCTGCCCTGCTCGGAAAGACCGATGCAAACGGCGCGGCGGTCCACGTCGCTGGTTCTGCGATCCAGGACTCCCTGTCTCACCAGCGTATCGACAATGATCGATGCCGCTCCGGGAGTCAGGTTCACCTTTTCCGCAAGAAGCTTGAGCATTACGCCATCCGGATATTTCTCCTGAAAGGCGAAAATGGCCTTCAGAACGCGCATCTGTCCCACTGTGACATTGGCAAATTCCGCAATCTCCATATTCCGGTTCCTGTGGGCCGCCAGCTCACGAAAGTCATCCACAAGATTGAACAGCAAACGCCAGAAATCCATTGCTTCGGGCTTCATTTCAGGATGCTCCTCAGAGAATATTTCATTTTTTAAATTATTTTGAGCGTAAATATATTGCATTTCGTTCTGAAAAGCAATTTTGAAAAAATTTTTTTTGAAAAAACATTTCTGTTGAAGCGCCGGAGAAAAAACAGAGTCCATGCAGCCGGGAAACAAGACCGGCAGAGGGACCTGCAAACAGGAATACGGAAACGCCGTGTGGAAAATTGCGGCGCAGCGCCGTCTCCGGGAAAACCGTTTCTGATGCGGCAAACGCCGGGAGGCGACACTGCCCGGGAGATCATGCTATGCCTGACGCAGAGCCTGGTCGAAATCCGCCTTCAGATCATCGATATGCTCAATGCCGACGGAAACGCGGATCAGATCCGAGGACACGCCGGCGGCGATCAGCTCCTGCTCGCTGAGCTGACGGTGCGTCATGCTCGCCGGATGCAGCACTCCGGTGCGGATGTCCGCGACATGCACGACGATCGCAGCGATTTTCAGACTGTTCATCACCTTTTCCCCGGCAGCCTTGCCGCCCTTGACGCCGAAACAGAGCACGCCGCTTGCGCCGCGCGGCATATACTTCTGCGCCAGCGCATGCTGCGGACTGGATTTCAATCCGGGATAATTCACCCACGCCACCTTCGGATGGGATTCCAGAAACTCCGCCAGCGCAAGCGCATTCTGGCAGTGCCGCTCCATTCTGACATGCAGAGTCTCGACGCCGATCATCGAAAGAAATGCGTTGAACGGCATCATCGGCGTTCCGATATCGCGAATCCACTGGACACGCAGTTTCACGGAATACGGCGCCTCCGGGAAATTCTTCGTATAGACAAGCCCGTGATAGCTTTCATCCGGATTGATGAATTCCGGGAATCTGCCGTTGCTCCAGTCGAATCCGCCTTTTTCGACGACAATTCCGCCGACGCTGGTGGCGTGTCCGTCGATGTACTTCGTGGTGGAGTGCGTCACGATATCCGCGCCGAACTCGAACGGACGGCAGAGAAACGGCGTCGGGAATGTGTTGTCCACGATCAGCGGAAGCCCGTGCCGGTGGGCGGCCTGTGCCATTTTTTCGATATCCAGGACGATCAGCGCGGGGTTTGCGAGCACTTCGGCGAAAATCGCCTTCGTGTTCGGCCGGATTGCCGCCTCGAGCTCCCCGATCGGAGCATCGGGCAGGACAAAGGTGAATTCCACGCCCATTTTCTTCAGCGTATTGGAGAACAGCGAGACCGTTCCGCCATACAGACTGGAAATCGCCACAATGTGATCGCCGCTGCGCGCTATGTTCATGATCGCCAGCGTGTTCGCGTTCTGACCGGAACTCGTCGCGACTGCGGCGACGCCGCCTTCCAGCGCGGCGATCTTCTTTTCAAAGCAGTCCACCGTGGGATTGGCGAGCCGCGTATAGAAGAATCCGGGACGTTTCAGATCGAACAGGTCGGCGACGCTCTGTGCGTCGTCGTATTTGTAGGTCGTGCTCTGCGCAATCGGCGCCACGCGCGGGCCGCCGTTTTCCGGCGTGTACCCGGCCTGCACGGCCAGGGTTTCCAGCTTCAGTTTCTGATTCATGCTTCCGCCTCCTTGTTTCGTAGCCAAGTCGGAAATATACCGTCATCCGCCGCCGATTTCAACAGAAAAACAGTCCGGAAGAAAGAAAAACCGCAAAGCGGGCGCCCGCCGCGCAGGAGTCATTTCCGCAGACCGTTCAGCACATGCTGGACGGCGGAAGGCTTCTCCTTCGCCGGAGCCGGACTTGCCGCAAGCTCCTCGACCGCCGCGAAGAGCCGCCTGCAGCTTTCGCCGTAGTCCAGACCGCCGATTTCGGAAATCAGCCGGATTCCCCGGTCCATCAGCTTCTTGTTGGTCACATCGACCCAGCTCATCCAGTTCCCCGTCACGCGCCCAAGCTTCACCATGATTCCCGTCGAGGCGGTGTTCAGGACCAGCTTCACGGCCATATGGAACATGAGGTGCAGCGGCGAATCCGCGCAGGAAACGGGAATTTTGAAATCGGCGGAGCCGTTCCCGCCGACCGCAAGACGTTTCCGGAAACGGAACCCGGCGGAGATCGCGTCAAACGCCTCCTGAAGACGCGGACCGTCCCCACGGCCTCCGACCGTCACAAGAACGGCGCCGTCCTCTCCGGAATCGCAGCGTTCCGCGACAGACTCGTTTCCGACTTCGAATTTCAGGAGTTCGGTTGCGGCGATTTTCGGAGGATTGCCCTGAATCGCCGCGGGGGCGCCCATCTGCCTGTAGTCCTCCGGCGTCCATTCCAGACAGCGCAGCGCGCGATGCATGCCGTGCGCCCAGACCTCCGGAGTCGAACGCAGCGGATTCTTGACAAACGCCCACGGCGGCGGCGAAACAAGGTCGTCCTTTTTCCGGAACGGCGGAAGCATGAAGGTCGGGGAACGTTCCGTCGTGTCGGTGAAGATGTCCAGCAGATAATCATCCGCAAAATAGGTGATCTTTCCCCTGTTCCGGTAGACGCCGGACTCAAAGTCGATATAGGAGGCGATTGCATCCGCGGACGCCTCGAGCTCTCCGAGCAGGGTTTCAAACTCCTTTGCGTAATCCGGCGCGGGCACATGCAGAAGAGAGCACATGACAAGCTCCAGCGCGGCTCCGGCCACCAGCTGTTCGGAGGTCGTCGCCTGCATCCGGGTCGATCCGGCAAGCGCCATCGGCCCGCAGGAGAGATCCAGCACGCAGACCGCGGGATTCCGGATCGCCCGGCGGGAACGCTCCAGATGCTCCGCCAGGAGATCGGCGGGATTGTTGAACAGCAGAAAAACTTTCGAGCCGCACCGGAGCGCCTCGTCCACGGTGCCGAGCACGGAGGAGGTTTCGCCGCCTTCGGTGATCGCGACCAGCATGTCGTTCCCGGACATTCCCGTTTCCCGCACCTGCCGGCGCCCGAACTCCTGATAATCCTCGAAAAACTCCACGGAACGGACAAGCGCGTAATCGCCGCCGGTCATGATGCTGAACACCTGGTCCGCATACTGCGCGACAGACGGATGTTCCGCACAGCAGTCGCGCCACATGCATTCCAGCAGAATGCTCAGACGCCCTGTTGCGCCGCAGCCGGAAAACACGATTTTCCCGCCGTTGCCGATTGTTTCCTTTCCGGTTTCCACCAGTTTCCGAAACGCTTCGCTCCGGAAAATGCGTCCCGCCATTTCGAGCACATTGCGGTCGACGCGCTGGAGACAGCGCACGCCGTTCCCGCTGCCGGACGCGAATTCACGATCCAGATTCCGCGTCAGCGGACTGGACTGCTCCGTCGGCAGAAAGCCGAGATGGAACTGGGTTTCGTTTTCCATGAAATTCACTGCCTGACGATCAGACTCTTCACTCATCTTTCAACACCTTGTCCTTGAAAATCAATGCGGTCAATGCGAAATTCCGGTTTCCGGATTCCGGAACTTAAACAAACCATCCGCCCGTGGCGATCATGCGGTAACGCGTCTCGCCGAGTCCGGCGGTCTCCGGCCGGAGCTCCAGTTCGTCGATCCGGTCGATCCGTCCGTCGAGCAGTTCGCCGATCCGGCGCGCCAGCTCGGTGTACCGCTCGCGAAGCCCAGCAAGGCGGATCTGCATGATTTCGAGCCCGTAGGATTTATAACCGCGGAACCACTGGTCGCGGAAGGAGTCGTTGAGTCCCTCCAGGGCGTCAATCACCTCCGGGACATATTTTTCCGCGACGACGCCGAGCGTGGAGAAATCCCGCCTGCCATAGGCGTTCAGCAGCACAAGGCGCAGTTCCACCTTCTTCGCCAGCACGTTCAGGATGTTCCATGCGTGGTTGACAATCCCCGCCGCACGGTCTTCCCGGTGCGCCTCCGCCCTGTCGCGCAAGACGCGGTAGGTTTCGAGGGCGTTGCGCCAGACGTCCGGATCGCGCGCAAGCATTTCATGCCAGACGATTCCCATCAGCGGATCGTCCCAGAGCACGGACGGCGCATTGACATTGAACCATTTCCCCTTCGCATCCCCCCGGTATGCAATCTCCATTTTCCCGAGCTCGGTCTGCAGTTCGTAGGAGGTTCCGCAGACCGCGCGGTAAAGCGGGCTCAGACGCTCCTCGGAGACTTCGCCGTTGAAGGCGCAGTCCGCCGCCCACGCCATCCCGGCGAATGCGGATTCAAATTCGCAGTAGCCCCCGTCGTCACCCCACATGGTGTACACCATGTCGCGGATCTTCCGACGGCGGCAGGCGTCAATGCAGGGTTTCACCGTGGCAAGGGTCTGTTCCGCATCGTACCAGAGGCGCGACCAGGTCCAGATGCCGGACGCCATGAACGGTTCCCCGCCGTTCAGGCCGCGTGTCCGGTCCAGCATTTTCAGATAGGTCTCCTCGTCGCGGTGATAATAATCCCAGTAGGAAAGCTGAACCATCTTCGGGATCGCGTCCTTCACATCCTGCGGGATCGGGGAATCCGCGTCGTAATAGTCCTGCGCCTTGTTCGCATAGCGGAAATACATGTCGTTCCAGATGATCGGCCTGAGGCTGTATTTCTCACAGATTCCGCAGAGGCGTTTCAGATGGCGATTGTAGATGTCGAAAGGCCGTTCATAGCCGTGCATGTCCATGAATCTGCCGCGCCCGAGGTCGTGCGTTTCGTCCATGCCCAGATGAATCCGGCGGGTGCCGAGCGCCTCGCTCCAGAAGCGGATCATCTTCTCCAGCAGCAGATAGGATTTTTCGCAATCCACCAGGATCACGTTGTCCGTGTCCCTGATCTCATAATAGGCTCCCCATCTCAGAATCGGCTCAAGGTGCCCGAGCGCCTGGATCGACGCGATCATCTCGATGCCGAGCTTTTGCGCATACGCGTCGATCTCCCGGATCTCCTCCATGGAGTATGCGCCGCGCATGTATCCGAAATAGGTTTCGCCGGGCACCCGGTAGGCGTCCTTCGTATAAAGCATCGCCATGTTGTAGCCGAGCAGGGCGAGACGCCGGAGCCAGCGCTTGAAATAATCCGGGCGCACCACGAACGTCCGGGAACAGTCCAGCAGAATCCCGTGTGTGCGGAAACAGATCTTTTCATCGCATTCCTGCCCGGACAGGGCGTAGGCGACACCGCGCGCGGCAAATGACGCGTCGCCGTATGTCACGAGAAACGCGTCTCCGTGCCGGGTCACGCGGAGCGTCTCCGCCTCCGGGACCTTCTCAAAGCTCAGGCAGACGCCCTGCGACCCTTCCAGCAGGGGATATTCCTCGCCGAGCGCCCTCAGGACCGGATGCAGTTCCGAGGGAGTGTTCCGCGCATTCCAGATCAGATTCATTTCATATCCTTTCCACTTGTTTGATGAAGAAAAGTTCAGACTCAATAAGCCCGTGTTTCCGGAGTCAGGTTCCGGATGATCCGCCGCGCGGTCTCCTCCGAGAGTTTCAGCGCCTCTGCCGGGTCCTCCTCCGGCAGAATGCCGAATCCGATCGCGGCGGGCGGATAACCGTCCAGACGGATCAGATGCCCCATCACCCGGATGAAATCGCCGGGAGAGACAAAATCGACAAAGCCGCGTTCGGAAACACGCGCAAGATCGCGCCGTGTGATCGGAAGCTGCTTCTCCCGGATGATCCGCATGGCGGCCTCCTCCTCCATCGCGGAAAGCAGAAGCCAGCCGGTCGCGGTCGCCGCATGATCCTGGCCGAATGTAAAACTGTTCCAGACCTTCCAGTTCCGGCGCGCGGAGTGAAAGCAGAGCATGATCCGCCGGTCGCGGTTCATCACCGCGAGATTCACCGCCATGCGGAGGCGTTCGGCAAGCGCCCGGACCGGCTCGTTCGCGGCGGCGGCAAGCCGCCGGTAGCAGTTGTCGCGCGTCGCAAGCGAAACCACCATCGGACCGGGGGCGTAACCGGATTTCCGGGAAATCTTGTCCAGATATCCGCGTTCCACCAGTTCGCCCATGATCCGCGTGCAGGTCGCGGCATTCAGGTTCGCATACTCCGCCACCTCGCTCGGCGTCACATGCCGTCCGCACTGGAGAACCACATACTCCAGAATGTCAAGCGCCTTGTGAAGGGATTTTGTCATAATTTCATAATATAAAATTATTATTTTGCATTTCAATTTTAAAATAACGTATTATAAAATGAAATCAAGAGGAGAAACAAAAAATTTCTGAAAAGTTCCGGCAATGCGGCAGGCGGACATGGCGGATGCGGGCAAAAAAATCGGCAGAAAGAAAAAAAGCGTTTGCAATCGGCATCCTTTCCGGATATAGTATCCGTTCGCATGCAAAGGAGAAATCATGAATGAACTGCTGATCCGGCTTTTTCTGCGGAATCCAGGTGACGTGACGTCGTCGCGGGGCAGAACCGCCTACGGCGTTTTCTGCGGCTGGTATGGAATTCTGACCAACCTCGTGCTGTGCGCCGTCAAGGTCTCGGTCGGAATCCTGACCGGAAGCATCGCGGTGAGCGCGGACGCGGTGAACAATCTCTCCGACGCGGGATCGGCGGTCATCACGCTGTTCGGCTTCAAATTCGCCGACAAGCCGGCCGACGACGAACATCCGTTCGGGCACGGACGGCTCGAATATGTCGCGGGGCTGATCGTGGCGGTCATCATCATCGCCGTCGGGCTCGATTTTCTCAAGCTCTCCTTCGAGCGCCTGATCCATCCGGCGCGGATCGAAATGACAACGGCCGCCCTGGCCTTCCTGCTGGCGACGCTTCCGGTCAAGCTCTGGATGTTTTTCGTCTACCGGAAGGTTGCCGGGAAAATCGCCTCGAAAACCATCCATGCCGTCGCCTTCGACAGTCTGAGCGACATTCTGACGACCTCACTTGTGATTCTCTCCCTCGTCATTTCGCACTATACGACGTTTCCCGTGGACGGCCTCGCCGGGCTGCTGGTGGCGTTCTTCATCATTTTCGGCGGGGCGAAGGTGGTGCGGGAAATCATCAATCCGCTTCTCGGGGAATGCCCCGACCGGAAACTGGTGAACGAGATCCGCGAACGGCTCCTGCAATGCAGAGACATCTGCGGCGTCCACGACATCATCGTCCACAGCTACGGGCCGGACCGCTACTTCGCCACCGCACACGCCGAAATCAATCCGGAAAAAAGCGACATGGTCCAGATTCACGATGCACTGGAAGCCGCGGAAGTCGAAATCGCCCGCCATATGCCCGTGCGCCTGCTGCTCCATTGCGATCCGTTTTCCACGCAGGATCCCGAACTGAAACGCTGGCGCACGCTCGCGGAGGAGCTGATCGGTGCGCTGGATCCGGAACTGAAGGTTTATGACTTCCGCCTGGAACAGTCCGGAGAACGGATCCTTCTGAATTTCCAGCTGCTTGTCCCGCGGAAGTTCTTTCTCGGCAACGAGGAACTGATCCGACGGATCACCGCACAGCTCCGCGAACACGATCCGCGGGTCAGCGCGCAAATCCGGATTACCCACAGTTTCGTATAACCGGGCCGGGGTGCGGATTCCCCATGCGGACATCCTGTTGCAGAAAATGAAAAATGCCGTTCCCTCCCGGCTTGAAAATACCATTCGAAACATTTATTTTAAGAACAGCCGTTTCTCCAGGCAAAGATGCATCCGGAAATCAAAATGAGGAATACCATGTTTCAGAACAGGATGATGAAACTTCGTGAACCGGTCGGAAAAACATTTTCAATCGTCTTCACGGGAGATGTCTGCCCGAAGTCTCCCGAGTCCAGGGAGCGGACAATTCACAATGCGGAAGAACTGGCCGCGGAAATCAGGCCGTTCTTTGCGTCCGCCGCTCTGAAGCTCATGCAGTGGGAAGCCGCTCTGACGGAAGCGGACACTCCGATCGACAAATCCGGCCCCAACCTGAAATGCCCGCCGGAATGTCTGAATTTCGGCAGGGCTCTGGGGATTGACGTGATGCTGCTGGCCAACAACCATGTCGGCGATTTCGGCCCGGACGCGGTTCTGGAAACGGTCTCCCATGTTGAAAACGCGGGCTTTCTCCACGCGGGAGCGGGAAAAAACCTGGAGGATGCCGGAAAAACGCTCTTTCTGGAGCGGAACGGTTTCAGAATCGCAATCGTCAATTTCGCGGAGAACGAATTCGGAACCGCCGGACCGGACAAACCCGGCGTAGCGCCCATGCACCCCTTCGCCAACATCCGGCAGATCCGGGAGGCGAAAAAGAACGCGGACATTGTGATCGCCGCCATTCACGGCGGACATGAATACTACGCCTATCCCTCTCCGCGCATGGTGGAGCTCTACCGCGAGTATGCCGCCGCAGGAGCGGACATTGTCTGGGGATGCCATACGCACTGCTGCGTCGGATGCGAGATTTTCGGGAATGTCCCGATTGTTTATTCCCCCGGCAATTTTTATTTTCCGTATCCGGGGCCGCGCCCGGGGTGCTGGCACACAGGCTATCTCAGCAAGTTTTTCTGCGATGAAAAAGGCGTTTATGCGCTCGAACTTCTGCCGTATAAATTCGATGCGAATGCAGTCACCCCGCTGAACCCCGAAGATGAAAAGCTGTTTTTCGAATATTACGAAAAAATCTCGGCGCCCATCCGGCATCCGGATCTGCTCCAGCGCTGCTTTGAAGCCTGGTGCACCCGTTCAGGCATCGGCTACCTTTCGTGCCTGAACCGGGAAAAGGTGGAAAACTGGCCGCCGGACTGGACCAGACAGGAAATCGTCAGATCCTGGCTGCCATGCCGGAATCTTTTCACCTGCGAGGCGCACAACGACATGCTGAAACAGACGCTGCGCCTGGTGGAGGAACACCGCATCGGCGAAGCCGGGAAACTGCTTCCCGAAATTCTCGCGCTCCAGAATCCGCCCTGGATGTGAAACGGAAAACCGCGCCGCAATGACGGAGCTGTTCACCGCGGGATTTTCCGCTCCGCGGCTTTCGCGTTGGCGTAGCAGTAGATACAGCCGGCCGGACAGGTATTGTAGGAACCGATGTCCACGCTCGGCGCACAATGGCAGAGCTTCCTCTGGCCTGCGTCTTTCCCGCGTTTCAGACTCTTTCCGGAAATCCGGGCGATCCGATCCGGATCGACGCAGGCGCCTGCGGGAATCCCGTAACGGGCAAGCGTCTCGCAGCAGGATCGGAGTTCCAGGCCGTTTTCTCCGGCAATCCGCAGAAACGCTTCGGCAACGGCAGCCGTCATGGATCCGTCCGGGGGAAAGATGCCGCTGCCGGCCATATTGCGCTCCGTCTTCCGGTAGAAATCAAGAAAGCTGACGACACAGCGTTCCGTAAAACCTGCCAGCCGCTCCGCCAGAATCCGGAACTGAGCGGCATGCCAGTCCGGATCCAGCGCGGGAGTGAACAGAACGGGGTCATAGCGCCAGACGACTCTTTCCTTTCCGATCCGCCGCGAAAGACGCTGAAAGACACGGACCAGTCCGGATTTCGGAGGCAGATTTCTTTCGATCTCCCTGCCGTAGGGGTTCAGCGTAAACTGAAAATAATAGCGGTATCCCATGGCGTCAATTTCCGGAAGACGCACCATCAGCGGCGCGGGATTCTTGGTCCAGAACACGATGCAGTCCACGGTGTCCGGAGAAAGGACGAGCGTCCTGATCTGTTTCGGATTGAACGGATTCCGGACGGAAAGCGACCCCTTTTTCAGGGCTTCCAGAAACCAGTCCCCGTAAAAGGCGGGAATATCCGTGCGTCTGCTTGCGCTGAGAATCATGATATGCTCCTTTTTCTCATAATTTGACACGGCCCGCCATTTGCGCAGCAGATTTCATTCCTCTTTTGCCGCGCTGAAAGCCATGCCGCAGGCGAGCATGACGGACAGCAGGGAGCTTCCGCCGTAACTCAGAAGCGGCAATGTCACACCGGTCGGCGGCAGAAGGACGCTGTTGACGCTGATGTGAATCAGCGCCTGAACCAGATACATGGCGCCGACACCGAAAACAAAAACACGTCCGGCGCCCTCCCGGATTTTCCATGACATTGCCGTGAATCCGGCCCCCATTGCGCAAAACCCGCAAATCACAATCATGCCGCCGATGAAACCCGTTGATTCCACCAGGGAGGCAAACAGCGAATCCGTATGGGGAAGCGGCAGAAACGCGCTTGACCAGAGCGCGTTGCCCCATGCGGAACCGCTCCATCCTCCGTGTGCCATCGTATACTGAAACTGCCGGATATGCCAGGCGTCGACGCCGTAACCGCCTTCCGGATCAAGATAGCCGAGAATGCGGAGCAATGCGTAATCGTTGAGCGCAATGAAAATCACTCCGCAGACGGCGAGAAGCGCCACCGCGGCGGCAAGATGGCGGGAACTTGCGCCGGAAACCGCCATGACTGTGAGAAATGCGGCGAAAAACACCAGTGCGCCGCCGAAGTCCGGCTCCAACATCAATAACAATATGACAAGAAAACTCATTCCGAACAGAAAAAGAGTCTTCCGGAAAGACGCGGCGGCACTTCCGGTAGCGGCAACACTCAGCCAGAGCAGGAAAAACACTTTGCCGAATTCCGACGGCTGGATGCTGAGCGTCTCCGTCAGACGGAACCAGCCGTGCATTCCGTTGATCTCAACGCCGCAAAACAGCACCAGAAACAGCGAGAGGAGCGTGAGCAGAAAAAGCCAGCAAGCCGCTTTCCGATACCAGGAGAAAGGAACCAGTCCGGCGGCAAGGAAAACCGCGACACCGGCCCCCAGCCAGACCAGCTGTTTCATGGCGAAAACAAGCGGCGCCTCGGAAAAGGCCCGCGCGCTGTAAATGGAAAGACATCCAAGCAGTCCCGCAACGGTCAGGATCAGAAGCGCGGCAAACGGAAGCAGTCTTCCCGATTTTCCGCCGAGGGGGATGGAGAATCTAATTTTCCGCATTTTCAAGCCGCTCCACGGACGCATCCGTTCCTGCCGGCAGGAGAAAATCCGCCGTAATGTCTTTTCCATTCTCCGCCCGGCGCGTAATGCGCAGCGTCTCGTTGCACCAGTTCCCGTTCCGGTCCAGCATCACGATCACTCTGCCGGCCCTTCCGGAAAGTTCCATATCATATTTCCGTTCCAGTCCGGAAATCCCCACAATCTCGCCGGCATTGTTCCGTGCCGTTTTTCCGATCCGTTCCCGGATCTCGGGGGGTCCCGTGACAACGCGGCGTATGACCGGAACAATTCTCACTTCCGGGAAAAAGCGGAATTCGCGCGCGTACAGAACAATCTCCTCGGGGGAGAGAGAGTTTTTCAGAAGAAGCGGCATTTTTGCCGTCCATGACACCTCCGCGGAGAAAAAACGCGCCATCCGCCGCCGCAGAGTCTCTCTCCGGCGGGGAGATTCCGGGACCCTTTCCAGAATGAAATCATGACAGAGCTCAGTCCAGGCGGCGGGAACACCGTTCCGGTCAAGAATTTTCCCGCGCAGCGCGGGGATTTCCGCCTCGCGCCAGGCAATGCGGCGCGTTTCGGCCAGGGATTCCTCCCGTTTCGCAACTGCGTAATAAAAGACATGGGCGGCCGCAACGACCGCCCATATCAGTAGGAAAGAAAGGATTGTCAATGTTTTCAGTTTGAATCCGCCGGCAGCCATGGTTCCCGCGCATCCCGTCCGGAATCACCTCATTGCGCCTTCATGCCCGCGGAGCATGCCCGGAGGAAAAGCTCCGGCTCCGCTCCGGCCAGTTCGGACCAGCTTTGCCGATACCGCTCCGCAATTCCATTTTCCAGCTCCGCAACAGCTTCCCGGCATGCCGCCTTCGTCTGCATGGAGCGAATACGGCGATTGCCCAGGTCTTCCCGGAATCTTCCGGCGCCGAGCAGCAGAAGGGAAAGAAGCAGGATCGCCGCATAAAGGACATAATGCATGCGGCCGTTTTTTCTGACCGGTTCCATTGCCGTCTCCACTCCTTTCCTCTCAAAATACTTGATTTCACCTTGACTTCAGCTCAAACGCCCCGGTCCGTTTCCAGATCGGACTCCATTTCCCGCTCGCCTTTCACGCGTTCATGCTCCAGAATCATCTTCTGTTCCTCAAGCCAGCGTTCCCGGCTCCAGATTTCAACGCCGATCTCATTGCCGACCACCATGACGTCACCGCCGGGAACAAGTCCGGCGTGTTCCCGGTATTCCGGAGGAAGCGTGATCCGCCCCTGGGCGGAAATCCTCTGCGACTGACTCCAGGCGCCGAATCTGCGCAGACTTCTGCGGAACACCATGCTTTCCGCCGCGCGCTTCGCCGGATCCGGGACCGCGCTGCGCATTGCAAGGTAAATATCTTCCGGATAAACCGCGACGGCGCCTTCCGGCAGACAATGAAGCACGACGTCGCTTCCCCGGCGGGCAAAATCCTCCATCACCCGGGGACTGAGCTTGATTCTTCCATTGGCGTCAACAGAGCACCTGTCAAGACCGCAAAAGGCGAGCATTTGCCTCTCCCTGTTCCATTATATTCCATTATATTCCATTTTTATCCAAAATCAAATCTTTTTTCAAAGAAAAACAATATTTTTTCCTGTTTCAACGGGGCAAGGGACGAAACGCAGGGAGGCGGAAACCGTTTTCAGCAGGCAGACGCCGCAGGTCTAACGGAAATTTAACACGAACTTAATTTTCCCTGAATTCCGGAAGGCTATATTACCTTTCGCAAGCCGGAAAGTCCCGTCTTTTCGAAGAAGGCGGGCTCCGGATTGAAAAAAGATTCCGCCGCATTATTTTAAAAGGAAAATACGGTATTGAAAACCTGGAAAGGGATGTCATGAGCAGAGAAAGAATCATGATCGTGGAGGACGAGGAGTCCATCCAGGAACTGATCCGCTACAATCTGCTGCGGGAGGGATTTCTGGTTCCCGTCTGCTGCGAGAACGGCGAATCCGCGCTGGAGAACGCCGTCACCTACAAACCGGACCTGATCCTGCTGGATCTGATGCTGCCAGGCATGGACGGCCTGACGGTCTGCCGGAATCTCAAAAACGATCCGGTCACGCGGCGGATTCCCGTCATCATGCTGACCGCGAAGAGCGAGGAAAGCGACATTGTGATCGGTCTGGAACTCGGCGCTGACGATTACATCACCAAGCCGTTCAGCCCGAAAATCCTGACGGCGCGCATTCACGCGGTGCTCCGGCGCATCGCCGCGCTGGCGGAGACTCCCGCGGATGAAAAGGAACTTGTAAGGGGACCGCTCCACATGAACGCTGTGCGGCGCTCCGCAAGTCTGGACGGCCGTGAACTGGACCTTACCTGTTCCGAATTCAACATTCTCTACCATCTGGCAAAACGTCCCGGATGGGTGTTCACGCGCAGCCAGATTGTAAACGCCGTACGCGGCGACGACTATCCCGTGACAGAACGTGCCGTGGACGTCCAGATCGTCGGCCTCCGCCGGAAGATGGGCGGATTCGGCGAACTGATCGAAACCGTACGCGGCATCGGATACCGTTTCACCCAGGAGCTGTGAAACATGAAAACATTCAACGTCAAACTCTTCATCTATCTCCCGCTTTTTCTCCTTCTGGCCGTTGCGCTTCTGCTGTTCGCGGTCTACCGCCAGGCGGTCAAGCTGGAAGAGGGATACTTTGAAACGGTCCGTTCCGGACTCGCCGCGCGCGACTTCCTCATGCGTGAGCCGATCAGGGAATACATCCGGCGCAATGAATATGAAAAACTGCGGGCCTACTGCGCAAACGCTGCAAAGCAGATGAACATCCGCGTCACAGTGATCGACGGGAACGGAAAAATCCTTGCGGAATCGGAAAATGATCCTCATTTCATGGAAAATCACCTGGAACGCCCCGAAATCGCATCCGCCCTCGCGGGGACCGCATCCGGAGCGACCCGGTACAGCAGCACGCTGGCAACCGACATGTCTTATTATGCCATGCCGATTTCCGTCGACGGAAAAAACTACTGCATCCGGACCGCGGTCGGATCAGCCAGGCTCGGAATCCTCCTGAAACAGGTGTTCCGCACCATTCTGCTGGCGGGAATCATCGGAGCGCTGGTTGCGGCGGGACTCGCCTTCTACCTGTTCCGCCTGGTCACACATCCGCTGGACGAACTGCGCCACGCGGCGGAAAAGGTCGCGCGCGGGGATTATGACGTCAGTCTCCCGGTCCCCGCAAACGGAGAGATCCGCATGCTTGCCGTTGCGCTGAATTCAATGAGTGAAGAACTCAAGGCGAAACTTGCCAAGATCACCCGGGAAAAAAATGAACGAGATGCCATTCTTTCCAGCATGACCGAAGGCGTGATCCTCGTCAAAGGCAGCGGCATCATCAAACGCTGGAACAGGGCAGCGGAAACGATGTTCCGCTTCACCGGAGCCGGAGAGCGCGAACTCTCCTTTGCGGCGGTCACAGGCAGCCGCGAACTGATCCGCCTGACCGAGGAGGCAAAGAACACCGAGGGCATCTGCGAGGCCGAACTGACGTTGAACATGCCGGACGGACCGCGCAGTTTCATTGCGCGCGCAGGCCGTTTGAATCTCGGGGAAAAGCGCCGCCCCGGCGTGCTTCTGGTGCTGACCGACATTACCGTGATCCGGAAACTCGAGGAGTTCCGGCGCGACTTCATCGCCGATGTCTCGCATGAGATCAAAACGCCGCTCACCTCCATTGTCGCCGCCGTCGAAACGCTGGAGAACGCCCGCGGCGATCAGGAGGCGCAGGCGCGTTTCCTGAAAATCATCACGCAGCAGGCGACGCGTCTGAATGCGCTTGTCCAGGATATCTTGAGTCTCTCCAATCTGGAGCACAAGCGCCTGAGTTCGGCAGGAGAAATGCAGGAACTTTCCATCGAGGGCGTGCTGCGGGAAGCGGTCGAACTCTGCCGTCCCCGCGCGGAAGAAAAAAACATCCGTCTCAATCTCGAAATCACCGACGGCATGACGGCGCACGCCGATGCGCGGCTGCTGGAACAGGCGGTTGTCAATCTGATCGACAATGCCGTCAAATACAGCGATGAAAATTCCGAAGTGAAAATTTCCCTGCGCCGCATGGAAGGAGATCTTGCGCGAATCGACGTGACGGATCACGGGATCGGCATCGCGAAAGAGCATCAGGAACGCGTTTTCGAACGCTTCTACCGCGTGGACAAGGCCCGAAGCCGCAAGCTTGGCGGAACCGGACTCGGACTGGCTATCGTCAAACACGTCGCACTCTTCCATGGAGGAAAGGCCGGGGTTGTCAGCGAACCGGGAAAAGGAAGCGATTTTTACATCCAGTTCCCGGTGAACTGCCCGAAAAACGGCTGAAGCGCGGAGCGTCCTCTTCAGGAAAGCCCGCGCCGGAAGTTGAATTCGGAAGTCTCCGGTTCATTCAAACGGGCATGCCGCAGGTCGATGAAATGCGAGCAGTATGCATTTTCTCCTTCGATCTTCAGCGGACGTTCGGGCAGAATCATGGTCAGGATGCCGTTCTTCCGCAGGGAGAAGCGATTGTTCCGGACGTCCGCGATCCCATGATACGCGACGGGGAGGGTGGCGCGTGTCGCCAGAAGCGGAGGCCGTCCGTATGCATACAGCTCCAGCGGAAGCGCCGCATGCCGGCTCAAATCGCGCAGATCCCCGGCCCCGAGCTCAATCCATGCCTGCACGCCGGAAGCGCCGAGACGTCTGCATTCCAGAACGGCAAAGGAGTTCGCGGCGGGGAACGGAAAGGTTGTCCGGAGTGTGACGCCGGACTCCTTCAGCAGCGCGAACTGAAAGAGCGATGTAATGCGGAAGACCCGGCTGCCTTGCAGAATCCTTTCCCTGATTGACGAGCGCAGGGAGTCCAGCCCGCCTTCCGGGACAAAGGATGGCAGGATCACCTCCTCGGAGGAAGACTCCACATCGGCAAGCTCCCGCGCCGCCGCGGGCGCAAAGGAGCCGTGCATGTTTTTCCCGAGTGCGGCGCAGTCCGGGAAGAGCGGCTGCCTCTCCGGATTCCGCGAACGGTAAAAACGGATAAACTTCTCCAGTGCGTCTTTCCCCTTCCACACGGCGTTTTCCCGGGTGACGGCGGCATCCGCCCACTGCCAGAAGGCACGGCGGATCTTCTTGAGTTCCCCGGCGGGAACAAACGGATTTTCCGCGATGCGCACACGGCATTCGCCAAGGGAAAAACGTTCCGACGCGCTTGCGGAAAATTCCTCCCGGAGCGTTTCGCATTGCAGCGGATTCTTCAGCGCCTCGGAAAATGCGGCAGACGTCTCCCAGTGCATCTCCCGCGCAAGATTCCGCACGGTGACGGAAAAAATACCGCGTGACACTGCGATTTCCAGATCCAGAGGGATCCGGGGTTCGGGAAGCGCGGCAATGCGTTTCGCATAATCGGAGGAGGACTCTCCGGTTTTGTAGATCAGCGCATCCTTCGGCACCTGTTTCTCCGTGCCGATGAAACAGGTTTCCCCGGGAAGCGCCTTCATCACAGGTTTTCCGCCGGCAAGAAGGCGCAGAACGGAAAGGGTGGTGCCGTCGCCGGAGTCGGAAAGCGCCTGGACGCGGATGGTATCGCCGACATGCAGACGTTTTGTCAGGAGTGCGGAAAATCCGTCCGGACGCGCGGACACGACTCTGCCGCAGTACAGCCCGGAAGGTCCGGCCGCGTCGCGCCGGACCAGATTCTCCGCCGAATCCGCGGTATAAAAGCCGAGGGAGAGTTTCCGCGTATAAGCTCCGCGCAGAATCTCCTTCGCCTCCTTCCGCGCCCGGGCACGGTGTTCGGGAGAAGCGTCCATGACGCGGCGGTAGGCGGAGACGGTCCGCGAGACATAGTCGGCGCGGCGGAGTCTTCCTTCGATCTTGAAGGAGCAGACGCCCGCTTTCCGGAACTCCTCCAGAAGATCGACGGCGCAGAGATCGTCGGGGGAAAACAGAAACGCGCCCTGTTTTTCCGCCGGATCCGCCGCATTGAAATAACGCCTCCGGCAAGGCTGCTTGCACTTTCCGCGGTTGCCGCTCCATCCGCCGAGCCATGAGGAGAACAGGCAGGAGCCCGAAAGGCAGCAGCAGAGCGCGCCGTGCACAAAGACTTCCAGTTCCAGAGGAAGACGCGTTCCGTTTCCGGTCATCGCGCTGATTTCTCCGAGCGTGACCTGCCGTTCCAGAATCACCCGCTTCACACCCATGGCGCACGCGCTTTCCAGTCCGGCGGAGTTGTGAATTCCCATCTGCGTCGACGCATGGATCACAAGATCCGGGAAGAAATCCCGGATGACGGACACAATGCCGATGTCCTGCACGATGACGGCGTCCGGCCGCAGATCCGTCAGCACGGCGAGCGATTCCGCCGCGGAAAGGAGTTCGGACTCCCTGACAAGAGTATTGAAGGTCACATGGACGCATTTCCCGTTCCGGTGCGCATATTCGATGAGTTTCGCCATTTCGCGCACGGTGAAATTTTCGGAACGCTCCCTGGCATTGAACTGTTTCAGCCCGCAGTACACGGCGTCCGCACCCGCGTCGAACGCGGCAAGCGCGCTTGCCATATTTCCCGCCGGAGCAAGCAGCTCAATTTCCGAAAGCTGATTTTTTCTCATTGGATTTTCCGCATCATCCCGCGGCAAGCCGCTTTTTTTTCTGTAATATACACGCTTTTTTCCGGAAAATACAGGGTTCCGGGGATGAAAAAACGCAAAACGGGTGATACCTTACCCGGATTCAGAAACAAGGTTTCGGAAAACAATGAATATCAGAACAGAATTTTTTCTCTCGTGGAAATATTTCAAACCGAAGCGGAGCGCGGTTTCGGTCATCACGCTGATTTCGGTGATCGGCGTGGCGCTCGGCGTGGCGGTGCTGATCGTCGTTCTCGCCGTGATGAGCGGATTCTCCGACAAGATGCGGGACAAACTGCTCGATACGACCTCCCATGCGCAGATCCGCCCGAAATTCCGCTCGATGGTGATCGACGATCCGGACCGGATTGCGGCGATGGTCGAGAAGGCGGGCGGCGAGGCTCTGCCGACCGTCATCGCGCCCGTGCTGCTCCAGAAGAACGACACGTTCGTGCCGAAGGCCGTCATCGGATTTGACCCGGCGCGCACGACGAACCGCCTGCGTCTGGACGATGTCGTGTTTGCGGGGAAATACTCCCTGAAACGCGGCGAGGTGATCGTCAGCTACGTCGTCGCGCGCGAACTCGGACTGAACGTCGGCGACCGGATCCTGATCCACTCCTCGACGAACATCGCAAAACTCTTCAAGCGGAACAAGGACGGCAGAATCGAACTGGCGAAAAATTCCGAACTCTATCTGCCTTCGGAATTCCGGATTTCCGGGATTTCCAATTTCCGCAAGTACGATTTCGACCGCGATTTCCTGTTCATGAACCTGGACGACGCGGATGAACTCTTTGGACTCGACTGGGGAACGGCGACCGCGATCTACGTCTGGACGGACGATCCGTTCCATATGGACCAATTCATGTCGGCCATGCGGAAAAGCCTGAAGGAAACCGCGCCCCTCTATTTCATCGAATCCTGGAAGGAGATCAACGGCAGAATTCTGGGTGTGCTGGCGGTGGAGAAGAACATGCAGTTCTTCCTGCTGGTGTTCATCGTTCTGGTCGCGGCGTTCAGCATCACGAACACGCTGATTACGCAGGTGATCCAGAAGACGCGCGAGATCGGGCTCCTGAAGGCGATGGGCGCAAGTTCCGGAACGGTCATGCGCATCTTCATCCTTCAGGGGTTCTACGTCGGCGTGATCGGCACCGCATCGGGAATCGTGCTGGGAACACTGGTGGTGATCTACCGCATGAGCATTCTGCGCGCGCTGCGCTTTCTGACCGGGCAGGAGATTTTCCCGCAGGAGATTTACCTGTTTGATGAGCTGCCCGCGCGGATCATTGCCACGGATCTTCTGTGGATCGGACTGATTTCCGTCCTTCTGTGCACGTTCGGCGGCGTGATCCCCGCGCTGCGCGCCGCAAAACTGGACCCCTCGAAGGCGCTGCGCTATGAATGAGACACGGGAGACTGGAACCATGCTTTACCTGAATGCGGAAAACATCTCGAAATCATTCAAAATCAGTTCCCAGAAAGTGGAAGTGCTCAAAAGCGTTTCGCTTTCCGTGGAACGGGGTGAATGGGTCGCGCTCCTCGGGTCCTCCGGAAGCGGAAAAACGACGCTGCTGGACATTCTGGGCACCATCTCGCGGCCCGACGCGGGAACGCTTTCCATCGGCGGCGCGGACGTTCTGGCGCTCTCCTCCCGGGAGACCGTGGCGTTCCGCCGCAGGAAAATCGGCTTTGTCTTTCAGGCATACCACATGCTTCCCGAACTCAGTATCTGCGAGAATGTGATGCTTCCGGCCATGCTGGACGGTTTGGCGAAAAAAGAGGCGCGGGAAAAAGCGTGCGCTCTGCTGGAAAGGGTCGGACTTGCACATCGTCTGAAACACCGCGCCGGCGAACTGTCCGGCGGCGAACAGCAGCGGGCCGCGATCGCCCGTTCCCTGATGAATGCGCCGGAACTGCTTCTTGCCGACGAACCGACCGGAAATCTGGATTCCGTGACGGGACAGGGCATTCTCGACATCTTCCGGGAACTGCACGCAAACGCCGGCATGACAATCCTCATGGTCACGCATGATAAATTCGTGGCAGGCCTGGCCGACCGGACCGTCGAACTGAAAGACGGAATGCTCCGCGCCGAACCGCCGCCGGAAGGCTGAGCAGCTTTTTTCCGGAAAGGAATTCCGGCCCGGCGTCTGTCTGCTTTTCACTTTCCTCCGGCATGCAGCTGTTTTCTGTGGAAATCGCGGGGGGAAACTCCGTAACGGCGCTTGAACTCCCTGGAAAAAAACGCGGCGTCGCGATAGCCGCACTCCTCCGCGACGGACTGTATGTCATGCGTATTGAGGGAAAGCAGCTGCGCGGCGTATTCCAGACGCATCCGGATCAGATACTGCACGGGCGTGCAGTTCACGTATTTCCGGAAGAGCCGGTTCAAGGTCCGTTTCCCCGCATGGAACTTTCCGGCAAGGGTGTCCAGGGAATAGCCGGCGCCGAGATGACTCATGATCTCCTCCAGAATCATTTCGAATTCCCCTTTTTTCCCGTCCCGCCCCATCTGCGATGCCAGCTCCGCAAACAGGGCGTAGCCGAGATTGGAAAGCTCGACGCTCTGATAGGGCGTGCGGACGGAAACCGTCTGCTGGATTCTGTCGAAAATCCCGGCGATCCGCCCCTGCTCCGCCGGATGCAGGACATCCTGCCTGCGCAGCGCCTCCTGGTTTCCGACAAGGGAAATCAGCGGGCCGTGATCAAAAAGCAGATATTTCTTTTTCAGGAAATCCTTCTGGGATAGCCGGAATGTGTAAGGCGAATCCGGAGACGCCAGAAAAACATCTCCTTTTCTGAGGCGGAACCGCCCGCCGCCGCAATGCAGGACGCCGCCGCCTTCGGTGATCCACTGAACCGCCCAGTAGGAGTGTTCGATCGGGATTTCCGCACCGGGCCGGAAGACGGACTCCCCGCAGCCGAAAAGATGCAGCAGGCCGCGGACGGGCCGGGCAAGACGCCAGCTTTCCAGCCGGATCTCCTCGGCATAATGCGTCCCTTCCGTCCGGATATGGCGGAAGGGATTGTTTTCTCTTCTATTTTTTGGCATTTTTATCCAATATTTTGTCAATATACTCCAAATGGAATATATTGTGTTTTCCAGTGGAATCAAGTATAATATGAAAAAAAGAGCGGCACGAACTGACGCGCTGAGCCGTGAACAGGACTCGAGTGCCGGCAGACAACAGGAGAGGAAAGCCATGGAAAAACGGATCGGAATCATCGGTTTCGGAGAGATGGGCAAGCGCCACGCGCTGGAATTCCGGGAGGCCACATGCGGCATGATCTCAGTCGCGGGCGTGGTGGAACCCGATGATCTGAAGTATCAGCAGGGCTGCGAATGGAATCAGTTCCAGGTTCCCCGCTTCAAAACCATTGCCGAACTGCTGGAACAGGCGAAGCCGGACGGCATTCTGATTGCGTCTCCGAATTTCATGCACTATGAAAATCTCAGGGAGCTGAAGGATTTCTCCAATCCGGTCCTGCTGGAGAAACCGCTTGACACGACGCTGGAAAACATTGTCCGGATCGTCCGCTTCGCCCGGGAACACAAGGGGGTCATTCTCGTGGACCACGTCATGCGGTATGCTCCGATCATGCAGGAGGCGAAACGCATGATCGAAGAGGGGAAAATCGGAAAGGTCTGCTCGTTCGAGTTCTCCCAGCGGATGGACGCCGGAGCGATGTACCACACCTTCCGCCGTTCGATCGCGAAAGGCGGAGGACATATGATTGAAAAGGCGACGCACGACCTCGACGTGGCGCTTTTCCTGACCGGAGCGATGCCGGAAAGCGTCGTCATGATTTCGCGGAGACAGCTTTACGGCGGAACGCGTCCGGACGATCTCTGCTGCTCCAACTGCCCGGACATTCTGAAATGCGGTTCGGCGAATCTGTCGCACCGGAATGCCGCCGACAACTTCAAGGACATCGACGTGACCAACGACCTCTGCGTTTTTGCAAAGGAGGTGGACGTCCCCGACAATGAGAGCTGCCTGATTCAGTGTTCCGGCGGGATTTTCGGTTCTTATTCCCACAATTATTTCTCCCGCCAGTCCGGCCGTTCCCGGACCTATGAAATCATCGGAACGGAAGGGGCGCTCTTCATCGAAATGGCAGCCGCGCCCGATTTTCAGGGGGTCATCCATTATTACCCGCGGAATCTGGAAGGAAAGACCGACATCCGCAAATACCATTATTTCGGGAAAATCCATTACAACGGCGGACCTTACCTCGCACGGCATTTCCATTCGTTGATGACCGGAGCGGAAACGCGGCCTTACACCACCGTTGAGCAGGCGTTTCTGGCGGAGGCGCTCGGACTGGCGGCCATGGAAAGCGCGAAAGCGGGCCGTTTTGTTCCGCTTGCGGAAATTGTGCCCGATGATCTGAAAGACATTCTGAACGGGGGAAATAAGCGATGAAGGTCGGTCTGATTGGATGCGGGGCGATCAGCGAGGTATACCTCTCCTGTTCGGAACAGTTCGGAAACTTCAGGATCGTGAAATGCGCCGATCTGGTTCCGGAACTCGCCCGGAAACGGGCGGAGCAGTTTCATCTGACCGCCGTTTCTCCGGATGAACTTTTCGCGGACCCCGAACTGGCAATCATTTTGAACCTGACTCCGCCGCAGGCTCACACGGCCTTGAACCTGCGTGCGCTGGAGGCGGGGAAACATGTGTACTGCGAAAAAGTGTTCGCCCTGACAATGGAGGATGCGAAGAAAGTGTTCCGCAAAGCCGGAGAATCCGGCCTGCATGCGGCCTCCGCGCCGGATTCCTTTCTCGGGGCCTCCCAGCAGTATGCGCGCGAGCTGACGGATCAGGGAGTGTTCGGCAGATTCTTCGGCGGGACGGCTTCCATCATGAACTGCGTGGGATTCGTTTCGGACCATCCGAACATCGACTTTTTCTTCCGCAAGGGAGGGGGGCCGCTCATGGACATGGGCGCCTATTACTTTTCCGCGCTCTGCAGCATTCTCGGACCGGCCGTCCGGGTGGGATGCCTGGGCGGGCGCCTGGATTCCGAACGGACCTGCATTGCGGGAAAAAGCAAAGGGAAACGTTTCCCCGTCGAAGTCGACACGCACATGCAGGGCATCGTCGAATTCGCCTGCGGCGCGGTTGTCACGCTGAACACCAGTTTTGACGTCCGCGCCCATTCCAATCCGAGAATCGAGCTTTACGGCTCCCGGGGAACGCTCCGTCTGCCGGAACCGTCCGGATTCGGCAAGAGCATATTCGCCTTTACGGAGGATGCGCCTCGGTGGGAGGAGAAAATCTCGCCTTACGGTTACGGAACAATCACCCGCGGACTCGGGATTGCCGAACTGGCGGACGCCATTGAGCACGGCCGAGAGCCGCGGTGCTCCGCAGCATTCGCCATGCATGTGCTGGAAATCCTCTGCGCCATGGAGCGTTCCTGCGCGGAAAAACGTTTCATCGAGCTTGAAACGACCTGCAGCCGGCCGGATCCGATGCCGCGCACCGTTTCTTTCTGACGGCGCTCAACCAGACATTGATTCCGCAAGGCACTGAGACAGACATCTGCCCCATGAAGGCGCGGAATCGCCGGGACAGGTGAAAACATGCGTGCGGGAGCAGTATAATATTGTCCCCAGCCAGGCGCATCCGGGGATAGGCACGAGAGGCTGCTGAGGCGGAAGCCGACCGTATTTCTGAAAAACGGCAGAACGAACGCGATCCGTGAAAAATGCGGACCGGAATCGAAAGTCCCTGAAAGTTCCGGAGCCCAGACATCCGGCGTCTCGGATTCGCGACTTCGCTGTTGCAAAACAGCCCGTCTGCCGGAACAGTTTCCGGACCATGTCACGTTCTGGCACGTCCGCATTCGGTTTCATGTCCGGATTTGCCGGGCACTGCAGGACGGACATGCGCGATACGCCTGCGGCAGTTTTTCCGTTTCTTCCGGGGCGCGGATAGAGATCGCCGCATTGTTCTCCAGCTCTGACTCGTTCCCCGAAACATGACTCCTCCCCTGTGCCGCACGAATTTCCCGTTTCTCAGGAACAAGATGCCCCGCAATCAAAACGTTTTCAGCTGCGTTTCATGCAACATCAACAGATTGTGCCGCATTCGGCAGCCCCATGGCTTAACGGGCATTTCAACCAGGTCAAATTGTCCGGTTGTCGGAGCCGGACGCGGAAGTCACGCTGATTCTGCACAGAACCTTTCCCATTTCAGGTGCAAGGAAGTGGTATTCGGCAGAAATGCCATGCACTGCATCGTCACAGACTTACAACGCTGTCTCTGTAGATGGAATCATAGGCGGCGTTCATTATCCGGACCGCATTCAGTCCGTCCGCCAGAGTGGATTCCGGAGCGCTTCGTTCCCCTCGTACACATGCGGCAAAACTTCCGGCCAGCGTATTGCCGGGATTCAGCCCCGGCCGCGGAGCCATATCTACAATCAGACGATCCGGCGAGGGGCAGTGCCGTCCGACGGCATAAAGAGGCTTGTCAAAGAAATCCGCGGCATAATACCCTTTTTCGCCGGTGATCTTCAGATTGCATTCAAGTGATTTCGGCCAGAGAAGTCGACGCGCGGGAACCTGCTCCTCCAGATTGGAGTAGGATGGATTGATGAAGAAAGGCACTCCCCCGTCGAGTTTTCCCGTGACCGCGACATGATCCTCCACCTTCAGATGTTTTCTCTGATTCCGCGCTGACATTGCATACACTTCCCGGAATTCCAGCCCTGTGATCCAGCGGACCAGATCGAACGGATGGGGATGGTCGGTCAGCGCGCCGCCGCGGAAATAATCCGCTCCGGGACGGATCGGCACGACTTTTCCATAGGAAAGTTCCGGATCTCCCCAGTTCGGGAAGTAGTTGCAGGGACTCTGCGAAATGTTCGTGAGATAGACGGAGCGGATTCTTCCAAGGCGCCCCGAGCGGACAAGTTCCCGCGCATAGCGGAACTGCGGATTGAAATGCAGTTCCAGTTCAACCTGGATGACTTTGGAATAATTTCTGCTCCATTTCAGAAGCTGAGCGCCTTCTTCCGGATCCATGGTCGGCACTTTCGTGCTGTAAATATGATATCCGCGGTCCATTGCCTCCCGGAACATCTCGAAATGATCTTTGTTGTCGCTTCCGATCTGGACGGCATCCGCCTCGGGATGGGCGTCAAGCATTTTCCGCCAGTCGGAATAGTATTCCACCTTTTTATTCTTCAGGATCTCCCTGATATTGGCCATGCGCGCGGGATCATGATCCGCCACGGCGATGATTTTCCAGGGATATTCGGGATCGTTCGCGAATCCGCGGCAGTAACCGGGGATGTGCGGATTTGCACTTCCCGCGACCAGAATTCCAATTGGTTCCTTCATTGTCCCACTGCCTTTCCGACCGCTTCGGCCAATTGTTCCCAGCCGCTCATTTCCGGGGTTCCTTTCAGACGGCACAGCGTCATGACGTTTTCCAGCATGGAGCCGGCGATTTCCGGGTCGCAGGAATCCACGGTGAATTGGCGGAGTCCCGATTCGTCGGCAAAAACGGAGCCCTCCTCGTTGAAATGTCCGACGAGCGGCTGATTGGTCAGATGTCCATGTGTAAAATTTGCCTTGATGAAGAAGGTGTCCGGCATGGAATCGGGAAGAGTTTCATTCAGCTCGAATTCAGCGACGACGCCGGAGTCGAAAGCGGCGAGGGCGAAGAGATTGTTTCGGCCGGATTCTTTTTCGACATGCAGTTTTTTCAATCCGGCATCGGCCAGTTCACGTGCGAGTCCGAGCAGCTGCACGAATGTGCCGTAGAGGAAGTTCTCTTCCGAGGAGGCCGCTTTGGCGGGTCTCTGCCACGTAAAGCGCAGCGAACGGAGTTCCCCGCATTCGCCCATGTGATTCCGGATGCCCTGGAAAACACACCAGGAAGACAATGGAAAAATCTGATTGCTATTCATTGTTTTTCATCCCTTGTCATTTGGATTTCATAGTCTTATGCATATTTTTGTCAGAAAGATCAAGATGGTAGATTTTTGTTTCGCCGAATTCGAAGGAATCAGTAAAGAATCCGGCCCCGGCCTCCGGCCGGGATTTTCCGAAAATTTCACTCACTCTCCCGTTTCCCGGCAGAAAAATCTTTTTTCTGCCGGCAGTGGAGGCATGAATCATCAGGAAACCTCGTCCGGCGCTGATTGTATCTTCAGTATCGCTCCAGACATGTATGCCGGCCCTGCGGCATATCTCCCGCAGAAGTTTCGCATCCGGCCATGTGAGCAGATAAACACTTGACCAGCTTCCCATGTTTTTGAACGCCATTGCCGGTTTACCCTGAAACGATCCGAAAACTTCCGCATCCGGGTCCGCGATCTCAAAAAAACGGGAGAGCTTGCAGAAAGCAATATTTCTATTCTGGCTCACACTCCATGCCGGAACGGGAGATTCATTTTTAATTTCCCGCAATCGGATTCCAGTCAGGGAGCTCACTCCGCCGGGAAGAATTTTCCCGTTGCTGTAGTATCCCGGCGCGTAGATCCAGACGGCGGTTTTCCCTCTCTTGCGCACAGTGCGTTCTATCGCCTGGCGCTCGCCCTCCGTCAAATCATATGCATCCAGAAAAAGATAGACCTGATAGGAAGGGAGATCCGGATTTTCAATATCGGAAAGGTCATAGGTGTCATACGCAATCCCAGAGCGAGGCAGGATCCAGAGCTCCATTCTCTCCAGCACTCCTGTTCGAAATGAGGAATTTCCATGATACTGTCCTGCTTTGCGGAATACGGCGAGCTGTGCTTCCGGTTTTCCGGAAACGTCCAGAAAGCGCCGGGACAAATCGGCGCCGCGGGCAATCGTCTCCATGATGGCATTGTCATGAAATGTCTCATTGCCGACAAGAAGGAACCACCATGCCTCCCCGCCTTGCGTCAGACTGTATCCGATTGTGCGTTTTATGACGTTCAAGGTCTCCTTCATGTTTCTGCACCGATAGTCGACGAACTGCCGGTAGTAATGCGTCCGGATATCGGCTTCATCGTAATAAACCTTATTGTGCAGACGGAAAGACCCCTGAAGATTGGAGGAGAAACGCCCCGGTTCTCCAGCCCGCCTTCCTCCGTAGGTTGTCGGCGAACAGATGAAATCAATCAGAGAGGAATTCAAAATACGTTTGAGCGCCGCATGTTCCGGAATGCCGTACCCATAGAAAATACCGGTCAGCTTTCTACCGCCGGTCGCATTCTTGATGACGGCGGCGGCATCAAGAATCACATCCGCGACGGTCTCCGCACGGAAGGCATTCAGATTTCGTGCCGCGGCGCTTGCATCCGGGTGGGGAATCGGATCAAAAGGATCATGCCGCCTGCCCGGAGTGCGGAGCGTGACCGTTTCAAAAGAGAGATTCCTTCCTCTGTAATGCTTGCCCAATTCCGTTGCGTCATTGTGATAGCGATTCCGCAGGAAAGCCCGGAAGGACCGTTCCGCAACGGGAGATTCGATTCTGTATGCAATCCATTCGCTGCCTACCATGGCGCCGAACTGATATCCCATGATCCGTCCGGCATACGGCGCGTTTTCCATATGAGTCACAACGTCACGAAGCATTCTCCGATAGAGAGCACGCCATTTGACGGATGACGGGGAGACCTGTCCCGGAGCCGCCATCTCATCCGGATTCGCCGCACTCCACCATTCGGGAGGATCCAGTTTGACACGAGGGAAAACATACCCTTCCGGAGCCCCGTCAATCATGGCTTTCACAATGCCGTCCAGGATACGGAAATCGTATCTGCCCTCTCCAAGCCACCAGCGGTTGCGTGATCCCCGGGTCCATATGATATTGCTGTAAAAACGGATTCCCGCCGCGGCGAAGTCCCTTGTGGAGTCAAACGCATTTTTTACGCTGACATAGGGAGAGGGAAGCATGGCCATTCCGGAAACGGCATCTCCGTTGATCGTGATACGGGGAATTCCCGCAATCTTCCGGATGGCGGTTCGGCAGTTCGGCAGACCGGGCAGTGGAGACGGCAGACTGTCTTCATATTGTTTCACCAGATCCAGTTTCCGTGAAAATGAGGTTTGCGGAACACGGAGATATGACGAAATTCCTGTCGGAAGCAATTTTCGTTCGTGTCGTTCGAGCGCCTGAATCTCCGCGGAGGTGCAGGCCCGGTCGGAAAAGCGCGGACGTGCGATCAGACCCGGAAAATTCCAGCAGGGAACTCCGGCGCCGGACTGACTCTCTCCGAGAATGACGGGATGGCCGTTGAGCGGCATGAGCCGATTCCCCGCAGTCTCCAGAAAAACCTTTCCATTCAGATAAAGCGTAATACGCCCATGGGAAAAGGTCGCGCTCAGCATAACCCACTGATCCAGCGGAATGGTCGGAAGCCGTTCCAGCGGAATGCGTTTCCCGATTCCAACCCAGTCGGAGGCATTCATCATGATTCCAGACCATTGCCCCGTCTCTGAAACATATTTGAATTCAGGACGCAGACGACGGATGCTCAGCTGAAACTGAATCTGAGGGAATCCGTTTCGACTGCCTTTCATCAAAATTCCATAGTTGCCCTGTTCGCCAAGAGCGGGATCCAGCCTGATCCAGCAGTTCAAGGTCAGTTCGCCGCTTTTCCCGAAGCCTTCCGGAAGCTCGATTTTCGGAGCGGGACCGCAACCGCCGATCAGAAAACCGTTCCGGCAGGCCATTGGGACCTCGGAGATGCATCTGGCTCCTCCGCATACGCTCCGGATTTCATCCCGGGGAGCATTTCCGAAGTCAAAGAGATATTCTTCGGCGCATATGCCCGTTCCCAGAAGAAGTCCAAGAAAAAACATGGTTTTCATCGCATCTATTCCCATAACCGGTTTGTGGAGCTGCTGGAGGTATCCGCCGGAACGACCATGCCAACATCCAACATTTGATTGAATACAGGCTTCTGGCTGCCTGTATGCCCGTCAATAAATGCGATATTGACCGATCCAATATGAGGATTCCCGTAAATGCATTCCGCATTTCCGAATCTCAGATTATTTCCCTTCAGTCCCCAGCGTCTGTTCAAAACAACTTCAGGACAGAGCAGGGAAAAAGAAGCGGACGCTTTCCGGATATTGGAAATTTTCCCCGCGTTCGGCGTGTAGAAATCAGCCCAGGTTCCGGAACTGTAAGGATAGATGTCCGAGTTGATGCTGTAACGGCAGTAATTAACCGCATCGCTCCCGAAACGGCCTATCAGACTGGTGAGGGAAGAGGGGCAGGCCAATTTCAGCAGGGATGCCTGTGTCAGCCGGCTGGCGCCGTTCTGGACATAGACGGCGGAAAGATCGGTCCAGATCGCATAAGGTGTCGCGACAAAGGATGGTGGAAAACATCCCTGATAATCATCCGTATAGAGAGACAATCCCATCTGAAATGTTCTCATGTTGTTTCCGCATGCAATCTGGCGCACCTTTTCCCTGGCTTTTCCGAGTGCCGGCAGGAGCATAGCTGCCAGAATTGCAATGATTGAAATCACAGTCAGAAGCTCTATCAATGTGAATTTTTCCATTTGTCTCCTCATTGTCCCCACCCCTTTTCGGCAAAGTCGCGTAAAAAAAGCCCGGCCAGGAAATCATGTCCTTTTTCAACAGGGTGAACACCGTCTTCCTGAGAAAAAAGGGAATCTTTTTCCGGATGGTTTTTCAATGCGTCATAAAGATCCAGACAGTTGACTTTCCGTTCCATGGCGATCTGCCGCAGATTCCTGTTCCACTCTTCCAGAAGCTCCGGGCGCCCGAACAGGTATTTCAGACCGTCCGGTCTCTTCATGCTCCGCATCTGCCGGATACAGACAGGTTCATTCAGAGACGCCGCAGAAACGAGGATGATCCGCGCCCGGGTATGTTTTCTGATCTCGTCGATCACCTGTGTGTAGGCCTTTTTCTGAAGCTCCGGAGAGATACGGGGTTTTTTCAATGTCTTGTCCCATGTGGTGTTTGATACGGTGTCATTATGCCCCAGCCAGATATAAACCAAATCATATTTTTCATTCCACAGCCCGTCATAACGGTATTGCTTGAATGCCTTCGGCTTTCCCGTCATCCCTTTGAGACGCTGAAGAGTGCGTGTTATGAAATCGCCGTGAACGGCAGCGTTCCGGAAGGAAAACATGCCCGGATTGCGGCGGTTAAGCCAGAAGGCCAGTTTGTCAATATAATTGTGACCGCGCAGAAAATCACTGATGCTGTCTCCAAGAAACAGCACATGCAGGGGTTTGCGCATACGGACACGGGAGGCGAGCGCATCCAGCTTCCGATACTGCGCATCAGAAATACGGCTGATCCAGACATCGACGGTGTTTCCCAGAGCTGCCGCCCGTACCATACAGGATTCCGCCGGTATGTTCTGAACAGGAAAGACAATCTCTCCCGATGGGCTTTTCCGTGAACTCACGCATTCGCCATCGATGAACTGATAGAGGGAGATTTCCCGATTCTTTTTTTCGGAGTTGAAACGGATTGCAATTTCCTGCTGATCGCGGGGAATTATCAGGTGCGGTGTTTCCGCGGCAAGTTTGAAATCGTCTGGCGGAACCTCCCTGATCTCCGCATCGTCGATCAGAATCCTTCCCTGTGATTCCAGCACAATCAGGGGTTGTATAAGAACAGTGTCGGGAGAATCGGTGAGGTCAATCCTGTAGGAATATTCTGCATAATTGGACGTTGCAGAATGCCTTTGCCCGGTTGTCCTGCCGGTGATTCGCCGTCCGTTCTTCTGCCGCGTCTGGACAATTCCCAGTCGAAAATCACCACTGCCTTTGACAAATACGCGGATCAGAAAGCGACGTCCCGGGACAGTTCCAATCCTGTACTGACTGATCCGCAGGAAGACTCTTCCTTCCACATTGTCTCCATTCGCCGTTGATTCCAGCGCAAGGCAGCTCTTTCCGGAACGGGCATTTCCGCCGGTATCCAGTTGTGTTTTACCCGGCCATGCCGCGGGATGCAGCCAGTCTGAGCTTTTTTCAAAATGCCAGCGGATGGAGAAGGGGTCTTCTCCTGGCTGCGCTCCGTTCACGTGAATTGCAGCCGGAAGGAAAAATGACAGAAGTGCCAGTCCACATGAAGAGAGACAACGCATGGATCGTTTCCTTTCCATAAGGGGGTTGAATATTCCAGACAGGCTCCGCATCGTCCCGCCTTGAGAATATTATAAGACGATTTTCATTTTTGTCAATTGAAAAAAAGTTGCAAAACTTGTCTTTATGATGTATTATAAAGGAAAGAACTGTTTTGATATCTCAACGGAGAAAAGTATGAATTTTGCACGGCATCGTTCCGTCCCGGCGGATCGGATTCCACCTATGCCCTTTGTGCTGAAGGCAATAGGATATTATCGGACAACAGCCCCGTGGGAAGAGGAAAATGATGGAATTCATCGACCGCATTGCGGACTTTTCTGGTGTGCAGACGGTTCGGCTGAATTCATGATCGGGGCGCACACCTTTGAACTGAAAAAGAATGAAGTTCTCTGTTATTATCCTTTTGAAGCACACAAGATCCTAGTTCTGCACGATTCCGTCGAGTATTTCTGGATGACCTTTGACGGAACGGATGTTTCCGATACACTTGCAAAATTCCGCTGCTTCAGGGAGCCGTTCCGCACGGGCCCGCCGCCGGAAACACTCTTCCGCGAAGCATATGACTGTCTGGGAGATCTTTCTGAAGCGGCACTTTACCGCGGCGGAGCCATCGTTTATCAGATTCTGTCCATGGCCGCATGCCCTCGCGAAAAAAAAGACACAGACACGCCTGAAAATCTTCTTGTTTCCCGTTTTCAGCAGATTGTAGATGAGGAATCGGGGAACCGTGAACTGAATCTGATGAAAATCGCTTCACGCCTGCATTGTCACCGTACCACCTTAACCCGTCTTGTAAAACAGAAGCTTGGATTTCTGCCTGTCCATTACCTGAACCAGGTCCGTTTGAGGAATGCGCTGGAGCTGTTGGAGAACAGCGAGCTGACTGCCGCTGAAATTTCTGAGATCTGCGGATTTGCCACTCCGGAATATTTCTCCCGGAAATTCAAGCAGTTGACGGGGGAACCCCCGCGCCGTTTCAGAAACCACTGAATGCAGACAGAATATATATGGACTGTAAAATGCAAGGATACTGGAAAAACGTTTGGGATTTCAACCCTTGAACGTCTGCTGAATGATTGCGTCTATTTTGACAGGCATCCGTGCGAAGGGAGTTCCGGAACGCTTTCGCCAAGGGAGAAAAGCTTGCTTGAGTTCAGGGAATTGAGCGTCTGGCTCATTTGGCAGAGGATGCGACGTAAAGCCTGTTGATCTGGTTGAGACTCTTAGACCGCCTCAATCTAGCTCATTTGGCAGAGGATGCGACTTTTCATCGCAATAAACATTTTGATACGTATATCCCCGCCTCAATCTAGCTCGTCGATTATGCAAAAGCCAGATGCGAGAAGGAAAAACCTTTTGAGGAAAGGTCCTTTCCTTCTCTCGCTCTACCTTT
>CALXRI010000020.1 GCA_944390795.1 uncultured Victivallales bacterium
CCCTTGTAGGTCACGAAATACACATACTCAGCACCAACGATGATGCCGGCAACGTCATCAAACATCTGGATCTTTTCAGATCTCATCGCTTTTTGAGTTTTCATGCCAACTCCTTCGCCATGGTGCGTGCGTCAACTTTGATTCCGGGCGTCATCGTGGCGGAAAGCGTGCAGCTCTGGAGGTAAACGCCCTTGGCTGAAGCCGGTTTCGCCTTGATAAGCGCTTTGACGACGGCAATGCAGTTTTCGGTGATGTCCTCGGCTTTGAAGGAAAGCTTTCCGACAGGAACCTGAACGCAGGCGCCTTTGTCCGCGCGGAACTCGACGCGACCCGCCTTCGCCTCCGCAACCGCGTGCGCGACTTTCTCCGTCACGGTTCCGGTCTTGGGATTGGGCATCAGTCCTTTCGGACCGAGCTGACGGCCGAGCGGACGGACCTGAGACATCGCCGAAGGCGTTGCAATCAGGACGTCAAAATCAACCCAGCCTTCCTTGATTTTGCCGATGATATCTTCATATCCGGCAAAATCCGCGCCCGCGTCAAGCGCTTCCTTTCTGCGGGTGTCGTCATCGGCAATGACACAGACCTTCACGGTCTTTCCGGTTCCCTTCGGAAGCGGAAGAGCTCCGCGGACAGTCTGGTCGGTCTGCTTGGGATCCACGCCGAGCTTGAAAGACAATTCGACCGTCTGATCGAATTTCGGCTGCGGAAACTCCTTCAGGACTTTGACGGCCTCGGCAAGCTGATACTGGGTCGCCTTGTCGAATTTCCCGAGCTGCGCTTTGTAAAGTTTACTTCTCTTACCCATCTACCACCTCAATTCCCATGCTGCGGGCAGTGCCTTCGATGATTTTCATCGCGGCAGCTTCGCTGCGGGCGTTGATGTCGTTCTTCTTCGTCTGCACGATCTGCTTGATCTGGGAGCGGGTGATCTTGCCGGCTTTTTCACGGCCGGGAGCCTTGGAACCGCTCGCGAGACCCGCCAGCTTCTTGATCAGAACAGCAGCCGGCGGAGATTTCGTGATGAACGTGAACGAACGATCCTGGTAAACGGTAATCACGACAGGGATAATGGTCCCCGACTGCGATTGTGTTGCGGCGTTGAACTGTTTGCAGAACTCCATGATGTTCACGCCGGCCTGACCGAGAGCAGGGCCGACGGGAGGCGCCGGATTCGCGGCGCCCGCGGGAATCTGCAAACGAATCTCCGCTGTTACCTTTTTCGCCATTTGTTCCTCCGTATTCGCAATTGTGGTCCGGAAAAGCAGGATTCCTCCCACAGTCGCGACGTCATTTTATACGAATGAGTTGTCCGAACCGGGAAATTATTCCTCGCGTTCGACCTGCCAGAACTCAACTTCAACTGGTGTGGAACGACCGAAAATGGAAACCATGAGCTTGAGTTTGCCTCTTTCCGGATCGACTTCGACGATGACACCTGAAAAATTCTCAAAAGGTCCGTCCTTGATGCGGACAGTTTCGCCCACTTCGCCGGGAACCGCCGCCGGCGGACGGGGCTGTTCCGCAGGATGGTTGACCCAGATGTCAATCTCCTCCTGGGACATCGGCATGGGTTTCTCGCCGCCGCCGCTGAAACTGATCACGCCCTGGATGCCGTGAATAAAATGCCAGGTGTTCTCATCCAGGTTTCCCTCGGAATCATAAAGCTCCATGCGGACCAGCACATAACCCGGGAAAAATTTCCGCTTCACAGTGGTCTTCTTCCCGTTCTTCACCTCGGTGATCTGCTCAGTCGGAATCAGAACCTCATAAACAGGCAGAGAAGCATCCTCCATTCTGATCTGTTTTTCGATATTCTCGCGGACACGGTTTTCCTGTCCGGAAAGGGTGTGGAGAACATACCATTGTCCTGCTGTTTTGTCCATGATGCTCAACTATGCTCCTGAGAGTATGAAATATTATGAAACGGAATAACCGTGTCGCACGCAAAATCAAAAAGTGGTAAGATATCTGACAATTCTGAAAAGAACCTGGTCGACGGCGGCAAGATAAGCGGTCGCAATGACAAGCGCAACAATAACAAGAATGGTGGATTCGAAAAGCTGATCCCTCGTCGGCCAGTTGCACTTTCTCATCTCTTCCACAGTGTCGAAGATGAAAGTTCTTATTTTATCTATCCAAACGCCCATGATCGGCATGATCCTTTCCCGGTCTTTCCTTTTTCTCCGCCTGGACCGGATCAGGCAAAAAATGGCAGGGGCGGTGGGGCTCGAACTCACGACCTGCGGTTTTGGAGACCGCTGCTCTAGCCAACTGAGCTACACCCCTGCATGTTCCGGCTTTTTTACGCAGCAGCCGGGACCGCGTCAGGCGACCTTACTTGGTCTCCTTGTGCACTGTATGCTTGCGCTGAAACTTGCAGTATTTCTTCTTCTCGATACGACCGGGAGTATTTCTCTTCTCCTTCGTCGTCGTGTAATTCCTGCGCTTGCACTCAGTGCATTCCAGTGTAATAATTTCACGCATCTTGATTCACCTTGCGGAGCCCTTCCGGACCCCCGCTGTTAAGCACAGTTCCCGGATGAACCGGGAACTGCGCCGGCGCAATGGAAATTAAGCAAGAATTTCCGTTACGCGGCCGGAAGCAACGGTGCGACCGCCTTCGCGGATAGCGAAGCGCTGGGTCTTTTCCATCGCGATCGGGGCGATCAGTTCGACCTCAATCGAAACCTTGTCGCCGGGCATGACCATCTCGACTCCTTCCGGAAGCTTGATGACGCCGGTGACGTCCGTGGTTCTGAAGTAGAACTGCGGTCTGTAGTTGGAGAAGAACGGGCTGTGACGACCGCCCTCGTCTTTGGACAGAACATAGATTTCAGCGGTGAATTTCGTATGCGGGGTGATGGAACCCGGCTTCGCGAGAACCTGTCCGCGCTCGACTTCCTCTTTCTTGGTGCCGCGGAGGAGGCAGCCGATGTTGTCGCCGGCCTGGCCTTTGTCAAGCTCCTTGCGGAACATTTCAACGCCGGTGATCGTGGTTTTGCTGGTCGGTTTGATGCCGACGATCTCGACAGCGTCGCCGACTTTGACTTCGCCGCGCTCGACTCTTCCGGTCACCACCGTTCCGCGCCCTTCAATGGAGAACACGTCTTCAATCGGCATCAGGAAGGGTTTGTCAACTTCGCGCTCGGGTTCCGGAACCCATGCGTCGATGGCATCCATGAGCTCCTGAATGCATTTGCACTCGGGTGCGTTCGCATCGGTCGCCTGCAGAGCCGGATAGGCGGCGCCTTTGATGATCGGGGTGTTGTCGCCGTCGAAGTCATATTTGCTGAGAAGTTCGCGGATTTCCATTTCGACGAGGTCGAGAAGTTCCGGATCGTCCACAAGATCAACCTTGTTCAGGAAGACGACAATCTTCGGCACGCCGACCTGTTTTGCAAGGAGGATGTGCTCACGAGTCTGGGGCATCGGGCCGTCAACCGCACTGACAACCAGGATCGCACCGTCCATCTGAGCGGCGCCGGTGATCATGTTCTTCACATAATCCGCGTGACCGGGGCAGTCGACATGCGCATAGTGACGCTTGTCGCTCTGATACTCGACGTGAGATGTCGCGATCGTCAGAATCTTCGTGGAGTCGCGGCGTCCCTGGGACTCGGATGCCTTCGCAACCTGGTCATACGGGATGTAGTCCGCCAGACCTTTGAGGTTCTGCACATGGGTGATCGCCGCCGTGAGCGTCGTTTTGCCGTGGTCAACGTGACCGATCGTGCCTACGTTAACGTGAGGCTTCTCTCTGAGAAATTTTTCTTTGGCCATCTCGTGTCCTCCTTTTGATGACTTCGCCTATGGCATTAGCTTTACCGTTATTTATTGTTATTCCGTCTCTCTATAACCCAATCCGAAAATATATGGAGCCCACGACCGGGATTGAACCGGTGACCTCGTCCTTACCAAGGACGTGCTCTACCAACTGAGCCACGTGGGCGCTCCGTCTCCATCATATGCAGGCGGCCCGGCGCAACAGCGCAAAGAACCTGCGACAGCAGAGCCTTTACTATAGCCTCCGCAGTCTGTATTTCAAATGATTTTTCCATTTTTTTCGCGTTTTTTCCATATTTTCAATCTAAAAGCGCCCATACAAAATCTGAAAAAGACGAAAAGAAGGAATGCGAAGAGGAAATCTGGTGCTCGAGGGGAGACTCGAACTCCCACGGATTGCTCCACTAGCACCTCAAGCTAGCGCGTCTGCCATTCCGCCACCCGAGCATGTCATCTGTCTTCATCTGACAAATGACAGCTTTTACTTTACGCCGATTCTTTCATTTGTCAAGCCGGAATATGATTTTTTTCATATTTTTTTCACCGAGCCGCCCCGGAAGGGCAAATCACTTTGATCCAGAGCGCCGGAAACATCCACTCCACGCGCCCGCGATCCTCCCTGTAATTCCACTTCTCCGACGCTTCCGCCCCGGGAAACGGCTCCAGCACAACACTATCCCCCGCACAGAGCACCCTGCAGACACGCAAACGCGCCCCGCCGCGCATTCTCAATACCGCAAACGCATCATTTTTCACACGCTCGTCAGCAGCACAGAGCAGAAGAGTCTCCCGGCAGCCGGACAGCAGAGAATCACAATCTTCCAGCTTCACAGCAAAACACCTTTTCCTGGCATCGCACAGGAACATTGCCTTTTCACAGGCGAACTTTTCCGCAAATCCGCGAACCGACTCCATGACGGGATCATAATTCATCATATCCGCTTCCCGCACCACAGGCACAGACAACACCTGTTTTTCCCCGAACACCCCGTCAAAACTGTCCGCATATTTTTCACGAACGACCCCCAGATCGACTTCGCGAAGATTTTCCGCCAGATACGATTCGATTTCCGGATATACACGCCCGCGCCACAAGTCACTGTTGATCCGCCTGGTTTTTCCTGTCAGCCAGAACAGAACCGTACTGTGCGCAACGCCAATCCGCCGACTGAATGCAAGCACTCCGCCCGCTCTGTCCACAGCCTCCGACAGCGAGCTGCGGATCACATGATCAATTAAACGCATAAGGACAGCACCTCTTCGGTTTTCACTTTGAATTCGATTCATGACATTAACATAGCAATAAACATAATTTTTACAAGCGTGGATATATTTTTATTTTTCTTTTATTTCAATATTTGATTTTGTTTTTGGCACAAATACAATACACGTTTATAAAAAACCGGACAATCTCGCTTAAATTAAACATGAAAAACAGCATAATAAAATAAAAAATCAAATAAAATAAATTAAATGATAAACACGTAAATCAAATAAATAAAAATAAGTTTCAATGTAAATATAAAAAATAAACAAACAGAAAAATATCGTATTTTCCAGATTTTATTTGACGCTTGAAGACAGAAGGAACAACCACAACAATCGAAAGGAACAATGTTATGTTCGGATGTCACAACTGCGGAAAGAAAATTGAGAGAAACACTCCTTACGCGCAATCCCCCTGAGCAACGTGCAAAACAGAACAGAATCCGATGCCGCAATCTCAATATCGGACAGATCCGGCGGAATTCCGGAATCTTCAGATTATGCATCCCGCTTATGAAGAACCCGACGAACAGTCCATGGAATTCCAGATCAGAGAGAAGATATTCCGTTCTCTCGCAAAAACCATCCGCCTCCTGACCAAAATGAAAGAACAATATCCGGAAACCTACAAATTCATCGAAGCGAAAATGGACAATCCGAGACTCACATACACCGAGCTGGCCGGAATGTTTTCCTGCAAAAAGCAGAATGTTCTTTACCATTTGAAGAAAGCGACGGCAATCTGTCCGGAACTCCGGAATGCCTTGCTGATCGACGCACGCTTTTCCGGCGGGCATTACGCTCTCCGCGCATCAAAAAGAAGCTGATGCCGGAAATCCCGTGCAGGCGCTCCCGAAATCCCGCATGCTGGAATTCTCCAGCCGGAAATGCTCCGGCGTATTTCATAAAAACAACGGGCGCACGCTCCCGAAGACAACAGAACAAGGAAGGAACGGCATATGACCAGTCACATGACAATTTTGTCCGCGCTGAAAGAGAAATTCGAAACGCTGAAAAACAACAGCGGAAAAGCTCTTTTCACATCTGTAACAATTGAGACGCGTCCGGTCACGCCGGAAAGCATGTTTGATCTCCACCCTGATATGACGGAATTTCCGGCAGCCGTCCTTGTGCCGGGGGAAACACTTCCAGCCAACGGAGGTCTGACTGCAACTCTGACTCTGGATCTTTTCCTGATTACGGAAGACTGTCATTCCGACGGAACATCCGGCAGACATCTCAGGCTTCTGGAAAACATTCTGGAAATTCTGAGTCCGGACTCAGCGGGAAAAGCACCTTCCGCCGGAGGGGCGCATCTTCTGGCGGTCAATGCAAAAACGGAAATGTTCGGCGATGCCTATCCTGGATGGCGCATCCGCCTGAAAGCCTGTCACGAGTAACGGGAAACGGTTTTCCGCCATAACGGAATTTCCCTCCAGCACTACAGCCAGCGGTCGGCGAAATCCAGATAGTATTTCCAGTCCTGCGGAGTCTGGTCATGCTCTCCGGTCCGACAGTGAAAACTGATCAGGCCGGCCGCCGGAGCATCCGGAGGCGGCATCTCCGGAACGGGCAGCCCCGGAAAACCGAAAAGGCGGTAGACGTCGGAGGCATGCACGCAGGAAAGAAATTCTCCCTTCGGATCGGCGTTAAGATCCCTCGTCGCGGTCCCGATGGCCAGGGGACGCGGTGCAATCAGCGCCAGAAGCTCGTGCTGGTCAATCGGCAGATCCTCCTCCCGCCAGACAAAACGCTCCAGCTCCCGGACGAACCAGGAAGGGTATCCGATATTCAGATGATACTGGAAGTGAAGCGAAAGGTTCTCTCCGATCTTCCGTTTGTGCAGCGCGCCTCCGCCGCATCCGGAGCAATTGGCGACGACCATTTTGAATCGAGTGTCCGCCGCACCGGCCCACAGGGAGGTTTTGCCGAGCCGGGAGTGTCCGTGCACGGCGACCCGGGAAGCATCGACATCCGGATCGGTTTCAAGATAATCCAGCGCACGGCTCAATCCCCACGCCCATGCGCCGATCACGGAATATTTTTCCGGAATGGAAGCATACTCCTCCGGTTCGAAAAACAGACGGAACATGCTGCGCCCCGCTGCATTCACCGCATCTGGATGGATGTCATGATAACAGACCGTGGCGGAGGCATAGCCGCGTCCGACAACCGCCGGAAAATCCCAGCGCGCCTTCTGGACGCCGCGTCCGGGATCGGCCAGGACATCGGGCGCAAGGAATCCGGTCGGACGGACATCGGGCTCATCGGTCGTGTTCTGATTGCCCTTGAAATTCAGTCCGAGAAATGCCGGTGCGCGTCCTTTGCGGTTCTTCGGCACATACAGCAGCAGGTCAAAGGAGATTTTCCGTCCGTTGTTCATCCCGCACACGATCCGGATTTCCTTCCGCACCGCCATGCCGGACAATGCGTCCTCCCGGCGGCTCAGCAACTGAAAACGCATCCGGTCCGGACGCGGCGGAATTTCGCCGTATTCATATTTTTTGAATTGCTCCAGAATCTCCCCGCGGCGGGAAAGAGCCCATTCCGCCGCATCGGCAATTCGGGAACCGTCCTCCCTGCAGAGCGGATCGGGAAGCGTATACGCTGCGGCAAATTTTTCTTCCGTCGGGTAAGTGTCGAATTCCTTCATCGGGACCGTCTCCATCCTGTTTGCAGCGGCAGGCGGAGGAGCGGCTTCGGAAACCGCCCTCCGGCAGCCGTCAGTTTCAGTATAATAACATGGGAGAGCGTTATTTCAAGAAAAAAAGCTGTTTTCCTGTCCGGGGAAATAAGTTTCCCCCGGGATTCGATACATAGCGGCCGCCGGACCGGAAATACCGTTTCCCCGTTCCGTCTGAAAGGGAAAGCGCTCCGATGCGGCGGCCTCAAGTCCCTCCGGAAGGAGGGGAATAATCGTTACAGGCGTTATTCGACGATCTTGTTCAGCGGATATTCTACGATGCCGCTTGCCCCGAGATGCTTGAGATCTGGAATGAGCTCGCGCACGACATGCTCGGAGACAATCGTGTTCAGCGCCACCCATTCCGGATCGGAAAGCGGCGAGATTGTCGGACGTTCCAGTGCGGGCAGCTTGCCCAGAATCTGCTCCAGATCGGCCTTTTTCGCATTCAGAAGAAGCCCGACTTTTCCCTCCGCCGCAAGAACGGCTTTGAGAAGCAGGGCGATGTTCTCGATCTTCTCCTTCTTGACCGGGTCGAGATACGCCTTCTTGTTGGCGATGAAACGGGTCGTGCTGACGCAGAGCGTATCAATGATTTTGAGATGATTGGCCCGGAGGGAGGAACCCGTTTCCGTAATCTCGACAATCGCATCGGCAAGTCTCGGCGGCTTCACCTCGGTTGCGCCCCAGGAGAACTCAACGGTCGCTTGCACGCCGTTCTTTTCCAGATAGCGCTTCGTCATGCCGACAGCCTCGGTGGAAATGCGCTTGCCTTCAAGGTCCTTGACGGAGTGAATTCCGGAGTTCTCCGGAACGGCCAGCACCCAGCGGAGGGGGTTGCGTCCGACTTTTCCGTAAACCAGCTCGGCGGCCTCGACAACGTCGGAACCGTTTTCCTGGATCCAGTCGTATCCGGTGAGCCCGCAGTCGAGAATCCCCTCCTCGACGTAGCGCGACATCTCCTGAGCGCGGATCAGCATGCATTCAATATCCGGATCGTCAATCGTCGGATAATAGGAACGGGAACTGATTTCGATCTTGTAACCGGCTTTGGCAAACATATCCACGGTGGACTGTTCCAGACTGCCTTTCGGAAGGCCGAGCATCAATTTTGACATTTTGCTTTTTCCTTATCGTTGCATGTTGAGACGAAAACTCAGAATCCTGCGTAAAAACAATGGAACTTGTAATATAATCCCGCTGCCGCCTTTTTGCAATCCCGATTGCGGAAAAAGAATCCCGCGGCGGGCAGGATGCGCAAGCCGGAACGCTCTCGGAACGGCATGGTCTCTGCATTTCCGCATTCCGGCAATCGCACAAAAACACAACAAAACAGCACGTTTTTCCCATATTTTCCCGAGGCGTTCTCTTTTTTTATCCTTCAGTGCTGTTATATTTGGAAGCGGAATCTTCCAACAAAAAATACAAGGAGTTCTCCATGCAAACCACCGTCTGGCAGCCGGAAACGGCATGCTACCGCGCCAGCCTTCCGCTGGATCTTCCGCCCGAGGCGACCTTCGTCTGCAGAAACAACAACAATATGGCCCCCTCCGTTCCCAATCCGAATGTCTGCACGCTCGGCGGCATGGACTGGACGATGGACAGTCAGGATGTGATCGTCGTCGGAGACGCGGCGACGAAACGTTATGTGCTTGCAGGCGCGCTGACGGCAAAACGCTCCATGAGCTATTTCACATTGATCCGCAAGGGACGCTTTGTCGGAATCAGCGTGATCCAGCCGTTTATCAAACCCGGGGAAAAACCGGAGGAGCTGCTGGTCCTGGAAGGTTCGGACTGGCGCGACCTGCTGCTTCAGTATGCCGACGCGGCCGCAGCAAAAATGGGGGTCGGACCAATCGAAGCTTCCCGGAATCTGACCGGCTACTGCACCTGGTATTACTATTATGCCGATGTTTCGGAAAAAAACCTTCTGGACAATCTGAGCGCCCTGAAAAAAAACCGCTCTCCCTATGCGGCGCAGGTCGTTCAGATCGATGACGGATACCAGACACATCAGGGAGACTGGCTCGACCAGCGCGACGCATGGCCGACACCCTTGAAAGACATCGCAGGGGAAATCACTGCCGCCGGCATGGAAGCCGGCATCTGGACCATGCCGATGCTTGCTTCCACCGCCAGCAGAGTCTTCCGTGAACATCCCGACTGGTTTGTCAAGGACGCCGGCGGCGAACCGCTGGCGGTCCAGGGCTGGTCGCCGCCTCCGGATAATCACTGGCTCTGCCTGGATGCAACCATTCCCGCCGTGCAGGAACATCTTGCCTCCGTATTCCGGACATTCCGCTCCTGGGGATACACCTATTTCAAGATGGACGGACTGGGCTACGGACTCGCTCCCGGCAGACGCCATGATCCGGACGCAACGCCGGTCAGCGCCTTCCGCCTGGCGCTCAAGGCGATCCGCGACGCGGTCCCGGACGCCACACTGCTCGGATGCTGTCCTCCTTTCATGCCGTGTCTCGGACTGGTCGACAACTGCCGCGTCAGCGGCGACACAAGCCGTTATTACAACAGCCCAAGCCCCGCCTTCGCCAATTTCGACTCCGACAACGGATGCTCGATCCGCAATGCCATGCATGTCACAATGGCGAACTGGTGGAAATTCGACCGCTGGTTCCGCTGCGATCCCGATACGCTGATGGCGCGGCAGGACAACGCCTTCTACACCTACGGCGAAGCGAAAATGTCCGTTCTGACCGGCATCATTACCGGCGTCTGCATCACAAGCGACAACCTCGGAACCATTGCGCCGGACCGTCTCGCCCTTCTGGGACGCGCACAGAATCTCCGCCTCCGGGATGCAAAGCCGTTCGAATGGCCGGGAAATTACTGGCCGCAGGTGTTCGAAGGCACAGTCGACGGCAGAAAGGCTGTCGCAATCTTCAACGACTGCGATCACGAGATGGCCTATGAATTTGAGAAATACGGCCTTCCCGAAGAATGCGATGAGCTTCTGGACGTTCCCTCCGCCAGAAAGAGGAAAATCATTCTGCCCTCTCACGACGCGGCGCTGATCGTCGCACGCTGAGAACAGAAATCCTCCGGCACGGGCGGAAGAAAGACGTCTTTCTTTCCGCCCGTTCTGTTTTTTCCGCAAAAAACAGAAAAAACAATCAAATTCCGCTTGAAAAAAACGGAATGACGTTTATAGTAATGCGCATCGACCGGCAAGCGAGCATAGCTCAGTGGTAGAGCATCACGTTGCCAACGTGATGGTCGTGGGTTCGAGTCCCATTGCTCGCTCCATTTTTTCTTTTCCCGATATTTTTTGCGTCTGAAGTTTTCTGCTGTACGGATTTTACCGTAAATCTCATGAAGCGCGGCAGGAGAGACTTTCGCTGCCGCACCGACGGTTGTGAAAAGAGAAACCGCCCGAAACTGCCGGCTTATGGCGGTGAAACAAAAAACCCCTCCGGGATAGCGGATCCGGGAGGGGTGAAAGAAAACGGACGGACTTTACTGCTGCGCGGAAGAAACATCCTCAGGCGCGGCATTCTCCGATTTGAGTTTGCCGAGATAGCCGGGCAGATCGATTCCCGCCATGCCCGCCACATCATGAAGCGGCGGAATGCTCTGCATCATGCCGCTGAGAAAATTGGCCGTGGAGGTTTTGCCGTTGACCTGGCTTCCGCCGTCCCAGACCGTGACCTTGTCGATCTTGATATTCCGGATCGCCTCAGTCTGAAGCTTGACCAGTTCCTCAAGTTTTTCGATGAGAAGCATTTTTCCCGCGGCATCGGCGTTGCCGCAGCAGGCGGTAATGATCTGGTTGTAGCCTTCGCCTTTGGCTTTGAGGATTTCATAATTTCCACGTGCCTCGGCTTCCAGTTTCGCATAGATCGCATCCGCTTCACCCTTGGCTTCGCGTCTGCGCTTCTCCGCCTCGGCCTCCGCCTGAATGACAACCTGCTCCTTCTCGATTTCCGCATGAACAAGCGTTTCGGCCTTCTGCTTTTCGGTCTCCATCTTTGCGCGGGCAATCTGCGCAAGCATTTCCGCCTCGTAATCGGCCTGCTTGATCTTGGCCTCCGCAATCCGCTTGGCGGCTTCCGCCTGACGATAGGCGTCGGCTTCGTTTTCCACCCTTGTGGCATTGGACTTTGCAATCTCGATCGCGGAGACGTTTTCGCCCTCGATCGCAAGGGCTTCCGCCTGCTTGATGGAAATCCGGCGTTCCTTGTCGGCGTTGGCTTCTCCGATCTGGGCCTCGGCCTCCGCCTGAGTCACGGCGATGCGGCGTTCCCGGTCGGCATTGGCCTCTCCGGCCTGCGCCTCGGCCTCCGCCTGGGAAACGGCGATGCGCTGAGCCTTGCGCGCCTCGGCTTCTCCGATTCCGCCCTTGCGCTCCTCTTCCGCGACTTCGATGCGGGCCTTGTTGATGGCTTCCGACGCGGCACGTTTTCCGATGGCGTCGATATATCCGCTCTCGTCGGTGATGTCGGTGATGTTGACGTTCAGCAGAAGAAGGCCGATCTTGTTGAGTTCCTCGGCGACGTTCTGCTCAATGCTCCGCAGGAAGGTTTCGCGGTCGGAATTGATCTGCTCGATCGTCATGGAGGCGATCACCAGGCGGAGCTGGCCGAAAATGATGTCCTTGGCCAGTTCGCCGATGGCGTCCGGCTGAAGTCCGAGCAGACGGTTCGCCGCGTTCCCCATGAGCATCTCGTCCGTGCTGACCCCCACCGTGAAGACCGAGGGGACATTGATGCGGATATTCTGTTTGCAGAGGGCGTTGCGCAGATTCACCTCCAGCTGGATCGGCCGCAGCGAGAGGAAGCCGTAATCCTGGATGACCGGCCAGATGAACGCCGTCCCGCCGTGGATGCAGCGCGCGGCATGCCGGGTCGCCTTGTCCCGGCGGAGAACCTGGGAGCCGTAGATGACCATGATCCGGTCGGACGGACATTTCTTGATTCTGGCAAGGACGCTGATAAGTACGGCGAACGCCACAAAGACGATGATGACGATGAGCAGAATTGCTCCGCCTCCGATCTGCTGAGCTGCAAGCAGCGGCATGAAATCCATATGCGACTCCTCTATTATGTTGAATGTTTCAAACCGGTCACTGCGTCTTTTTCACAAGAAAATGCCTGCCGTCCACGGACTTCACCACGACAATCGGCGTGCCCGTGGGGAGAGGTTCCTCCGCCACGGCCGGAAGCTCATGCGTGGCGCCGCCGCAGGAGACCACAACTTTTCCGGTCTCCGCCATGCCGCCTGGAATGCTCAGGTAAACGGTTCCGCTCCGGCCGATGAAATCCTTCGTCCCGACATTTCCGCTGTACTGCAGGCGCATTGTGAAATACAGGATGGATGCGGTAATCAGCATGGTCAGAAAACCGCAGAACAGGGCAAGAAGAAAACCGGAAATCCCACGGCTGCCCCAGATGACGCCGCCCCAGCCGAACACCGTGAGAAACGCCAGAATGGAACGCAGCGAGAAAAGCTTGAAATCCAGATATCCCGTATCCGCATGATCCAGAACAGAACCGTCCGCGTCGAAATCGGGATGATCGATCCCGCCGAGTCCGAACAGGCTCAGGATGCAGACAATTCCGAAAAAGACCGTTCCCGCAATGGCGAGAATCCAGTACATCATCATCGCCCGGGCGCCCGCAAGAAAGTTGCCAACTTCGCTCAGAATGGTATCGATCATTGCGCTTCTCCCCTTGTTTTGGTCCCCGTTTTCCCCGCTTCCCGTAAAGATAGCATAACGCGGGTTTTGCAATTTTCAAGTGCGGAACATGAAATAAACCGCGCCGACCAGGCAGAGACCGGCCCAGATGAAATCCAGTTTGAAGCCTTCCTTCATGTAGAGGATGGAGAACGGCACGAAGACGGAAAGGGTGATGACTTCCTGCAGAATCTTCAGCTGCGCAAGCGACAGCTGAGTGTAGCCGATCCGGTTCGCCGGAACCTGGATCATATATTCAAAAAATGCGATTCCCCAGCTTGCCAGCGCGGCGACGAACCAGGGTTTCGCGGACATGTTTTTCAAATGCGCATACCACGCGAAGGTCATGAACAGATTGGAGCAGACCAGCAGAAGAACCGTTTTTATGATGACCGTCATGATGCAATGCAATCTCCTTGTGCTTGCCGGGGGAAAATACCCCTTTCCGGAAACGCGTCCCCGCACCATGCCCGGACGCGCCGTTTTCAAAGTGTGTAAATATCGTCATTTTTGCGTGAAAATCAAGTATGGAGCTTGAGATAATGAAGAAAATGTGGTAAATTATACGGTTCCGCCTCCGGGATCACGGCGGCGGAATTGGGAAATCCGAATGGGGAAAATTGACGGAATTTTTAAGATAGAGGTTGCTGCCATGTCTCTGGATGAATTGCGAAGGAAAATCGATGAAATCGACACACGGATCGTCGCGCTTCTCAATGAACGCTATCAGACCGTGATCGAGATCGGGCGTCAGAAGAAAAACTCTCTCGGGGCGATTTACGTGCCCGAACGCGAAAAGATCGTTTTCGAAAAGGTCGCGGCTCTCAACCGGGGACCGATGAGCCAGACCACGCTCAGGGCAGTCTACCGCGAGATCATGTCAGGCGCTCTCGCGCTGGAGCATCCGCTGAACATCGCCTATCTCGGGCCGGAAGGCTCGTTCACCCATCTGGCCGCGGTCTCCAAGTTCGGGCACAGCGTCGCCTACGTGCCCAAGGGCAACATCGACGACATTTTCTCGGATGTCCACAACGGACGCGCGGACTACGGCTGCGTGCCGGTTGAAAACTCCACGGAGGGAGTCGTCTCGCACACACTCGACATCTTCGTCAACTCCGATGCGAAAATCTGCGCGGAAATCAATCTGCGCGTCCATCACTCCCTGCTTTCGAAATTCCCGATGAAGTCAATCCGGAAGCTCTACAGCCATGTGCAGTCCCTCAGCCAGTGCCGCGCGTGGATCAGCGAATATCTGCCGGATGTGGAAATTCATGAATGCTCCAGCAACTCCCGCGCCGCCGCGACCGCCGCGGAAGAACCCGACTCCGCCGCCATCGCCGGCTGTTTCGCAGGCGAAATCTACGGACTGAACGTTCTCGCGCAGAACATCGAGGACAACCCGAACAACACGACACGTTTTCTTGTGCTCGGCAATCAGATGCCGCTCCCGACCGGAAACGACAAGACATCCATCTGCTTTGCGATCAAGGACCGCGTCGGCGTCCTGTATGACGCGCTTCTTCCCTTCAAAAACGAGGGAATCACGCTCACGATGATCGAAAGCCGTCCCTCCAAGGTGCAGAACTGGGAATACTACTTCTTCATCGACCTGCTCGGCCATATCGAGGATGAAAAAGTCAAACGCGCAATCGAATATCTGCGCCCGCAGACGCAGGCGCTCCGCGTGCTCGGCAGCTATCCCTGCGGCGACGAAGCGATTTGAAGAAAACGCCAGAAAACACCCGGATTCGAAAGTTGAGACGGCAATCATGGAAACAACACCCGCTCTTGTGATAAGAAACGCGACTCTGAAACTCGAAGGCAATGAAATTCTCCACGACTTCAACTGGGAGGTCGGACGCGGGGAGCACTGGTTCATCCTCGGGCCGAACGGAGCCGGGAAAACAACGCTGGTCAAGATGATCCTCGGCATGGCATGGCCGCTCTTCGGCGCGGAAGTGAGCGTGCTCGGCAACCGCTACGGCGCATGCGACATCACGGAGGTCCGGAAGAAAGTCGCCTGGGCCAGCCCCTTCCTGCAGGCGTGGACCGCGGATACGAGCATCCGCTGGAAAACCATCGACGTGGCGCTCTCGGGGCTGGATTCGACCGTCGGATTCTACCGCAAGGCGTCCGATGCCGAAATGGAGCTCGCCCTGACCGCGCTCGACCGGATCGGGGCGAAGCATCTGGCTGACCGCTATTTCGACCGCCTCTCCTCCGGAGAGCAGATCAAGGCCCTCATCGCCCGCGCGCTGATCGCCAAACCCGAACTGGTGATTCTGGACGAAACATGCGTCTATCTCGATCTCAAGAGCCGCGAGTATCTTCTGGAGGCGATCGACGGACTCGCGAAAGCGGAAAACTCGCCGACCATGCTTTTCATCACCCAGAGAATCGAGGAGATCACCGCGAGTTTCGACCGCGGCATCATCCTCGGCGACGGACGGATCACCAGTTGCGGACTGCGCGCGGACGTTCTGAATGAAGCGAACCTGAGCGCAGCCTTCGGCATTCCGATCAAACTCTATCCGCGCCCCGACGGACGGCTCTGGCCGGTGCTCGGCTGACTGCGCCCGGAACTTTCCCATGAAAGAGGATCTGCGCAAGTTCCACGAATTCGGAAGCGTGACGGAGCGCTCTTTCACGGCGGTCCCGGAGCTGAAACTTGAAATTGAGACTTTCACAAACGAATTCTGGACCTCCGCCCAGCGCGCCTGCCATTCCCTGCATGAAATTTCCTACCGCGCCTGCTTCAAACCGCAGCTTCCGGCATTCTTCATCCGCCGTCTGACCCGACGGGGGGATGTCGTCTACGATCCCTTCATGGGACGCGGCACCACGCCGCTGGAGGCCGCGCTCTCGGGCCGCGTTCCGGCGGGATGCGACGTCAATCCGCTGAGCACCTTTCTGCTTGCGCCGCGTCTCGCCCCGCCCTCCCCGCGGGAACTCGAGGAGCGTCTGCGCGCACTGGATCTGACCTGGAACAACGCACTTCCGGAAGAGCTGCTCGTCTTCTATCACGAGGAGACGCTGCGGGAACTCTGCGCCCTGCGGGAATATTTCCGCAGCCATTCCCTGGACGGAACCGACGCATGGCTCCGGATGGTCGCGCTCAACCGCCTCACCGGGCATTCCACAGGATTCTTTTCAGTCTATACGCTGCCGCCGAACCAGGCGGTTTCCGTGGATTCCCAGCGGAAAATCAACGAAAAACGCCGCCAGACGCCCCCCCGGCGCGACGTGAAAGCCATTCTGCTGAAAAAAAGCCGCGCACTCCTGAAGGACTGCACGGCAGCGGACTTGAAAAGACTTGGAAAACTCTCCCGCGCCTGGATTCTGACCGGGAGTGCCGACAGGACGCCCCAGATTCCAGACAATGCCGTCTCGCTGGTCGTGACCTCGCCGCCGTTTCTGGACATTGTGGATTACCGGCAGGACAACTGGCTCCGTTCCTGGTTTGCCGGCATTGATCCCGACGCAGTTCCCGTTACAATGGAACGGACGCTGTCCGGCTGGAAGAAAGCGATGGGCGCAGTCTTTCATGAGCTTGCGCGCATTGTGAAACCGGGCGGACATGTGGCCTTTGAAGTAGGAGAGGTGCGGCGCGGCTCCGTCCGCCTGGAGGAGCACGCCGTCCCCTGCGGCGCGGAAGCAGGATTCGTTCCCGAGCTGATTCTCATCAACCGCCAGCGCTTCACCAAGACGGCGAACTGCTGGGGCGTCTCAAACAACACCGGCGGAACGAACACGAACCGGATCGTGCTGTTCCGCCGGGATTGAAATGAACCGCCTCGGCGAGGAGCACACGCCCGTCTCGGGGATTTCGCCCGCCTCGGCCTGCTTGTGCAGATGAGACCCAAGCAGGAGGGCTGAAACTCCCGCACGAAGCAGTCTTTGCGATGCAGAGCATCGCGGTATTCACTTAAATTTTTTACGGGATGCTCACTCTTCAAACTTCGCAAGCAGTTCCGCTTCAGTCGCCGTGGTATAGGTGCCGTCCGCGGCGAATGTCTTTTCCAGTCCGGGCACCAGATCGGCGATTCTGTCCACAGCCGTCAGCGGCATGTCGGGACAATTCGGGAAAATCACGGTCTTGCCGGGGAACTTCGCATTGGCGACCGCCTCAAGCCCCTCCTTCAGGGCTTTCATGCCTCCGATTGCCGCCAGGGCGGAGACCGGGTTGAGCTTTCCTGCCTCCACCATGCGGATCGTGTGGCGCAGATCCTCGGTGCGGCTTCCGCTCGAACCGATGAAGCGGCAGCCGTTTGCGGCAATGCCGGAAGTCGGCAGTTCCGCCTCCTTGCCGGCGGGAATGCCGGCGAAAATGTTCATGACGCCGTCCCGCCCGAGATGCTTCGCGGAGCCGGAAACCAGCGCCGGAACGGGAACCAGCATGATGATGTCGTCAAATCCTTCCGGCGCGAACGCGGACACGGCCGCATCGAATTCGGCAGGAGACGCGAAATCGCCGGGATTCATCAGCTTGAACTCGACGCCGCGTTTTTCGGCAATCGGCCCGAGCAGCTCCTTCACATGGGCGAGGCGCGCATTGTCCATATCCGTCACGAGGACGCGGGAGGGACCGTTCTCGTCGGCGACGGCAAGCTGCGTATGCATCTGCCCCATCGCGCCGGCGCCGCCGGGCAGCCAGCAGACGCCGCCCTTCCTGACGGTGCTTCTGACGTTTCTCCCGTATGCCCCGGAAAGATCCGTGCCGGCCGTGCCCTGATAGAACCAGCCCTGATAATGGATGCTGCCGACGTCGAACATCCAGTTTTCAGACGAATAGTCGCCGACGAAACTGATGCAGGCCCCGGTCTTCCCGGCTTTCGCCGCGCCTTCGCCCTCGGCGCGCGTGCAGCCGCAGAGGAAGATGTCGTCGTACTTCGCTCCTTCGGGAAGCGCGGAGGCGGCGCAGACCTTGACGCCGGGATAGGCCTTTGCGATTTTCGAAGCGAAGTCGGCGGACGCCTTCACCAGCGTGACGGAGGCGGGTTTCGCTTCCGAAAGCAGCGCTCCGAGTTCATACTGCGCCGCGTTCGATCCGAAGACAAAGAGCATGTCGCCGCCGTCCGCGGGTTTGACGCGGTTCCGGATCAGATGGCTGGCCAGGACGCAGGTCCAGGGTTCCAGCAGCGCCGCGACGGCGGAGGGCATCGAATCCGCGATCGGCAGAAGATAACAGCCTTCGTCCCCGTTCAGGACCTTCTGATTGATGACGCTGTACTGCGCCATGCCGCCGTTCAGGGCATAGCCGTAGGCGAAACCGACGCCGTTGACATAAATATCCGCCTGAATGATGTAGCGGCTGCCGACCCGGAACCTGTCCTGAATCTTCGAACCGACCTTGACAATGCTCATCACGGCCTCGTGACCGGGAATCACGGGATCTTCCTTCAGGTTTTTGGAGATCACGCGCGGATGCGCTTCGCCGGCGCGGATCAGCTTCACATCGGAGAAGCAGAGTCCGATCGCCTCGATCTTAACCAGCAGTTCGTCATCCGCGATTTCCGGCATGGGAAGGACGGACGGTTTGTCGTCTTTGCCGAAATTTTCAAATCCGGCGCCGAACAGCTGCCATGCCAGAATTTTCTCCGGCATCTTTCTTGTTTGTTCGCTCATTGCAACTTTCTCGCTTTCTCAGGATGCATCCTGAAGGGTTGATATGATTTGGTTCATGATTGCCGTTCCAGTTCCATGAATCGGCGCAATGCGTTCCGTGCCGAATCGGAGGAGAGTTCCGCAGGATCGATCTCTCCGGGACGGAGGCAGACAATCCCCGCACTCTCGTCCAGCGGACGGGCGGAGGAAAATCCGGCGACGTCCGCTTTGAAGTAGAGATCCGTGGAGACGTAAGTCACACCACGGTAAAGATAACGGTTGAATCCGCAGTAAAAACAGGTCATGTCCCGCTGGGAGAGCCCCATGCCGCACTCCTCGGCAAGCTCTCTGCACGCCGCAGCCTCAGGCGTTTCGAAGATGTCGGCGAATCCGCCGGGAAAGGCAAGTTTCCCTTTCGCGGGCTCCATGGCGCGGCGGGTCAGCAGAAGTTTTCCCGACGCATCGCGGAGAAGAACGGCCGCGGCAAGCGCCGCATTGAAAAAAAGAACAAATCCGCAGCGTGCGCATTCCATATGGTTCTCCCGCTGCGGCGTGCCGATGGGTGCGCCGCACTTCGGGCAGAAACGGATGGCGTCCAGCGTCGGATGGTATTGCTTCATGACAACAGTCCGAGCTCCGCTTTTTCCCTGAGAATCGCGCCGATGCGCTCCGGCGTCATCTGCGCTTCAAAATCCGAGCCGCAGCTTTTTACAAACCAGCGGTAGACCTCCTCCGCCTTCCGGAGATTTCCGCCGAAAAGCGAGGGCCTTGCGGACACTTCGTCCATCGCCGCAGTCACCTGCCGTGCGATTTCGCGCAGATAACGGTCCAGATCGCCCGGCCCGGTCACAAGCTTGTTGTAGAGAGCCAGCGCGTTGATTTTCAGCGTCAGGCTGCGCGGATATCCGGAACACATCAGGTTCCATGGATCGGCGCTGACGGACTGGTCGCCGGCATTGCGGAAATCCGTCCGCAGAAGGACGCAGGGGATGTCGAGCATTTTCGCGGCCATGAACTCCACGACGGTGCCGGAATCCAGATCCGTCCCGTCAAAATTCAGCAGCGCCAGATGGCAGCTCATCACCATGTCGAGATCCCCGTTCCGGATATTGGCATTGCGCAGTTTGTTTCCTTCGTTCGCCTGTGGCAGAAGCGTCCGGTATTTCCCGGCGGACGCCTCCGCAATCGCCGCGCTCAGAAGCAGGTTTCCGGCGAGATGCTTGAAATCGAACAGGTCGCCCGCATGATAGACGTTCATCAGATATTCCCCCTTGACGGATTGACGCGGCTTGACTTTCCGCCGCCGTGTTATATGGTAACAAAGCATGAGACTAATATGAACTCATTTCCGTATTTTTCAAGCGGAAAACCGGAGGAAAACATGACGATTGACGATTTTTGCGCCGCAATGGGATTCGGACACGCGGAAAAACATCTTCTGGAGGAAATCTGGGACGAGGTTCTGAAAACCGCGCCGCAGGGCGTTCCGGAATTCATGACGATGGATTTCTGCAGGAAATACTACCCGGTGACAGGCGGCGACCTCAAACACCTGGAACGCATGGAGGAGGTCTGCCGGATCGTTGAACGGACGCCGGAAGCCGCCCTTTACGCATGGCTCCTCCATTACGGGCTCTTCCTCAGGAAAATGCAGGCGAATCTCCGCAATCTCCCGCTGCCGGAAAAAACCTTCGGAGAAAATGCGGGCATCTTCCAGCTGATGGTGGCCGTCAGCGCCATCCCGCTGATTGAAAAGACTCTGGAACGCATGAAAATCCCCCTCTCCTATGCTTCGGACATTGCAAAATGGATCGGCGGCACCATCGGAATTTTCGAAACGGGAAACAACGGCCTTCCGGGACATTCCCTCCAGCAGACGAGCTGGATCCGCAACTACATCGACGGACGCCTCTTCCGGATCGGACGCTTTGAATTCCTGATGCATGAATACCCGCCGTGGATGCCGGCCGTCTACCGGAACCGCAAGGACGGTTCGCTGATGGTGTTCTGCCGCGACGGATGGCGCTTCCTGCCGGACGGCAGCCGCCCGAAGGCGGGAACCCCGGACTCGGAGGTCGTGTTCACAAGACTGAAGATTCTTGACAGTCATGTCACAGGCACGCCCGTCACGCCGCGCGGCAGAGTGCTCCTCGGACGCAAGGTGACGATTGATCTTTCCGAATGGGAGGGAATCTGCCAGCCGTGGGAACTTGCGCCGAGCATTCACATCCCCGCCGGCGGCGGCATGAAGCCGGAACTTGCAAAGAAATCCCTGATCGCGGCAAAGGAGTTCTTCCGCAGATATTTCAAGCAGGATGTCAAAGTTTTCATCTGCCATTCCTGGATTCTGAATCCCGACTGGGAAACCGAGCTGCCGGATTCGAACCTTGCAAAATTCATGCGGGAAGGTTACATGACGCCGGGTCTGGAAACCGACGGACGCGACGGCGTGTTCTTCATTTTCGGGCGCGCGGACGACGTCGATCCCCTCGCCTGTCCGGCGGTTACCTCCATGCAGAAGGCGTTCCACAGGATTCTCAGATCCGGACGCCGTCTCCGGAGCGGAACGATCTTCTTCCTGACCGACAGACTGGACCGTTTCGGCACGCAGTATTACCGGAATCAGGAAAGACAAAGCGGAGAAAGCGGCCGATGACAATGTTCGTTTTATTCATATAAAATCGCCGATTATTCATATTTCAGACGTTGACGAAGTTCATATTGCCGCTTATGTTTTTTGAACCGGCGGATTTTCCGGAGGATATTAAACTCAAAAATGGAATGATCATTCATAACCCTAACAAGGAGGTATGTCCAAATGTATCCGAAAGTTGGAATTCGTCCCGCAATCGACGGACGCCGCAAAGGCATCCGCGAGTCCCTGGAAGACCAGACCATGAATATGGCGAAAGCCGCGGCAGAGCTGATTTCCAGGAATCTGCGCTACACGGACGGCACCCCGGTGCAGTGCGTCATCGCCGATTCCACGATCGGCGGAGTTGCCGAAGCGGCCGCGTGCGCGGACAAATTCCGCCTGGAAAACGTGGGCGTCTCCCTGACCGTCACCCCCTGCTGGTGCTACGGCTCGGAAACCATGGACATGGATCCGCATACCCCGAAGGCAGTCTGGGGCTTCAACGGCACCGAGCGTCCCGGAGCCGTGTATCTGGCCGCCGTTCTCGCCGCCCATGCGCAGAAGGGACTTCCCGCATTCGGCATCTACGGACGCGACGTGCAGAACGCCGATGAGACGAAAATCCCGGACGACGTCGCGGAGAAGATCCTCCGTTTCGCGCGCGCCGGCATCGCAGTCGCCGAAATGCGCGGCAAATCCTATCTTTCCATCGGCTCCGTCGCGATGGGCATCGCCGGTTCCATCCTCGATCCCGAGTTCTATGAATCCTATTTCAACATGCGCTGCGAATCCGTCGACATGACGGAGATCATCCGCCGCGTCAACGAAAACATCTACGATCCCGCGGAAGCGAAGAAGGCGATCGCGTGGGCGAAGAAGAACCTGAAAATCGGCAGGGACGTCTACAACGGCAAAAAAGGCCTCTCCGCAAAGGAGCAGCAGGCGAAATTCGAGTACTGCATCAAGATGACGATGATCGCGCGCGACCTCATGATCGGAAACGAACGCCTGAAAGAGCTCGGATTCATCGAGGAAGGCATGGGCCACAACGCCATCATGGCCGGCTTCCAGGGACAGCGCCAGTGGACCGACCACATGCCCAACGGCGACGTCATGGAGACAATCCTGAACTCCTCGTTCGACTGGAACGGCATCCGCAAACCCTACATCCTGGCAACCGAGAACGACGGGCTCAACGGCGTCGCGATGCTGTTCGGGCACCTGCTCACCAACACGGCCTCCGGCTTCTCCGATGTCCGCACGTTCTGGAGTCCCGAAGCGGTCAGGAAGGCGACAGGACACAAGCTCGCGGTTCCGGGACTGATCCATCTGATCAACTCCGGCGCGACAACGATGGACGCCACCGGACGCCAGACGATCAAGGGAAAACCCGCCATGAAGCCCTTCTGGGAAATCACGGCGAAAGAGGCGCAGGCATGTCTCGACGCGACGGAATGGGTTCCCGCGAACCTCGGCTATTTCCGCGGCGGCGGATTCTCCTCCCACTTCCTGACGAAAGGCGGAATGCCCGTCACGATGTCGCGCGTCAACCGCATCCACGGCCTCGGCCCTGTCCTTCAGATTGCGGAAGGCTACACCTATGAACTGCCCGCGAAGATTCACGCGATCCTCGACAACCGGACCGATCCCGGCTGGCCGACCACATGGTTCGTTCCGAACCTGACCGGAACCGGCGCGTTCAAGGACGTCTACAGCGTCATGGCGAACTGGGGCGCGAACCACGGTGCCTTCAACTACGGGCACATCGGCGCGGATCTGATTACGATGGCGTCGATTCTCCGCATCCCCGTATGCATGCACAACGTCGCGCCGGAAAAGATCTTCCGTCCGGCGGCATGGGCCGCGTTCGGCATGGATCAGGAAGGCGCGGATTACCGCGCATGCGCGAATTTCGGACCGCTTTACAAGAAGTGATTCCGGAACCTGAAAAAAGAAAAACCGCGGGGAGCATTCCGCCTCCCGCGGTTTTTTTCATGCCGGGATTCCGGGAATCACGGCGGACGGCAGCGCCATTCAATAGCCGAACACCTGCTCCGGAGCGAGATCCACGATTTCCCCGTAGCGTCTGAGCTTTTCCCGGTCCAGGCTTTTCACGTCGCCGGCGATGAAAACCTCATAGACGCGCGGCGCGACTTCCTTTTTCGCAAATGCCGCAATGTCTTTCAGTTCCAGCGTCTGCAGCTTCTCGAACGCCGTCTTGCGCCAGTCGTATGCGATTCCCATTTTGTTTGCGCGGAACCAGATCCCCGAAAGATCGCCGAAACTCCGGTCCGAAGTCATGGATTTAACGACTTTCGATTTGGCATTGTCGAACCGGGCCTGCTGCAACGGCATTTTCCGGAAAAGTTTGAGCATCTCGTCGATCGCGGTGAAGCATTTGTCCGGCTGAGTCGCGACAAAACCCATGAAGACATCGTACTTGTCTTTCTCCATCGCGCTGCCGTAATAGGCATAGGCGCTGTAAGCCAGACTGCGCGATTCGCGGATCTCCTGGAACACGATGCTGTCCAGTCCCCCGCCTCCGAAATACTGGTTGAACAGCATGGAGACGGGGAGATTCGCAAGGTCGAATTTCGCGCCCCGCGTCCGGATGCCGATCAGAAGCTGGGTCGAGTCATACGGAATCAGGTAGACTTTCGGCCTTTCCGTCGCAAGCTGCCGGAATTCGCGCCGGGCGGGATGCACGCCGGAAGCGGGAGTTTTTCCACCGAAAATTTCCGTGCAGAGTTCCGCTACCCGGGCCCGCGGCGCCGGTCCGACATAGGTCACAACATGTTCCGTCGCATTGAAATCGAAGTATTTCTTCATGAGGGCGACCAGATCAGCGGGTCTGACCGCCAGAAGCTGTTTTTCCGTCATGGAGTTTTCATACAGAAGAGGATTGTTCATGCCGGGTCCGTAGGCTGCATACATGTTGACGGCGCGGAACAGTGCTTCGTGGCTCTTTTTCACATCCGCGCGCGCCTTCATCAGACGCGCGACATAAAGTCTGTAGGCATTCTCATCCGGTTTCACACTGTCGAGGAAGTGACGGATCAGCCTGAGTCCGGCTTCCATCCTGTCGGCAAATCCGCTCAGATGGATGGCGGTCCGTTCGTCGGAGCCGGAGATGGAGAAGTCGAGCGCAAGCTTGTAGAACTCGTTTCGGAATTCGGAGGCGGAATAGCGGTCCGTTCCGAGAAAACTCATGTAACCGGCCGCCAGCGGAAGCAGAAGATCGTGATCCCGTCCGTATTCGGCGACGATGCCCAGGGAAAACAGCGTATCGTTCACGGGAGAGGGCTTGTTGCTGTAAAAGAGCTTCCAGTTTCCCTCGTTCGTCACGGAGAAATCCTTTTTGAAGTCAACGGTGTCGAGCTTCGGGAGCGGAGACGGCGGCAGCGCGGCGAATTTTTTCCCGTAATCGGAAGTTTTGTCCGCATTCATCGTCACGGGGGTGATTTTCGGCTTTTCCACCTTCACGCGGTTTTCCGGCGTTCCGGTGAGTTTGTTGACCCGCGCATGGAAGCGGAGCGATCCGGCGAAACGCACGATCTCCTCCTTCCGGATGTCCGCAAGGGAATCGATGTATTTGAGATTGTCGATGTAGGGAGTGCCCTTGATGAAGGAATCCAGATAGGTCCAGGAGGCGTTTTCGGGACTCTCGCGCGACTGGACAAGCCCTTTGCGGTAATTGTCGATGACGGCCTTGAGAAGCCATTCGGGGAAATCGCCCTTTTTGATCCGGTCGAGTTCGTCGAGAAGCAGCGAAGCCAGTTCATCCAGCGTCTGTCCCGCGCGCGGCGCGCCGTAAAGATAGAAGATGGAATAGTCGCGCCGGTCGTAGAATCCCGCGCCGGCGCCGAGCACCTTCTGGCTGCGGAGCAGATCGTGGTCGATCAGTCCGGAGGTTCCGTTGCTCAGCAGAGACGCGGTCAGGGTTGCAAGCAGCTCGTTTCTGCGTCCGGGTTCGACGCGGAACCCGATCATGATCCGTTCTGGTCCGGGGCCCTTGACGTCCTCGGTGACGTTCGCGGTCATCGGCTTTTCGCGCGGAAGATCGCGGACGGGCGCCGCGCCGCCTTGCAGAGTGCCGAAATAGCGGTCGACAAGCTGAATGGTCCTGTCGAAATCCAGATCGCCGCAGAGCAGAAGCGCGATGTTTTCCGGCGTGTAATAACTGCGGTAGAATTTCCTGATTTCCGTGATGGACGGATTTTTCAGATGTTCGGCGTTCCCGATGAACGGCGTCCACCCGTAGGGATGCGACGGAAACAGACGGCGGGACAGCGCCTCGAACACCAGGCCGTTCTCATTGTCCTGTCCCTGGTTGAATTCCTCGTAAACGGCTTCCAGTTCGGTATGGAAGAGACGCATGACCGGATCGCGGAAACGTTCGGATTCCAGCTTCAGAAGTTTCTCCAGTTCCTGCGAGGGAATGTCCACCACATAGACCGTCATGTCGGAGGCGGTGAACGCGTTGAGCCCCATCCCGCCGATGGAGGAAACCAGTTTGCTGTATTCGCCGGCGGAGGCATATTTCGCGGCTTCGGCGGAGAGTTTGTCGATTTCGGCATACAGTTCCGCCTTTTTTGCCGGATCAGCGGTTCTGCGCCGTTCTTCAAACAGGGATTCGATCCGGTCGAGGAGCGCTTTTTCCTTCGCATAGTCCAGCGCGCCGATTTTCCCGGTGCCCTTGAACATCATGTGTTCGAAGTAATGCGCCAGCCCGGTCACGTCCGCGGGAGAATCCGCCATTCCGCCCCGGACCGCCGCCTTGAAGGAGATGCGCGGCTTGACGGGAATCCGGGAAAGATAGACCTTCATGCCGTTCTTCAGCGTATATTCGCGGGCGTTGTAAGGGTCGTCCGTCACATAGGTATAGGCATAGCCGTTCGGATCGACGGCCTGTCTGGATTCATAATTCTTTGCCGACAGTGTCAGGGCGACACCGAGGATCAGCAGGACTGCCAGGCATTTCTTCATCAGGAATCTCCTTCCAGTTCAATTGATTTCACCGCTCCCGTTCCGGAAAAAAAGAGGGACGCACAGAATGTGTCCGTCCCCGGATTCTCCAATAGACAGCGTATTCTCCCAAAGGTTCAGAAAACCTCTTCCAGCTCGTATTTGCGGGAGCCCAGTCCGTGCCGTTCCAGCGCGTCGACCTGGACAAAGGGATCCTTGCCGTGGATTTTTTCGAGCAGATGAGTCCCCTCTCCGAGCGTGGCGTCGCCGATCAGGGAGCCCTCGATGAAGTTTTCTGTGCGGATCATGTCCAGCGACGCCTGCTCGATGGCGACGATGTCGTGCGAAGCGAGCACGCCGATATCCGGCACCATGCTCGGAGTCGTCATCCCCCAGCAGTCGCAGAACATCGTGATGTCCGTCAGAAGATTGATGTGCAGCAGACGCTCCGGTTCCAGGTGTTCGAGCGCAAGTTTCGTCGTGATCGCCATCCCCTCCTGAAAATGGCGGAATCCACGCTCGTCGTTGACCACGAGCGCATGCTCCGGACACGCGAGCGCACAGTGACGGCAGTAGCGGCAGGCGTGAAAGTCGATCTGAAGCGTTTTCTTCTTCGGATCGATTTCAATCGCGTGACGGTCGCATGCGGCGGCGCATTTCCCGCAGAAGCGGCAGCGGTCCGCAACCCAGTCGATTCCGCCCCGGAGCGCATGGATCTTGCGTCTTGTCCGGCCGTTGACGCATCCCATTGCGATGTTCTTGCAGGCGCCGCCGTAGGCGCAGACGCCATGCCCCTTGACATGGGAGAGATTGATCAGGCATTTCGCCTCGGCGATGAGTCCGAAAATTTCCGCCGTGTCGTAGGTGAGATACCCGGCGCGCTTTTCCACGACATGGGAGTTGAACACGCCTCCGGCGGCGACGATCGGACAGCCGACGGTCTCGCGCGTATAGCCGTGAAGATGCGCCTCCGCCACCGTCTCGAAGTAGCCGTCCACGACGACCGGCTTCCCGCCCGCTTCCTGCACAGCTTCCGTGACCATTCTCACCAGAAGCGGATGCACGGTCGAATAGCCGAGCCCGCCTCCGAGGTGCATTTTGACCGGCACCCAGTCCCCGGAACAGAGTCTGGTCAGGTTGCATTTTTTAAGAATCCGCTGCAGCTTGCCCGGCAGCGTGGAGGGTGCGGAAGGTTTTGTCACCGCGACGGAACCGAAATACACTTTTGCCATTCTTCAGAACCTTTTCTGCAAATTGTGAATATGAATCATTTTTGAAGGTAAAATATCAGAAAAAAAAGGAATTGCAATGCACCGCGCATCTCTTTTGACGCTTTTCCGCCCCTCCGGGACGCAGTCCGGCAGCGGGATATGCTTCTTCTTCCGTTGAAAAAATTCCCAGGGTATGAGAGACGGAAGACGGCAAGGCATGGGAGGGGGACAGGATGAAAAGCGCTCTGCGAATCCTGCGGGGATCAGCCGAAATCGCCGCCGAGCACGCCGTAATAGCACGCTGCGGGAAGCGGTCCGGACTCTCCGAAATCCATCGCGACCATTTCCGAAGCACGCGGAATCCCGCGTTCCGCCAGCAGCGCAATCAGGCGTTTCTGCGTGTCGAATGCGGTCAGAAGCACGCGCGGAGAAGGTTCCCCCTGACGGGCGACCGCGTCAAACAACGCAAGCGCGTCCTCCTCCTTCGCCGCCGTCAAGGCGCATGCCTGACGCGAAACGGGACCGATCCGCCCGATTGTGAATCCCGTGATGCGCTCTTTTCCGATGATTTTAAAGGAAAGTTCCGGATGACGGCTGTAAAAATACTCCAGAAGCGCGCCGCGTTCCGCTCCGAAACTCCGTTTGTCCAGCGCGGTGATTTCAGGAAGGTCTGACGGCAGAAGCGGAACAATGCGCCGGTCCTGTTCCGGAAGCGGCGCATAGGAGTCCGAGGCGAACTTGTGCAGCGTCGCATAGGTCCGGAATCCGAGTTTTCCGTAGACACGGCTTCCCGCCGGCGTGGCGTAAAGCCGGAGCGTGCGGCAGCGATGCAGCATCTCCATGAGCTTTTCAAGCATTCGTGTCGCGATTCCGCGCCGCCGGAAGGGTTCGCGCACGATCACCATGTTGATGTATCCGATCCGGTTTCCCTCATAAATCATCGCGGCGGCGGAACCGATCACGCGTCCGTCGCAGACGGCGAAAACGCCGGTGGCGCCGGGAGCGAGAAGCATCTCGCGGCAGTCGCGGCGCGTCTGGTTCCAGCCGACGGTTCCGGCAAGTTCAAACAATGCGTCCGGATCAGTTGCGCGGACGATGGCGATCCCGTTCATGGTTTCAAGTCTCCCTGTTCCGGATGACGTTCAAAAGCGCCGTGCAGAAGGAAATGCGCCGCCTGATGCGCGGTCTGTTTCCGGAACAGAATCGCGGTATGGGAAGACCGAAGCGTCAGATGGTCGCGCTCGTGCGTCAGGCGGGTGCTCGCCACGGCGACTTTCCGGTCGTGCGAACCGGCGATGATTCCGATTTCAAAAGTCTCATCCGGTTCGGGAAAGGCATTTGCGAACGAGTGCGGCACGGAGGAGAGATCCGGCAGACATCTGACGATTTTCTCCGCAAAGGACAACCTCCGCAGAACGGCCTCGGCCACGTCGGAACCTTTGTTCGGCGGCGCGATCATCACGATTCTCCCGACCCTCTCCCGCGCGCGGAGAGAAAGCTTCCGCAGCGCGGAACGGAGGAGAAGCCCCCCCATGCTGTGGGTGACGAAGTGAAGCCTTCCTCCGGACGGTTCCATGGCGGAAATCTCCCTTTCGATGAACGCTCCCAGAACTGCGCCGTGCTCGTCCACGCCCGCGCGCCGCGTCGGATAATCGTAAAGAACGGAGAGGAACCCCCGACGCGCCAGATGCGCGCCGACCGGGTACAGCACATGACCGGACATCAGGAGTCCGTGAACAAGGATCACCCGATCGCCGGAAGCACATCCGCCGCGCGGCGCAAAACGCCGGATTTCCTTTGCACAAGAAGGCATGACGATTCCAGTTCCGTTAAATTTCCGTAATATAACCGCAAAGCGCCGCTTCGGCAAACGCGGCGGGATCAGATTATTTGCAAAAAAACCGTTCCCCGGGGCTGAACTTTCCGGAATTCATGCTATATTACCGCGATCGCATCATCATGAACGGGCAAACACAACGGAGCAAAACATGACACAAAGCAGCGGAAACGGGCACTCGACCTACAAGAGCGCCGGAGTGGATATCGATCTGGCAACTGACCTTCTGAAACGTCTCAAACCGAAATTCGCCGCCGCGAAGCGTCCCGAAATGCTTGCTCCGATCGGCGGATTCGGCGGACTCTTTCAGATCGATCCGGCGAAATGGAAGAATCCGGTCATGGTCGCCAGCATCGACGGCGTCGGAACCAAGCTCATGGTCGCGGCGATGATGCACAAATTCGACACGGTCGGGCACGATATCGTCAACCACTGCGTCAACGACATCTCCGTCCAGGGCGCCGAACCGGTTTATTTCCTGGACTACATCGGCATCGGAAAACTCAGGAGCCCGCTCTATGAGGAGGTCGTCGGGGGGATCGCGGACGCCTGCCGCGAGGTCGGATGCGCGCTCCTCGGCGGGGAAACGGCGGAAATGCCCGGCATGTACGGCGACGACTTCGACCTGGTCGGCGTCATCACAGGCATGGTGGAGAAGGACCGCATCATCACCGGAGAAAAAATCCGTCCGGGACACGTCGCGATCGCCCTGCCCTCGAACGGACTCCACACCAACGGCTTCAGCCTTGCGCGCCGCGTGCTCTTCACGATGCGCCGCTACGAAGTGTCCTCCCATCTGAAGGAGCTCAACGGCGAGAGCATCGGCGAAGCGCTCCTCAAGCCGCACACCTGCTACTGGAAGGCGGTCCGGAGCCTGATGGACTCGGAAGTCTCTCTCGACGGCGTCGCCCATATCACAGGGGGCGGCCTCTACGACAACGTTCCGCGCATTCTCCCCAAAGACGTGGACGCGGTCTTCTACAAGGAGACGATCCAGAATCCGCCGCCGATCTTCAAGCTGATCGTCGAAGAGGGCAATATCGAGGACTCCGAAGCCTTCCGCGTCTTCAACATGGGCGTCGGCATGGTGTTCTTCGTTCCGGAGCACGACAAAGAGGAGGCGCTCCGTCTCTGCCGCGAGGCGGGATTTGATGCGTTCGCCTGCGGCGAGGTCGTTTCCGGAACCGGAAAGTCCCACGTGAAATAAACGCATTCCTCTCCGGACGCGGAAATCCTCTCCCGGACGCTTCCGCATCCGTATTTTTTCACATCACCTAAGGAATCAGGATTTATGGAATATCTGGAACAGGTCAAGGCGTTCATCAACGAAAACGACACTTTCTGCAAGGCGAACCATATGACGCTGGAAGTCGTGAAACCCGGCTACGCGGAAGCCGTGATGCTTGTAACCGAACACTCCTACAACGCGGTGCGCACCGTGCAGGGCGGCGCCATGTTCACGCTGGCGGACATGGCTTTCGCGGGCGCGGCGAACTCCTACGGCGACAAGTGTATCGCCATGAGCGCGGCGGTGTCCTTCATCCGTCCCGGCTCGGGCAATACCCTGCGCGCTGTCGCGCGGGAGGTCAGCAAGGGCAGACGTTCCTGCGTCATGGATGTCGAAATCCGGAACGAAGAGAACAAGCTCGTGGCGAAATTCCAGTTCACCGGCTTCTTCTTCGAGAAATAGTCCCCTCCCGCCTCCGGCAGCGGGACGCGGTATGCCATCCCGCTTTCCCCGGCCCGATCCCGAGCGGCAAAAAACCGTTTTTTTTCGCTTTTCCCTCTTGAAAAAACGATTTAATCGTTTAAACTTAATTGAAACGATTAAATTCGGAAGGGGATTTCCGTTCATGATTACGCTGAAGGACATTGCCGCCGCAAGCGGAGTAAGCTCCGCGACGGTTTCCTACGTCATGAACCGCAGCGCCAAGGTGAAAATCTCGGCGCCGACGAGGAAAAAGGTGCTTGCCGCTGCAAAACGGCTCGGATACGAGCCCAATGAGCTGGCGCGCTCCGTCCGCAGGGGATACTCCAATGTAATCGCACTGGTCTGCACCACGGGACTTGCCTCGGATTACTTCTACAACATCTTCAACAGCATCTGCCGCACGGCGACCGCGCGGGATTACGCGGTGAAGGTTCACGCGCTTGAGAACGACACGCCGGCTGCGCTGAAAATGCTGGTGGAACAGCGGGTTGCGGGAGTCCTCTTCCACACTTCGGATTTCAATAAATGCCGCGAACTGGCCCTGGGGCTTCAGAAGCGCGGAATTCCCGTGGCGGCGGTCAACTGCCGGGCGAACATTCCGGACTGCCCGAGCTTCGCATCGGATGACCGCGGGGGCGCACGTGCGGCGGTACGGCATCTTTACGATGCCGGATGCCGGAACATCGCGTGCATGACGCACCGGGGGACCTATGACTATATCCTCCTCCGGAACGAGGGCTACCGGGAGGCAATGCGGGAACTTCTGCCGGACCGTCCTCCCGTGCTTCTCGACGGAACCGTCTTTCATCACCGGGAAAAAACAAATTCCATCCGGAAGCTTCTGGCAGATCCGTCGGAACGTCCGGACGGGATCTTCTGCATCGCGGACGGACACGCCTTCCATCTTTACCAGCTGGCCTATGAGCTCGGGATCCGCATTCCGGAAGAGCTTTCCATCGTCGGATACGGCAATCTGTCCGGATCGGCCGACGCGATGGTGCCCCTGACCACAGTGCAGCAGCCGTTCGAGGAAATGGGCCGCCTCGCCGCGGAAACGGTCATTGATGCGGCCGGCGCGGGAAAAATGCCGGATGACGGGATCACGGAACTGCCGGCATCCGTGCTGACGCGCGCTTCCGTAAAACAGGCGGAAACCGGCCGCGGAACACGTTCAGAAATCTAAAATACAAGAATTCGCACCACAAACCAAGGAGTCCCATCATGGCGAAGTTCAACTACGGGCTGTTCTACGATTTCCACACAGCCACGACAATCCCCGACGTCGGAGCGAAATTCGACGTGGAAGCCTTTACGGATCAGGTGAAATCCTGCGGAGTCGACTTTCTTACCTGGCATGCGCGCTGCAATCAGGGCAATGCCTATTACAACACGAAAATCGGCATGCGCCACCCCTCGCTTCAGTTCGACATGATCCGCGCGCTGGGGGAATCGTGTCACAGAAAAGGCATTCTTCTCAGCGTGTATTTCAACGGGCATCTGAGTGACGAGGAACTGCTCCATCACCGCGACTGGATGGCTATTTCTCCGCAGGGGGACACCTATCGGAGCATCGAAAATCCGGGTGACTTCACAAGCCCGTGGGTCCGGACCGTCTGCTACAACTCCCCGTTCCGGGAACACCTGAAGGCGATGACGCTTGAACTGGCGGAAAATTATCCCGTGGACGGCTTTTTCTTCGACTGTCTCGGCGCCTATCCCTGCATCTGCGAACACTGCGCCGCGGAAATGCGGGAGAAAGGCATCGATCTCAGCGACACGAAAGCCGTCACCGCCTTCAGCGCATTTTCCGTGCACCGCATGTGCGAGGACCTGAACCGCGCAATCCGGGAAGTCAAGCCGGACGCCCTGCTGTTCTTCAACGGCCGCCCCTTTGAAGAGGTCATCCATATGGAAAGCCATCTGGAATGCGAATGCCTGCCGACCGCCGGATGGGGATATGAGTATCTGCCGGTCGCGGCACATTACATGCGTACGGTGGCAGGACCGGACAAGAGCGTTCTGAACATGACCGGACGCTTCAACGACTGGGGCGACTTCGGCGGCCTGCGCACGGCGGAAGGGCTGGAATATGACCTGTTCTACGGGGCGGCAAACGGCATGCGCCCGGATATCGGCGGACATTTCCATCCGCGCGGAGATCTGGATCTTCCGGTCTTCGACCGCATCCGCGAAGTGTACGGAAATCTGCAGCAATACGACGAATGGGTGCTCGGCGCGGTGAACGATCCCGAAATCGCACTGGTCTATCCGCGCCGCGGGGAACATCATCCGGCCCGTCCCGCCGCCGCATCCGCCGTCCGGATGCTGACAGAACTCAAGGTACAGTTTGACCTTGTCACGGAATTTGTGCCGTGGGACAAATACAAGCTTCTGATCTTCCCCGACGACGTGCCGTTCACGGAAGAATACGCGAAACGCGTGGAAAAGCACCTGAAACGCGGCGGCGCCGTTCTCGCCACCTCCCGTTCCGGACTGGATCCCGAAGGCAGACGTTTCGCCCTGGATTCCTGGCCGGCGGTCTACGAGGGGCCCATCGGATACCATCCGCTTTATTTCATGCCGGCGGGCAGATTCGCCGACGGACTTCCGGAAATGCCGCTCTCCGTCTACGCCTCCGGATCGAAGATCCGCGCGGCGGAAGGCGCGGATACGGAAATGTATTACGTGAAACCCTACTTCAACCAGGGATGGGACGGGCTGCGCTCGAATTATTACGTCCCGCCGCAGGAAGTCACGGATGAACCGTTTTTCGTGCGGAAGGGCTCCGTCATCTACATCGCCGGGGAAATCTTCCTCGGCTACTGCAACCGCGCTCCCGTCCAGCTGCGTCAGCTTCTGGGCCGGGCGCTCGAAGCGCTGGATCCGAATCCGAAATTCAAATCCGCCACCCTTCCGAGCTTCGCCCGCGCATTCGTCCAGAAAAAGGGGGAAACGGAGATGGTCCATGTTCTGGCATACTGCCCGGAGAGACGCGGCAACGCCAACGCGCTTGAGGACAGGATCACGCTTGTGGACACGGATCTCCGGCTCCGGACCGACGGAAGAGAAATCAGGCGGGTCTATCTGGCGCCGGACAGACAGGAGCTGCCGTTCGAAATCAGAGACGGATACTGCTGCGTGAACGTCCCCCGGATCACCGGATATGCGCTGATCGTGTTCGAGTGACATCCCGAAACGGCGAAGACGAAAACAAGAAGCCGTCCGGAACGGAATCCCCGCCGCGGGATTCCGTTTTTTTCACTCGCCGTCCGTATTGCGAAAATATTTCGGTGTGCGCCCGAACTCCTGCTTGAAGACCTTGCAGAGATGGTTGCTGTCGCAGAATCCGCAGCGGAGGGCGATTTCCGCGATGGAAAGTCTTTTGTCCCGCAGAAGCTCCATGGCGTGCAGCGTCCTGATCCGGATCAGATACTCATACGGCCCCATCATGATGCTTTCATGGAACTGCCGGAAGAGACTGCGCTCGGACATGCCGGCAATGCGGCAGAGCCGGGCGATCGAAATTTTCTCCCGGTAGTGGCTGTTCATATAGACAATGGCCTTGCGGAGACGCCAGTGCGCGTTCACCTCGATATGGGTGGAATATCCGCGGGCGAAATATGTGACGATCTCCGTGAACAAAGCCGGGACCAGCAGCTTGTGCCCCAGCCTTTTGTGCCGCACTTCATAACGGAGGCGCAGCAGCATCCCCATCATCATGGCAAAGTCGCACTCGGGGAATTTTCCGATCGGCTGCGCCTCGTTCCGTTTCGGGGCTCCGCGTTCCGGATAAAACTCCCGCATCAGGGGAAATCCGCTTGACGCCAGCGGCGCATACGGCACCTCGGCATCATAGAGCAGCGAGATCGCCTCCACTTTCTCCGCGTGCTCAAAACAGTGCACGGAACCGGGATGCACAAGAAGCACATCCTCCGGGCCGACTCCGGCGCTTTTCCCGTCGCAGCGATGCAGGCATTTTCCTTTTGTAATCAGCGTGAGCTCGGAAAATTCATGCGAATGCGCCTCCCCCGCGGACAGCCCGGAATATGGCATGCGCTCCACCATGACCGGAAACTCTCCCGGCACAAAATGTTCGGAAAAAAGGATCGTTTTCATGAACGGAATGCAGTGTTTTTTCTATTTTGGCAGTATTATACGATTCTTTGGCAGTAATGTCAAGGCGGATTCCGGATTTTCGGCTATAATTATATGAAAAATGGAAATCCGTCGGAGCACGCCTATGGCGAGGGAGGATTTCCGCAACGGGGAAGGACTCTCATGAAACGGCATTTTGATCTGGCGTATCCGCTGCAGACCGTCCGCTGGGACGGGACATGCATCACAGCAGTCTCCGATGCGGAACTGGAACATTCGCTTGACGTCTTCCAGAGCGTCTCCATCGGGAAAGTCATGCTGGCAGGCTACCATGTGGAGGAGAAGGCCGCCTTTGACATGGATGCGGAATCGCGCAGAATCGGAGCGATTCTCCGAGCGCGCGGCGTAAAGGCGACACAGCACCACAGCGTATGCCCCTCGTTCGCGCTGGCGGGGACTTCGCAGGCTCCCGTGCGGGAACATCTGTTCCGGGCGATCGAGTTCACGGCGAATCTGGGCGCGGAAAACATGGTGATGCATGCGGGCCGTCCGTTCGGACATCACGATTCCGTACGGACCTTCTGCGGACTCTATCTGGCGGAAGTGGAGCGGATCGGGCTGGACGCGCTGCTGGAAATCACGGCGGAAAACCTGCGGGAGGCCGGAGAATTCGCCAAAGGCTGCGGCGTCAGGATCGCGCTGGAAAACATCGACCGTTCGGAACCGCTCTGCGATCCCGTGCTCCTGCCGCGCCTCGTTGACAGGATCGGGCTGGACAACGTGGGATACTGTCTGGACGCCGGTCACGCGCACTGCGCGGGCAACAGCATTGCGGCGTGGATCGAACGGATGGGCAGACGGATCTTCACCACGCATCTGCACGACAACCGCGGTCCCGGAAAAACGGCGGAGGACAAATCGCCTTTCATCTGGCCGCAGGGCGTCGACGAACATCTTTCCCCGGGCTTCGGCACCATCGACTGGCGCGCCGTCGTCAGCGCGCTCCGGAATGCGTCGCAGCTTGAGGAAGTGACATTTGAAACCGGCGGCTGGCCGGTTGCGGACCGTGCGGAAGGCTACCGTCTGGCAATCGCCTACTGGCGCGCCGTCGAGGACATGGCGGACTGACCGGAAGAAAAAAATGCGTTTCGCAAAACAGGAAAGGAATGGGATATGAACACCAGAAAAAAATTCTTTTCTCCGGATAGGGGATACGGATTTTTCACATTGATCGAGCTCCTCGTCGTGATTGCGATCATCGCCATTCTGGCTGCCATGCTGCTGCCCGCCCTGAACAAGGCGCGGGAGCAGGCGAGGCGGATTTCCTGCGCGAACAACGTCAAGACAATCACTTCCGCAATCCTTCAATACGCAGTCACCTACAATGACTGTCTCCCCTGGTGGAACTACGAGGGATGCCGCTGGATACATCAGGTGGTTTTTATTGTGTATCCCCGCTTGAACAAAGGATCTGAAATAACCAATGCCCACTTGAAATTTTTCCAGTGCCCCTCCATGGAGACTCCGCCGGAACGATACTCCTACGGATACAACAGAAACATCGGTTATTCCTACCTCTCGAACTCCTCTCCCACTTATCCCATTGTCAAACTCAACCGGGTCAGACGCCCTTCGCAAATTATTGCAATTGGAGACGGCGACGGCGATGCCTATGACTCAGACGATGCGAACACGAACATTTATATGAGCTGGAATCTGATCGGCGATTTTCATTCCGGAGGCGCGCCCCTGGGATTTCTGGACGGTCATGTGCAGAACCGGAAACGCAAGGAGGTTTCCGTTCCGGGCGCCATCCCCTCCGACAACAGCTCTCTGGGAGCCTCGACTGCGGAGCTGAAGAAAATGTGGGGGGAATGGCAGGAAATGTATCAATGAATCAAATGGCAAAAACAATGTCATAAAATCAGGAAAAAGGAAAGGATTCTGTTATGAAAACTGTTGTGATTTCTGCGGGAATTGCGCTTCTTGCAACGGCTCTTCTGGGAGCGGAAAACCGGACCGTCGTGTTCAGCGACGATTTCAGGGATGCGAAAACATTTGCGCAGAACTGGGATTTCCGCGCTCCGACACAGCCGGAAAACGGCGTTCTTTTGCTTGCGAAAGACCATTTTGCACCGGTTGCCAAGACCTCGCTTGCTGGGAAAGACAAGGTGACTGTCGAAGCGGAAGTCGCAGTCATGAACGACAAGGGCTTCGGCGGAGTGAACATTGACGGCATCAGTTTCTTCATCCGGGGGGGAAACGCCGTCGCGGTTTTCAAGTCTCCGCTCAAAAATTATATGGACAGCAAGCTGAAGAAAATCCCGGACTTTGCCACGGACAAATTTTTCAAGATTGCAGTAACACGCACAAAAAGCGGAGAGGATTACGAGTATCTCTATCTGGTCGACGGCCGTGAAATCTGCACGGTGAAGGACCAGAAAATCCCGGCGACCGACAAAGTCTCACTCTCCAAAAGCCAGACGGACATCAAAGTGAAGAATTTCCGCATTTCGGAAGATGCCGCCAAGTAAACACTCCATCAGAAAACCATCAAGTCAAGGATGCCGCATGAAACAAGTTCTGACGCTCTTGTCCGCCCTGATCCTGTCGGGGGGAATCTGCCATGCCGCCACAGGGCCGCTGATATTTTCCGACGATTTTGAGACCGTAGGTCTCTTCGCCGAGAACTGGAACGCATCAAAGGGGCTGAAACCGGAAAAAGGTTTCCTCTCCATCAACGGGAACGGGAACATCCAGCTCCGCAGGAAAATGACGGACACGGATTTCGCGGTCTCCGCCGACCTGACGCCCGGAAAAAACAACGGGGAATACGGACATACGGGTTTCATCATCGACGGAATCCACTTCATGCTCTATGCCAGCGGAAAAGCGGGAACCGCCTACCGTCCCCCGACTTACAAGCGCTCTCTCGGGCATGCCGCCGCGATTCCCGGCTACACCTTCGGCGACACCTGCAATGTGAAGGTGATCCGCCAGTACAACGGGAAATCGCGCAAGTATGTCTTCCAGGTCAACGGCAGGACCCTGATATCCTTTCAGGACAGCGACATGGTTCCGACCGACACCGTGAAAATCTACGCCTACCGCGCAAAACTAGCCGTAGACAACGTTGCAATTCATTCCGTGTCCAGGGGATCCGATTCTCCGAATCTGGTCGTCAACAGCTCCTTCGAGCATCTTCTGGACGGCATGCCCACTTATGTGAATCTGGCAACCAACCGCAACATCACCTGGAAGACTCCTTACAGCGAGTATCTGAAAACCGCCGTGATCGACACGAAGGAAAAGCATTCCGGAAACAATTCCCTCCGCCTCACGTTCAACGACTCGGTTTCCAAGGCGGGGTTCCTCATGTGGAGCGCCGGATGCTCGGTCGGGAAACCGGTGACGGGAAGCGTCTGGCTCAAGGCGGACCGCCCGCAGCTCGAAGCGACGCTGAATATCTGGGAACTGCATCATAAAACCCATTCCAAAAAAATCACCGTCACCGACCGGTGGAAACGCTATGAGTTCACTCTGCTGAAACCGGAGCGGAACCGCGTCCAGTTCGGAGCCGCCCTCAGCGCCCCCGGCGTCATTTGGGCGGATGACATTCAGGTCGAACTGGGGGAGAAGGCGACTCCTTACAAAGCAAGCGCGCTTGACGCGGATAAATTCAATGTTCCGGCGGCAAAACCCGTCTCCATCATGCCGGATGTGAAAATCGCGGCCGTCAGAAAGGCGCCCGTGATCGACGGAGATCTCTCCGATTTTCCGAAGGAATGCAAAGTGACGGGTTTCCTGCACAAGGGGAGTGAAGCCCCCCGGGAAAACACTGTCGCCTACCTCGCATGCGACACCCGGAATCTCTATGTCGCATTCGAGTGCGCCGTTCCGGACGCTTCGAAAATCAATGCGCAGCCGTTTCCCCGGGACATGGGCAAGGTTTACGCTCCGGAAAGCATTGAGATGTTCTTCGATCCGGCCTTCAGCCGCAGGCAGTATTACCAGTTCGCCGTCAACGCCGCCAATTCGCAGGCGGACTGCGGCCCCGGACGCAATTCCGGCTGGAACGGCGACTGGAAAAGCGCGGTGAAAATCAATCCGGAAACCGGCAGCATCCATTATGAAATCGCAATCCCCCTCAGCAATTTTGCGGATGCGGAAATGACGGATGCGTGGGGCTTCAACCTCGGGCGCAACTGCAGGGCGTCCCATCAGCTTCTCTCTCTGCTTCACACGCCGCAGCTGAACTATCATCTGGTTTCGATCTATCCGAAACTCGTCTTCCCGCCGGGCATGCTGAACCGGGCGCGGATCGGCTTCGTCTCGCCGGGACTCCATGAAGGGGCGGACGGCAAAGCGACTTTCAGCGCGACAGTGCGCAATCTCACGGGCAAAGCAATTCCGGATGGGACCCTCCGTCTTCTGGATTCCAAAACAGGAGAAACGCTCGGCAGCTCCGCAATCCGCCTTCCCGCAGGGGATACGGAGGTCCGGTTCGCATCCACTCTTCCGAATTCCGAGAAAAACCGCAATATCACGCTGGTCCTCTCCGACGGAGGAGAAACACTCACCCGGAAAAATTTCATTCTGAGCGTCGCCGGACCGCTGGAGCTGTACAGCCGCTACAATTTCTTCCTGCCAGGTGAAAACGCGGAATTCCGGGGACGCTGTTCCCTTCCTCCCGGGAAGTGGACGGGAACGGCACGCATCGCCGGAAAAGAGTTTTCCTTCCCCGTGAAGCCGGAACTCGGAATTCAAATTCCCCTGAAAGACATCAAGCCGGGCAGACATCCGGTCGTCTTCACGATTTCGGGAAAAGCCGGAAAAGCGGCCTCCGCGACTGCGGAAATCACGATTCTTCCGGAGGGGAAACAGCATTACTGCCGGATCGACAGGAAATACCGCACCCTGGAAATCGGGGGGAAACCCGCTCTGATCGTCGCTCCGTTCCTCGGAGTGGAGCGGAAATTCACACCGGAAATGTCACGGAATCTGGTCCGGACCTTTGCGGAAGCCGGATTCAAATATCTGACCTGCGGCAGCCATGAGCCGGACAATCCTGCCACGCGCGCCTTCATGGAAGAAGCGGAAAAACACGGCATCCAGGTCGTCTACTGGAATTTCTACGCATGGCGCATGCGCGACAAATGGAATCCGGAAGAGTTCGCCGCGAAAGTGAGACGCTATCCCAACCTCATCGCAGTGCTCATCGTCGACGAACCGGAACTCTATGCGAAAAGCGATGAAGTGAGAGCGTTCATGCGGAAATATCAGGCCGTCCTTCCGGAATTCCCGGTCTTCATGAACAACACGGTAATCGGCATTCCCGCCCGTTTCGCCGATCTTGCAACGGACATCGTCATGATCGACGACTACCTGACCAACAGCGAGACACGCACGCTCCAGGAGATGCTGAACGGTGCGGAGATGGTTGAAAAGGCCGGACGCTCCGAGCGGAAGCCGGCATGGTTTTTCCCGTCCGGCGACAACCTGCACAATCACTACCGCGAATGCTCCTTCGCCGAACAGCTTGCGCAGTGCTACGGCATGCTGATCCGCGGATGCACGGGACTGGTTCATTTCGCCGGTCTGCCGAAATATCCGCGCAACTGGGAGGCGCTCCAGCAGGTCAACCGGGAATTCCAGGAACTGCAGGACATCGTCTTTTCCGCGGAGAACTGTCCGGATGCGGTTTCCTCCGACAAGTCCCTCGCCGTCATGACGCGCAAGTCCGGAAACACGCTCTGCGTCATTGCGCTCAATCCGGGCACAAAACCCCTCAGCGCGACGTTCCGGCTCCCGGCGGAATACAAGTATGCGGGAAAAGCCGACGTCCGTTTTGAAAAACGCTCCATAGCCCTGGACAACGGCATGATCCATGATGTGTTCCAACCCATGGAACGCCATGTCTACATGATCAGAACGGCGGAATAAGGAGCACTCCTTTTCAGGACCCCGGAACAATCCGGTGCGGCGAAAACAGAAGCCGCTCCGGATTTTCCGGATTCAATTTTTTCTGGAACAAGCCGGAGCATTGCAAAACATGAACTTGAAAGAACAGCATTTTCTGATTGACATCGACGGAACGATCACAAAATACAGGAAGACGGCGACACAGCCGGAATTCACGCTTTTCCACAACTGTTTCCTTCCGGTGATCCGAGACCTCATGCTCCGGCACGGCTGGGAAAAGACGGCCGCGGAAAAAGCGCTCTTTGAAAGCGTGCACAATGTCCTGCGCTGGGATTACGGGGAACTGCTGAGAAAATTCCGGATTCCCCGGGGAGAGGCGGACGATGCCATGCGCCGCCGCCATGAGGAAATGCTTGACTTTCGGCCGGACACGGTTGAACTGATCCGGCGCCTGCACACCGCCGGAGCGCATCTTTACATCATCAGCAACAACCCCTACTGGGGGTGCCGCTGGAAACTGCAGCGCGCGAACCTGGACACAGCCGCCTTCGAGCATATTTTCAGCACGGATCACACGGGAGGATGCAAATCCCTGGATTATGTCTGGGAATTTGTTCTCGCGCGGATCGGTGCGGAGCCGGACAGCATCAACACGCTTGGAGACGATCCGCGCGAAGACGGCATTCTGCCGCTGTCACTGGGCGCGGGACGGGCGTTCATCCTGGCGCGCCCGGGAACGGGGGCAAATACCGATCCGCGGATCCATCTCCTGGAAAATGCGCTGGACGTTCTGAATTTCTTTGAGAAGTAAGGAGGAGGAAACATGACAGAGGGAAAGCAGACGGTCCGCGTCGGCGGAATGAGTGAATCCGGCTACGGCATCGCCACGCTGGAACATTTCAGAAATGAAAAACTCGGCAATTACACGGTGCTGTTCGTCGGGCCGTGGACGCCGGAGAAACTTCGCGAAATCGGGAGGTTCTGCCGGAAGGAGAACATGCGTTTCGTCATGGACGAAATGGTCAACCGCCTCACGGGGGAAATCACGGGGGGCTATGCGACGATTCGCGCGGAAGTGCTGAAGACGCTCTCCGAATATGCGGACGTCTGCGACGGCTCGCTTCTGATGTGCGAATACGGGGGACTGATGTTCTACTGGCCATGGAGCACCGTTGCGGAAAGCCGGACGCTTCCTCCGCCGGCGGCGGATTCCGCAGAGGCCGCGCGCAATACGGAACAGCGAATGCGGGAAGCCATCGCCTGCGCCCGCGCAAAAGGCCTGAAATCGCCGTTCATCTGCATCGAAGCCTGCGGAGTCGCGGCATCGTTCCTCTACCGCGCGGGAATCGACCGGGTCGATCTGGAAGTGATCTACACGCCGGAGCTGGAGCGCGGCTACGCCGCCGTGAAAGGGGCGTCCCTTGCCTTCGGGAAACCGTATTTCGGCGTGGACATGGCCATGGTCTGGTACGGGGGCAGCCAGCATGACGAACTGTGGGCGAAACGCTGGCGCACCTCGCTCTTCCACGCGTTTCTGCGCGGCGCGGATCCCATCTATGCGGAACACGGCGTCATGGATTACAAGGCGCTCGGCAAGCATTACGGAACGGATCATCCGCAGGTCCGGCGCTTCCGCTCCATTCTTGCGGAAGTCGCGGACTATGCTTCGAAGCATCCCCGCCCGACAGGTTTCCCGGAAGGTGCGATCGGCGTCATTCAGGGACGGTTCGACGGCTTCACAGGCGCGGGCCAGACCCATCTCTGGGGACAGAGAAAAAACGAGGATTTCCGTCTCGGCGCGCCCGACCGTTCCTGGGAGCTTTTCGAACGGCTCTACCGCCGCCGCTCATGGGAAAACCGTGAAAAATACGGAGACGCGGACTTCTCCGGAAACCCGCCGCTCGGCCAGGCGGACATCATTCCGTTCGACGCGCCGGATGAACTTTTCTCCCGCTACAAGGCTCTCATCTTCCTCGGCAGAAATTCCATGGACGACACACTCTACCGGAAACTGATCCGTTTCGTTCAGAACGGCGGACAGCTCCTGATGTGCGCGGCGCATCTGAACGCATCCGTTCTCCCCTCCGGCGCATATGAACCGTTCCGGAACGGAGACTGGAGCGAACTCTTCGGCGTCCGCCTTGCAGGCGCGGACGGAGGAACGCTTCCCTGCGGAATCAAGTTCAAGGCGGAACCGTCCTGCGGATGGCGCTTCCCGCTCTGGTCGCCGAACTGCGACCCGAAGTACACCGACGGAGGATTTCCGCTTGGAAAGCTGGAAAATGCGGACGCGGAAGTCCTCGCTGTCGCCTCCGACCGTTTCGTGGACGGAAAATGGTCCGACGCCATGCAGGGAGTTCTGTATGCAAAAACACTGGGGCGCGGCTGCGCGGTTCTCGTCAATTCGCTGGACTATCCGGGCGCAGACGGCCTGAGAAATCTCTACGGGTTCCTGATGGACTCCTGCTGTGAAGCCAATCAGGACTATCCGAAAGTGGAATGTTCCGACCGTGTCCGGTTCGCCACCTATGCGCATCCGGAAGGGCGTGTTCTCTATTTTCTGAACACGGAGGAACGGCTCTCCCAGGACGTCATACTCCATGCCGCGCCGGGCCGGGAGGAGGCCTTCACGCTCGCCCCCGGCGAAATTCTGGAAAAGCGTCTGACCTGAACGATCCTGCACGCGCCGGAAAAACTCCCGATGCAGCAGACACGCAGAGAGCGGAAGCCCGCAGTCTCAGAGCAGGGCGGAATCAGCGGTAGTCCGGTTTGTCGCTCCGGAACGGAGGCGCGGCAAACCCCTCGCGGTTGCAGAACTTGACGTCGCCGCGACACTGAACCCAGGCGTAGCGGACGTTCACAGGATTCTTCACGCGCGGAGAGGAAACCACAACCGTGTCGCCGTCGATCATGGCGTCCGCCCAGACATATTTTCCATCCTTTCCCGCGTTCATCGAGGGAAACAGCGCCCCCCGCGAAAGTTTCCACTGTCCGCTCCAGCCGCGGATCAGAAGTTTGTGAAGAGAGAACAGTCTGCGCGCGCGGCGTTCGAGCGTCCCGGATGCCAGATGACGCCGCGGATCGGGAAACGCGTCCACGCCGCAATCATCGAATTGAACAGCGTCGCAGGGAAAACGGTCTTTCCGCGGAATCTGACCGCAAGCGCTTTTCCCGGCGCGGGCATGCCGGAGATTTTCCCCGGCGTCCGACGCTCAAGCGCCATATGGGAAGTGAACATTTCATGCATGGTGAACTGCTCCGCCATCTCCTCCGGAAGCGGAATACCGGCACACATGACCGCTCCGGCGATCCGTAGAACGGCGCCAGAAATCCATGCCGTTTCCCCATGTCATTTTCCTTTTCCGTTGAAAAACCGCGGGCGAACATGCGGATATCATACAACGGGATTCCCGTTTTCCCATTCCGCGGGAGAGGCCCGGAAACGGATTTTACCGGGCGGACGCCCTGTTGCCCGGGAAATGACCCGTGAAAAATAGGAAACCGAGGAAAAGCCGCACAACGCCGCGATTTCGGCAACTGGCAGCGCGGTGTTTTTCAGATAATCCAGCGCAGCCCGGATTCTGCATCCGGCGAGATATCCGGAAAGGGAAGTTCCGTACAACCGGGAAAAACTGCGGCTCAGCGAAACGCGGTTCACATGGAGCAGTTCCGCCAGACGCGCCACATTGAGATCCGGATCGGAAAAATCCGCTTCAATCAGAAGGCGCGCCTCTTCCGCGCAGCTCTTTCTGGCGCCCGTCCGCCGCGTGACGGTGACTGCAAGCGTCAGGATGGAAAACGCCAGCGACAGAGAAGCCAGACGGCGTTTCCGGTCCGGCGAGGCGATCTCCAGCTCCAGCTTCCGGAACAGAGTCTCCGGACACTCCCCCGCATAACGGGCGCCGGGGCGGAATCCAAGCCCCTCGAACAGAGTGCGGGCGGACACGCCGTCGATGGTCAGCCAGCGGTATTCGAAAAAATCTCCGGCGGGGAAGAAGAAATGTTCCGAGCCGGGCGGATAATACCAGACATATCCCGGTTTCAGAAGATGCTGTTTCCCGTTCAGCATGAAATATCCGGCGCCGTCCACCGCCCAGAAGATCTCGGGGAAATGCGCCTTCTTGCAGGACCCGCGGTCAATCCGCGCCAGACGGAAATGCCCCGCGGAACGGACGAAAAAGTCGAATTCGCTCTTCCGGATCGGAGCAAAACAGCAGTTGGCAAATGTTTTCATCACTGAGGGACTCCGTTTTGATTCTCAAAACCGTATTTCAGGAAGGCTACAAAATTCAATATGCATGTTACAATTTTATCATTGCCATTTTTAAATTTATGATTATAATGCTGTTTTGAAATATAAAACCATATTATAAAAATACAAATTGGAATGAGGAAGAGAATCATGCTGCACACACAGAGCCTGAACGGGGAATGGGAGTTTCATTTTACGGAAAAGCGGCTTTCCGAAATCGATCCGTCCAAAATCTCTTACGAGTGCAAAATGCCGGTTCCCGGATGTTTTGACGCAAAAGGGCCTTACCGTTTTCTCCGCGGCTGCGGCATTTACCGCAGATGCGTCCTGTGCGGCGGAAAAGTCAGGCTGAAGATCGGCGCAGCCGGTCTGCGCGCAAAACTCTTCTGGGACGGAAAAGAGATCGGCTCCATGGTCAAACCGTTCACCGGAGAATCTTTCCTCTTCGATGCGGGGCCGCGGAAAAATCATGAACTTGTCATCGCGACGGAAAACGTCTTCGACCGGAGCGCCTCGTCCCTGTTTCACCCGTTTTACGATTTCTACGCATACGGGGGAATCTACCGGGATGTCTCCATTACGGAACTGACGGGCGCGTTTTTTGAATATGTACGGGTCACGCCGCTGGACCTTGACGAGGGGACCGTCGCCATTCATGCCGAATTCGGCGGAGAACCCGGAGAGAAGAAGGAGCTTGAACTTTGTTTCGACGGGGGAGAGTGCGAACGGATTTCCACAGACGGAAAAACGGCGGACATTGTGAGGAAAGTTCCCGCACACAGGCTGTGGACTCCCGAGACGCCGAATCTCCATGCCCTGCATCTCAGAATCGGAGAGGATGAGCGCGAAATCCGGTTCGGAATGCGCAAGGCCGGCATTCGGAACGGCAGGATCACCCTGAACGGGAAGACGATCAAGCTGATCGGCTTCAACCGCCATGACGCGCATCCGGATTACGGTTATGCGATTCCCCGGGAAATGACGCGCACGGATCTGGAAATGATCCGCGCGAAAGGCTACAACTTCATCCGCGGCTGTCATTATCCGCAGTCCGAAGCAATGCTGTCGATCTGCGATGAAATCGGACTTCTGGTCTGGGAGGAGTCGCTCGGATGGGGAAACAGCGCGGAAAGTCTGCGCGATCCCGTCTTCATCCGCGGTCAGCTGGAGCAGACGCGTCAGATGGTGCGGAAAAGCGTCAATCATCCCTGCGTGATTCTCTGGGGCTTCCTGAACGAGGCGGAAACACACGAACCATGCGCAAGGGAACTTGTGGACGCACTGGTCCGGACGATCCGCGAAGAGGACAGAACCCGCCTGGTCACTTTCGCTTCCAACAGGATTTTCAGGGACGTGTGCCTGGACTCCCTGGATGTGGTCTCCTTCAACACCTATCCCGGCTGGTATGGCATGCAGGACGCCCAGCAGTTCCCCGAACAGGAGGTGCTCGACGCGCTTCGCGCGATCATTCGGTTCGTGTCCGATGAGAAATACCGCGAAAAGGGCGTAATTCTGAGCGAGATCGGCGCCGCCGCACTGCCCGGGGATCACAGCGGCCTGCGCTGGTCGGAGGAGTATCAGGCGGAACTTCTGAAAACCGTCCTCGGGGAAATCTGGCGGGAAGACCGCTGGTCCGGCGTGGCGTTCTGGCATTTCTCCGATACGAAAACCTACTCCGACGGCAGGGCGATCCACCGCCCGCGCGGGTTCAACAACAAGGGGCTTGTCACGGAATACAGAGTCCCGAAACTGGCCTGGAAAGCTCTTGCGGAACATCTGAAAAAGCTGAAGAGCAGCGCGGAATCCTGAAAACTCCGCAGACTGGAAAGACTCGTCCGGGGCGTTTCACCCGGACGCACGCCCCGTCAGTTCCCGGATCAGACGCTCGCAGCTGACGACTTTTTCCATCAGGTCGTTTTCCGTGTAATAATAGTGGTTGCTCGCTTCGTATCCCATCCGGGAATCGGCGCGGAGCGCCCGCATCTGAAGCTTTGCCAGCGCAATCTCCTCCTGCAGAATCGGCAGAAGTTCCGCCGCATTGCGCTTTGCCCGCCTCCGGATGAAGCAGATCTGCAGCCAGGAACTCCGGAAATGGCAGTAGAAGGTGCGCGCAACGGCCAGAAGCCCGGCGCAGGCGCCGCCGCCCGCATCCGGGATTCCGGAAACCGCGCGCACCAGAATCTCAAGACCGGACCGGATGCCTTCGGACATCTCCCGGAACGCCTCCTCCAGCACCTCGGGCGGATAGGGTTCCACAGGATGTTCCGCGCCCCGCCAGCGTTCCAGATCGTCATACGGGAAACAGACCATTGTCGCACTGCGGCCCGTCGGCTTCAGGAACAGCAGGTTCGCCGGCCCGGAGGTCTGCGGCCCGTTGTAGATCAGAGCGGAACTGCTGAACGGAAACAGCCGGAACGCGGCATCCATGCAGTCCCATGCGCGGAGAACCTCCGGCGCGGCGTCGCCGAATTCGTCCGCTGCAATTTCCTTCCGGCTCCGGACCAGAAGCTCCAGATTGCCGCCGGGGAATCCGCCGAGCGTCCAGCTCGCCATCAGCGCGGTGATCCCCTCCTTTTTCAGATTTTCGAGGTGCCGCTCCACCAGTCCGGGAGTCGGCAGATAGGGAACCGCGGACATCTCCCAGGAATTGTTCACCTGAATCTTGGCGGCAAGGCGCAGTCCGCGCCGGCGTGCCGCCTCCCAGAGACGTTTCGCCCGCGCTCCGGGGCCGGGTTTGGAAATGGAATAATCCAGCACCCTGCCTTTCACGCCGCCGCACTCGGTCGGAAGTCCGGTTTCGCTGGTCGCCATCAGAATGACGGACGGATGCAGAAGTTCCGCCGCACGGACCGCCCACTCCTCCTTCCAGGCCCAGTCCCATACAATCACGTCCGCCTCCGGACTGGCGCGGTGGACTCCTTCCTCGATCGTATTGCAGACCTCCGCAATGACCTCGGCGGGCTGCCGGCTTCTGCAGACCGGACAGCAGGATTCGAATTTGGACCGGCAGTTTGTCAGATTTTCCGACATGGTGATGACAAACACGCCGCCCAGTTCCGGCACGTTCCGGAACAGATCCGTCATTCCGTTGCGCAGCGCATCCCGGACCGCGGGCACGCTGGTGCAGATGGAAACGCAGTCCATGTGCGGCGCGACAACCCCGCCGCGCCATTCCGGATGCCTCTGAAAAAAACGCTCCGGCATGCCGCGCGGCTCATTCATATACAGAAACAGGCGGATGCCGTACTGCTTCAGGCGGTGCGTCAGCATGCGCAGATTCTCCTGCCGGATCTCCCAGTTCCGGGAGCATTCCTCGTCCGCTCCCATCCACGGCGTCAGCTGATACAGCACTCCCTGCAGCCAGAGCGCGTTGATTCCGGACGCGGCATAATCCGAAAGCACTTCATCCGGAAAAAGCGCATTCTCCGGGTGAAGCAGAAAATCGCCGTAAACAGCGGAATAGGGATAGACCATCCGCAGGGAGAACGGAGAAGGGTTCGCGGATTCCCGCCGGATTCTCCGTCCGAATTTCCGCTTGAAATCAAACGGCTGTTCCGCCGCCGGCTCCATTCCCGCGAAGTGGCGGAAAACCAGTTTCCGGATCTCCCCGGTTTCCTGCGCCTCGTGTTTCGTCAGGGGGCGGTAGAAAACTTCTTCGCACTCCGGTTTCAGATGCCCGAGCTTCGACCAGAGGAAATCATCCTCCTTCAGGGCGAACATCATCTGTTCCGCCGTCCAGCCCAGCAGCCGGAGCAGCTGGGAATAGGGAAGCAGATCCCAGTTTCTCCGGATGAGTGTCACATAACCGGAAGAGAGCCATTCTCCGAACTTGGCCCGGTTTTCCGGCGGAAGTCCCAGAGCGGCGGCCGCCGCCGCAACCTCTTCCCGCGAAGCTCCGATGACCTCGCCGATCCTTTCCGGCGCAACCAGATTCCAGTTGCGCCAGACCACAGCCTGCCAGCGCGTCGGGAAATGCTCAAAACGCAGCGCGGGCGGACGGCTTCCCGCGGGCAGATCCTCGATTTGCATACCCATTTTCCTGATCCTTCCTCCTTCTGTCTTCCGGTATGCCGGGAGGTCACTTCAGACGTTTCCCGACCATGCGGATTTCCTTTTCCGCCGCGAGTTTCTCCCGCTCCGTGCAGGGAGTTCCGTCAAACGAGCGGGGCGAGATGAAATTCACCTTCCCCGCGCCCAGGGCAACCGCCAGGGACACATCGCCCCAGTTCAGGAATCCGGGCATCGAAAGGGCGGGAGAGTAAATCCCTCCCGGCAGAAACTTCTCAAAGGGTCCCGCGGGAACCAGACTGGAGGTCCTGGAGTCGAAAAGCAGCGAGAGCGGCGTATCAAACGCGTCCACGCCGTCGATTCCGCCGGTAAACACATTCCCGCAGATTGCGGCAAAGCCCATCTCGCGGATGCCGGAAACGCGGACATCGCGGGCTTTGAAATCGCGCCGGAGCATGTTCACCAGCGCAAGCAGGTCAAAGGTCCATTCGCCGATCAGGGAGCGTCCCGTCCAGAGCAGCTGGCGGTAAAACTGATAATGCAGGCAGATGGTATGATTCGGCTGCGCCGTCTCCCCGGTTCCGAACAGGTCCGGCAGAATCAGCGTCGCGCCGTCGGAGGCAGCCTGGCGGAGCGTCTCCTCCTCCAGCATTCCCTTCCCCTCCGGATGAAGCACCACGCGGAACTTTCCGGAAACGCGCCCGGGGACGATCAGAAACGGAATCAGATGCTCTCCGACCTCCAGGGCGGCGCGCCCGACTCCTCCCTCATCCGCATAGAGGTGCAGTCTTCCGGACGGAACGGCCCGCAGCCGGAGAATGTCCTTCAGTTCCCGCCGGGCCTTCGCGGCCGGAATCGAAGGACGTCCGAGATAGGCTTCGCGCAGGGCCTCCCCGGTCATACGGCAGTGTTCCGGAATGGAACGCACGCGATATTTCCTTCTCTCCGAAGGATCCGAAAAAAGATGAAGCTCCTCTTCCTCCATGACCTCGTATTCCGGTTCCGGCAGGGGATTGCCATGGCCTTCCCCCTTCAACGCGCAGGCGAAAAATCCGAGCACGGACTCCCGCTGCCGGTCCGTCATTCCATGCACCCGGTCGGCGACATAAAAGGAGATGTTGTCCGGCACGCCGAGATTCCAGTAGATCCGCTCGACCGGATGATAGGTTTTCAGCATTTCCGCAACGCTGAAATCATGATTGCAGTCATACAGCGCGTTGCCGATCCGAAGCGGACGCGGCGCGATCAATGCAAGAACACCCGCCTCCTCCGTGATGGTCAGACCGTCCGGAAGCAGTTCGCAGACGCAGTTCACTCCGTAAACATAGGATGCAAAGGATCCGACGCTCACCACAGGCATCGCGGCGGCAATGCGCGGATCCATCGCGCTCAGCCACATCGTCTGGTTTCCCCCGCCGGAGGCTCCGGTCGCGCCGATCCGGTCCTTCCGGACAAACGGAAGACTGCGCAGAAGGTCCACGCCGCGCATGTTGTCCACGACCTGCGCCCCCATCAGGGTCTCCCCGACATTGAACAGGCTCGCGCCGAGAAAACCGCCGTGCCGCTCCTTCGTGTAACAGGCATCCGCCCGTTCGTAGGTGCCGAAGGCGTCCACCATGAGGCAGACATAACCGCTTTTCACCAGAGCCAGGGACATGGCCTGCGGATTGTGCGCGAACTTGCCCTCCGGATTGTGGCCGTGCATCTGAATCACGCCGGGGAACGGTCCCTTCCCGGACGGCACGTAAAGCAGCGCCGTGACAAATATCCCGGGACGGCTCTGATAAATCAGTTTCGTAATGGAGAAATCAGGTTTCCGGATCGTTCCGAACTCGCGGACTTCCAGCGGAAGGGACCCGTCGTAGCGGCATCCGAATTTCCGCCACAGTTTCGCCCGCAGCCCCCTCTGAAAACTCCGGAGGCGCGTTTCGTCGGCAATCACATCCAGCTGATGCAGACACGCCAGACGACCAGCCTCGAAACGCAGAAAGCGGTTGACCTGGCAATCGGGAGACATGTCCAGATGGAACAGACCTTCCCGCGGATAAGGGGGAAGATCGAAATTCCACACCCTGATTCTTGAAATCTTTTCCATACTTTCACCCTGTTTCATCATCGCATATTGCCTCTTTTTTCACTTCAGGCGGAGGGAAACGCTCCTTTCGGAAAACCTTCTTTCCCGCAGGAGAAACTGCGTATTTCCCTTCTCCGGCGGATACGCCGCCGGGACGCCGGAAATATAATACCGCCGGACATTCCTTTTTTCCAGTCAGAGACATCGGCGGCGGTCTGAATCTTCGTTTTTTTTCGCAGCCGCCGACCGAATTTCCGCGATTTCCGGGATATTTCAGAAAAAAATCTTGATTTCCCTCCCCGCACCCGTTATAATGGAAGAGAACAGCGCAGGGAAACCGCCGGATTGAAAGGCGGCCGTTGCGCGCAGAGAGGAGCCGGAAGGCCGTTCCTGTCATGAAAATGAAAAACAAGCGGAGAACTGCCATGATACCGTTTCTCGAATCCGTGGTCAAACGCGCCGGAGCCGAGGCAATGGCGTATTTCAATCACAGCAGGGAAAATGCCGTCACGTCCAAGAAAAACCGCAACGACCTGGTCTCCGCCGCGGACAAGGCCGTGGAAAAAGTCATTATCGGCGCCATTCGCGAACGCTATCCGGAAGACGCTTTTTTCGGAGAGGAATCGGGCCGTTCCGGAACTGTCTCCGAATACTGCTGGGTGATCGATCCCATCGACGGGACACAGTCCTTCGTGAAAAATCATCCCTTCTTCTCCATTTCGGTCGCGCTGCAGAAAAACGGCAGGACGATTGCGGGCAGCGTCTATGCTCCCGCGCTCGGACTTCTTTTTTCCGGCGAAACGGGACGCGGAGCTTTTGAAAACGGCATTCCGATCCGCGTTTCCGACTGCCGCTGTCTTTCGGAAGCCGCTTGTTCCACAGGATTTGCCTGCATCCGTGCGGGACTGAAGAAAAACAATCTGGCCTACTTCAATGCGATCGTGCCGGAAATCCGCGACATCAAACGCTGCGGATCCGCCGCGCTTGACCTCTGTTTCGTCGCCTCCGGACGCTATGACGCCTACTGGGAACTCTGTCTGCAGGAATATGATATCGCGGCGGGCGCCCTGATCTGCTCGCTCGCCGGGGGCCGGGTCTGCGATCTGGAGGGCGGAGCGAACTACCCGGAAAAGGGAATTCTCTGCGGCAACCCGGCACTGGTCAGATGTTTTCTTCCCTTCTTTCAGGAAAAATCCAGATAGGGAAACGCCTTCCGGGCCGGCCGCCCCCGGATTCCGATGTCCTCCAGGGCACGGATGCGGAAGTTCCGCCGGGCACGGAGAATGCGCTCCACGGAAACCGGCCCCAGCGCGGGAACGCGGAGCAGCGCCTCGCGGTCGTCCCGGTTGATCCGCACGGGGAAGAACTCCGGATGGGAAACCGCCCAGGCTTCCTTCGGATCGCGCGAAAGATCCAGATTGCCGTTTTTGTCATACACCATCTCCGAAGCGCCGAAACGGTAGGAGCGCATCAGGAAGTCCACCTGGTAAAGCCGATGCTCCCGCGTCAGACGGTCGCCCGGTTCCAGGGAAAAATCCCGCTCGCCGGGAAGGCCGGGTTTCCCGAGCCCGGTCTGATACGCGGAAAAGTAGACCCGTTCGAAGTTCAGACGGTTGTAGATGCCGTCCATGCAGCGGACAATTTCGCGGTCGGTTTCATCGGATGCGCCGACGATGAACTGCGTCGTGCATTTGACTCCGGCATGCCGCGCTCCTTTCCGCGTTTCCGCGGCCATGAGCCGGAGCGGACCGATAATGTCACGCTTATAATCCTTGTAATCCGAAAGTCTGGCAAAATGCTCCTCCCCGGGCGTTTCGATATTCAGGGAGACGGCAGTGGACAGCTGCAGGGCGCGGCGCACGGCCGCATCCGAGGCGCCGGGAATGATCTTCAGATGAATATAGCCTTTGTAACGGTATTTCCGCCGGAGAATCGCCGCTGTGTCCGTGAGCAGCTGCATCGTATGGTCCGGCGATCCGACGATCCCGGAACTCAGGAAAATGCCGAGAAGCCATCGGCGGGAGAGAAGATCCATGAAGACGCGCGCGGTCTCGTCCGGCGAGAGCGTGCAGCGCCGCACACTGTTTCCGTCATGACGCAACGGGCAGTATCTGCAGTCGCTGGAACAGATATTCGAAAGCAGGGTTTTGAGCATGATTCCGCGCCCGCCGCGCGCCAGAGGCACGGGATACAGCCATCTGCCTTCGCCGATCCGCGTGCGGCGGTTGTCTCCGGGAGAACCGCAGGAACAGGCAAGGTCGTACTGCGAATCCTCGGAAAGAATGTCCAGTTTCTGAATTGTGTCAAGCATAAGAGCCGTCCGGTCTTTTTCCCCATATCCGGAACATAGCCCCCGTTCAGAAAAAAGCAAGCCACCGGACGGCAGTCATTTCCCCGTTTTTTCCCCGCGATCCAGAGCGGTGACCGTCTGCAGAATTCTCTGCAGCGCGTCGGTGAATCCGGCATAGTATTCTGAGCCTCTGTTTCTGCCCAGCGGAAGAGCGGAAGCATCCTTCAGGTCAATCGCGGAAGGATAGAGGTAACAGAGCGCGTCTTCCCGGCCCTCCAGCGAATTGACCGCAACGCTTACGACAACGCCGATGAACTCCCCCTCCTTGGAAATCACAAAATCGCCGACCTCCGCAGGCAGTTCACTGCCGTTCCGCTGCGAATTCCGGATATGAAGATAGGAATAACCCTGTTCCAGCGGAAGGGAACAGCGTCCGTTCAGGGATGCCGTTTCCGTCCCGAAGCTCCCGAACTTGAACAGCGTGAGATTCTGCAGTCCGCGTTTCTTGAGTTCCGCCCCGGTGATCGCCTTCAACGGCGTTCCGGACGGTTTGGGAAGGGCAAAGAGACAGGCCCGCGGATCGGCATTGAGCGACCAGAGCGGACCGGGCAGCAGCGCGGGAGCTCCCGGCGCACCCGGTTTCTTCACCGCATAGGCCAGCTCGACAACCCGCGTATAGCCGGCATAGCGTTTGAGAAGCCCCGTCAGCGAGCGGAAGGCGCCGGGCAGATAGGTTTTTCCGCCGATTTCGATTACCGGCGCATAAAGAGTCTCATTCAACTGAAAATCGTTCATGAAACGCTCGTTTTTCAGGTGGAAAGTGAGCTGCACGGCTGCGGCGGAATACTTCTCCAGAGCTTCACTGCGCAGGAGTTTCTCGGTTTCCGCAAGACGGCGGCGGGTTTCCGCAAGACTCTCCGCGCGCGCGCTGGATTCCGCAGTCACACGGGAAAGAGTTTCCCGTGTCTTCGCAAGCGACGAATTCGAATCCGCCAGGTCTTTCCTCATGCGCCTGAGTTCCTCCTGCGTCTTTCCGGCATTCCGAACCGCGGCATCCAGCAGGCGTTTCGTATTCGCAAGCTCCACGCGTGTCTGCTCCAGTTCAACGCCGCGGGTATAGAGCGCCTTTGTCGAGGCCTCTTCTTTGATCTTCGCTTCGGCAAGCTCCTTTTCCGTCCGGCTCAGCGAACCTTTCGCATAGGAAAGCCCCATTTCAGTCTCCCGCAGCCGGCCTTCGGCTGTTTTCAACTTTCCGGAGACAACGGCCAGATTCGCCTTTGATTCCTTCAGTTCGGCGGTGCGGGAGGCAGTCTCTTTCCGGGAATGCCGGAGCTCCGCGCTGGCATTTTCATATTTTGCGGAAACGTCCCGGATATCCGCAAGCGCCTGCTTCAAGGCTTCATTCTGTCTGGCCAGCTCCTCATCGCGGCTCTTCAGAGTCTTTTCCTTTTCCCGAAGGGTCATGCGGGCGGCCAGGAGCGCCTTTGAAGTCTCATTCAGTTTCATGGTCCGGCTGTCCACATCTCCGGCGAGCTGGGCGAGCTGAGCGCGGAGCTTTTCCAGTTCGGACTCCGCCTGCGCTTTTTCCGACTGAATCCGCGCACGTTTCTTCAATTCCTTGTGCATCTGTTCGATATGGGCGTCCTGCGCGGCGGTGCGGGAAATCACGGTTCCGCCTCCCGGCGTGGAGGTCATTTCCCCGACGCCGATCGACAGGGACATTGCCGACAACACGAGGAAATCGCAGATGACGATCAGAATGGAACGGTTCACGAGTCGCGGCCTCCCGGTTTGAGAGCGGAATCTTCAAGACGCTCCCGGAGCAGTTTCTGGCGGATCGGATATTGAAGCGCCACTCGCAGCAGAACACTGAAAATGATGCCGACCAGTGTGGATGAGTAGGCGATCAGACGGCTGATCTGAGGATTGAAGGACATGACGATAAAAGACGATACCGTGCCGAACAATCCGAAATAGAGCGGAAGATCAAGGAAAAGGTCCGCATACTCCATCTTCTTCATCCGGATGTCATAAGATTCCCCGCTCTTCGCGATGTTCAGAAACACCCACAGCGCAGTGATAAAGGCAAAGAGCTGCAGCAGCATGACAAAGATCAGGATATAGAACGACAGTCGCGCAGTGGTTTCCGCCAGGTTCCCGCCGGAAGCGGCAGTCGCTCCATCCGGAGACGGCGCGGCCTGCAGGGCGCCGCCTTCAAACAGGGAACGGAAAAAATCCGAACTGTGATAAAAATACTGCATCAGCAGAATTACGATAAGCGCCGTTCCAATGTAAATTGCGGCAGCTCCGGCCCACCTCAGAAATTTTTTCATTGTCCCCATCCTGTCGTAATTGAATGTTTGTCTTACCTGTTTTTAATGTAATGCGGCTTTTTCATTTATCAAGGTTCCGCGCGGAAGCATTGCCAAAAAATAATTGGCATTACCTGCGGGATATCAACAAAATCGGAATTTTATCATCGCCTTCCGGAGGAAAGATCAGCAGCTTTCGTTTTCGGAAGACATGCCAGGGAAACACGTTTTTCCGGTCCGGCATTTTCCGGAGGCTCTGCAAAATTATATTTTTTTTTGTTTTCAGCTTGCATTTATGAAGATCCCCGTTATATTAAAGAGCGTCAATAAGAGCGAGGGTGTATAGCTCAGTTGGTTAGAGCGTCACGTTGACATCGTGAAGGTCACTGGTTCGAGTCCAGTTATACCCACCATTTTTAAAATTCTCCGCCGACCGGTCTTCTGGTCGGTTTTTTCGTTTCGGGGGTAAATTTGAGCTCAACTCGCGTTTTGCCCGAAAGCGGAGAATCTCCGCTTTTCTCTTATGAAGGTGTGGTTCAGACCCTCTCCCGGTAAATTCTCCGGGGGAGTAAAAGACCGGTCTTTTGGTCTGGAGAGCATTTTTTGGAGGAAGCACACGTTGAAAAACCGACCTTTGATCGTCAATTTTTCTCTGCCATACATTCATTTTGTAATCTCTTATTAAAGTAACATACTGGTAATCAACGAATAAAGCAAAAATATGCTAGCAAAGGACATGTGTTCGAAAAATCCAGAGGTCGGTACTCTATTCGCCCAATTCATAACAAAAGTCTTTTTGATTCAGAGAATTTTTCGAGTTTTGCGAAATTCGTTTTTTCAGAACAAACGACCTTTGCTTCAGCATTCATTCCGTCCTTCGGACGGTTCCACGCTTCCGGATCGCCTTTCTTTGAAAGCCGATCCTCCAACGTCGGTCAATTTTAATCCATCATTCAAATATTCCTGATTTGCAATCACATTTCTTCATGCTATTTTATTCTTATTGACAGAATATGATGCATTGTTACATCATATTGACTGTCAATTTATTAACATGGAGAAAAGTGTCACCTGTTTTTTACTGAAAAACAGAACCATTTTATTAGGAGATATTATACTTTATCGGAAATAAAGTAGGGGTTGCTGAACCGGAGGGGATCATGTTGCATT
>CALXRI010000021.1 GCA_944390795.1 uncultured Victivallales bacterium
CTGCCGCGCTCCAGCTGCAAGGGCCAGTGGCCCTTGACCCCGAGAAAAATGCTCTCGCATTTTTCCGTCTAAAAAAAATAATTTGCAGCGCAAATTATGATTCGTGCAGGACTCTCAGTCCTGCCGCGTTCCAGCTGCGCAAGCTGGTCGCGCGGAGCGCGAAATCTCCGCCGGCGGCGGTTCCAACCGCTGAAGGACGAGAAGCGAAGCTTCGAGAGCCGCCGGCACAGCGTATGACCTCGGGGGAAAAAACGGAGCTCTCGCGGATACGCATGTGAAAAACATGCAATCTCGGGGAATGGTCAGAGGCTCTCATGATTATTGATTAGTAAGGAGCCGAAAAAATGCTCTCGCATTCTTTCGGCTCATCTCAATGGATACGCCCGGAGCTCTCGAACTTTTTCACAGAAAAAGTTCTCGTCACTGAGCGGTCTGAACCGCTCCGGGCGGGGGATTTCGCGCTCCGCGCGACCAGCGTTTCGACGCTGGAGCACGACAAGGACCGACGGCCCTTGACCCCGGGAAAAATGCTCCCGCATTTTTCCGTTTCCGTATCAGTTGGCGGAGATGCCGCGCGGTGTCCAGAGACTCGCGACATCGGCTGCGCGCATCCAGCCTTCCGCGTCGCCGGACCGGATGCGGACCCAGTCCATCCGCCGTTCGCCGATCAGGACCTCCTCGCCGGCCTTAAGTTTCATCTCGACCCGGCCCGACTTCTCGGACGGAAGCGAGTAAACCGGAGCGTTGCGCACCGTGACAAGCGCATATTTTTCATTGTAGGCCGTCATTTTCTGGGAAAGCGCCGCAACGGCGGACCCGGCAATCAGGAAGCATCCCGCAATCAGGAAAATCCGGAACAACACCCGTTTTTCCGCAATCCGCCGGACGCCGAGGCCGGCAAAAATCAGCGCGACCCCGAATGCAAGAAGAAGCATCCACTCGTCCGGGCGCAGGGAATCGCGCAGATAGACCGGAATGTCCGAAGGCGACGCGATCAGATACTTTTCCGGCAGCCCGAGTTTGCGGCGCACGAGATTCAGATTTTCCAGAATGTCCGAATCACGCGGCGCAAGACGGGAAGCGCGCTCATAACAGATCAGCGCGCGCGGCAGATTGTCCAGCTTGTAAAGACAGTTTCCCATGTTGTAGAGAACATGTGCGGACGGTCTGGATTTTTCCAGGCGCGACGCATAGAACTTCCCGGCATCCTCGAATTTGCCCGAGTCGTAAGCGGTCATGGCCTCCGCGTCGTTTGTGACCGGAGCCTCCTTCGCAAGAGTGACATCCGCACCGTAAGCCGGAACGGAAAATGCGATCAGCGCGACGGCAGCAGCACCAAGCCGGGAGAGCGCCTTCACCAGACGCTGCCGGAATTCCGGCGTGAAACGCGTCTCCTGCGACGGCATCCACGCGGACTGCGCAATTTCCTCCAGCATGTCAGCGAGTTCCGGCGAGTCCGAACGCACGGCGGAAGCCGCTTCGCACAGATCGCTTCCCGGCGGAAGATCCGCAAGATCGGCAAGATAGGAGGCGATGTCGCCGGAAACCGAGGAAAGTTCCTGCGGATTCAATGCCTTCAGACGGGCGATGAGTTCGCATCTGCGTTTCTTCGCCGCGTTCCGCCGGAGAATCGACGGATCGTTTTCCAGAGTCTTGCGACGGAAGTGGACGATCTCGCAGACGATCCAGAACAGAAGTCCGAGAATGACCAGAGGCACTCCCGTGAACAGCGCATTCCGATAAAGCGGCATCCGCACGCCGGAACGATCCAGTTTCTTGAGATAGAGAATTTCCTCGGGCCTGCGCCGCTCGGGTTCGCCCGCTTCCGTCGCCGGGACGGACGGCGCGATATAATCGGCCGCAACAGACGCGGCGGAATAGGAGCCCTGTTCAATGTTCAGTTTCCGGCTGAACGACTGCGTCTCGTATTTCCCCGTTTCGGGATTGAACGTGGCATACGGAGGAAGCACAAGATTGTCTTTTCCGGTGTCGAGCCGTTCCGTCGGAATCAGGATGTAGCGGACCTCCGCGGAATTGACGCTCTTTTCGATTTCAGGCGGATAAATGCGGTATCCTTTCAAGTCCAGCGTCTGGGCGCGAAGCGTGTCGAGCGAGCCCGTCCCGCGGAATTTGATCCGGAGCGTAACGGGTTCGCCGGTCTTGTAAGGCGGGGGAGTGATTTCGACTTCCGAACGCCAGGACCCGACCAGTCCCGTGAAAAACATGTCCTTCGGAGGCGGCGGAAGCGCCTTTACCGAAATCGTTGCGGGTTCCGTCTGAAGCGTGCGGGCGATTTCACGGTCGCGGGAGAAGAAACTCCCCCCGAAAAAGTCGTCGAACAGCGAATCCGCGCGGGAGGGGCGGTCGTCCGGAACAACCAGCGCGCCCTGCGTCACGGTGGAGACTTTCATTTCTCCCGCCGCGATCGGGCGGAAAGCGGTCTGGAAGGAATACACTTTATAAAGGCGGCCGTCGACCTCGGCGGTGGTCTCCGTCGGACGGTCGAAGTTCGGATTCTGATCGTTCACGCTTTTATAGTCCTTGAGCACTGCGCCGTCCCGCTCGCCGAAATTCACCGTCGGCCAGGACAACTGCGCCCGGACGCCGTGAAGGATGTAGACATTGATCCGAAGCGGAATCTCCTCGCCGATGTAATACTCCTTCCGGTCGGAGACAATCGATGCGCGGGCGAACATCGCCTCGTCCAGGGTAACGCCACCCTGCGCGGACTTCTCCTGTTCCTGTCCGGACGGATTCCGAGCCGGAGGCGCACTCCGGCGGGAACGCCGGGAAGGTGCGGGCATTCCGCGCAGACGCGGCGTCGGAAACGCATTGCGGAGCCCAGCGTTTGCCTGCGGAGAAGCAGGAGTCGGCATGACCGCCTGAAATTCAACAGGCTTCGTGCGTTCCTTGCTGTGTGTCAGGCGCAGGGAGGGAATCGTGTACTTCCCCTCCTTTTCCACGGTGAACGGAATGCCGAGCTCATAAACCGAGGAGCGGCGCCCGTTTATGATGCTGATGCTCCGGCTGCTGCTGGAGCCGTTTCCCCAGCGCAGACCGTCGATTTCCGGAAGGCGGCTCCGGACCTGGTTCGCGGCGCCGTCGTTGGAACGGATCACCAGCTGAGCAGGAACGCCGACCTGTACCGGATTCGGGGTGACAAAAACCTCCACCTTCTCCGCCGCGCAGAGAAGCGCCGCGCCGAGGGAAAGTCCCAGTATCAGAATTCCTTTTCTCCATTGCTGCTGCAACATTGTCACTGTCTCCCGTTGTAATTACCAGTCTTTTTCGACCGGACGGATGCCGCGGGCGCGTTTCATACGGTCCTTGAGTTCATCCTTCAGAAGTTTTTCGTCATTGGACATCAAGTCAAGCAGGGCACGAGCCTGATTCCTGTCAATGTCCTTATTGTCATCTTCCTCCTGCGGCCGGGGCTGTTCGCCCGACTCTTTCGGAAGTTCACGATCCTTGTTCTGATCCTTCTGATCCTTCTGATCTTTCTGATCTTTCTGATCTTTCTGATCTTTCTGATCTTTCTGATCCTTCTGATCCTTCTGATCCTTCTGATCCTTCTGATCCTTCTGATCCTTCTGATCTTTCTGATCCTTGTTCTGATCGGACGAACCGCCAAGCTGCTCCAGAGCTTTCTTCAGATGTTCTTCCGCCTCTTTGCCTTTGTTTTCCTCCTGAGCCTGACGAGCCTTGTCAAGTTCCTCTTTTGCTTTCTTCGCCTGATCTTCCAGATTTTTCTGATTCAGCTCCCGAGCCTGATCCTGCAACTTCTGCGCACTTTCACGGGCTTTTTCCGTCTGTTGTTTGGCCTGATCCTGCTGGTTCTGCTGCTGATCCTGCTGATCCTTGTTCTGCTGCTGATTCTGCTGTTGATCCTTGTTCTGCTGCTGATCCTGCTTCTGCTGATTCTGCTGCTGATCCTGCTTCTGCTGATTCTGCTGCTGATCCTTGTTCTGCTGCTGATCCTGCTTCTGCTGATTCTGCTGCTGATCCTTGTTCTGCTGCTGATCCTGCTTCTGCTGATTCTGCTGCTGCTGATTCTGCTTCTGCTGATTCTGCTGCTGATCCTTGTTCTGCTGCTGTTGCTGATTTTTCGCCTGCTGCGTATTGTTCCGCGCCTCCTGCTGCTGTTTCTTCAGCTCCTCAATCTTCTTTTTCAGCTCCTCGGCCTTTTTCCGGTCGATGAGAAGAAGCTGCTGATTCCTGGAAACGGAGGAGGAATCGGCGCTCTCGCGCAGCGCTTCCTTGTAAATATCCTGCGTGGCGGCAATCTGCTTCAAGGTCTGATCGACCTCCTGCAATGCGGCGTCAAGCTGCTGGGCGGCAAGTGTCCGCTGCGCCTTGTCAAAGACGGAGCGAGCCTGCTGATGATGAAGAACCCCGAGATTCTGATAGGATTTCGCACGGACTTCCCGATTGTCTCCGGCGCTTCCGATCGCCTGTTCATAACGCGTCAGAGCCTTCTGCGCATCTTTTTCCTCGGACTGCGCCTTCAATCCTTCGTTGTAGAGTTCCACCGGCGTGGCATCGGATTTCTCCTCGACGGCCGCAGGCGCGGTCTCTTGAGCGGAGGGAGCCGTTTCGGGACTCGGAAGCGGCGCATCCTCCGCGCCGAAGGAATGCAGTCCGGCGAAAAGAAGTCCGAAAAGAAGGAGACATCTTGCCGCAGACGCGCTCATCCGCTTTTCCGAGAGACAGAACCAGAGGCAGAGAAGCAGGAACGCTCCCGCAAGCGGATAGACGGGCCGCTCGATCGGGCGCGTCTGCTTGCCGCTGTCGATCTTCTGTCTGGCGAGCTTCCCGATGCGCGCTTCAAGGCGGTTGAGCCCGGAATCGGTCGTTGTGGACCGGACATAGATTCCGCCGGTTTTCTGCGCAAGGGAGCTCAGGGCGCGCTCGTTGAGCGGACTCTTCACCGGATTTCCCTGCGCATCCTTCAGCGTGCGGAGTCCGCCGTTTTCAGACGGGACCTGAATCAGCGACGGCTGGGACGGATCGCCGATGCCGGCGACAAAAAGCGGAATCTTCAGCTTGACGATCTCGCCGACGGCCTTGCCGGAATCGCCGTACAGCTCGTCGCCGTCGGTAATGAGAAGAACCGCGCGATGAGAGGTTTCCGCCGCGCGGAATCCCTTGACCGCCGTGGCAAGCGCCTGTTCAATATTGGTGCCGCCGACGGGAATCGTATCGGTGGAAAGATCGTTGAGCGAAGCCAGAAAACTGGTTTTGTCAATGGTCAGCGGACATTCGAGAAACGCCTGTCCGGCAAAGGCGATCAATCCGAAACGGTCGCCGGGATTGCGTTTCACCAGCTCGCGGACCAGCCATTTTGCGTGTTCGAGCCGGGAGGGGCGCACATCCTGGGCAAGCATGCTGCGCGACGTGTCGAACACCACCATGATGTCGCGTCCCTGCCCCGTATAGGGCTGAATGCTGACACCCCAGGAGGGACGCGCCGCCGCAACAAAAAGAAGAACCAGCGCACCGGCGAGAATCACGGCGCGCCAGAAACGGCGGGATCCGGACACGGAGGTGTACGAGGGATCTCCGGCGCGCTTTCCGAGAAAACGCCTCAGAAGCGTGTGGCGCCTCCGCCATCCGAAATGAAATACAAGAAAAAACAACGGCAGAACCCAGAACAGGTTCCAGAGAATTTCTCCATTCAAAAAACGCATCTTGCGGAACTCCCCCGTTTACGGTTGACATTGCATGATCTTTTCCAACGTTAGCGATAGACACGATGGAAAGGAGAATGTTCCCGCACACGGAGGAAAAAAAGAGGCGCAAATACGTTCAGCTGAAGCAGACGTCCACATCGCTGCGGCACATCAGCACCTGGCTGATCTCGCCTTTCAGGAACGCGGCGAATCCCTCGATCCGCTCCGGCTGATCGACGATTTCGATGATGACGGGACGCATCACCTGCATGTTGATGATTTCCGGGGACTTGACGGGATCGTTCAGATAGTATCCGCCGTTTCCGCGGATCACCGTGGCGCCCGCGATCCCGCGCTCGCAGGCCCGGCAGACGATCCATTCGCACAGCGGCTGGTCGTCCTTCATCCTGCGTTCGGGGATGTAGATTTTCAGAATCTGAGCCTTGGATTGAAATACCGACGCCATGACGGGCCTCCTTTCCCTGCAATGAAAATGCGGTTACAGCGATTCGCGTTCCTCCGCCCATTTCCGGATGTCTTTTTCCAGAGCGGGACGCCCGGATCCCATAAGCGTGGTCGCGAAAAGCCGGAAATATTCCTCCAGAGCGACATGCAGCGTGTGAAGGAATCCGACACGTTCCTCGAAGCGGGCGTTGAGCTCCATCTCCTCGCCTTCCGGAAGATTCAGCCCCGTCATCGTGAAGTTGTCCGCGTCGAATGTGAAGGTCCAGCGCTCCGAATCCCCGCGGGCGAGCAGGATCTTCGCCTTCTTGAGCTTCTTGCCGACGGCGAGCGCGGCCTTGGCCTCCGCGGAAATCTGCGGACATCCCTTCTTGAGCACGCTTTCGGTCGCGCCGCGCGCCTCGTCGGAAGCGAAGGCGAACGAGAGCGGTCCCTCGACAATCAGATGGAACTCTCCGAGGTCTCCGATCTTGAGCCTCCCTTCGCTGGTCTCCGCGTGATACCAGAGCCAGGTGAGGAAATCGCGCCCGGGAACGGCCTCGCCTTCGTCGCGCCCGTTGAAGGAGAGACGCGGGAGATCCACGTCGGAAGCGCGGAAAAGCTTGACCATCAGTTCCGGAATCGTGACGGGAACGGGTTCGATCTCCATCGCGCGCGCAAACTCCGCCGCAATCGTGTCGAAACCGGAAAGGGAGGCGCTTCCGACATACATCACATTCAAGGCGCGGTCCACGATGATCGGCGTGGCGGAAATCGTCGGGGGCATCTTCATCAGATTCCGCTCGACGGCATCCTCCTTGATCCGCTTGCGTTCGGCTTTCGGCACCGTAATCATGTTGTTCGCCTGCATGTAGGCGAGCTCCTCCTTCCGGCAGATCGCCTTCAGAAGCTGGGCGGGAATTTTCCGTTCCGCCTTGCGCAGGTTGACATAGAGGTGGCCGCCGCAGATGGAGGTCGTTTCGCTGATCTCGCTTTCCAGAAGATGGCGTCCGCTGACCCAGCCGACCGTGGGTTCGTCCTTGACGTCGTCGAGCCGTCCCGCGCTGTATTTCGCAAGACGCTCCAGAAAATCGTCGGGCAGTTTCTCGCCGAGCGTGCATATCATCAATGCGGTGCTTCCGCTTTCAAAAGGCATGACAGAATCTCCTTGTTCTTGAGTGATCCGGGTTTCTCCCGCAGGGGCTAATATAACCATGTTTCCGGTTTTCGGCAAATGCCGAAGGAATATTTTTTTCAAAAAGAAAACCCGCGCCTTGTCAAACAGGGAAAATGCGCTACATTAATTCCGGAGAAAAACAAATCTTTATTCAAGCAGGGAGTGAAATCATGCTTCAGATACTTGCCGCCACATCGAACAAGCACAAAGTCGAAGAGTTCCGCGCCGCCTTCGCGCCGCTGCTCTCCCGCATGGAAATCCTGACCGCGGACGACATCCGCGGCTATCCGGAAATCCAGGAAACCGGCACATCCTTCGAGGAAAACGCCGACATCAAGGCGCGCGAAGCCTCCGCCTACGCCGACATGCCCGCATTCGCGGACGATTCCGGACTCGAAGTTGCGGCGCTCAACGGCGCGCCGGGGATTTTCTCCGCCCGTTACGCCGGAGATCACGCCAGCGACGCCGAGCGCATCCGGAAGCTTCTGGACGAGATGAAAGGCAAAACCAACCGCCGCGCGCGTTTTGTCTGCGTGATCGCCCTGGCATACCGGGGCACAAGCGTCAAGACCTTCCGCGGCGAAGTCAACGGCACGATCATCGACGAACCGCGCGGCGCCCACGGCTTCGGCTATGATCCCGTCTTTGTGCCCGACGGATATGACAAAACCTTCGGCGAGCTCGGCCCCGAAGTCAAGGACAAGATCAGTCACCGGGCGAAGGCGCTGGAAAAAATCGTCGCCTTCATCAGGGAAGAGCTGGATTCCATGGACGATTTTGAATTCGAATGAAGCTTCTTTTTCTGTTTTTCGCCCTCTATTCCGGACTGCTGCTTTCCGGCGCGGAAACGGTTCTGTTCGACCGGCCGCTGAAGGCGGGGGACCGTTTCGACTGCATGGCGGACTCCTCCCAGTCGCAGCAGTACACGTTCCGGATGCCCGGCATCGACAACCCTCCGGTGCGCCTGAACACAGTCAGGCTTCGGTTCGCGGGGCTGCTGACGGTTGAAAAGGTCGATGCCGAGGGAAAAGCGCTGAACATCCGCCTGGAAATCCGATCCCTGCGCGGAAGCATCAACGGCCGGAATGCCGACTGTTCCGCAATCGAGGGAAAAACCGTCACGGGTGACCTCTCCCGTTCGCCTGCCGTGTTCCACTCGCCGGACGGCACTCTGAACAGGGAGGCTGTCATTCTGCTCTCCGCCCTCTTCCGCCCGGTCTCCACGCACAGTCTTGCGGAGCTGACCGGAAGACAGCGCACGCTGGAACGGATCGGCGAAACCTGGAGTCCCGATCTGCGCGCGTTCAGCGAATCGCTGCGCAGACGCGGAATCGATCTCCCGCCCGGTGCGATCAAAGGAACCATCACGTATGCGGGGAAGGAAACCTTCCGAGCCCTGGAATGTTTCGCATTCCGTTTTTTCATCCAGTCGAAGAAAACCGCCGGATATGACTTCCGCTTTTCGGGGCAGATTCTGTTTCCTGTGAATCCGGAGGCGGGACCGGCGGTCCGAGTCACGCGCGACGCCACCGAGGTGATCGACCGCCTGCTCTCCGCGTCCGATCCCGTTGCGGCGGGATCGAAACTCAAACTGATCAGCACGGACAGAACGGACATGATGCTTTTTCCCGTCCGTTTCCTGAAAGAAGAAGCGCCCGCTCCGAAAAAGGAATCCTTCTGGGACGCTCTGCTGCGCTGAAAACCATCTTTCAGAGGCACGCGCAGATGCGGCGGTCAATCCGCTTCCGGAGTTCAGGAAGCCATTGCGCATCATGGGGATAATGCGTCATCGAAATCGGATGCTCCACTCCTTCCTGAATCACTTTCAGCGTTTCTTCGCGTCCGATTTCCGACTCGAGAAGCCGGAGCGCGCGCAGGTCCTGAAGCCCTTCGGCAAACACCTCGTAATGGATGGAGTCGACGGGACCGTCCTTTCCGGGATAGACCATGAACGCTCCTCCGCCGCAGAAGGCGCGCCCCGCGTCCGTCACGGAATAGGGATCGATATGCCAGTTCAGCGAGTGCTGCGTGAACCAGAAGTTGTAGCCCCAGTTCAGAAAGCCGTCGATTCCGTGCACGTAAAGAAGCACGCCCAGCACGCGGTTCCGCGCAGACGGCATGCCGAACTGCCGGTTCGGCACGCCGTGTTCCCAGTTGCCGCAGTAGTAAACCCAGCGCTGCTCGAGATCTTCCCCGCGGAAATCCTCCAGACGCGTCGTCGACGGGACCGGGCGGCGGATCAGTCCGCGGCGGCAGAACTCCACATCGGAGAGGGCGTCGATCACGGGATAGTCTCCGATCAGGCCTCTGAGGAGCTTCGACGCATATTCATAGGAGTCCGCAACATCGGGCGTCGGTTCGTCCGAGACATGGAAAAAGGTGTTCTCCGGTGTGAGCCCCTGTTTTTCCAGGAACGGAATCAGGCGCTGTGTCAGACTGGTCAGAAATTCACGGTATTCGGGAGAATCCGCCGGAACGTGCCAGCCGAAACGCTTTTTTTCAACACCGTTTTCCTTCACGACGATTTTGGGGGTCGCCTTCGCTCCCCACTGCGTGAAGGCGTGCACCATCTCGAAATATTCGAAGCCCGCGCGCCGGGCGGTCGCAATCCAGCGTTCCAGACGCGAAAAGTCAAAGTGATAGACACCGTCCGCAAAGGAGATCTCCAGAAGCTGGGCGGTGGGGCGTTCATGTCCGACCGCGGTGTCGAGCGGAACGCTCCAGAGCGGAGTCAGAATCACGTTGTTTCCGTGCCGCACCATGTTCCGGAAGTATTGTCCCAGAAGTTCCCAGTGTCTTTCGCTCCAGCAGGGAACGCGGTAATACGCCTGCACGCAGTCCGCGTAGAACCAGTTGACGGAAAGAAGCCTCTGCTTCGGAAGACGGAACGGGAGCACCTCGACGGAAACGGATGCAGCGTGATGCGGAGTGCCCGGCGGACTGAACGGCGTTTCAGGCATCGTGACGGTGAAGCGGATTTCATACGTCCCCGGTTTCATGTCTTCCGGAATCCGGATCGAACACCAGACACCATGCCAGTTCCCGCGCGTCAGGCGCATGCGGTTTCCCTCCGGAGGAAGGAGCGGATCGGGGAAAACACCGGCCCGGCTTGTCAGAACAAAGGGATCGTCCGGCATCGCGGGCATCAGACACGGCACCAGACCGACCTCGCGCATCGTGAGGAATTCCGCGATCTCCGACTCCGCGCGGATCTCAATGACGGAATTGCTTTCACTTCTGCATGCAAGCTGAAATGCGACGGTTTCGCCGCGCGCGCCGCTTACGGATTCGATTTCTTCCGCCGGAAGTTCCGGGGAACAGAAGACCTTTTCCAGTGAACTCACAAACCTTGCGGTAAAAGACATGACCCTTCTCCTGTTTTTCTGAAAAACAACCTTGAAACGCAAAATTCCGCAATCCAGGCCGTTCCCGGAACGGGAAGCCTGCGGCCGGATTACAGTATAATGGCAGAAATGAACTGAAACAAGAAGATTTTCATACGGAATATGATGTTTTTATAACACTTTCGATGCGGAAAATAAAAATAATGACGGAAAACACATGGCAACGGGAAAAAGAAACGGGAAAAATCACGCGGAGGGCGGATCGGAAAAAACGGCACGGGAGAAGGCCTTCCAGGCGGACGGCAGGGCGATCTCGCCGCGCAGCGCATCCCGCGTCACCCAGCGGAAGGCGGAATGCGGCTCCGCGCAGTCAATCCTCCATGCGCCCATCTCCCACTCCAGATGCGTGAAGACATGGCGGGCGCAAATCGAACGGGAAAGCCGCAGGACGCGGATTCCCGATGCCTTCAGGTGCTCCCGGACGGCAGACTCGGAGAGTTTCCCCTCCATATTCGGGAATTCCCACAGTCCCGCCAGCACGCCTTTTTCCGGACGGCGGCGGAGAGCGACGCAATCTCCGCAGCGGAGCAGAAAGACCGTCAGATTCACCACGCGCCGTGCCTTCTTTTCCGGCCGGACAGGCAGGTCGCGCGCGCATCCGGTCCGCAGCCCGGCGCAGAGTCCGGCAAGCGGACACTCTCCGCATTTCGGCGCACCGTTCGGCAAACAGACCGTCGCGCCAAGCTCCATCAGGCTCTGCGTGAAATCCCCGCAGCGTCCCGGCGGATAGACCGCCTTGAGGCGGTTCCCGATTTCGCGCCGGAGGGCGGGTTTCGACAGATCGGCACGGGTCCCGGTCACACGGGCGATGACCCGCAGCACGTTGCCGTCCACAGCGGGACAGGGCTGCCCGAATGAGATCGAGGCGATCGCTCCGGCGGTGTAATCCCCGATCCCCGGCAGGGCGCGGATCTCTTCATAGCGTTCCGGAAATACGCCGCCGAAACGCTCCCGGATCACCAACGCGGCTTTCCGGAGATTGCGTGCGCGGCTGTAATAGCCGAGTCCCTCCCAGAGTTTCAGGAGAACCTCCTCGGGAGCCTCCGCCAATGCGTCAACGGACGGAAAGCGGGCAAGAAAACGTTCAAAATAGGGTTTCACAGCCTCAACCCGGGTCTGCTGCAGCATGATTTCGGAAATCCAGACACGGTACGGCGTCGGATTCTCCCGCCATGGAAGAACGCGCGCATGGAGGTCATACCATGCCAGCAGAGGCGCCGGCAGCAAAGCGAAGAGATCGGAATTCATTGTCCGCCCTCCGGAAGAAGGCGCGCCAGGAAAGCCGGAACCAAAATCGCGGTGGAGCAGAAGCCGCCGGTAAGAACAGATGAAATGCGCATTACGATCCTCCCGCGATACAATAGGGCGCATCCGGAAAAATGCAAGCGCAATGAGCATCTTTTCCTCCCGGACACGTCTCATGCGGGGAGACATCTTCCCCGCCGGAAAAAATGCCGAAAAAAAAACCATCCCCCCTTGACAATCCATGAAATTTCGCCTATAATTAATTACATAATCGATTATGTAAATTCTGCGGAAGAGAAAAATGAGCGTAACAATCTATGATGTCGCAAAACGTGCGAAAGTCTCCCCGAGCTGGGTTTCCTGGGCGTTGCGCGACCATCCGCGGGCACAGGAGATCCGCCAGGAAACGCGGGACCGGATCCGCAATGCGGCTCAGGAGCTCGGATATCTGAAGAACCGTTCCGCCACAACAATCCGGACCGGATTCAATGCGTCCACCGTGGCGCTTCTCTCCACGGAAAATGCCCATCCGCAGGGAAATTTCTCTCTTCTGACCCGTCTGAATGCCCTGGGCTATGAACTTCGCTTTTACTCTCTCGGGGAACAGAAGAAGGCTTTCGAGGAAATTCTTGCAAACCAGCTCCGCTACGTTATCTGTAAAATTCCTGTTCAGGACGCCCGCGTCCAGGTGGCGGAATTCTGCCGTGCCAACGGCATCCGCGCGGTTTTCCTGGGTGCGGGAACAGTGGGGATGGGATACCCCGCCTTCGCGGTTGACACCCGCAGGGAAATGCGTCAGCTGACCAACCGCCTCTTTTCTCTTGGACACACGGAAATCGCCCTGCTCTGCGGCGTCCACAGGTACTGCGCCACGGAACTCCGCCACCGGGGATATCTCGACGCCTTCCGGGAGCACGGAAGGGAAGCCGATCCCGAAATGATGCTCTGCGATGAATATTCCACGCGCTCCTTCCTGCACTTCGTGGAACGGAAACGCCCGACGGCCCTGGCATGCATCGACGGTCTTCTCGCGACACGTGCGCTGAATGACCTGATCCGTCATGGCGTGCATGTTCCGGACGAGATTTCAATTCTGGCGATTACGGGAATTGACGTTCCCCCTTCGATTCTGACGATCGGACGCTTCACGGAACCGGAAGGAATCAGCGAGCAGAACGCCCTGGAATTCCTGTTTTCCGGGAAATGCTCCGCTCCGCTGACCGAAGACGGGCTCCAGCTTAAACTGGAATCCGTCTATCATCCGGGAGAAACCGAAGCGCCTCCGCCACGGAAGATCCCCCGTTACAGAAACTTGCAGACCAATGATATTTTCAGGAAAACATCAGCATAAGGAAAACAGCATGAAGAGACAGAGTTTTACATTAATTGAACTTCTGGTGGTAATTGCTGTCATCGCAATTCTGGCCTCGATGCTTCTGCCCGCCTTGCAGAAGGCGAAAAACAGAGTGAAAGCCGTGCAATGCCAGTCGAACGCCAAACAGCTCGGAGTCGCCTTTGCGGGATATTTCGCCGACTCCAGAGACTGCTTCGCGCCGACGGAGTATGGGACCGCGGATCAGCTTGCCTCCACCATCTGGTGCGATCTCATGGCGGACTCTCTGAACTTCAAACGGTATGCGAACAGGACGCTCCGCCCGAATCATCTGCTCCGATGCCCCAGTGTCGTCTCCCCGATGGTGCTGAACACGGATGTCTGGTCCAACGGGGGAGTCGGATACAAAAGCATTCATTACGGATACAATCAGCTGCAAAGCAGCGACCCGAAACATTTCATCAAGACAGCCCCGATTCATGCGCCGACACGCCATCTCCTTGCAGCCTGTTCCATGATCGCTGAGACGGGAAGCGCTCTGAATCCGGTGAACGGCAACCGCGGCGTATACCGCCTTGACTTCACTCAGCAGGTGGCCTTCCGCCATCAGCGGCGCTCCACGGCGCTTTATCTGGACGGTCATGTCGAGATGGGAGACCAGCTGTGGCTGAGGCTCGGATCGTCGAACAATCTTCCGTTCAACAGAAATTTGAAAGACGCGCCATGGACGCGGGGAACCGCGACGGCGCTGAGCAGTTTTCACCCGTTCAACTAAATGAATAAGGAGATCCCGAAATTATGAAGAGAGCTGTCATCATGTTTGCCGCGCTCGGCCTTTCCGTCATCGTCGCAGCGGATTCCCCGGATGACTGGACAGGACGCGACGGAAAGCCCTCCAATCTGCGCGCCGGAACGGACTGCCTGTCCGTTGCGGATCCGGCGAAGGAATTTTATGTTTTCAGCGTAAAACCGCTTCCGGTTCATCCCGATGGGAAATATCAGCTCACAGGAACCTTCCGCCAAACAGGAAAAGGCATGCCTCCCGCGAAGCTGTATTTCGGCATCGCCATGTATGACGGAAACGGGAAATGGATGAACGGATTTCAGTCCCGTCCTCTGGAAGGAACGCACACGGAACTTGCCGCCCCCGCGAAAAAAGGGGACCGCGTCCTGAAACTCAGGGACGCATCCGCCTGGAAAAAACAGGCAAGCGCAATCGCCTTCGGCGCAAAAGCGGACTTCAGCGATCTTCCGAACCGGAATATCTCCCCGGTCATTACCCATATTGAAAAAACTGCCGATGCATGGGAAGTCACTCTGCGCCACCCGCTCGGGAAAGACTATCCCGCCGGCATGCCGGTGAGACAGCAGAGCGGCCCTCCCTATCTTTATGTCCGTGCGGGCGCGCCTCTGGACGGTGAATGGAAAACATTCACTTCCGGGACCATCGGCGGCCCCGGACTCGGACGCGACCGTCTCTGGAAAGGCACGGCAGGCGTGAAAGTCGTGATTTTCAGCGCAGGCGGGCAGAAAGCCGGAATTGACATGAAAGAGATTGTTCTGAAAGAAATCAAACCGTGAGGTCCTGCATGAAACACCCTGTCGTCCTCCCTTTGTTCCTCGCCGCGTTCTGCGGCGCCTTATGTGCCGCGCCGCATGCGCAGGAATATGACAATCCGGCCCTGAACAAGGTCCGCTTCGGAAAGGCGCGGAATCACTCCCCGCTGGAAATGGTCAAAGACGGGAAACTCCGCTTTGCCATCGTCTGCGACCTTGCCGCCGAAAACCAGGCGAGAATCGAAGGAACGGGGAAAGCGCTCAAGCCGTCCTGCCGCTCCCTTCATGCCTCCGCGCGCCTTCTTCAGAAATATCTGGAACGGTGTTTCGGGGAAAAGCCGCGGGTGCTCCCGCCGGATTCTCCGGAACTCGCCGCATATCCCCTCAGAATCCTGCTCGGGAAAAGCAGTCATACGGACCGTCTCGGCATTGATATTGCGAAGATGCCTCCGGACGGATTCCAGATCCGGACCTTCGAAACGGGAATCGCCATCGTCGGACGGGACGGCTCGATGATTCCCGGCTCCTATCAGTGGAACGACATGGGAAATTACGCGGAAAACGGCACAATCGGCGCGGTGTTCGACTTTCTGGAGCGTTTCCTCGGGATGCGCTTTTACTATCCCGGACTCGGCGTCGTCCTGCCGGAACGGCACGAATGGAAGGTGTTGCCCGTCGCCTATGCGGACAGTCCGAAATATCTCACGCGGAGTTTCGGGCGTCCCGGCGGGGCGTTCCACGCAAAAGGGGAAAAACCCCGCCCGCTGGGTCTCGCCAAGACCAGCGAATGGCCGTGGCCGGACATCCCGAACGATCAGGATGACTTCACCGCGGCCTACCGGATGCAGAGCAGGCCGACCCGCTGGATGTGCAGCGAAGGCCCCAATCCCTACCGGGTGGCGAAGGCGTTTCCCGACAAGCTCGACGTCTGCTTCTACCGGGACAAAAGCGGCAGGCTCCGCCAGTCCTTCACGCAATATACGGCAAACTACTTCGACCTGAGCAACATGGAATTCTCCAAACTGCTGGCGGACAGTTTTGTGAAATTCTATGAATCGAAAGGAAAACTCAATCTTCTCTGGGACAATATTTTCTGTCCGAACCCGGAATACATGTATTTCGGCCCGGTGGACGCTCACTGCGTCATCGACAACGAGCGGACGCGGCATCTGCCGAAGCGCCGCGAAAAATACGCCGTCATGAGCGAGGTGAACGGGCAGTTCTACCTCGATCTGGCGCAACGTCTGGAAAAACGGCTTCCCGGGAAGAAAATCGCATTCATGGCCTATGCCAATTTCCTTGCGACGCCGCAGAGCGTCGCGAAATTTCCGGACAACACCCGGATTCTGGTCTGCGCGGGGACCCCGGTCTTCATCCGCGACAAAGGGTCGGAAAAATTCTGGAGCGACCTCTTCAGCGCCTGGAACCGGAAGGTTCCGGAAAAAGTCGCGATCTATCCCTACGACCCCGCCTACAACCCGCAGGGGGGAATCTCCCACGCGCTCCGCGGACGATTTGAAGGGGAATTCCTCAGGAAAATGGCTCCCTTCATCAGCGACTACGCAATCTTCTCCTGCGTCTATTTCCGCTGGGATTACTACTATTCGCTCTACCTGATCGCACGGGCCTACTGGAATCCGGATTTCAATGCCGAAGCCGCGCTCGACGAACACTGGAAACTGCTCTACGGACCCGCCGCGCCGCATCTGAAGGCGTTTTACGATCTGGTCACGGAACGCTGGAACAGCGTCTATATCCCGAACGCGGCAATCGCGCACGGCAGCATCCCCGGCCTGGACTACGCGACTCTTTACAAAAAAGCCTACCCCCGCGCCGTTCTGAACCGGATGCAGGCACTGCTGGGCAAAGCCCGCGCATCCGTGAAAAAAGGCTCCGTCGAGGAACGGCGTCTGAACTTCTTCGCCATGCCATGGATCCGGATCATGAACGAGGCGACGGCCTACGGCATGCTCCGGACGCCCCCGCCCTGCCGGGCGGTCTATGCCGAAGAGGAAATCCGGATTGACGGGATCCCGGACGAAGCGGTCTGGAAAAAAGCAGGAAAACTCCGCTTCAAAACCGCCTACTACGGGGAGAACGGCAGGATCACCTCCCCCGACGCAAGACTCGCGTGGAACCGGGACGGCATCATCCTCGGAATTTTCCAGCCCGCGCCCTACAGGAAAACGGGTAGTCTCTGGAAGGACGACAATGTTGAATTCTTCCTCTCCCCCGGCCAGACGAAGAACAAGCTCTTTCAGTTCGTTCTTTCCTCCGGCGGACTGTTTGAAGACTATTTCCAGTCCTTCGACCCTCCGCGCGATCTGGAAGTCAACTGGAAATGCAAAGGCGTGCGCAAGGCGGTCCGCGCGGATGAAAAGGGATGGTCCGCGGAGCTTTTCATCCCCTTCGCCGCGCTTGACGGCTCCCCCGCTCCGCTCCCCGGCGACAGCTGGTTCGGCAATCTCGTCAGCAACCGGACGGACTCCGAAACGGCCTCCTGCGCACCCACGCTCGGAAACAACCGCAACATGAACTTTTACGCGCGCATCTATTTTGCGGGAAACTGTGAGTGAATCATGGCATGCAGACTTGACAACGGCATCACAACCCTTCTTCTGGACGATGACGGAAAACTGAGCGGAATCACGCACGCTTCAATCGGAATCAATCCCCTCCGGCCCTACTGTCTCTGGCGCGCGGTCATGGAGTATGACTCCCGCCGCGAGGTGGAACTCCGCCCGTCCGGAAAGGCGGAAGTGCATGCGGAAACGGACCGGGCGGAACTGCATTTCACGGAATGCGTCACGCGCAAAGGGGAAAAATTCCCGATCGACGTGCGATGCACGATCACGCTGGAAGGAGAGGAGATTCACTTCGCCTCCGCAGTGAAAAACCTTCTGGAGGGCTCCGTCCTCCGGGAGTTCCAGTATCCGGTGCTCGGCGTCAGGCGCGGCCTCCCGCACATGAGCATCATCGACTCCATCGAAGGCGGCGAGCGTTACAACGACTTCTACGACAACATCCAGAAATGGCGAACCGCCTACTGTCAGCAGGACAACAAATACCTGCGCCGCCAGTATCTCTATCCCGGACTTGTCGGCGCGATGAACTGCTTCGTTCTCGACTTCAGGACCTGGGGAATCTATTACGGATGCCACGATCCGGAATTCGATTCCACCATGCACATCATGGAACTCGAGCAGGAAACGGAGGAACTGAATCTCTACATGGTCCGCTATCCGTTCCTTGCGCCGGGGGAGGAACGGAGCGAAAGAAATTTCGTCATCGCCCCCTACTCCGGCTCCTGGCATCACGCTGCGCGCAAATACCGAGCCTGGGCGGAAAGCGCCTGGTACAAGCCGCCGGAAATTCCCGCCTCCGTCAAAAAAAGCGAGGGCTGGCAGCGCCTGATTCTGAAACAGCAGTGCGGCGATCTCATCCACCCCTACTCCACGCTCGAACAGGCCTGGGAGGACGCGAAGAAGGCCGGAATCGACACGCTCTTCCTGTTCGGCTGGACCCGCGACGGCATGGACTCCGGATATCCGGTCTACGCTCCGGACGAACGCCAGGGCGGAACCGGAGCGCTGAAACAGGCGATCCGGCGCATTCAAAACCGCGGCGGGAAAATCATTCTCTATTTCAACGGCCAGCTGATCGACATGGAGAGCGAATACTACCGCTCCGGCGAAGGAAGGAAAGTCTGCATCAAGCGCAGGGACGGAAGCGAACACCGGGAGTTCTACAACTTCGGCGGCGAAGGAACCTGGCTGAACTGGTTCGGCAACAAGGCGTTCACCGTCGCGTGTCCGGCGGTCGCCTCCTGGCGGGAGATTCTCTTCCGGCATATCGATTTCGCGCTGGAGCTGGGAGTCGACAGCATTTTCTTCGACCAGATCGGAAGCATTCAGCATCCCTGCCACGATCCGGCGCACGGACACAAGGTGCCGTTCACGGGAATCATGAACGCCAAGCGCGAACTCCTGAAGGAACTGCGAACCTATCTCAAAAGGAAATCTCCGGAAACCGGGATCGGCATCGAAATCATCTCCGACCAGACCGCCCAGTTCGCGGACTTCATCCACATCTGCGTGGCGAGCAAAATCCGTTCCTACTCCGAACACGGAATCGAGCCGTTCCCGGAATTCTTCAAATACACCTTCCCGGAAATCATTCTTTCCAACCGGGACATCCGGGACGAGCGGGAACCCGTCGAACCCGCGGTCAACGAAATGTTTCTTCTGGGCAGCCATTCGGATGTGGAGATCTACCGCTGCCGCGCGACGATCGCGGAAACCCCGCACTATCAGGCGTATCTCGGGAGAGTCAACGCGCTGCGGGAACGCTTTGCGGATGTTCTGCTGGAGGGACGATTCAACAGCACGCTCGGCTATGAACTGGACGAACCGCTGATCCGCAGCAACTCCTTTGTGCGGGGCGAATGGATGGCCGTCGCGCTGACACACCGTCAGGAAAGGGAGCTCTCCGTCGCGGTGCAGGCACCCGGCTTCCGCCTGGAGCGGATCGACTCCGCCCTCGGAGACGCCCGTCTTGAAAACGGCCGTCTGTTCCTTCCGAAGTACAGCCTCTGCGTCATGCTCTTCCGGAAAGAGTGACACGCTCCCGAAAACCCGGAAAATGCCCCCTGGAATCCCTTCCGGGAAGCGGCATTCCGGGGCGTTCGGAAAATCCCGGGAAGACCTCCCCCTACAGCGTAATTGCCTTGACGAAACGCATTCCGCTCCCGTCGTCTCCGAGAGAATCCAGAATCTCCGACGCAGTCCTGTGCAAGGTGGGAAACACCGCGCAGGGAGCGATCTCCGCGAGAGGGCGCATGACAAACAGGCGTTTATGCGCAAGCGGATGGGGAATGACGAGATCTTCCGTATTCAGAACCCTGCCGTCAAAGAGAATCAGATCCAGGTCCAGCGTCCGGGAATGCCAGTGCGGATGATCCGCAGGACGTCCGGCGGCAGCCTCAAGGCGGCGGCAGAGCGCAAGAAGCGTTTCCGGCGTCCCGTTCCAGAATCCGTGCGCAACGGCATTGTAAAAGGGCGGAGCTCCTTCCTCGCAGCCGACGGCCGCATTTTCATAGAGCCCGGACACGGCGTCAACGGCAAACCCGTTTTCGCGCAAAGAAGCCAGCGCGGCACGGAAAACCGCCTCCCGGTCGCCGAGATTCCCGCCGAGAGCCAGAAACGCGGACGCTCCGGCCGGAGCGTCCGCGGCATGGCGCGTTTCCCGCTCTTCCGTCAGCATGAAAAGGAAAAGGCCTTTTCCGCCTTGACTTCCTCTTTGATCCGGGCGATCAGATCCGCCGGAACGGGAACATTGGTTTTCACGACGGCAAGCGAGCGGCTGCGCTCCAGATCCTGCGGAGCGCGGATGTCGATGATGTTGATCGAATTCTCTCCGAGGATGCTGGCGATTTTCCCGATGATGCCGGTGGCGTCCTTGTATTCGACGAACAGATTGTTTCCGCTGAGTTCCAGGTAAAGCTTGTCGTAATTGTTGATCCGGGAAAGCATCATGTGGCTTTCCGCGATCGTGCCGCGGACGGAGACGGTGTCCTTGTTTGTGACGAGGTCAATCGTGATGGACTCGCCATAGTGCTTTTCATCATCGACGGCGCGGTCGATCATTTCAATGCCGCGCGACTTGAGGAAATCAAGCGCGTCCTTGGCTCCGAGATAAGGATCGAAGGTCTTGCAGATGCCCGCGGTAATCGGGGCGAGCATCCATTTTCCGAACGGATGAAGCGCGCCGTAGAAGCTAGTCTCGACGCGGGAGATCTGGGCGTCCGCGCCGAGATAGGCGGCGGAAACTCCGGCGAGCAGGGAGGCAAGCGTCTGGTATTTCTCATCCATTCCGTCCGGAACGCCCTTGTTGACGACGCAGGTCGTCACGCCGTCGGCAAAGTAGGCGACAGTCTGGTCCGCGGCGCGTTTCGCGGCCAGGAAGTTGGCCTCCTTCGTGCTGGCGCCGAGATGCGGCAGCATGATGTCGGCGATGTCGGCAACGCTCTTTGGGCCTTCGGCATCCTTCTTGTAGACGTCATTGCAGTAGATGAGCTCCTTTTCCGCCTTGGCGGCGCGGATCGCCTCCTCGTCCACGATACCTGCGCGGGCGCAGTTGATCAGCATCGCGCCCTTCTTCATGAGGGAAAGAAGCCGGGCATTGACCATGCCGCGCGTGGCGTCGTTCTCCGGGATGTGAAGGCTGATGATGTCCGCCTGCGCGAAAATATCCTCGACGCTGCAGAGCTTGACGCCGAGCGATTTCGCCATGTCGGCGGAAAGCACGGGGTCGAATGCGAGAACGGTCATCTCGAAACCGGAAACACGTTTTGCAAGCAGTCTCCCGATGTTGCCGAGCCCGAGGATGCCGAGGGTTTTGCCGGTGATCTCGCGTCCCATGAATTTGGACTTTTCCCATTTCCCCGCCCGGGTGGACTCGTCGGCGGGCACCAGTTTGCGGTATGCGGCAAGCGCCAGGGCGACAACCTCCTCGGCGACGGCGTTGGAATTCGCCCCGGGGGTGTTCATCACGTCGACGTTGCGCCGCCGGGCATATTTCGTGTCGATGTTGTCATAACCGGCGCCTGCGCGGACCACGAGTTTGAGTTGCGGCAGCTGGTCCATCACTTCGGGCGTGACTTTTTCGCTTCTCACAATCACAACCTGGGCGTCGGAGTTTTCCTTCGCAAGATCCAGGACCGGTTTGTCCGGCACCTGAACGACTTCAAAACCGGCGTCGGTCAGAATTTTGGCGACCACTTTGTCCAATTTTGTCGGAATCAGGACTTTCTTCATAAAAACAACCTCCGTATTGTGTATTGCGCCCAAGGAAAAATAATGGATGAAAGATACCATGACTTTGACGTTCTTGCAAGTCCGGGAATGCAAAAAACGCGCAAGAAGTTGTTTTTTCCGAAGCATATGCTCTTTTCTCCCCCATTTCCCATGTGAAACAGAATCGCAGCACAAGCCTTTTCCTCTTCTCCGGACCACAAAGCTGCAATGCTCTTTTCAAGGTCGGCAGTATCGCTGCGGGAGCAGTAAGGTGTCATGCGCCCCTTTTTTCAAGGACGGCATTACGTGGAAGCAGTCACAAGGTCTTTTGATTCAATTCGCCTGCCATACTGGAACTGACCTTTGTTTCCCACAGGACTGCGGTGATATCCTCCACACGTCGAACGGACACACCCGCCAGATGCATCTCGATCGAGGCATCCCCGGCGCGGACTTGCTTCGTCTTATAACGCGCAATGATTTGCGTTTCAAGGGACAACGTTCTCAGACGGGAGAACATGAGATTCCACTTTTCCCGCTTTCTTCAGGAGTTTGCGTTTGCAGCTTCCAACCCGCGCATCCTGCCGATCCGGAGCGCGCCGATACCTCGAAGCCTGACAAATCGCGTCGGCTTCCGCATTCAGAAACGCATTCGGCGTATCCTCGACCGACGGTCGAAGCAGTGACCTGTTTTCCTTTCTTCTGATTACGGTTTGGTCACTATAATCAGTTGACGAGTCGAATGCCCTCCTAAAATATCGTAAAAACTGCAAATTTCTGAATCCGACCGAAGTTGCGGCCGCATGGCTCTCTTTTCTCTTCCGGCAGAGGCGAACCTTCTTACGCCGGATGATTCGATTGAATCCGATGCAGTGAGCCCTGTTTCTGCCGCGTCCCGTTTCCCGTGGTTGACTGCATGGAGTTCTTCCCCGGATTCGGATTGTCCCGTTTTCGAGGGCAGACGCTCAAACTTCATTACATGCTCCTGTCCCCTGTGTCTGGATTTGAGGGATCCATTCATTCCGGCACGGGGAAATTTTATTGGATTTTTCGCATTCTCCCCCTTGACGATTTTTGTTTTCTGATATATAATTAGGAAATAGGAAACATGTTAACCTTTTTATTGCGAAAAGGGAAATGATGATAAAAACAACAACAAATATCCGGGAAATTGCAAAGATCGCGGGAGTTTCCGTGGCATCGGTTTCCCGCGCCCTCAAGAGTGAACATTCCACGAAACTTTCGGAAAAACAGCGTCAGCACATTCTCGACATCTGCGCCAGACTGCATTACTGTCCGAATGAACATACGAGACGGCTTTTCTCCCGTCGCGCCAACACCGCCGCCATCTTCTTTCCTCCCTTCGGGAAAATCTCCGAGGACATGGTTGAGGATTACATTGACATGAATTTCGGCGCCTGCCTGATGGGGGTGCAGTCCGCGCTTCGGGCACATGGAATTGATCTCCTCCTGACGGAAATCACGCCGGAATTCGTCGAATCGAAACGCTATCTGTCCATGATCCGCGGCAAGCTTCTGGACGGCATACTTCTATGGGGCACCATGGAACAGGATGAGTATGTTCAGGAAATCCTTCAGGAAGAAATTGCCGTGGTTATGTTTCAAACCCGGAAAGCCTCCTGTGAATGTTCGATGGTGACAGCGGATGATTACACAGGGATGAAGCAGCTGACTAGGCGTGTTCTTGCCGCGGGGCACCGGAAAATCGCCGTGGCCCGCGCACCGCAGGAAGCCTCGACCGGAAGAAACCGGATGGCGGGAATTCTGGATACGCTGGCGGGAAACGGCATCCGTCCGGAATATGTCACGGCACAGGCCGGCTACGGTTATCAGTTCGGGAAACGTGCCGCATGCGAGATTCTGGAACACGCGCCAGACGTCACCTGCATCATGAATTCCAATGACATGGCCGCATTCGGATGTATTGACGAACTGCTTTCGCGCGGATTTTCCATTCCGGGCGATCTTTCCGTGACGGGAGCGGACGGACTGAAGCTGCCCGGGCGCGGAATCCGGATCGACTCCTTCTTTTCACCCGCTTTCGAGATCGGAAAACGCGGTGCGGAAGAACTTTTTAATCAGATTTCCGGAAATACGGTTCCGCAGAGCATCTGCCTCCCCGTCACTCCCGTGGAAGGGGAGACGATCCGGGACCTTAATCTCCTGCAGAGGAATGAAAAATGAGAGAGATTTATCGTGATCAGGTAAGCGCCTGCTGGCTGGGAAAATGTCTCGGAGGCGCAATCGGCATGGCATACGAAGGCGTTCCATGGAGACCGGATCTGCGGGAAGAGGATATTTTCCTGCAGGATGTTCCGAATGATGATCTTGAACTCCAGCTTGTCTGGCTGAGGGCGCTGGAAGAATATGGGACAGCACTGGATCATGCCGCGCTCGGGAAAATCTGGCTGAAATACATTCCGCACGGCGTCGATGAATACGCCGTTGCGCTCCGGAATCTGAAACGCGGTATTTTCCCGCCGGCGAGCGGATGGAAGGATAATTTCTTCGCGGACGGCATGGGAGCGGCGATCCGTTCGGAAATCTGGGCGGCTGTTTTTGCGGGGCGGCCGGATGCCGCCGGTTATTTCGCCTCTCTTGATGCGTCTGTGGATCACTGGGGCGACGGCGTTTACGCGGAGGTCTATATGGCGATGGCGGAGTGTTTCGCTTTTGAAATGCCAAATCCGGACGCTGCGCTCAAAAAAGCGCTGGCATATCTCCCGGAATGCCGTCTTTCGCGGGCATTGCGCGAGGTGCACCGTCTGTTCGACGCCGGAACGGAATCCGGTGAGGCGCGGGAAATCCTGTGGCGGACCTTCCGGCATCCCAATTTCACAGACTGTGTCATGAATCTGGCGACTGTGACATTTGCATTGCTCTGGGGCGACGGCGATTTCATCCGGACGATTCTCCTTGCCGTCAACATGGGGCGGGACACGGACTGCACGGCGGCGACGGCGGGAGCGTTTCTCGGAATCACAGGCGGCAGCGGCGCAATTCCGGAGAAATGGAGAAACAAAGTGCGGGAAGAGCTTACGGTAAGTGATTTCATCCGGCAGATTCCGGGGATTCCGCTGACGCTTTCCGATCTGACGGAGCGGACTCTTTCCCTGCACAAGTCGCTTCCGCTTCCGGAGAAGCTGTATCCGTTTTACACGCCGTATGTTTCCGAAGGCAGGGAAGTGTCGCTCGACCGTTCGGTCTGGCTGGTGCTCCGGGAGTCGGAATGCGACATCAGACGTCTGGAACAGACATTGGCGGAAAACGGGGAGTGTCCGGCGGAGCTGAGGGAGCATCTTGTTGTGTTTGACGGTCTGACGATGGATCTTGCACCTTACGCCGAGCCGGGGGGCAATCTGCATCTTTTCAGTTTTCTGGCGGTGGAGAATCCGGCGCTTGATCCGGACGATGTTTATCTTTCGGCAACGGCGGACACGGGATTGACGGTCTGGATGGACGGGAAAAAACTGTTCGACCAGTTTTCCCGGGCGCGGATGCTTCCCTCGTTTCACCGTGCGGAAGGGGGGATGTGTTTCCGTTATCCGCTCAAACACGGGGACCGGAAACTGGTTCACATCCGTCTTTATTCGTGTATTGAACCATTGCGCTGCACATTCATGTTCGGCAGCGGCGACCGGGATCATCTGGAGGGCTTCCATCTTTCGCTTTCTCATCAGAAATGCATCCCCCGGCCACATCATGCCCGCAACACAGAATGCGACGTTTCAGCCGCGGCACAAACGCTTGTCCCTGTATAAAATCAATATCCAGATAAAAAAGAATCAGTCAGGAAAGGAGTTTGAAATGAAAAGGATGCAAGCAGAAATGGTGACTTTTCCCGTGAAACGGAATTCCCGTCGGTACAATTTTACTTTGATAGAGCTTCTTGTGGTGATAGCGATTATTGCCGTTCTCGCAGGCATGCTGCTTCCCGCGCTGAACACGGCGCGTGAAAAAGCCCGTCAGGTCAACTGTATTCAGAATCTGAAACAAATCGGTCTGGGATTGAACTTTTACATCAGCGATAACGCGGAATGGATTCTGGGAGGAAGGCCCTATATAAAAAAAGACGGCACCACCGATACCTATCTGCCTTATGCATATGCACTTGCCGGACTCAATTACAATATGTACGGATTCACGGCATACATTCTGAATAAGAAAATTTTCTACTGCCCGAGCGAGAGCAAGGCAAAATTTGATGAAGATGACAATGCCTATTCCTCTTTAAGCTACGGAATCAATTACTGCACCACGGGATGGAATCCGATCGAAACCTGGAAGACCCAGAGACTCAGCGTGTTCGAGAAAAAGGCGCAGCTGTCCTCGCTGATTTACGTTGCCGATTCACAGCCCAAGCTGAACGGCGGTGGGGGCGGACATCTCATTACACGCCTTGGAATATACCAGATTGACGGAGGAGCAAACAATCCGGTAAGCATACGCCATTCTCTCAAAGGGAACGCCTTGTTTTTTGACGGTCATGCCGCGGCATTGGGCATTGTGGAATTTCGTGACACAAACAAAACCTGGAAACCGTATTGGTCCGGCAGCGTGTTCAACTTCTGAGCCTTCCGCGGCACATGGAAAGGAGACAAGAAAGAGATGCGTCTGCAAAGAACTGTCATTTTATGCGTCTTATTTCTCGCAGTCCGTTCCCTTTGCGGGGAATACGGCAGTTTTGACGAGGCTGTGGCGGCGGCACGGGAAAAATATGCGAAACGTGATTATGCCGGTGCTTTGAGCGCCTGGACCGCCGCCGGAACCATAACCCGCCAGCCAAAGAATCTGAGTACGGTCCACTGGGAAAAAGGCAACTGCTGTTTTGCCATGAAACACTACCGGGATGCTGCAAATCATTACCGGGAGACCGCACAAGTGAAAAACGGCTGGGAGCATCTGGCATACCGTGCGCGTTTCCGGGAAGGGATCTGCCGGAAAAACCTCGGCGAGTACAGGGAAGCCAGGGAGTGCTTCCGATGGCTGATCCGGAAAGAAAATTTTCAGAAGGAATTCGGCCGTTATTTCTTTGAATCCTCTATCGTGGAATATGCGCAGTGCTGCGTGCTTCTGCATGATTTTGAGGAAGCGGAAATTCATTTCCGTACGTGTTTTGCGGAACTGACTCTTGCGGAATACCGGACCGCCATGCTTCTGGAACGTTCGGAATTTGAGTTGAAACGCGGAAATGCGGAACTTGCAGCAGGGTATCTGAAAGAGGCCTCCGGGAATCCCGGAGCAGGAAAACGTTTCAAAGCCAGAATGGAAAGCATCCGGAAGAAATTGCTTCCGTATGATCAGAAAGGATCATGATGATGAAACCTCTTTTGTTTTTTTCCCTGATAGTTCTTGTTTCCGTTTCTTCCGCGGCTTTAGAGATCAATCATCTGGTTTTGCCGGAAAAGCCGACAAAATGGGAGGAAAAAGCTGCCGGAGAATTTGCCGCTTATTTCCGGAAAATCAATAACCGTCCGCTGAAGCAGTACACCGCAGGTGATTCGCGGATCCCGAAAACTGGCGGTCTGTATCTGGGAAATGCCGCGGAAGAAAAACTGGCGGTATCGCAGGCGGAGTCCGGTCAGCTGAAAGCGGGCGGCTATCTCCTGAAGATTCGCACCGGCAATGTCGGCATTACCGGTGCACATTCCGGCGGCATTCTCTACGGAGTCTGTGCTCTGCTGGAAATCGGCGGAGTCAAAGTTTACGGGGAAGAGTGTGAAGTGCTTCCCCGGAAACTCCTTTTCCCCGATACTCTCTTCAAGGTCTCCAATCCTGCATTCCTCCTGCGGGTGCTGGAACCGGGGTTCTGGCGCTGGAACCGGTATTATGCCGAGCCGATGACTGCGGTCCGGCTGGGATTTACGGCGCAGTTCCATGACGACTATTTCGGGGATCTTTTTATCCCGAGCTGGGAACCGAACGGCCTGCCGCGTTCACCGCGCAGGGACAGCGGACACAGTCTGAAATATCTGGTTCCGCGTGCGAAATACGGTAAAACACACCCGGAATACTTTGCACACGACATAAAAGGCAAGCCGATCAAAAGCCGCTACAACCATCTGTGCCTTTCCAATCCGGAGGTTTCTGCAATCATAAGCGGATGTCTCCGCAAGATTGTGGAAAAGTATCCGAGCACCTTTTTCTTTGTCACACAGGATGACATGGATGACTGGTGCCAGTGCGCCGCCTGCCGTGCACTTGATCCTTTCCCCGGAAAAAAAGACGGCCCGACACGATGGACGAATCTTTCCGACCGCTACTTCCAGTTTCTCAATCCCATCGCAAAGGAGATCCGGCGCCTTTCTCCGGAGAGATGGCTTCTGAGCCTGGCGTATCGCTCCACGGCGGAGCCGCCGGTGGGGGTTCTGCCGGAAAAAAACATCGGAATTGTCATAGCGGCAAGCGCGGAATCCGGGAATCCATGTCAGAGCCACGGTGTTGATTGTCCGAAAAACAGGAAATTCCGTGACTTGATTTTCCCGGACTGGAGCAGAAAAGCGCCGGGACAGATTTTCATCTGGAACTACTGCATGAATTTTGTCAATCGTTACTCTCCGTTTTTTCCGCATGACGCAATGGTGGAACGGCTTCGTTATTATAAAAAGCATCATGTCGTCGGAATGTTTTACAACGGGGCGCCGCGGATGTTCATCCAGTTATTCTGTTATGTGCAGGGCAAACTTCTCTGGAATCCCGATCTGGATGAGAAGAAACTGGAAGAAGAGTTTCTGGAGCATTTTTACGGTCCGGGTGCTCCGGCGATGAAACGCGTGCTGGCGATTCTCCGGGACAGAATTCATGATCCGCGCGACCCGGTTCATCAGGGAGAATATGCCTCTTTCGATGCCATCATCGAGCCACTCTATCTGGCGGATATGCAAAAGGCATTTCAGGAAGCGGAACAGGCGGCGGAAAAATCTCAATTGTATCTGAAACGTGTCCGCTATGAGAAACTTTCCGCATTTCTGCTGCCGATGCTGGACGGCGGATACTGCGAAAGTCTGCCGGAACGTTTGAAAATGCTGCGTGAGATTGTCGAATGTGCCATGGAATGGAAGCTGATCAACATTCTGCCGAATCCGTCTGTCTGGTTTGAAAAGAAAATGGGATTTTCCCTGAAGACAAAGTCTCGCAACTGGTATTCCGATCCCTTCATTCAAAAACTTCTGGCTGCTGAAACGCAGCGGGACTGGGATGTCCTGGCAGAAGAGGCTGCTCATATGCGGAGCAAACAGCTTCCTTACAGGGAGACCTCCGATGGAAGGATTGAATTCAATCTGGATGCGATTGTCATTGATGGGCCGGGCTGGGGACCCGGCGATTATGCGCATCAATGCGAGAAACGCAGGGCTCTTGGAATTCTCGGCGGGGACACCATGCGAATGCGTTTCCGTCTTGACGCCCCGCGGGAAATGCTCTTGAGACTGCATGCGCTAGACCATGACAAGGAAGGGAAAACCGCCATTCGGATTTCCATGAACGGCAGTCCCGTTTATTCCGGAAAAAATCAGGCATCCAAGACCGGATGGACCGTATTGGAATATCCTGTCCGGGCAAAGATGCTGCGTCAGGGTGAAAACACTCTGGAAATCAGAAATCTGGAAAAGAAAACCACGAATGGAAACTGGTTCATGATTTCCGGTGCGGAAATCATTCGGAAATGACCTCCGGGAGGGAACGGCTTCAAGGCTTTCCGGACCCCAGACTTGTTGTCTCTCTGCTCCGGAATGGTAGAACTCAGAATGGAAAGAAAATACGCAAATAAAAAAAAAACCCTTAAAAAAGGAGTTGAACAATGAAAACACAAAGCCAAAGGCAAAGAAGAGACTGCCCGGCAAGTGGAATACATGTGAAATATTTTACATTGATAGAGCTCTTGGTGATTAGCTCATAATATAACTGTGGTTGCATCACTATTAAAATACCCTCAACTTCCGAAAAAGTCAAGGGTATCTTTGATTTTTTACGCTTCACGCATATACGCCAATGTAGCATTTACCATTAATTTTGAACGGTTTATATTTTTCTTCTTGGCGTAATCATTTATTCTTGCCAGAACATCCCCTTTTAACGTAACGTTAATACGTTCCGTTTTGGCAGGCGGATAAACGACAACCGGAACGATACAAAAGACTTCGCCGTCCTCTTTGTCAAGCTTGTTTTTCAACTCATCGCCGGAAGTAGCTTCGGGAAGTTCCTTGTTTTCCTCAACATAACATTCTGCGCTGAAATCAAGAAGCTTACTGGCATTTTCAATAGTTTCTTCCAAAGTTTCACCCTGATCGACAATATTCCAATCCGGGAACTTACAGAAAAAACCGCCCTCTTCAGCCTTATACACTGCTAAAAAATACGTTTTCTTGTTTTTCATAATCCCTTATCCTTTTAAGTTATAACAAGGGGGATTCCCCCTTGTTTTATTTCAACCCTAACTGTTTTAAAATTCCCCGCCTTGTGCCCTCTTTTATTTCCTTGCTTCCGTGGCTGTGCATTATTGTTCGTTTTCCGTTTGGTGCCTCTATCAGTATTCCGTCATTTGTTCGTTTTATCACCTGGCACCCTTTTTCTTTTAGCAGGAATTTTAAAAACTCGTTGAAACTCATTGGCGTTTCCTTTCTTGTTTCTGATATTAATATACACACTTTCGTGTGGATTTCAAGTGTTAAAAGCAAAAAAATCCACATTTTTTTGTGGATTGACAAATAATCTGAAATTATTGCAAAAAGGAAACGGCTATTTCCTGTACTTGGTGGTAATGTGGCAACTGAAAAAGTGCCGTTCTACGCTCATAGTTTCTTGGTGGTCTGCTCCATGGTTATCGACGAGAACAAGCGGCGGCATGAGCGTGAGGAATTTATGCACCCCCGTTACGCGCGCGTGAGGATTTTCGCTCTTGTCAGAAAAAATAGGGATTTTATGACAGTCTGCCAGTCTGATTTTTTCGTAAGCCAGGTCATGTGTAGAGACCGGAAGTTCGAATCTCTTTTCTACCATTTTCGCGATGTTCAAACTCTTTTTTGAGGCAGAATGAAGTTCCAGTTTCTCCCGGAGAATTTTTCGAGAAGTGAAAATGCTCCACCATTTTTTTGATTTTCCGCCGACCGGTCTTCCGGCCGTTTTTTTTTGTCACCTGAATCACACCGAAAGCGCGTATTGCGGCAGGAATGGGAAATTGCGGAAACGAAACAGGACTGACGGCGGCACTTTTCTTCCACGCCACTGATTTCCATGCCTGCACGGCTGTTCCGATCTTTATCGCGGAAAACAGATGAAAAACGCATGATTTTCCACGGTTCGCCGTTTATAGTATGGAAAACAGAGGAGGATTCATCTTGAAATCATGCAGGAAAACATCTTTCGGCTTTCTCACGGTCACGGAACGGAACAATGCGATTGCCGCCATTGCCTTTGCGGATCCCCCTCCCCGCGGGGAATCCCCATCCCCGGAAACGGAGACGCCGCTTCTGAAGGAAGCCTTCCGCCAGCTGGAAGAATATTTCACTGGAAAAAGAAAAGACTTCGACCTGCCGCTTGATCCGGAGGGAACGCCATTCATGAAAAGGGTCTGGAAGCGCCTCCTGGAAATTCCATACGGAAAGACCGCCTCCTACCGGGAAATCGCAGTTTCCATCGGCATTCCGGGAGGAATGCGCGCCGTCGGACTGGCCAGTCATCGGAATCCCATTCCCGTCATCATTCCATGCCACAGGGTCATCGGATCCGACGGCAGGCTTGTCGGTTATGCCGGAGGACTTTCCCTGAAACGCAGACTGCTGGCACTGGAGGCGGAACATGCACCCCCGGAACCGGAAAGCGAAGGAACGACGCAGGAAACAATTTCCGGAAAATAATTTCTGAAAAACAACGCCCCGTGCCGTCTTTCCCGCAGTCACGGCGGCACAGGGCATTCCGGAACTACCTCCGGCGGGCGCTTCTTCGGCCGCGGGATTTGTTTTTCAGCTCACTGATAATCAGAAAAACAACCAGCAGGGCGAAGAGCCCGAGCAAACCGAATCCGGCAAACTGAATCAAATGCATAAACCATGCGTCCATGGGATCTTTCCTTTTTTTGAATGAGAGTCCGTTCCTGCACGGGGACAGGAAGATGCGCCGCACATCCTGAAATTCCTCTCAAAGACACCGGCGCACGAAGGGCAGATACAGGAAAGTCAGATACCCGGCCCGGCACGGACGGGACAGTGTTTTCCAAGAAAACGCAGAAAAAAAGACGGAAAAACTGTCCGGAAAAACAACTGCCCGGCACCGAACAGGAAATGCAGCGGGATCTCCTGTGCGGGGCCGGCGGACACGAATCCGGAAAAAGGCTGAATCCGGAAAACGGTTTGAAGAGAAACATTTCCCCGGAGGATGTGGAACTGTTCCTGCGCGGGCAATACACCGGAAATGGAATCGCGGCTCTCCGGAGAAAGTGTGTCCGGGAAAAATCCCTGCGTCTGCTGAACAAGATGCGGGGAGAAAACCGTGAAACAGGCAAGCAGAACAATGAAAAACAGCGGTGCGCAAACCACCGCCTTCCGTTCTGCTGTTCCGATCCTTCCGGTCATGCCGCAACCCTCCTCCGGAGCTGTAATATACGCCGTATCCCCCGCAATGCAAACGGGGAAATCGTTCCGGGACTCCTTTCCGGACGGATGCGCATTAAAGCGGATGCGCAAAAATTCGCCATGCCCGGCCCGTCATTCGAAGACAAGCCATCCAGCGCATCCGGGATTGTAATCCCGATGCAGCAGACGGTTCGGCCAGGGGTTGCGTTTCACCCAGCCTTCGCTTCCGCTCCACACATTGATCCGCATCGGGAAATTCCCGCGGCGGAAACCGTCGAACACCTCCATCGGAATCCGGATTGTCAGGATGCCGTCCTTCCGGACATATTCCAGCGCCGGAATCTCCCGGAAAATGAAGGAATACAGAGTCGGCGCTCCGTCCGCGGAAAAGTCGATGCGCAGCGGCGGCCAGAGACGACACGGCTCAATCTCCAGAACAAATGACTTGCCTTCGCTTCCTGCGACCTGAATACTGAGCGTCTTTTCCTCATAATACGAACGCCAGGAGATTCCGCTCTCCCCGACCTTTTCCCAATCCCCGTGTGCCGATCCTCTGGCGCAGACGGCTTTGGGGCCCGTCGGATTTTTCCCCGTGTATTCGGCAAGGGCAGGATCATCCATGCGGAATTTCGGAAAATCGACATGGAGCAGCTGTTCCAGCAGAGCAATGCGCGCGGAAAGTTTCTCAGGAAAGAAGAGATACCCCTCCGCTTCGGAATGGTAGCCGAGCCGGGAATCCCGTTCGCAGAGACGTTTCATTGCTTCGGAGTTCCGGATCTCGTCCAGAACAATCTGCCGCATCGCCTCCAGATTGTCTTTGCCGTCAAAGAACATCTCCTCGCGCAGGGAGTAGAAGCCGAGCAGATTCACGGTGCTGCGCATCTGAAGGGCAATCGCGGAAGCAAGATCGATGTCGGCGGACCGGGCGGGATCGTCGGCGTATTCGCCGCGCAGGGACTCCAGAATGTCGGCGCCCTTCCGCCAGAGTCCGTACATCTCCCGGCAGAGCGTCAGAGCTTCCGCCAGCGTATGCTGAAAGATCAGGCATTCCCCGATCCTGTCGCCGCTCACCTCGGGAAAGTTTTTCAGAATCCAGCTCGGCGAAATCGGCTCGTCCACGGGAAAAAGATGAAGCGGCCATGCGATCGAGTGATGAAGCGGACCGTACCATTCAAACGCGATATTGCCGGGAAAATGCCGGTAGCCGGAAGAAAAACATTTCCAGGCCTCGACAACTTTCGGCGTGTTCTTCCGCCAGTCGGGCCGTGCCAGCATCGTCAGGAATTCGTCCTCGGACTCCGGGAACGGTTCAAAGGAAAGCTCCCCGGCCGCCTTGTTCATCAGTCCGGGATAGTTGCCGAAATACCAGCACTGCATGGCGGCGTATACGCCGAGTTCGTGCATCGTTTTGTATTTTTCATACAGATTGCCGGGAACCGGAATGAACGGCACGGAGGCATCCTCGTGCGAACAGCCGACCTGCAGTTTCGCCCCTGTTTTCGGATGGGTTGAAGCGATTCGGCGGAAGAGTTCCGAGGGCCCGACATAGGCCAGCGAATAATCAAAGACATGCCGCCCCTTTCCAAGCTGCCGGACAATCCCCCCGGACTCGAAATTGAACATGATTCCGCAGTCGTCCGGCCATTTTGAGGCGGCTTCCTCCAGACGGTTCATAAAGGGGGAGCCGTCGCGCTGGCCGGGCGCATAAAACCAGCCGATGAACTCCGCATTCGGACAGACTTTGTGAATCGCGCCCGACATGACCCCGGCAAGTTCGCGGTAGATATCCGCCGGATCGCGTGCGGAGCAGCGGGGACAATGGCAGTGTTCCTCGTCATACAGCATATGGCTGATACATGCGCCGTTGTCCTCGCCGAACATGATGTTGATGACTCCGCCCAGACCGGGAACTGCGGAAAAAAGCCGTGTCAGGGATTCGGCGAGGTACTGCCTTCCCAGAGGGGTCGAGGTGCAGAAAAAGCCGTAGTCATTCCACGTGTCCCCGATCAGTTCCGGATGCGCCGAGGCATCCTCCTCCGGGATGGAATAGGAGGTTTTTCCGAAGCCTTTCGGCTCGCTGAAAAAGACGTAAATCCGAATGCCGAAGCGGGCACAGCGTTTTACGGTCTGACGCAGTTTTTCAAACCGTTTTTCCGCATCCTTTCCGCGTCCCGGAAAAATATCCGAAGGCAGATCCCGGAAATACATCGTAAGCCACAAGCCGTTGACTCCTTCGTGCGCAAGCCTGTTCAGATATTCATCCGGATAGTAGTTGATGTCGTTGGTCAGCTCGTCGATGAAGAACGGAGGGCGGTAGGTCGGGCCGAAGAAACAGCGTGAAATACGGTGTTTCACAAAGGGACGCCGCCTCCAGGAGCCGGCCGTCGCGGAAGGCCCCTCCGCCTCGCAGATCCGGTCCTCCAGAAAATAAATTCCCCGGCGCATGCCGTCGGCGTCGGCCGCCGTTACAGCGCAGGAATCCGCGGAAATCTCAACGGCATACTCCTCACGTCCGAACGCCGCGTCATACCGGAAGTCAATCGGGAATCCGCCCGTTTTTTCGGGAACGCCTTTCGCTGTCAAAACACGCCGGAGAGACTGATATGCAGTTTCCAGAAGGCCCTCCGCGTCCGGAAATTCGATCTTCAGCTCCGCTCCGTTTTTCATGCAGTCCTGCGCGGCGCCGGCAGGACACCCGGCTCCCCGGGAAAAGTGACAGGACAACGGACGTTTCAAGTCATCGACGAAAGGCGGCGGCGTGCACGGCGGCTGCGGAATCTGCGCAAAGGCGCAAATGTCTTCGCAATTCATTGTTTCTCCCCGTTCTTTATTGAAACGTTTCAATCAAGCTAAAAAAGACATGCGCCAACACGCCGGATTCCCCGGCAGCGGCAGAAAACGTCATTTCACAAGCTGTTCGAATCCGTCCACGGCCTTCTGCGCGATTCCGCGCAGGAATGCCGCATCGGAATTGTCGATCACATCCGGCACAAACGTGATTTCCGAAGCCGGACGGCCGTAAAGGAATGCGAACCAGACACAGGCCTGAAGATACTGTCCGCGCGCATTGAGATGAATGGTGTCGCGTCCGATTTTCAGTTTGCCGTTCCCGTCCTTGCACCACCACATCCGTCCGACCAGCGAACCTGCCTGCTGCGGCAGATCCGGCCAGTGAAGCGAATCAAGAAGCGCGGGGTCGTAATTCCGGAAATGGAGAGACTGCTCCTCTCTCGCCAGCTGCACGGCATATCCGGTGGGAATCACGCGGAGATTGAGTTCGGAGGCGAGTTTGCGGTAGGCTCCCGTCAATCGTTCATACATGCCGGTCTGGTCGAATCCCCATGCTCCGCCAGGCATAATGCGGGGATCATCCGCGCGGTAGGCCCATGTCTGCTGGATCACGACTTCCGCCTGCGGCGCATATTTCCTCACATGGGCGCAGATATTCGATGCATAGGGCTGATAGGAGTCCGGATTCCAGCTTTCATGACTTGCCTGCTGAATCGTGACGACATCCCAGGGTTCCCGCTGAAGAATGCTGCGCAGCTTGACACGGGGCTCCTGATACATTCTGACCACGGCGTCCCGTTCCTCGAACTCGATATAGCTCCAGTGCCGGCGGAGTTCGCATCCTCCGTGATTGGCCCGGTCGAACAGCAGACCGCATCCCGCTGATTCAACCACCTCCGAAAAACAGAATGTGAGGCTGTCCGTAAAACTGTTTCCGATCGTCAGAATTCTGAGAAAGTCCTTAGCGCCCATTGTTTCACTCCGGTTCCATTTGTCTTACATGGTAAACTGCGGCCCGAGATAAACCTCGCGTGCCTTGGGATCATTGACAAGGAAATTGCTGTCGCCCTCGCAAACGATGGTTCCCTGCGCCATCAGGTATGCGCGGTCCACACAGGAAAGCGTCTCACGCACGCTGTGATCGGTAATCAGGATTCCCATATTGCGCTGCTTGAGCTGCGCAATGATCTGCTGAACGTCATAAACGGCAATCGGATCGACGCCGCTGAACGGTTCGTCGAGGAGAATGAATGCGGGATTTGTCACAAGCGCACGGGTGATTTCCAGCCGTCTGCGTTCGCCGCCGCTGAGCGTCATTGCCTTCTGCTTGGCAAGATGCGCAAGCTCCAGCTCGTTCAGAAGACGGTGCAGACGTTCCTTCCGCTCCTTCGCGGAGATCGCCAGCGTCTCGAGAATCGCCATGATGTTCTGCTCCACGGTCAGCTTCCGGAAAATCGAAGGATCCTGCGCAAGATACCCCATTCCCATCCGGGCGCGGACGTACATCGGCTGATGGGAAACGTCCACGCCTTTGAAGAAAATTGTCCCGGCATCCGGCTTGATGAGTCCGGTAATCATATAGAAACTGGTGGTCTTCCCTGCTCCGTTCGGGCCGAGAAGCCCGACAACCTCGCCGCGCCGCACATTGATGTTCACATTATTGACGACGCGCCGGCCGTAATAGGCTTTCATCAGCCCGCGCGCATCCAACAGCAATTCCTCGTCAGCCATAGCCATTTCCCCGCTTTATTTCTTGAACAGTCCGCCATCGGCCTGTCCGATCGCACCGCCGGTAATGATAATGCGTTCGTTTTTGACGTCGATCTCGATTTTCTCCCCGGACAGACGCTGCGCGCCGTTGACGACCACGGGGCGGTTCTCCGTCAGCGTAATCATGTCCTTCCGCACATCGTAGACCGCTTTCCCCGCGAACGCCTTCTGCACATTGCTTCCGGCGACCTTGTCCGCGGAAGTGCGCGTGATGACGACATCGCCGACGCACTCGATATGCGACACCTGCTTGCCTCCCGCAGGATCCATCGCCCCGTCTCCGGAAGCCGGCCGAACGGGCGCTGCCGCCGCATCCGGCTTTTTTTCCAGGAAAATCATCATCTTCCGGCATTTGATGTTCATTTCAGGGTCGTCCACCTCGACGTTCCCCAGCAGTGTAATCATGTCCTTCCCGATATCGATGTCCATGGCGTCGGAATTGACTCTCGTCGGGATATTGGATTTCTCCGTGCGGCTTTTTCTCGCTCTGTTCTTCATCATGTCGGTGAACTGCGCCTGCGCCTCCACGCAGAACGCGGCCGCCAGTGCGGCGGACAGAACAAGCGCCGTCTTTTTCAGGGAAAAAAGGGTTCGCGTCATTTTGCCTGATCCTTTGCTGATTGATTGGTTTCCTTCGCACCGCCGCCCATTCCGCCGCGCCGGTATTCCGGACGGATCACCATCCTGACTTTGCTGCGGATATGGATCAGCTTGTTCTCATAATCGGCGTCAAACCCCACGCCGTCAATGTCCATTTCACGGGAACGGAAGAACGCCGGCGTATCGCCCCGGAGCACTTTCGTATTCTTGTTGTATTCCGCCGCCGTCGAGAAAATCAGGGCGCGGCAGTGCTTTTTGTCCGCCCAGAACCGGCTGACTTCCGCAGCGGAAGCGTTCAGGGGATAGAGCTTCACGCCGCCGAGCGGAACCACTTCGTTGATGTTGCGGATGTTCTCGTTGACGATATCCATCAGCGGGTTCTCCAGATTGATGAACGCGCCCAGATTGGTTGCCCGGTCTCCGTAGATGATGAACTGGAGGCGGTTGTCCTTCTTCCGGTATTCGGGCAGGGCGAAATCGGTCAGGGACACCGCCGCGCCGGTATCATCCGCGCCGGAGGCGCACAACGGCAGCAGCGCCGCAAGCGCGGTCAGACCGGACATCAGGAGAAATACCGTTCCATTAATGCGTCCCATTTGCCTTGTTCCTTCAATAAAAGTTCAATCGCCTCGCGCACCGCGCCGCGGCCGCCCGCATGTTTCGTCCGCATGTCGCAGACCCTGTCCAGTTCGGGCGCGGCGTCCCCGACGGCAACGGCAAAACCGCAGCGTTTCATCGGAGGCGCGTCCACAATGTCGTCGCCGATGTACATGCACTGTTCGGGAGCGAGAGCGCGGTCACGCAGAAGCGTCGTGAATCCGGCATCCTTGTCCAGGATCTTTTCATACAGAAAATCCAGCTTCAGTTCCGCCGCCCGGATGCGGTTCGCAACGGACTGGCGACCGGAAAGAATCCCGACAAGAAGCCCTGCGCGGCGGGCAAGCACGATCCCGTGTCCGTCGCGCACGTGGAAAAACTTGATCTCGTTTTCCGAACCGCCGCCGTAACCGATCCGCCCGTCGGTCAGAACGCCGTCCACATCCAGGACAACCGCCTTGATTTCAGCGCATTTTTCGTGTAAGTTCATAAATCGCAAGCACCTGGTCAAGCACCTTTTCCGCATTCGCAAAATCGAGGCTGTTCGGCCCGTCCGAAAGCGCTTTTTCCGGATGCGGGTGCACCTCCATGAAGATTCCGTTGATCCCGACTGCCGCCGCCGCGCGGGCGAGCGAGGCGATGAATTCGCGCTGTCCGCCGGAAGCGTTTCCGAGTCCCCCGGGAAGCTGAACCGAATGCGTCGCATCGAAGATCACCGGATATCCGAACGAGCCCATCGTCTGAAGCGAACGCATGTCAACCACAAGATTGTGGTATCCGAACGAGGAACCGCGCTCGGTCAGCATGATGTTCATACAACCCGCCCCCTCAAGCTTGCCGACCGCTCCCTTCATATCCTCCGGCGCCATGAACTGGCCTTTCTTCACATTGACCGGAAGCCCGGTGCGCGCGGCGGCGACAAGAAGATCGGTCTGCCGGCAGAGAAACGCCGGAATCTGGAGAACGTCCACGACCTTCGCCACGGTCTGAGCCTGTTCCGATTCATGAATGTCGGTCAGCACGGGAAGATGCAGTTTCGACTTGATTTCCGAAAGAATTTCAAGCCCGTATTCCATCCCCTTCCCCCGGAATGAAGCGCCGGAGGAACGGTTCGCCTTGTCAAACGAAGCCTTGAAGATGTAGGAGACGCCCCGGGACATGCAGAGATCCTTCAGAAACGAGGCGATCTCGAAACAGATTTCGGGACTTTCCGCCACGCAGGGGCCGCCGATCAGCGTGAACTTCTCCCCTCCGACTTCAAAATTTCCGACTTTCGCCGTTTTCATTGTTCCTCTCCCCTGCGTTTGAGTTCCGCCAGAAAACGCTCGGCCTTCTCAAGCTCTTCCGGCGTGTCGATTCCGACGCTCTGGTAGACCGTTTTGATGACCTTGATCCGCATGCCGTTCTCCAGCGCGCGGAGCTGTTCGAGTTTTTCGCATTTCTCAAGATTGCCCTCCGGCAGCGAAACGAAACGCGCGAGGGCTTTCCGCCGGTAGGCGTAGATTCCCCAGTGCCGGAACGTCTCCATCTCCGTCCCTCCGGTACGGAGAAACGGAATCATCGAACGGCTGAAGTAAAGAGCGTAACCGTCTTTTGTCATGACCACCTTCACCATGTTCGAATTGTCCGCAAACTCCGCGCGGGGGCACGGGACCGCGACGGTCGCCATGTCCGGCGCTCCGGGATCGGACATCGCATCGATCAGCGAATCAATGACCTGCGGCTTGACGAAGGGTTCATCTCCCTGCACATTGATGATCACCTCCGCATCGCGTTCGCGCACCGCCTCCCAGATCCGGTCGGAACCGGAGGGATGATCCGGAGAGGTCATCACAATGTCCGCGCCGAACGCGCGCCCCGCATCAAATACCTTCGGATCGTCGACGGCAATCAGCACTGCGTCCGCTTTCGAACGCTTCGTACGCTCCCACACATGCTGAAGAATCGGCTTTCCGCCGAGATCCGCCAGAACCTTTCCGGGGAACCGCGTGCTTGCATACCGCGCGGGAATCACCGCCATGCTTTTCATCGCCATCGGACACCCTCCGGATCAGAAGTTATGGGTGACGAGACCGTCGCGCAGCTTCGGCTCGAACCAGGTTGACTTCGGCGGCATGATCGCGTCCGCGTCGGCGATCGCCATCAGCTGCGGCAGCGTTGTCGGATACATCGAGAACGCGACCGCACCTTTCCCGGAATCCACCAGTTTTTCAAGCTCTTTTGTGCCGCGGATTCCGCCGATGAAGTCGATGCGTCTGCTGGTGCGGGGGTCGTCAATGCCCAGAAGCGGCGCCAGAATGTTGTCCTGAAGAATGCTCACGTCAAGCCGCTCGATCACTCCCAGATTCGAGATGTCGAAGCGCGGGCGCAGGAGACTCCATTTTCCTTCGAGATACATGCAGAATTCGCCGCTCGTTTCCGGAGAGGGATTGTCCGTCGCACTGACAGTGAACCTCTCCCCTACCTTCCGGAGAAACTCCTCGGGGGAAAGCCCGTTGAGATCGTGAACGACACGGTTGTACGGCAGAATGCGCAGCTGGGACGCAGGAAACGTGACAGCAAGAAAATAGTTGTAAGCCTCGTCTCCGCGGTGCGCGGGATTCGCAGCCCGGCAGGCCGCCGCCGCACGGGAGGCGGATGCCGCGCGATGGTGTCCGTCCGCAATGTAGAAGCAGGGCACCTCCGTGTCGAAGATCCGGGAGAGTTCGAGGCTTTTCTCCGCTCCGGCCTTCCAGAGCTTATGTTCAATGCCGTCCGGCGCAGTAAAATTGAAATACGGTTCCTCCTTCATAATCTCCCTGACAATCGCGTCAATCGCGGCGGAGTCGCGGTATGTCAGGAAGACGGGTCCGGAATGATTGCGCAGCTCCATGACATGCCGGGCGCGGTCATCCTCCTTGTCCCTGCGGGTCTTCTCGTGCTTCTTGATGACGCCCGCATCGTAGTCGGAAACGGAAGCGGCTCCCGCGATGCCGACCTGGGTGTGATTCCCCATTTTCAGGGAATACACATAAAGATTCGCCTCGGGATCTTCGGCAAGCGGCGCCTCCCTGCGGAGACGCCTGAAATTCGCCGCGGCCCTCGCATAAACCTCGTCGGAATAAAGATCGGTTCCGGGCGCAAGTTCGATTTCGGGACGTGAAACGCGCAGAAAACTCAACGGGTTACCTTCCGCAAGCGCGGCGGCCTCTTCGGTATTCACCACATCATAGGGGACAGCGGCAACGGCCGCAACCTTCTCCGGCAGCGGCATCAGCGCATGAAACGGTAAAAATTTTGCCATGGCGGTCTGTTCTCCTGAATTTAAAACATGATCAGGTCAAAAGATACACTTTCGACGGCACTTCTTCAAGTTCTCAAACAAAAAGATATTGCAGAATCTTTCAGGATTCATGAATCGGAGGATTTCAAACCGGCCGGGCCGTCCGTTTTGCGGACAGGACGCCTTTTCTTTCATCACGCGCCGTCAATTGCTTCATCCATGGGATATTCCGCCGGGACGAATCCCCGCAAATGAACTCCCCCGGGGCAGAACACGCGGGGGAGCGGGAAGTTCGCCTGTGCCGACCTGCGGATTCAGATCGAACGGAAGCGACAGGAGGGTGCAAAACAATGGAACATCCAGCGATCAATCCGGTTTTCCTATAAGCTCCGCTGTCCTTCCTGTAAACAGCAGTGAGCATCCCCGAAGAGGAACAGCGGGAAGGGTTGCGGAATGGCAATACAAAACGCCGCAATTACAGTTCCTTGTCGCACCTGCTTTCCGAAATCTCCCCTGAGTTGACGGCGTCGGCCGTTTCCCGTTTTCCCGCCGTGCGAGGAACCGGACTGGTCCCGCGGATCTTATCGCGGGAAAGATATTGCCGGTAAAGCCGGCATACGGCTTCAGGCATTCCGCATGTTTCCAGAACGGACGGATCCGGAAGCCCTCCCTCTCCGAATACGGTATGAGATTCCCGTTTTGAAGTGATGAACGCCGAATCCGGCACAGGAGTGTAGGTTTTCAGAATGTAATGGTAGTCATCACAGAATTTTACTCCGCAGGAAGGATCCAGCTGCCAGCAGAAATTGTAATCTCCCGCCCATGTGTCAAGCATCTCCTGCTTCCCCGGAGTTTCCAGCAGGTATTTCATGAAAAAGGGCATTCCGTCCGCGATGCAGAGATTGTGCGAGAAGTCGAAGACCTTGTCGCCGGGAATGAAAGAATTCGCCTTGCGGTCCATCGTCCCCCTGGTAATGGCGCAGCATGCGCTTCCGCGTTCCGCGATCAGGACATTGCCGTACACCTTATTGTGTTTGCCGAAATGAACCCGGAACGGTTCATTCACGCAGTTATGAACCAGATTTTCCGCCACGGTGATATCGCTGGCTCCTTCATCCAGATAGATCCCCCAGCAGAAGAATCTGCCGGAAACATTGTAAATATGATTTCCTGCGACAATGGTCCCCGGCTGATGTCCAAGAAGATAAATTCCTCCCATATCCAGGACCAGACGATTGTGACCGAGATCATGAATTGAATTTCCGAGGATCCGGTTGTCATGCGCAATGGACGGCTGATAGCCCCAGGTCCATCCGCATGAGATTCCCGAATAGGGAAAATCGCTGATGTCATTGCCGCGGAGTGTATTTTCACCGGAATGACGGATCAGGAGAGCGACAGATCCGCTCCAGCGCTGGCCGCCGTGTGAAATGCTGCAATTTTCCACGGTGTTGCGCCCGCAGTAAGACTCCGGGGGATCATCAGCATGCCCTCCGGACATCTTCACGGCGCCGGAACCCAGATTCACAAACTCACACCGGGAAAAGAGATTCCCTGTCGCACCATGCCGCAGATCCGCCCCCCAGCAGGAAAGAGATTCAAATCGGCAATTCCTGAATACACAGTTTTTTGCATTGCGGAGTTCCAGAGCTGCGCTTCCGCGATGATCCGCCTGATGGGAATTCCGAATTGCGGCGTCTCCCGTATGACGGAAGACAATGTTCTCAAACACCGCGTTCTCAATTCCTTCAAGCAGCAGGAGTTTTTCCGCGCCACCGCTGAAGAACACGGCGTCTCCCGGATTCTCTCCCGGCAGCGGCTTGTAGTAGAGGATCCTTTCATCCGGATCGGGATGCCATTGTCCGCAGGACAGATAAGATTGCGGCATGTCTTCGAAAAAGAACTCGCATTCCGGCGCATGATACATGGCGGAATCAAAAGGAAGGTCGATGCCTTCTTCATCGATCCTCATGCCGCGAAGCCGGCAGCACTGCCATCCGAAGTAAAGCACAATCTCGGCATTGGCCGCGTCCCGTCTGATTTCTGCCGGAAGGGAATGACGAAGGCTGTTTTTCACCCACTCAAAAGTTCCAGGTTTCTGTTCGGATTCCCATCTCCGGCAGCAGATTGTTTTTTCCGCCGGATAGCGGGAATTGACAACCATGCGACCGTTCCGGTAGAGGAAACGATGGCCGCAGGGCAATGGCGCACACCAGAGACCGTCATGGGTGATATTCCAGCTTCTGACGGGCGTTCCGCCATCAAAGACAGTCCGGTTTCCTTTGAAAACGCACCCGGAAAAGCTGTTCCCGAGAGAGACCGGCTGATCGAAATGAAAAGTGTCCGCTGGCAGCTGAATCACCTGCTCAGCCCTGCGTTCAGATAAAAAATCAGCAAAGTTCATATTGATAAAGACGCAAAGTTGCGGGTTAAAGATATTCGTCTTGTCTGCGTTCTTGTTCCACTGTGCGACGGGGAAGGCCTATTGCAGCAGCGGAGCAGCGGCTGCGTGAATCCGCCTGGCAAAACACTCATATCCGTTTTCGTTGAACATCAGCCCGTTTTCATACAGTTCCTGCTTCAGCGACCCGTCCGGATTCAGAAAAATGGAAGCGCATTCCTGAAAAAAGACTGTTTTCCCGTCGGCAAGTTTTGCAAGACGCTGATCCGCTTCTGCGCCGCGTTTGATCAGATTATTGCCGGGATAGTGTACCGCGGGAATGCCGAGGAGTAAAATTTTTGCATCCGGCTGAGCCTGCCGGACATATTCAAGCAGTCGTGATACCCCGTAAGCCGCTGCAGCCGGGGTGTCGGTGAGATTATCCGCATAGAAATTTGCCAGTCCAGCCTGAATGATGACAAGCCGGGCCCGGTAACCGTCCAGTTGGCGACGATCTTTCACTCTGTTGATCAGCTGTTCCGTGCGGTCATGGACATAAGCGAGATTGAACGCGGAGTATTTTCCGAAATTTTTTTCCCATGCTTTTTTTCCTTTTGCCTGGCTGAATCCCCAGAGCTGGTTGTCTCCGAAAAGAAGGATGTCAAAAGTTTTCCCCGCATTTTTTTTGACAAGAGTGGAAATGAAATCACTCCATTGACGCCATGCAGCTCCTTTTGGAATGCTTTGCGCGCTTCTTGGTTCAACGCCGGGAAGATTCGCCTCGATCACAGGTTTCAGCCGGGACGCGTAAACGGTAAATCCCTTTTGGTTGAGGTGAATCCCGTCCATGAAGAGTTCCTGATTCAATTCCTTGCCCTCCTTCATGAAACTTTCCCTGAAGTCGGAAAACAGAATTGTTTCCCCGTCGGCGAATGGCATGATTCTGCGGTTGAATTCCTCAGTCCACGGCAGAAGATTGCATCCGTCAAAATGAGCGGGCAGTGCGCCGAGCAGCAGGATTTTTGCGTCCGGCTGTTTCCGCCGGATCATCTGCAGAATGGCCCGCACCCCGTCCGCCGCCTCATGAGGAGTGTCCGGTTTTTCAGCCCCGGGCCGGACCTGATGTGCATTATTGATTCCAATCATCAGGATGATCAGCCTGGCTTTGTAGCCGTCCAGCTGCTTTCCTTCCGTGATTCTCCAGAGCAGATGTTCCGTCCGGTCGCCCGCAAGAGCAAAATTGCTCATGGAGTATTTCCAGAAAAACTCATTCCAGATTTCTTTCCCGCCGCCTGGCTTTGCAATCGGATTCTGCCATGCCATATTGATGGAATCCCCCAGAATCAGGATGTCAATGGTTTTTCCGGCCAGTTTTGATGCCTGTTTCGTGTACCAGCCGCTGTGCGGTCCGGCCCAGCCGTCTCTTGCCGCGGGAATTGCCGCGCCTTCTTTTCCCCACAAACAGGAAAGGGAAAAAAGCGCAATCCATGCAAAAAGCATTTTCTTCATGATGTTGCCTCCTTTGTTTGAATTATTGAAAGAGAAGAATCCTTGCATCCATTGCAGGTATATCGACATGAATATCAGTGCCGGAAAGTTTCTGTATGCGGCCCTCCGTTTTCATCGTATTTCCTCTGCCGATTCCCAATAACTCAAATGTTACGCTTTTGCTTTGATCCGTTTCATTGAAAAGGAAAAGCAGAATCCGGTTTCCTCTGCGGATTGCGATTGCATCGGGATATGCAATATCCCCGGATGAAAACAGGGCGTCCGCACGGATTCCTTCGCGGATGACAGCTTCATAAGGCTTTACCGCCTGCATTGCCAGTGCCATATAATAAAGGCTTCCTGCAGGATAATACAATGCATTCTGGATGTCGACTCCGCCGCGGCAGGATGCCAGCATCCGCAATATCTGGATTTTCCAGAGTTCCAGATCCTGATGGACCCCATCCATGCTGCATACGGTCATTGTCTTCCATCCGTCCTGAGTCCTGGCCGGACCGAGCCGGGCGAAACGTTGCGCAATCATCAGAGGCACTTTGCTGGTTCGGCAGAGCGTTTCCGACTGACGATCCATGAATTTCTGTTTGTGGCGTGACGCGGGACTGTTTCCAGGAACAGTCGCAAAGATTTCGGGAACACTGCCTTCCAGCTTCCAACGGGCATCCGGATGCTCCTGACTGTAAAAAAGAACGTCCATGCCGATTTTTTTCAGAGCTTCTGATATCGTTCCGACTGTTTTCGCATCCTGTCCGGAACGGAAATTCATCCATTCCTTTCTGTATTTCCGGATGATGTCAGAATCAACGGGGATTTCCTTGAGACCGTTTTCCTTTTGAAACGCTTCTCTGCATTTCCTGCAGAAACACCAGATGCCCTGCTGCTGATTCCGGAGAGGCGAATATTCCCAGTCAATAAAAACATGCTTCAACCCCGGATAGCGCAGCATTTCCTTCCTCATGACGGCAATGATCTCTTTCTGATACGCCTTTTTCCCTTTTCCGTTGATGAAGGAAGGGCACAGTGCTCCATAATGAATGTTGTGTTCGGCATCTCTCTGATACAAGGCCTCCGGAAATCCGTTCAGGAAACGGACTTTCGCCTCCGGATTGCTTCCGACCCACGCAATCATTGACGTCACAGAATCAGGTATTGCCCCCCAGAACTTCAAGGTCATGGGGAAACTGCCCGGAATTCCGTAAACAAGCTCGCCGTAAGGGATTTCCTTTAGAAAGACGCGGGACAGAAGATTTTCTTCCGGCGACATGAAATGCCGGTTCAAGCCGATTTTCCTCGCCTGGCGATAATGAAGAGCCGCGTGCTCCTCCGACACGGGAAGAATCATCCCATCCTCATATCCCTGAACCGCAAAAGATGACCGGCCGGAATCAGGTATCGGCGGCAATGTTTTTATTGGAATCCTCACAGGAAGCTCCGTAAAGTTTCCATTGCCGGTTCTATAATAAAGGAGCGAAGGGCTGCCCTCAAAAACCTGCGGCGCGACAAGCGGCACCAGCGTATATCCGGACTGTCCGAACCGCTGGTCCGGATAGGAAATCGTGTAACGGACCCTGTCCTGAAGTCTTTCCCGCATGACATCGACCGGATAGGAAAGCCGGTGATTCCGGATCGGCTTTTTCGTCATGTCGGCTATCCGGAATCCGGGCGGCAGCTCAAAAACGCACTGGAACTTTTTCATTCCGTGCCTCAGGGGAGAATAAAGCGCACAGAACAGGGAATCCAGCGCGCCTGCGGGCAGCGCATATTCTTCCGTCGTGCCCAGCAGCAGTTTCCAGCCGCCGTGATGAGTGGCATTCCAGAGAATCACCTGCCGTAAAGTGTATTCGCCGTCGCCCGGAAACCTGACCGATCCGTCGGGATGGAATTCCGCCATATCCCATGCGGAGTCATCATACTGCGGGTCGATGGCTTCCGGATGTTTCCCTTTTGCAATTTTCCAGCGTCTTTCCAGAATCGGATATTTGGCCGAGGAAAAGGCAAGCCGTCTGGTGGAATCCGCATGGACAAGGAGGGTATGAAGTCCTTCCCGCAGCGTCTTCGATGCTTTCCCGTCCACCAGAATATCATGGCCGGGCGCGCGAAGCTCAAGATTTGTTTCCTGCGGTCTGTTCTTCCGGTAGATATCGCGCCGTCCGGGATTTTCTTCAGTGTCATAACTCAGGGAAACGGAATCGATCCTTACGGAATTTTCCGGAGAGAGAATGATGATCCCGCAGCCGACTTTCCTGACCTCGTTATCGGGGGCATGGAAAACCCAGGAGTATTCGCGCCATTCATCCACAGTGGAAAGGACCGGGGACATTCGTCCGCACAGGAAACCTCCTCCGCCGTCTCGGAAATTCAGATAAAGCTTTATCCTGGCAAAATTACTGCTCCGTATTGTCGCTTTCATCCGGTAGATTCCTCCTGGGACGCAGGGATACCCGCCGCGCCCTCCGGCATCGGCGCCGGAAAACGGAATAACGGTATCCGGAGCAACTGCATTTCCCGTGCGAATCTCCAGAGCTGATTTTCCCCGATGGGCATCCGAGGTAACGGACAGCATGCCTTTCTGGCGCATCAGCATAAACCATCCATCAGCAGTTCCGTCTTTCACTTTTTCCATTCCGCCGTTTGGCAGAAGCTCATAAATTGCGCCGTGCAATGCGGAGACTGTGCCCGCACAAAGAATGAATAAAAGAAATTTCATGTGTTTCATCATTCTCACCAGGGATAAATGTAATTCGTTGTTGCAACCATAATGCCCGGCGGAGGAGGGATGGATCCATATCTGAAATTCCCGACATGCCCGTCAAGAAACAGCAGATTTTCCGACAGACCGTGACCGTAGGCAAACCCGTTGACCGTATCTGACAGCTTGATTCTTTTCTGATTGGATGCGATATACACCTGCACGCCGACATAACGGCTTTCTCCGACACAGAAATGATGGCTTCCCTGAACAATTCGACTTCGTCTCAAGGCATTGCAGCTTCTGTTCGGATCATCCAGTCCGTAAGGGGATCCCCGGTAAAAGTATCCGACCATCAGCCCGGAATACAGATAGGAGCCATGGTGATAATATTCCGGCAAAACACTGGGACAGATGAAAACGGAATTCCTTCTGCGGGATGAATCGTCCGCAGTTCCCTGATACGGCAGATAGTTTGTCGCACAGCTGAGGATCCGAGCCAAATGACTGGTCGCGGAAGACAAGTTAAGGGTAAGCGGAGGCAGATAGTCGGAATAATCATCGGCATAATGACTCATCCCGAGAAAAATTTGCTTCTGGTTGCCGGCGCATTGAACAGTTCTGGCGCGTTCTCTCGCCTGCTGCAATGCGGGAAGCAGCATTGCGGCAAGAATTGCGATGATCGCAATCACGACAAGCAGCTCCACCAAAGTGAAAATTCTTCCGGCATTTTTTCCTTTTCTCATTTCAAAGTCCGCCTTTCATGCTGTATCTGTTAAAAATAATCCGACTGCACAGTTCCTGTCCGCCCGGCAGATCCGAAAACAGGAAATTGATTCCGCGCTCAGCCATATGCCGCAAATCAAATCCAATCAGGTGCGGCGGCCTTGCCATGCTGCAGAAGTCCATGAGATTGTCATTCATCAGAATCGGAATATCTTCCGGAATATTCAGAAGGGAATTGAAACTCCAGAGTGCTGAAACCCTCGGGAAGGTCTCGCAGAAGATTGCATCGCAGCGGAAGCGGAAAAACGCCTTCCTGATCCTGACGGTCTCCCGGGGATCCGAAGAGATGATCTGGACCGACGGCAAATCCAGACCGGGGATGACCGTTCTCCCTTTTTCCATGACGAAAAGAGGCCGTTTACAACCGGCGTGTTTCAGAAAATCCGCTCCGGCACGGATAAAGGCCGCTCCGTCAAATCCGATAAAAAGAATGTCCGGCAGATTTCTGTCATATCCTTCCGGACATGTGTGATACATGACAATCCGAAACCGCTGGCTCACAGGCAGCGGAAACAAGGACTGATACCAGGATGCGCCGCAGAAAATCAGACGCGCCCCGGAAGGAAGATTGCGCAGCCGTTCCTCCAGCAGATGTTCCGGATTGTTGTCGTTGCTCAGGGGAAACATCACACATTGAACCTGCCGCGCGGCACATGCCTGCACGATGCCGGACATCAAACGCAAATGCCCGATTACGGAAGAATAATTCATATTTCTCTGGAAATCATGGCACGGCAGAATGTAATAACAGAAATTTTCCATCCCGGATGCACCAAGGTGGACAAACGTCCCCAGGCGGGGATGCCGGACAAGCAGATTTTCCGATTCCAGACGCTCCAACGCTGCACGCAGGGTTTTTCGTGAAATGTCAAGTTCTGCGGACAGTGAACGTTCTTCCGGCAGTTTTCCTCCTCGCGGATAGTATCCGGACAATATTCTGTCTCGCAGCAATGTTGAAATGAATTCCTGTTTTACCGGTTTACGCATCGTGTTTCCAGGCAGCCTTTCTGCTGTATTGTGTCTGCATTATAATTCTTGGTATCCTTATCCGACAATCTTCCAATATGAGAAAATAAGGATTTTTTTGCATTCTGCCGTCAGAAGGCGAAGGAAATTCGAGCCGGTCTGGACGGCAGGCAAATACAGCCACGGCAAAATTCCATGGAACGAATCGCGGAAATCAATATTATTCTTTTGTATTGCAATATATCGTGAAGCTTTTTCGTTGTGATTTTCCCCTGCTCCAAAGAGCTCTTTGTGGAAAGACCGGCATTCAGGGTTCTTGTGCTGCAGCAGCTTGCAGTTTGCCGATGACGACCGCCCCGGATTCATGCGTGCCGCCGACAGGATTCCGATTCAAGACCGTTCAAGAAAGGAACTCCCTGTCCCGGGAAACAGGAGCGGACCTTTTTAACCGGCGGTTTTCCGGATTCGGTCCTGCTTCGGAACACAGTCCGCCTTCCGGGATTCTTCAGTTCTGACACGTTCCCGGAAACATGACTCCGTCCATATTGGCTCCCTCCGGGAGCATGCAATACGGCTTGCATCTCGAGACGGCCGGCGACCTTGCAGGTTCCCGGAGAGGAAAAGGGGATCAATTCAGCGGCAGATTGGTAACACCAAGCTGCTTAAAGATGTCGTAACGGTCGTATTTGGCTCGTTTTTCAATGATTTTTCCCGCGTCGTTGAAAGTGAGCCAGGTCATGAAATCGGTCAGAATATGCTTTTTCGGAGTAGGCACTCCATGCCAGGAATTTTCGAGGAGTGTGCCCTCAAATGTGAGATAGACCGCCACGAAATCGCCATCTGCCGCGATTCTTTCGACTTTCATTTTGAAATCGCCGGAGGGATCCATATTCGCCCGCTCGTAATCAATGAATGCCTGCAGACCTTCCAGTTTTGTATGGATCTGCGGATAATAGACGAAATTCTCATCGCAGAGGTCGAAGAGCTTGTCATATTGTTTGCTGGCAATCCGTTCATAAAACTTTCTGGCGGTTTCCTTGTTCATCGCGGTTTTCTGCTCATTCATGATTTTTTTCTTTCCTGATTTGTAAAGGTTGAGGGGTTGTTGTCCGATCCTCCGGAGATGAAGAGCTGTCACATCTCCGGAGCGATTGCATTTCAGGGATTTATTCCTTCTGCTTGTCGGGACATTGCGCGGTCGGGGATTCCGTCTCCAGCGTGGCGTGGCCGATTCCGTGTTCGGCAAGCTCCTCATGCAGACGTTTCCGGGTCTCCTCCCACTCTCCTGCGTCGCGGAGAACGACATGCGCGGTCAGGGCGTTTTCCGTCGTGCTGATCGGCCAGATGTGGAGATGGTGAATTGCTTCCACATTCGGGTCCTCCAGCAGATGCTCCCGGATGGTCTCGACGTGAATCCCGGCCGGAACTCCGTCCATCGCCAGACGCACGCTCTCTTTCAGGAGTCCCCAGGTGGAGAAGAGAATCACCACGGCGATCACCAGCCCGATCAGCGGGTCGACGATGTTCCATCCTGTCCGGAGAATCACAATTCCGGACAGGACCACCCCCACCGAAACCAGCGTATCGGCCAGCATGTGCAGATAGGCTCCCTTCACATTCAGATCATGTTCCTTTTCCCGCTGGAAGAAGAACACGGTCAGCCCGTTGATGACCACACCGACGCCTGCCGTGATGATGATCGGCCAGCCGCCGACCTCCTCCGGAGAGAGAAACTTCCGGATGCACTCCGTCACAATCGCACCCACGGCGACCAGAAGAATCGCCGCATTCAGCAGCGACGCCCAGATCGTCCCTTTCCGCAGTCCGTAGGTGTAGTTCGGAAGATAACGTTTTTTCGCCAGCAGAAATGCGACCAGCGAGATCAACAGTCCGCTCACGTCTCCGAGATTGTGTCCCGCATCCGCGAGCAGCCCCATTGAGTTGAAGAGGAATCCCGCCGTGAACTCCCCGATGACAAAGAGCGTGTTCAACGCGATTCCGAACAGGAATGCGCGCCCCTTGACCGCATCCGCGGAAAGTTCGTGATGGTGATGATGATGTTCATGAGCCGGCATGATAGATTCCTCCCGTTCAGAATTCGCAGACTTCCCCGTCTTCCGGCACAAGAAGCCGCGTCTCCAGATGATGTTGCTGGACATAGCGTTTCAAATCCCTGCGCCAGAGCGTTTCATGACCGACATTGTCCATATGGCTGGCGATGACGACGGCATGCGGAGCGTGATCGAGCACCGCCCGGACGTCTTCCAGATCCATGATGATCCGCCCGAAGCCGCGGATGGTCGCAGCCGCCGCATTCACCACGATCACATCGGGCTTGAACGTGTCGAGCGCGGCTTTCACATAGTCGCACCAGATCGTATCACCGACGAGATAGAGGGTTTTCTCCTCTTCCGGATGGCGCATCACGATGCCGCAGGCGGAACTGCGCAGATTCATCTTCTCATACAGCAGCCCGATGTTTCCGGGCTGGCCATGCAGGCAGTCGGTTTTGGTAAGCTGAACGCCTTGGAATTCCACGCCGGCGTATTTCAGAATCCGGACATCCTGAAATCCCTTTGTCCGCAATGTCTCCCCGTCGATCCCGTCCTGCACGAAAACCACCATGGATTTCGGAATCCTCTCCATGGCCGTTTCATCGAAGTGATCGAAATGCAGATGGGTGGCGATGACGGCATCCACATCCAGAATTTCATCCAGCGGCAGCGGCAGATCACTCACCGGACAGCGCAAATCCGGATTCGGAGAGCCCGGAATCGGCGGAATCGATTCCTTGGCCCCCAGCCACGGATCCACGAGGAACCGCACCCCCCCGAATGTCACGATCGCCGTCGCACTTCTGATTTCCTGAAACTTCATTTTCTCCTCCTTTTTATTTATCATTTTATGGAATGCTGAATTGTCTTATAAAAAAATATCACCCTTTCAACTGCATCAGATGATCGATCAGTTGCCTCCTCTGCTGCTCCATGCAGACATTTTTTTCCTCGGGCGAAAGACGGTTGAATTCGTCGCGCGCTTCCATGAAGCGGATCATCCAGGGAATGCACGGATACGCAAGACGGTAAAAAACATGTTTGCCGCGCTTGTCGCACTCCACCACGTGCGCTTTCTTCAGGACATTCAAATGCTGGCTGATCGAGGAGAACTCCTCATCGGTTCCTGTGACGAAATCACAGACGCAGAGCTCCCTTCCCTCCAGATTTTTCGCAATCCAGAGTCGGGTCGGATGTCCAAGCGCCTTGAACACCTCCGCGAGATTCACAAGTTCCCTGGTTTCGTTGTTTGCCATTGAAAATTTCTCATTTTAATATTTTATAATATAATGTAATGTCATATTGAAATTTATCAAGAGGAAAAATGATTTTTTTCATGAATTTTCCGGTTGGCGCGTCGATCGTCAAGTCTTGAAAGAGGAAACCTGTTGATTTCCAGCACACACACGATCGCAGGAGCGCTCCGGTTGGCGCGTCAATCCTCCGGACACGGATCGGGCACGCCGAGATATTGGAAGTAGTCGTGCCCCCAGTCGCTCATGGCGTTGACGATCGGAACGAGGGTTTTCCCCAGATCCGTCAGAGAATATTCCGTCTTCGGCGGGACAACCGGATACAGTTTCCGCCGGATGATTCCATCGCCCTCGAGTTCTTTCAACTGCTGGCTGAGCATTTTTGCCGTCGCCTGCGGGATGGCTTTCTGGATCTCGTTGTAGCGCATGACCGGAGAAACGTTCAAATGCCAGATGATGATGGCCTTGTATTTTCCCCCGAGAACCGCCATCGCGGCTTCCACCGAACAGTGAAACGACAACGCTTTTTTCTTGTCCATCTGAAACCTTTCACTTTCATTTCAGGAAAAATCAATTTTTTCTTTACTATATCCCGCAATGTCCAGAAAAGCAAATTCTGAGCATAAAATATATACTGACTGAAATGATAGTATTGAACAATAATGATATTATAATACCAAATAGTGCATTCTTGACAAGAAAAAATTCCAGATTATATTGATTGAAAAGATAGAAAATCCGATCGGACAATCCGGGAAAGCGGAATCCTCTTCCCGGATCAATGCAGAAAACATCTGAAAAGGAGTATGGAAAATGAGCAGAAAAATTCTGGTTCTCAACGGAAGCCCGCGTTTGAACGGCAACACGGCGGCCCTGATAGAGGAGTTCACCCGCGGTGCGGAAGCAGGCGGCAATACGGTGGTCCGCTTCGATCTGGACCGGATGTCGATTCACGGCTGCAAGGGGTGTCTCGGCGGCGGTCGGAATCCGGACTCTCCCTGCGTCCAGAAGGATGATATGGAGAAGATCTATCCGGAGTACCGGTCGGCGGATATTCTGGTTTTCGCCTCTCCGATGTATTACTGGGGATTTTCCGGTCAGTTGAAGTGCGTGCTGGACCGTCTGTTCGCGGTGACTGAATCCGACCCGAACCTGGCAACCCCCCACAAGCGGACGGTTCTGCTGATGGCCGCGGAGGGCGCCGGGCGGGAGAACGAAGAGCCGGTTCTCCATTACTACAGGTCGCTGCTCGGTTTTCTGGGATGGGAGGATCTCGGCGCTCTGATTGCGGGAGGGGTTTTGAAACTCGGCGACATTGCGGGGCATCCTGAGCTGAAAAAAGCGTTCGAGCTCGGGGAGCACATTCGTTGAAAACAAAAAAGGAGCGAATTACCATGAAAGTGTTACTGGTCAACGGAAGTCCCCATCGGGACGGCTGCACATTCACCTCTCTCTCCGAGGTGGCCGGCGCATTGAACAAAAACGGCGTCGAGTCGGAAATCTTCTGGATCGGGAATCGGGCAATTCAGGGGTGCGTCGCTTGCTGGAAGTGCCATGAAGACGGGACGGACGGCTGCGTGTTCCGGGAAAAACTTTACACGGATTTTGTAACGAAGATGAAAGATAGCGACGCCCTGGTCATCGGAGCGCCCGTCTATTATGCGGGTCCTCCGGGGGCTCTCTGCGCGATCCTCGACCGGGTGTTTTTCTCGGCATCGGAATATTTCCAGTACAAACCGGCGGCCTGCGTGGTCAACTGTCGCCGCGGCGGAGCGAGCGCGACATTCGACCGCCTGAACAAGTACTTCACCATTCTGCAAATGCCGGTCGTCTCAAGTCAGTACTGGAACTCGACCCACGGGTTGACACCGGACGAGGTCAGACGCGACCTCGAAGGACTCCAGACCATGCGCACCCTGGGGAACAATATGGCGTATCTGCTCAAGAGCATGGCGCAATCGAACCTGCCGCGCCCGCCGCAGGAGCCGTGGGTCGCGACCAATTTCATCCCGTAGTCACAGGATTTGTGCCTGATTCAATAATCGGAATTCAATTTCTCTGGAGACATTTACTATGAGATCGGAAATCAAAGAGTATCAAGCCGTGGAAGAGGCCGCCATGAAGTTCGTCAAAAGCGTGGCGGAAGGCAACAGCAAGTATGCCAGGGAACTTTTCATCGACGAAGCGGTGCTGTTCGGCCGTCTGAACGGGGTTCTGGAACATGGCTCCATCGAGCAGTTTTACCGCAATGTGGACACCACTCCCGGGAATCCAAACTTCCGCGCCCGGGTGGATGTTCTGATGGTCGAGGAGAACTTGGCAGTGGCCCGCGTGCTGGAAGAAGGCTGGGGCGGCAGCATCGACTTCACCGATGTTCTGCTGATGCTGAAGCTGGATGGGCAGTGGAAATGTGTTGCGAAAGCCTACAACCAGAACTCCGACACAATCCGGAACTGAAAGGAGAACTGGAACTGGTCGGAAGCCCTGTCAGCCGATCCGTCTCACTCAACAGGCTTCCCTGCACGGGTTTCCTCCCTCGAATCCTCCTTGATTTCATACAGGATTCATCCGGAGAGGAGGCCGATATCGGTCTGCTTGGCGGGAATCGGTCTCTTCTGTCTTCCGGATCAAAGACCAGCCGTGCCGAAAGACTCCCGACATGGCTGGTCGCAAAGCCTTTTCCAACGCTCCGATCATTTCAGGATTGTTCAGAAAAAAGTCTTCCGCCGTTTGCATCAATCACCCGCTGGGCGTCGAACTGTCTACGCAGTTCATCACGCTCGTCGGCATCCATGGTGCCGAAATGTCCGTCGGCGCTGACGCGCCTCATGTCATACATTGCAACTGCAGCGGGTCAGTGTCCGATATTTTGCGCACATTTGCTTCTGTGTGATTACAGATGACAAATGTGATTCGGCTTCACAAAGTGCGCAAGTATTCATATACTGTCGAATGCCCCATTTTGCTGTGGAAACATGCCTGAGCCTGGCACCGACAAGCATCATGACCGAGTATCCATCCGGAAAGCGATGACCCGGGTTCGGTGACGAATCTCTTTCATGATGCGTTCAAGACCGCTATTTGTCCGCAATCTGCTCCAATATTCATACGGGAAATCCATATACGACAATGTCTCCTTCACGCTGGTTTCTGCAAAACTTGCGATCCGCTCCAGCTTCATGGCTCTTAGAGTCTGTTCATACTAAGCATCGTTGCATAAATTTCTATATCAATAAATTCCAGATGCCCAGCCCGACATTGAGAGGCGTTGCCAAGCGTCCGTTGATTCTTGCCGACATGACTTTTCTGACGCGGCTCAGAAG
>CALXRI010000022.1 GCA_944390795.1 uncultured Victivallales bacterium
TTTTGGCTGAAATATAAGTTGCATCCAGAACCATCATCTTTCAACTTTTTCTTTTCCTATGGGATGGCTGTGAAAAAAATTATAAAATATATTCAGAATGCAGTGGAAGTCTGGTTCTTCTGCACTTTGTGTAAAAAATGGGAATGGAATATCCGGAACCCCTGTGCAGTCAAGTCCCAATCCGGCATAATCGGTCGCGATGCTCCCTTTTATTCCGTTTGAAACTTGACAGCTTCGGGAACCCGTCTGAAAAGAATATTGATGCTTTCCGAAAAAAGTTTTCGGAAAACTTTGTGGAAGAGAAGCGACTGGCCACATCAGGCTCTATGTTTTAGTTTGGAGACCAAACATGGAGGAACATAATGTCGACCAGTCTTGCATACCATACACAGGGAATTGTTGGATTTCAACACCATTCTTTTCAATATTCTGAAGGAGAAGTGATTCAGCGTCTGAAACGGAAGGAATTTCGCTGTCCCAAATGTGTATCTCTTATGATCTTTCAGGATGACGGTCTTTTGCCTTCATTATGTGAAATTGAAATCGCCTTTCTGTAAAACACTATATCAAAAAGGAATGAATTTGATCATGGATCAGGTTGAATCTATCAAGTTTCCCAACGTTGGAAAACTTGATTTCAAGTCGAAGAAAGAACTGCGCGGGGAGTGGCGCAGAAAAGCCGATGCTCTGATTCCGGAGTTGCAGCATAAAACGGTTTCACCCGCATCCCTGGCGGAACTTGCCAACGATCCGGAGGCCTGGCAGGGAATCGGGATCAGACCTGAAAAGAAGGCTTCGGAACTTCCCCTGCTGGAGGGGGGAAAAGGAAAATCCCTCATCCTCGATTTCGGCGAGCATCATGTCGGATATTTTGTTCTCTCCATGCACATTGCCGACGGATACTGCGATTCCCCGGTTTTTCTGCGCCTGCTGGCCGCGGAACTCCCTTTTGAACTCGCTTACAAGGCGGAAAATTTCAAGGGAGGGCTGAGTCAGGCATGGATTCAGGAGGAGTTCATCAAGATCGACGTGCTTCCCGGATCGATCCGCCTTCCCCGGCGTTACGCGTGCCGCTATCTGCGGATCGATGTGCTCGCGACACCGGGAGCGCTGATTTTCGACAGCGTGGCATTCGACACCGTTTCCGCCGCAAATTATCTGCCGCCCGCGCCGGAACATCTTTCCGCATTGGAAAAAGAGATTTACACCGCGGGATGCCGGACTCTGCGCGACTGCATGCAGACCTGTTTCGTAGACAGACCGAAACGCGACCGGCGCCTGTGGCTCGGCGATCTTTATCTCGAGGCGAAAGTTAACGCCGTAACCTACCGGAATTTCCGGCTTGTGGAACGCTGTCTCTATCTCCTTGCGGCAGACATCGACGAACGGGGAATGCTTCCCGCATGTGCGTTTGAGCAGAAAGGCATGCGGACGAAGTGTTTCATTCCGGATTACTCCCTGCTTTTTCCCGCGCTGCTTCTGGAACACGGCAAGGCCTCCGGAAACCGGGAAATCATGGAGGAATTCTATCCGCTCGCAGCGCATCAGGCGGAACTCTTTCAGGATTTTCTCCAGGAAGACTGCACGCTCAGGAACACCGGCAGTTACTGGTTCTTTGTGGATCACGATGCGAAACTGGAAAAGGAAACTTCGGAATTCTGCATCTATCTCTTTGCTCTCCGGAACCTGGCGGAACTGGCACGTCTGCTCAACAGGGAAGATGACAAGGCGGAGTTTCTTGGGAACTACAGTCACTGGCGCGAGATTGTCCGACGGAAAACCATGGATCCGGATACCGGACTTCTTCTTTCCGGAAAAAACCGCCAGATTTCCGAGGCTTCGCAGATCTGGGGGGTTCTTTCCGGAGTTCTCAACGCCGGAGAGGGACGGCGCGCCCTTGCAAAAATGAAAAAGCTTCCGGATGTGATCCGGTCGCGCAATCCCTATCTGCTTCATTATCTGCTGGAGGCATACTGCATCTGCGGCCAGGAAGAAAAGGCATATGCTCTGATCCGTGACTACTGGGGCGGCATGATCCGTCTGGGTGCCGATACCTTCTGGGAAGTGTTCGATCCGGCTGGATCCAGTCCGGTTCTTTACGGGGACGCCCATCTTGTCAGCGCCTGCCATGCCTGGAGCTGCACGCCGTGCCTCTTCCTGCAGAAGAAGGGAAGCGCGCCGGAAATCAGTTGAACGCCTTTTCCGGAAAGGTTCCGTCCGGAAAAACACAGACACCGGAAAAATTCCGGACGGTCACGCCATTTTCCGAGCCCCCACCTCCCTCCTCTCCCTCCTCGGCCGCGGAGAAAAAACATGAATTCAAAGAAAGCCGCCGCGCAAATCAACGGGATGCGGCTTCCTGCGGCCGATGCGCAGGCATACTTGAAAAAAGAAGAGTTTATGTTACTATTAATAAACTGGGATTGTTCAACAAACAGCCGGAGCGTCAATGGAATCGGAACTGAAGCAGCAAATCTGGATATCTCTCCAGAACAGCCGCCGCCGTATCGATTTTCCATGGAAAGTGCGGGAGCTCGGCTGCCAGATCGGTTCGCCGCGCGTCGGCGGAACCGTTTCCCGGAACGGGGCGCGGAAAATGAGCCGCCTTCCGGACAAACTGGAGTTCTGCATCCGTATCTCCCCCTCCACGGAAACAATCCGCCACACAATCAACGGAAAGGAATACGTCAACACCTACCCGCATATCCAGGTAAAGCTTCCGCTGGAATATTATTTCTATGAAGTTCTGGACACCCGGGACGCCTTCTTCATCATCTATCCGCCGGAATTCGTCGAAAAATTCACCCGGGTCGGACTTCTGGACGACACGCTCTGCTGGAACATCCAGCTTACTGCGGAAGTTCTCGCCTATCTGAACCGTCTCCGCGACATGATGGCGCATGCGGAGGAGTTTTCCGTTGCGGACAGGATCGACCTCCTCTCCTTTCAACTTCTGGAGGAGCTTTTCTTCCAGAAAAAAGCCCTTACGGCAATCCGGGATGAAATGTCCGGGAAAATAGAAAAAATCGCTTCTTATTTCCAGCTCCATTTCGCGGACAATCTTTCCATGACCCAGATCGCAGCGGAACATGGAATTCCCTGTGTTCTGGTCGGAACCGATGGAAACATCTATGCGCTCTTAGGGCGCGCCCGGCAAGCTCTGAGAAGAGGCGGTCGACCGGATCTGGTCGAACTGAGACAATCCGGTTTCTGGTGGTGCGCGACCATCCGAATTTCCTGCTGATGAATCCGCAGATCAGTGCTCTGGAGGAAGATCACGGCTTCATCGGGTATTCCATTGCAAAAGCGCTGATGCAGGATCCTTTTCTGCCGCAGGAGTATTTCTTTCACTATTCATTTCTGGACCGGGAATCCACGGGCGGAGCCTATGTCACGCCACAGACGGACGCAAACAATTCAGAAGAGGAGTTGTCTTATGGGTAACAGTCGTAACGGAAGACCGTTTTTCCGTGATTGGTTTACATTGATAGAACTTCTTATCGTAATTGCGATTCTTGCGATTCTGATTGCCCTGCTGCTGCCGGCTCTTGGCAAGGCGCGGGATGTGGCAAAACAGGTGATCTGTCAGGGAAACACACGCTCTCTTGGCGCGTTGTTTCTCGGGTATGCCAATGAAAACATGGGATATCCGCCGCAGGGGGAATACGTCCGCCCGCTGAGTCCGGCCTACTGGATGGACACTTTTGCCATCGACTACCATGCGCCGAAATACACTTATGATCTCCGCGACCGGGTCAAACCGGAAAATACCGTCTGGTACTGTCCGAGTCATCCGATGGAGCGTTACAAGGCAAGCAATTTGAAGACCAGCTACGGATACAACTACTGGGCGATGAATCTCGGTTACACCATTCCGCTCCGCCGGGTGGATTTTTTCAAGCGTCCCAGCATGACCTTCTGGGTTGCGGAGAATTTCAGCCACAGGGAGGCCAGTCCCTGCGGCGGTGTTCCGGGAAAATATCTGACGGATGCCGATACCATCAATCTCAACGTCGTGGCATACCGTCACAACAAAAAAGCCTCCTACACTTTTTTCGACGGACATGCCGAAACAAGGGGCATGCAGCAGTCGCCTACCGTCCAATATTATTCCTCCGTGAGTGCGGATATTCTCCGCAACACGTGGTTTGTGTCCGGCGCTCCGACGGTGCAGGATACATTTCTGGGATATTGAAAACAAGTCAGAACAGAAACTGAATTTCAGGAAAGGGAAAGCATGAAAGGGAAGTTGTCAGCACTCGCCATTGTGTTTGTTTCAGCCGCATGCCTGGGGGGTGCGGTTGATCCGTATCTCCCCAGTCACCCCCATGCCAGAAGTCAGGAGAGCAAAATTTTTGGTCGTGTTTTTTTGCCTTTGAATGCGTCAGGACGGATTTTTCGTCTTTGACCGGCAAGAGATGAGGGATTCCCGTTGAAATCGCTTAGAGGCGCGTTTGCGTGGCTTTCCCGGGATATTTCAACGTGGGTTGAAGATCCCAGTTTTGAGGGAGCAAAGAGTCGATCTGTGATGCTGGCGTGGTATTGATGCGGATCAAAATGTCTTCCAGCCATTGACGGTAGTTGACGCCATTGGCTTTGCAGGTCGCCGCGAAGGAAAACAGAATCGCCACGATATCGACATGATCGGCATGGGGCCCTACATCCCGCATGAGGACACGCCGCTCGGCGCGGGGATCCGTCTGACGGAGGACTATCGGAAGCACCAGCTTGAACTTGGCTTGAAGATGATTGCCTGCGCGCGCCTTCTGCTGCGGGATGTGAATATTGCTTCGACGACCGCGCTTCAGGCTCTTGATCCGCAGGGGAGAGAACTCGGGCTTCTTGCCGGAGCGAATGTCATCATGCCGAATCTGACCGACACAGCCTATCGGAGCGGATATCTGCTTTATGCCGGAAAACCGGGGATGGACGAGAGTTCTGAATCCAGTCTTGAGGCATTGACGCGGAGCGTGGCGGCCGCCGGGGAGAGCATTCTCTGGGATGCCGCCGGTGATTCTCTTCATTATTTCCGACGGCATTGATCTTGCGCCGTTCCTGTGATTCCGCCTTCTCACAACTGATCCATTGTTTCCTCGGCGGATTTCTTGCAAAGAATTTGGATTGATACTGCAATCTATTACACGGATTCTTTAGGAAGAGGATGTAAAAAAATCAAGATTTTTTTTGTTTGGCTCTTGTTTTTTTCTATTTCAATATTATAATCTTTTATTGCACGTGTAATAAAGAGAAATAAAAAAGAGAAATCATGAGTGTAACCTGCAAAGATATTGCGCGGATGGTGGGCGTTTCCAGGCAAGCCGCTGCATCGGTTCTGAATGACAGTTCTGTCTGCTTGGTTTCCAAAGAGAAGAAGGAAAAGATCCTGATGCTGGCGCGGGAACTTCGTTATGTACCGAACAATGCGGCACGGATCTTGAAAGGCAAGCCCCAGAAGATTATCGGATCTGTTCTTGACGGGTTCGGCGGCGTTGGCGCATGCCGTCAGGAATATCTGGCAATGCGTCTTTACATGAGGGGCTATACTCTGCAGACTGTTTTTTATACAGGAGCCTTGCAGGCAAGGCATGCTCTGGATTTCTTCGCCGGTAGTGGAGTTGCCGCCCTGCTGTTCCCGCACTATATCTTCCGAGAGCTGCGCCATGAGGATTTCTCCATTCCTGTGATTATTACGGATGGTGAGGACATTGGAGACACGTTCATTGATTACGGCTATGGCTGTCAGGAAATGACGAAACATCTGATCTGGCATGGCCATCGCCGAATCTGTTTTCTTTGTGCAGAAGCTTGCTTCGGAAGTGCTCTGGGCTATCAGGGGTATGCAAATGCGATGAAAGAAGCCGGATTCAGTCCACTGCCTCCATTTGAAGTTATTGGGAAAAACTCTCTGCCGGAAATGATCCATGATCTGGTCCGCCGGAAAAAAATCACAGCGTTTCTGTGCAACGGCGACAGCCGTGCGGATCAGCTGATTATGCAGCTGATCCGCGACGGAATCCGGGTTCCGGAGGATGTTGCTGTTACCGGTTTTGGGGGAGTCATGACGCCTCGGGGGATCGCAACAATTGTTCAGCCGATTCAGGAAGATGTCAATGCTCTCGAAACTATTCTGTTTCACAAAATCAGGAAAAATATTCTGCAACGGTATTCCGAACCATACAAGCTAAAACCTTATCTCTATACGAATCGTTCCTGCGGCTGTCCTTATCATGAGAAAATATCTCTGGAAAATCATTATTCTCCGATGAGTTATGATTTTGTCCGGGCGGGCAAAGGAAATGCGTCATGGGGTAACTGACTTTGTGAAAACAAGCAACTTGAATATAAAAAAGGAGGAGCTCACGTTATGAGAACAGACAGAAAAGGGTTTTATTTCACATTAATTGAACTTTTAATTGTAATATCTATCATTGTGATACTTGCCGCTATTCTGCTGCCGGCACTGGGGAAGGCAAAAATGAAGGCAATGGGAATTTCATGTCTCAGCAATGAACGCCAGGTTGGAAGTGCATTTCAAATGTATCTGGGAGATTTCAAGGAATACTTTCCCCCTGCAGAAGTTCCGAATATCTGGTCATGGGAGTTCATGAATGCAAAATATGTGCCGGGCCTGACTGTGTTTCTGTGTCCGGTTCTGACAGCGAAAAATGCAGGAGGGCAATGGCTTGTGACAGATCCGGTAAAGCGGCAGTATTGTTCTCATGGTATTGGCTACAACGGCTATCTGGGCGGATTCCGGAATGCTGTAGCGAACTCATGGGCAGACGGTTCTCCGAAATTAGCCAAGTTGCCCAGGATTAAAGACCCGTCCGGAGTTTATCTTGCCATGGATTCCCTGGGTGCAAGAAATAATTCCCTGTTTCAGGGTGAACTGGAAGGAATGGGAGCGCATCGTGTGGATAATTATCCGCGTGACGGGCTGCAAGCTCACGCACGGCATCTTGGCGCGATCAATATCGTATATGTAGACGGGCGTGCTTCTGCATTCAAATGCCGTTATCCGAACTACTTCACCCCTTATCCCGGCGGGCCGTATGCCCCGGCCCCCTTCGGTCTGACCTGGGGTGCGGCTCCATGGGGACTTGGAGACATGTTTTAAACGGGATACATCACAAAACAGGAGAACTCTTTCATGTGGATTCACGGAAAAATACCGGTACTGTGCATTGTGCTTCTGCTGCTGAATCAAGGATATGCGCAGACGGTAAAGGCATCCTCTTTTGGTTTTCACCCTGAAAATGCGACAGCGTGTCTTCAGGCTGCGATTAATTCCAATGCACGGAAGGTGATTGTTGATTATCAAGGTAAAGACTGGATAATTGAACCTGTGACTCTAGTTTCTGATCAGGAGATTATTTTTGAAAACAATGTTATTATCCGTGCCAGGAAAGGGGCCTTCAAAGGAAAAGACGACAGTTTGTTTACAGCCACGGGAAAGAAAAACATCATACTGCGTGGTTTCGGCAGTGTTAAGATGATCATGAATAAGGCTGATTATCAGAGTCGCCTGTATACTCCTGCAGAATGGCGTCACTGTCTCAATTTTCTCAGCTGTGAAAATGTAAGGATTGAGAATCTGACGTTGCTTGCAAGCGGAGGAGACGGCATTTATCTTGGTAATGATTGGAAGAACAAAGGAATTTCTTATTGCAGAAATATCAGAATTGAAAACGTTGTAGTTGCAGAACAGCATCGCCAGGGAATTTCTGTCATTTCAGCGGAAGATCTTCTGATCCGGAACTGCTCCTTCAATAACACCAGCGGTACACCGCCGGCGGCGGGGATTGATTTTGAGCCGAATAATCCGGGAGAACGTCTCGTAAATTGCGTTTTGGAAAACTGTGCCTTCAAGGATAACCAGGGAAGTGGAATTGAGTTTTTCCTGAATGCTTTGAATGAAAAATCAGTTCCTGTTTCCGTGACAATAAAAGGATGTGTGATGGAGGGAAATGCCGCGAATATCCGATTTATGCAGGGGCAGGATGAGAATGTTCGTGGAGAGGTTTATTTTCAGGATAGCATGCTGGTTTCAAATGGAAGACAGAACGTATCAATTCTTGGTTTGGGCTCCCATTTCCGACTTGGTTTTGCAAACTTGAAGATTGAGAATACCAGGAACCCATCGGAAGCTTTTTCCATTGCTTCCGGATTTGAAAGTATGGGGGAAATCCGTTTTGACAATGTGTCCGTCACGGAACGGAAAATGCGTCCGGCAATCGGGGTGAATCTGTTTCAGGGGAAGCTCCCCACCGGAATCAATGCCTTCGGAGACATTACACTGAACGGAAAGCGATTCGATGTGAAACAGTTCTGCCGTGAGCATGAAACGTTTGTCCATGGACTGCAACAGAAAAAGTGGAAAGTAAAAACGAAGGAACTTGCTGTTAAATGGGACAGAAAGCCTCTTGAAAATGCTGCGTTATTCAGAATCCGGTCTCCATTCCAGTTCCTCCAGTATTGTCGGGCGGGGGAAACTCTGAATATCGATGTTTCAGCAAAAGCGGCGGGACGCAATCGCAGCAGGATCGCATTGACCGTCCACAGCCCCGCAGGAGAACTGATACGTTCCAGAAAACTTGATCCCGGCGAAACACTTCGCCTGAACGACAAGGCTGACAAAACTGGTTTTTATCGGATCAAGTGCAATCCCGAAAATAATCTGGCCATCATTGCCTCAAAAATGCCCGGACAGGCTATTGTCCCAGACGGAATTCTTCAATTGATGAATCCTGTTGGCAGTCTCTACTTTGAGGTCCCCGCTGGGGTGGAAAATTTCAGCCTGATGGCAGCTGGAGATCCTGGTGAATATGTCACTGTAACACTTCGGAATCCGGAAGGGAAAACCATACTGCGCCGGGAACATTTTGATACCCCTTATATCTTTCACGTGACACGCGAAAACAAAAACATAGCGGAGATCTGGTCGATCAGTTTTGAAAATGCAGTTGAGGATGTTTCAATCCTGCTGGGAAGCGCACTGAATCCGCTTTTGGCTGTTGATCCGGCGCTTCTTCTCCGCAAAAAATAAATCCCGGACATCGTATTTTTCCCTATTTTTCTGTTTCGAGAGGGGGAATCTGAGAAAACTGCATCTGCCTGAAAAATACTTGTCAGCCCTGAATGCCGGAAACATGTTCTGGCGTTTTCCCTTGCGGGGAGTGAACTGCCGGTGGACGTGAAACTGGAAGGTCCCTACAACACTCAGCAGTTCAGTTTCAGCAGAAATATCATTTTTTCCAACGGGCACAACCGCTACACACTTGTATTCGTTCAGAACAAAGCCACGGAAACAAGCGCTCCGCGGACTTCGATGTATCTGCACGGCCCGACCCTGTACGGAAGCTTTTCCCGTCCTACGGATTTTGCAAGGCTTACGGTGAATGGCATTCCGTTCAGCAGACTGGAACCCCGGGCGGAGGACATCAGACTCTGGAAGGACGGGAAAAACGCAGGTGCGGATATCTCGCTGAATTTTGACGGCGCCAGGTTGATCCTGCGTTTTTACATGCGGGAGGATTCTCCCGTCCTTTTCGGTTCTGTCAGGCGCGCGGAAAACTCCGTCACGCCGTTTCAAACTGCAATCCTGCAGTTCCATGCGGTTCCTTCCGGTCTGACATACGGCAAAGACCGCAAGATCGTGTGGCAGGGGGAGGATTTCGCCAGAGAAGCCGTTACGGCGAAACGAACGATCCTGGCGGATGAAAAGGCTGTTCCGCTTTCTCCGGAAGACTGTTATTTCATTCTGCAGGATTCCAGAAACAACGGTGTCCTGAAACCGGAACAGAAGGACAATCGGGAAAACATCGGTCCCTGCTTTCTGACATGCGATCTCTCAAAAGGCGTGGAAAGAAGCGATCTGCTGATCCGCCGCTCCTCCACGGTAGTTTTTACCTTTCGTCTGTGTCCGGAGCAGGGGGAATTTCGTTTCGGCGTCTGGCAGCATAAAAACCGCCATTCCAACAGCGAATTCAGGACCCTTTTTGAAAAGACCAGGTCCGCGTTTCTTCTGAAGTGATCCCGGCGTGCGTCTTCTGGCATAAAAGAGTTTTTGAATGAGGGGGTGTGCGGCGCATGGAGCCGCTGGTGTTGCATCCCGGAGCGGGGGACATTCGGGATTTTTCCGGAATCCCGCGCGTGAACACAGCGGGCGTCTCAGGCGGAAGAGCCTTCGGACCGGATCGTATTTCATCCATGCCGCCGTATCGCGGAAATGGCGGGACCTGTCCGTGGAAGATTCGCGCTTTCCCCGTTACTTTTCCACGATGCCTTCGAGCATTTTCTCCTGCTCCGGCAGGATGTTCCGGCGGAAAACCTCCCCCGGGATTCCGCCGATCAGACGCATGAGGAGACTTGTGTTCAGCATGGCAAGATACGTTTTCCCGTCCTGTTTTTCATAGATCGCCGTCCGACATGGAATGAGGCAGCCGATCTCCGGATCGGTGGTGAGGAGCGGCGCGGCGTATTTCCGCGAACAGAGCTCAAAGACCGCAATTTTTCCGGCGGGAAGTCCGCATTTCTGCGTCCGGACCGTCCAGCCGGGCACGGCGGAGGCGTTGCGCGGAAACTCCTCGACAGTTTTCTCATAGGAAAGGCTCCCCGGTATTTCGCGGATCAGCGAGGCGCGCAGAAAGAGCACTCCTCCGGTGAAGGTCAGCGCGATTCCCCAGAACAGTCCGAGTCCGAAAAATACAAGACGCACATGGCGCTCGATGAATTTCATGATGTTTCCTCCTCTCCGTATTGCAAAATAATATAGTGCGGAGCTTCCGGAAATCAACCGCTTGAAAACCGGGTTTCCCATGATATAGTAACGGCCGTTTCCGGTCGGGGACGGCGGGGAAACGTCAATGCCATGCCGTCCGGTCGGATGTCTGAAAAAAGGTTTTGCCATGTTGTTCGGAATTGCCGCCGGGCTGGTTTCCGCCCTGCTTCAGTCGGTTTCCTATCTGTGCAGCGCAGGTTTCATGCTGAAATACCGTTCGCCGTTGCGGCTCGTCATCTTTTCCCAGCTGGTGATGGGAGCGTTCTGTCTGCCGTTCGTGCCGTTCGTTTTCCCGCGCGAGCTTCAGGAGCACCTGTTGGAATTCACGCTGTGGATCGGCGTCTGGCTGGTGGTCTTTTCGATTGGACAGGTGGCCTTCTTCAGTGCGCTGCGTTCCATTGAGTCCAGTCGGATCTCCTCGCTGCTCGGACTCAAAATTCTGGTGCTTTCCGCGATTTCCATCCTTGTCCTCCGCACGGAACTTGCCGCGCTCCAGTGGATCGCAATTCTCCTCGCCACCGCCGCGGCGGTCGGAATGAACTGGAGCGGCGGGGCACGGTTTTCCCCGGCGGGGATCGCCTGGCTCTTTCTCGCGCTGATCTTCTATTCGCTGACGGATATGACCGAAACCCGCCTCGTGACGATGCCGCATGAGGGAAGTCTTGCATTCCACAGTTTTTCCGTCGGGTGCGTCTGCTATGCCGCCCTCGGGATTGCGACTCTGCCGTTTCTGCTGAAATTCCGCTGGACGAACAGGCAGTTCCTTCATGCCGTTCCGTTTGCCGGAGTGTGGTTTTTTTCGCAGGTGGCCCTCTTCGTCTGCTTCGGACTGCTCGGAACCGTGTTCGGCAACGTGATCCAGGCGAGCCGCGGTCTGATTTCCATTGCCCTCGGCATGCTGCTTTTCCGCTTCGGGCTCGGGAAGTTCGACGCGAAGATCGGAGGGCGGATGTGGCTGCGCCGTGCCGTCGCCTCAGTTCTGATGGCGCTCGGAATTATCCTCTATTCCCTTGCGCAGTGGCGCGCCTGATCGATCTTCCGCTTCAGAATTTGTGTCCGGCGAAGAGATCGTCCTCCGGGGGCGTTTCCTTCCGGGCTCCGGCGAGCGAACCCAGCCATTCCGTGAGCGGGAGAACCTTTACGCCGAGTTTTGCCGCCTTCTGCGCCTTGGTCGAGTTCGATTCCCCGTCCGCCGCCACCAGAAGCGAAAGGGCGGCGGTGACGGAATCGACCGCTTCATAGCCGTTTTCCGCGGCGAGTTTTTCGTAATACGAGCGTTTCTCGGGCATTTTCCCTGTGAAGCAGATCGTCGGACGAGGCGCATCCGCGCTGTTTTTCGTCGTGCGCATGCTGACGCCTGCCAGAAGCTCGTCGAGAAATGCCTTCTGCGCCCTGAGCTCCTCTTCAAGCGCCGCCGCGCGTTCCGGTCCGATCCCGTCGATTTTCGCAAGTTCTCCGGCATTCAGTCCTTCGAGTTCGGCAAGCGTGTACTGCCGGAGAATGCTTTTGGCGATGTTGGGACCGATTCCCCTGATGTTCAGAGAGGCAAGCACCTGCCAGTCGGGAACGTTTTTCGCCGCCTGAATTTCGTTGTAGAGATTGTGCGCGGAGAGCGCCTGGAATCCTTCCAGCTTCATGATGTCGGCCGTTGTGAGGCGGAAGATGTCGTTCAGGTCGCGCACGCCGAGGACGGCGATCATCTTCCGGATGTTGGGCTCTCCGAGCCGTTCGATGCCGATATTTCTCACCGCCGCAAGCAGACGCATGACACGGGTTTCGGGGCATTCGGGATTGACGCAGCGGAGTTCGGGCAGATCGCGGACCAGCTCCTTCCCGCACGAGGGGCATACGGTGATGATGCAGTCTTTCCGTTCCCCGCCGGGCGCGGACGCGACAATGTAGGGAATGACGTCTCCCGCGCGTTCCACCGTGACAGTGTCGCCGATGTGAATATCCTTGTCCAGCACGTTCTGAAGATTGTGCAGACTCACATGGCGGATGGTCGTTCCGCTGATTTCAACGGGGTCGATCTCCGCCACGGGCGTGAGGCAGTTTTTTCCGAAGCTCCACTCGACGGCACGGACGCGCGACTCCCGGCGGACGCCGCTGAACTTGAAGGCGATCTGGCCGCGCGGATGATGCGCCGTGCTGCCGAGGGAGCGCGCGTAGGCCTCATCCGCGAGCTTGAGGACGATGCCGTCCATGGGATACGGAAGCGTCTCGATTTTCTGCACAAGCTCATCCCAGTTTTCGCGCAGGGTTCCGTATGTCGTGTTCCACGAGTGGAGCGAATAGTCGACCAGCGTCAGTTTCGCGTGCTGGTGAAGCATCATGGCGATGTCCTTGAGTCCCATGATTCCGGCTGCGGCGTTGCGGGAGTTCCGGTAGGTCGCGCCGCTGCGGTTGCGGATGTTGGCGTAGAGGGTTTTGAAGTCGTCGTCGCGGATCACGATCTCGCCGCGCGCCTGTCCGCGGAACTCCGCAAGCGGCATGACGCCCTTCGGATGTTCCAGTTCGATCAGCGGGACCTTGTCGCTGATGTTCTCCCCGGTTTCGCCGTCGCCGCGCGTGGCGAGGATGCCGCCGGACCAGACGGCCGAAATCCCGTCGTATTTCGGCTGAACGAGCAGCGGTTCAACTGGCGTGCGCACGTATTTCCCCGCCCATTCCATGACTTCGTCGAGCGAATACGCCTTGTCGAGCGAGAGCATCGGCTCGCGGTGGACGACTTTTCCCGAACCGGACACTGCCGGCGCATTGACCGCGGAGAGCAGCGGATGATCCGGATTGAGTTCGGCAAGACGCCGCATCAGGAAGTCATACTTCTCGTCGGAGATCTCCGGCTCCGCCTCCTTCCAGTATTTGACGTTGTGATATTCGATCAGCCGCGCCAGCTGCGCCTCGTTCAGATTCCGGATTGCATTTTCGTCAAGCATCGCTTTGATTCCTGTTGTTGGAGATGAAGAAATATAATCAGTTTTTCCGGATTATACAAGAGAGGAAAGGGCGCCTGTGAAAGAAAAGCGCAATGTGATGCGCATATGCCGGGAATGTTTGATTCGTGAATCCGCGGAGTGTGCCACGCTCCGCAGTCCGCTTGATTTTTTCCCGCGCGGGGATATATTCCGCATGAGACGGGGAGGGGAGGAATGAAAACACCGGAAAGGGGGGCGGCGATGAAGGAATTTCCACTGCAGAAAGTTTTCACCTTGATCGAGCCGGGACCTGTGCTGCTGCTGACGACGGCCGCCGGGCGCAGGAAAAACATCATGACGCTCTCCTGGAGCATGGTCATGGATTTCAGCGGGAACATCGCCATCGTGACCGGTTCGTGGAATCATTCGTTTGAGGCCCTGATGAAGACGGGAGAGTGCGTGCTTGCCGTTCCGGGGGCGGATCTGATGGAAACTGTCATCGGCATCGGTACATGCTCCGGCGCCGATACGGACAAATTCGGAGCGTTCGGCCTTACCGCGAAGAAGGGCGGGGAGGTCGGGGCGCCGCTGATCGGAGAATGTCTGGCGAACATCGAATGCCGCGTTGCCGATTATGTCGAGGCGCACAGCCTGATCGTGCTTTCCGCTGTCAGGGCATGGACCAATCCCGACCGGGGGGAACGCCGGACGTTCCATGCCGTCGGCGACGGCACGTTTGTCATTGACGGCAGACATGTCAGGAACCTCCGCGCCCGGATGGAATCCAAGCTTCCGCCCGGAGTCTGAAGGAGCCTCCGGACGCACATCCTACGGGGCCGGCTGTTTCCAGTAGGGGGAAATTTCCCGGAGGCGCGCAATCACCGGAGGCAGTTTTTCCAGCACGAAATCCACTTCCTCCATCGTGTTGTAGCGCGAGAGGCTGAACCGGATTGCGCCGTGCGCCGCCGTGTAGGGCGTTCCCATCGCACGCAGAACATGGGAGGGTTCCAGGCTTCCCGTCGTGCAGGCGCTGCCGCTCGACGCGCAGATCTGAAACATGTCCAGCAACATCAGGATCGATTCCCCTTCGATGTACTCGAACGAGATGTTGCTTGTGTTGGGAAGGCGGTTCGCGGGATCGCCGTTCACGCGGACGGCGGGAATGGTCGCAAGAACCGTCTGCTCGAGCTTGTCCCGCATCGCGCGGACGCGTGTCTGCTCGTCGCCGATGTGAAGGCGCGCGAGCTCCGCGGCCTTGCCCAGTCCGACGATCGAGGCGACGTTTTCCGTTCCCGCGCGCCGCCCGCTCTCCTGATGTCCGCCGACAATGAACGGACGGAAGCGCACGCCGCGCTTGACGTAAAGCGCGCCGACTCCTTTCGGCGCATGGAGCTTGTGCCCGGAAAGGCTCAGGAAATCGATGTTCATGTCGGAGAGCTTCATCGGGATCTTGCCGACCGCCTGCACGGCGTCGGTGTGGAAGAGCGCTCCGTTCCGGTGCGCGAGCTCGGCCAGTTCCGCAACCGGATAGAGATTGCCGGTTTCGTTGTTCGCCCACATCACGGAGACGATCGCGGTTTCGTCGTCGATCATCTCCGCCGCGCGTTTGAGATCGAGGCGGCCTTTCCCGTCGACGGGGATCAGCGAGACGCGGTAGCCGCGCCGCTCCAGTTCCTTGCCCAGGCTCAGAACGGCCGGATGCTCGACTTTTGTCGTCACGACCTTGTTGCGTTTCGGACAGTTCAGGAGCGCGCTGAAAATCGCCGCGCTGTCGCTTTCCGTTCCGCAGGAGGTGAAGATGAGTTCGGTCGGAGCCGCGCCGAGAAGAGAGGCAAGCGATTCCCGTGCCGCCTCCACGTGTGCCGCAACCTGTCCGCCGAAGCGGTGAATGCTCGACGGATTGCCGTACAGATTCGTCAGAAACGGCTTCATCGCCTCAAAAACTTCCGGCGCCACCATCGTGGTCGCGTTATTGTCGAAATAGATGACTTTCCCTTCTTCCATATCGCGCCTCCTTTACTGAACCTCGCCGACGGTGAGATCCTCCGAAACGAATTCGTTGAGCTTGCTCTGCACCAGCTTTTTGAGCGTCAGCGTGGAGTTCGGGCATGCGGCGCAGCGGCCTTTGAGGCGCACCTTGACCATGTTTCCCTCGATGTCCACCAGTTCGATGCTGCCGCCGTCCTTTTCGAGCGCGGGGCGGATCTCCCGGTCGATGACCTCCTGCACGCGGATGACCTTCTGCACAACGGAGAGCGAGGCGAATTCCGCCGCCTTTCCGCTCCGGTGCTCCGCGTTCTCCGTGCTGTGCTCGCGCCAGATGCCGTCCAGAATCTCCTGAATCTGATCGAGACAGCGTCCGCAGGCACCGCCCGCCTTCGTATAGTCGGTGATCTCGGCGACGGTATGCAGATTGTTGTCGAGCGCCACTTTGCGGATTTTCGTATCCGTCACGCCGAAGCACTTGCAGACGATGCGTCCCTCGTGCTCGTCGTCCTGCGCGGCCTCTTCGACCTTCTCGCCGTGTCTGCGCTTGTAATCGGCGATCGCCGCCTGAAGCGCCTCCATGCCCATGACCGAGCAGTGCATCTTCTCCTCCGGCAGTTCGCCGAGCTGCGCCACAATCTCCCTGTTGGTGACTTTCGCCGCCTCGTCAAGCGTCATTCCCTTCACGATTTCCGTGAGGGCGGAGGAGGACGCGATCGCGCTGGCGCATCCGAACGTCTTGAACTTCACGTCGCAGATCCTGCCGTTTTCATCGAGTTTCAGAAAAATCTTCAGCGCGTCGCCGCAGCTGACGTTCCCGACTTCCGCCACCGCGTCGGCGTCCTTGATTTCGCCGACATTGCGCGGATTCAGAAAATGATCCATTACTTTCGGAGTATAGTTCCACATGTCGCACTCTGCCTTTCAAGGCGCGGTCCCGGACTTTTCCGGAGCCGGCCGTTTTGTTTCACTCATACTGTTTCAGTTCGTCTTTTACGCGTTCCGCCAGAACCTTTGCCGCATCCGTGATCGGAATCATCTCGGAGGAGCGCGAGGTGCGCAGCTTGAACTCGACCATCCCCTGCTCCATGCTTCTGGGCGAAACGATCACGCGGAACGGAATGCCGATCAGGTCGGCGTCGCTGAACATGAACCCGGCCTTTTCGCCGCGGTCGTCGAACAGGACTTCCACGCCGAGGCGCGTCAGTTCGCCATAAAGCGTTTCTGCGGCCTCCATCACGCCTCCCTTGTCGGGATTCAGCGCGCAGATCTCCACATGATACGGCGCAATCGACATCGGCCAGACCGGTCCGTAATCGTCGTGGGAGTCTTCGACGACGGACGCCATCGTGCGCCCGACGCCGATGCCGTAGCAGCCCATGATCATCGGATGGGACTTGCCGTCCTTGTCCAGATAGTTGCACTGCATCGGCGCGGAATACTTCGTCCCGAGCTGGAAGATGTTGCCGACTTCGATGCCGCGCTTCATCTGGAGCGGTTCGCCCGTCACGGGGCAGGGGTCGCCGTCGCGGACCATGGCAATGTCCACGACGGCGGCATCCCTGAGGTCGCGCCCGTAGTTGAAGTTCCGGTAGTGATAATCGGCTTCGTTCGCCCCGACCACCAGATTGGAGGAGCCTGCGACGGAGTTGTCGATGACGATTCGCACCTTTGCCGGGTCAATGCCGATGGGCGAAGCATAACCGGGCACCGCGCCGACCTTCCGGATCTGCTCGTCGTTCGCAAAATGGATGGAAAGGAGCCCGAGGTGATTCTGAAGCTTGCTTTCGTTGACCTCGAAGTCGCCGCGGATCAGCACAAAGATCAGATTGCCTCCGTCGTCGGCGTAGAACACGGCCTTCCCGGTGTTTTCCGGTTTGACGCCGAGACAGTTCGCGACCTCCTCGATCGTCTTGCATCCGGGCGTGTGCACCTTTTCCAGCGGAAGTTCCGGACCGCTTTTTTCAAACTTGAGCCCGGAGACCGCGATTTCGCGGTTCGCCTTGTAGCTTTTCCCGTCCGGAGACAGGAAAATCGTGTCTTCGCCGCACTCCGCCACTGACATGAACTCATGGGAAATGTTCCCTCCCATCATGCCGGAATTCGCCTTGATCGAGACGACGTGCTTCAGACCGACGCGGCGGTAGATGTTGACATACGCCTCATGGGCGCGCCCGTAATATTCTTCCAGCGACTCCTGGGAGGTGTGGAAACTGTAGGCGTCCTTCATCGTGAACTCGCGGACGCGGATCAGTCCTGCACGCGGGCGTGCCTCGTCGCGGTATTTCGTCTGGATCTGATACGCCATGATCGGAAGCTGCTTGTAGCTGGTGATCTCAGTGCGCACGAGATGCACGATCGCCTCCTCGTGGGTCATGCCGAGGATCATCGGCTTGTCGTTGCGGTCCTTGAAGCGGAGCAGCTCCTGTCCGACGGAGTCGTAGCGGCCCGACTCCTGCCAGAGTTCGGCGGGCAGGACAACAGGCATCTTGACCTCCTGTCCGTCGATCCTGTTCATCTCCTCGCGGATGATGTTTTCGATCTTGAGGATGATCCGTTCTCCGAGCGGGAGAATGGAGTAGATTCCGGCGGAAACGGGACGGATGTATCCTCCGCGCACCAGAAACTTGTGACTGATGGTCTTCGCGTCCTTGGGATCCTCCTTGATCCGCCGTCCGAGCATTTTCGACATTCTCATATTTGCATTCACTCCCGAATCGCGTTGTTTTCTCTGTAACCTATTAATATCATACTGAAACGCGATTCTTTCAAGCCGCTTTCCGGGAAATGGCGCGAAATCTCCGGCGCGGCGGCATTTTCCGGGATTTTTTCCGGCGGCGGCTGGCAAAAATCTCTCATCCTGTTATATTCCCGATGAAAGAATATCGGGAGGCCATGAAAGGAATCATGAAAAAACTGCAAGCCGCTTTCCTCTGTTTTGCCGCTGGGCTTGTTCCAGGCTCCGCCGACGCGGCGTCAGATCGGGAGAAACAGATCATGCTGCCGGAAATTCCAGACTCGCATCCCCGCCTCTTCGTCAACTCCGGAACCGGATTCCGCCCGCTGCTGGAAGCCCGGAAATCCGCAGCTGGAAAAGCCCTTGCCGCACGCGTGGTCCATGACGCGCGGGTGCTTCTGAAGGAAAAACCGGCGGAACGGATCATGGAGGGAAGGCGTCTGCTCGCTGTGAGCCGCAATGTCCTTTACCGGGTCAACACGCTTGCGGCGGCGTTCCGTTTGACCGGGGAAAAGGCATTTGCCGAACGCGCCGCGCTTGAAATGTGCGCGGCCGCGGATTTCCCGGACTGGAATCCGGCTCATTTCCTGGATGTCGCGGAAATGACGCTTGCGCTTGCCGTCGGTTACGACTGGCTTTATGAAACGCTGGACGAGGCGCGGCGCGTGAAGATCCGCGATGCGATTCTGGAGAAAGGGCTCCGCCCCTCCTTCCGGGGACGCCAGTGGTGGGTGACGGGGAAAAACAACTGGAATCAGGTCTGTCATGCGGGTATGGTTGCGGGAGCGCTCGCCATTGCCGATTCCGAACCCGCGCTGGCGCGGAAGGTCATGGAGCGCGCCATCCGGAATCTGCCGCGCTCCATGAAGGCGTCCTTTTCTCCGAACGGGGCTTATCCGGAAGGTCCGATGTACTGGGGATACGGCACCGAATTCACCGTGGCGCTGCTGGCGCTGCTGGAGGGAGCGTTCGGACAGGACTTCGGACTTGCGGAGATTCCCGGTTTTTCCGTGACCGGGGATTTCGTCATTGCCGCGACCGCGCCGTCCGGACTCCTGTTCAATTATGCCGACTGCGTGAAAACGCTCGGGCCCTCCTTCGCCATGCATTACCTGACTTTCCGTTTCGGGCGCCCGGACTGGTTTTCCCGTCACGAGCGGGAGATCCTGGACCGCGAGGCGAAGGAGCGTCCGCGAAATCTGCGTGCCGGGCGGAACCGCATGCTGCCTCTTTCGCTTCTGTATCTGCGCGACTGGCCGGAAGCGGATCCCCGCGCGGGAAAAACTTTTTACTGCAGCGGGAACACGGCGGCGGTGCCTGTGGCAATGTACCGGACGGGCTGGAAAAAGACGGACGCCTATCTCGGCGTGAAGGGCGGTTCGCCTTCCGGTCCTCACGGTCACATGGATGGGGGCTCTTTCATCTATGAGGCGGACGGTGTCCGCTGGGCGTCCGATCTCGGCATGGAAAATTATCACGGAATAGAGGCCCGGGGCATCGAGCTCTGGAACAACAGCCGGAACAGTGAACGCTGGAGCGTGTTCCGGATCGGGCCGGACAGCCACAATATTCTCCGGATCAACGGAAATCCTCAGCTGACGGACGGGAAGGCGAAATTCCGCAGATGCACACCGGAATCCTGTACGCTGGACCTGACGGGCTTGTACCGGAACGATGCGGAAAAGGTGGCGCGCACTTTGGAACTGCGCCCCGATGGTTCCCTGCGGATCACGGACACACTGAAAGGGGTGAATCCGGGCGTGCGCATCCGCTGGCAGCTCTGCACGGAGACTGCCGCACTTTCCTCCGGCGCATCGCTTCATCTGCAATCCGGCGGGAAAAAACTCGTCATCCGGAACGACTGCGGCGCGGACTGGACCGTCACGCCGGCGGAGCAGTGGATGCACGATTTCGACTCGCCGAACGGGACGGCGAAGATCGTTTTTTTCGAAATTCCGGCTCCCGGAAGCGGCAGACTGAAAATGACTGTTGAATTTCTTCCGGGTTCGATCCGGAACCGGAAATGAGCTTTCGTCTGCTGCGGAAATCCCTGTGACGCGCAGCTTTTCTCCGGGACGCTGCGACAGGATGCGTGAGGCGGGGATTTTTTATTCAAAAAAATTTAGGTTAATACCGCGATGCTCTGCATCGCCAAAAATTGCTTCGTGCAGGACTCTCAGTCCTGCCGCGATCCAGCTGCGCAAGCTGGTCGCCGGAGGCGAAATCCCTGATACCGCGCATGCTTGCATCGCGGTAATTTATTTCGCTTTTTTCTGCACAGGTCCGATGCAGCCGTTCAGAATATGCTTTTCCAGGAGTCTTTCCGCCTTTTCCAGATTCTGTTCCCGGATGGCGGATAAAATGCCGATGCGTTCCGCAATCAGATCTTTGAGCCGCGCGTTCTCATAGTTGCGGTAATTCCGGTAGGGGGCGGTCTTTCTGTGGAACTGTTCGATCAGCGCGGCAAGGCAGCGGTTGCCGCAGTAATCCCGGATCAGCGCATGCATTTCCTGATCCGCCGCAAGCGCGCTTTTCCGGGCGTTTTCCCCCCGGGGGCATTGCCGGAGCGCGGCGAGAAGCCCGTCGGTTTTTTCCGCCGGAATCCGTCCGATTGCGCGTTTCAATGCCTGAAGTTCCAGCATGCAGCGGCATTCGAAGAGCTCCCGGAGCGCTTTTTCATCCGGCAGCGCGACCCGGAAACCGCGAGGCAGGGGCTCGATCAGCCCTTCCGCCGCAAGTCTGCGCAGAGCTTCCCGGACCGGTGTCCGGCTGATTCCGAATTCCACCGTGAGTTTTTCCTCCGGGAGGGTTTCTCCTGCCGGGTATGTCCCGGATACAATTTTTTTCACAAGCTCCTCATAGGCCTGATCGGAAAGGTTTATCTTTTTCAGCATGCCGGAAAGCTCCGCCTGTTGTCTGGTTCCATACGCCGGATGTATGCAGTATACCTCATAAAAAACAAAAAGCAAAGGGGAAACAGACTTTTTGGCGGATAAAATTCCTTCCGCATGCAAGGCGGTCGTCGGGGCGCTCCGCCCGCAGTTCCGGGGTTTTCCGCCTGGTGTCTGCGAATCACTTCCCGGTCCGGCGGACGTTTTTTCTTTTCCCGGCCATTTCCTTTCAGACGTTTTTCATTTCCGCAGGAAAAAGCGTATTCAGCGTGCCGCCATCCGGGGACGCGGCGGACCGAAGCTCTTTCCGGTCGCCTTTGCCCGTGCCTGAAGTTCGCGCATATACTGGTTGCGCATGGCGCGGCTTTCCGGAGAGGTTGTCTCTGTGCGTGTTTTCATCTGCGCCGCGCGCTGGGCATCGGTCGGGCGCGGAGGGCGGTTGGCGTCTGCCGTGCCGTTCTGATTTCGCGCCTGGCGTTTTTTCCGCTCGGCGTCCATTTGCTCCCGGCGTTTTTCAAATTCGGCGCGGCGTTCTTCCATTTTCGCAAGTTCCGCATCCAGAAAAGCGTTTTTCTCCTCCTGCGTCTGAAGCGCGAAATATTGTTTCATCCGGCGGTTGCGCTCCTGTTCGAACACCTTCCGCATATTGTTCCGGAAAGCGGAACGTTCCTCTCCGGACATCGTCTGCATTTCTCCGCGCTTGGGCGGGCGACGCTTCCCCCGCTGTTCCGGGCGAAGTTTTCCGAGCCATTTCCGACGTTCGGCGATGCTGAGGCGGTTGAAATCGGCAGAGGCGACGAACTTCATGATGTCCTCCCGTGCCTCCGATTTCGGACGCGGTTTGCGGAACATGTCATATGCGGCCGTTCCGAGCGCGCCTGCCGTCAGCAGAGCCGCTGTGACCGAGAGGATGATTTTTGTCCGTTTCGGGAGATGCTTTTTTTCCGGTTTTTTCTTCCATGGGTTCATGATGCGGTTTCCCTTCCCGTGAATGATTTGAAGATGCGGTCTGCCTGCGGGAGATATGCTTTATTTCCAGTCGTCGACGCGTCCGTCGGCAAAGAGATAGTTGCACGATCCGGCTTTTCCGGCGGGACCGTGGTAGGGGCGCAGGTCGTGCATCAGCATGCTGCGCGAGCGGTTGGTCATTCTGCGTCCGGCAAGGCGCGTGTTGAATTCATAGCTGCTGCCCTCGTTTTCGAAATCGGGTTTCCCGTTGCTGCTGGCGTAATTGAAATTGGTGCTTGTCACTTCGTCGCTGTCCTCCTCCTCATCCGTGAAAACGCCCACGATTCCGTTGATCCCCCGGTCCGCCGGACAGCGGAAGACCTTCGAATTTTCACCCCCGAGCTGCGGGGCGAGCACCTCCTGAAGCGCAGGAACCTCCGGATCCGTTTCAATGGATTTCATCACGGCGACGCGCGGGAAAATTCCTTTGAAGTCATCCGTGTAGCTCTGAATTGCGATTCCGAGCTGTTTGAGATTGCTCCGGCAGGCGATCCGTTTCGCCTGTTCGCGCGCCGTGTTCAGGGCGGGCATCAGGAGGCCGGCGAGAAGCGCGATGATTGCAATGACGATCAGAAGTTCAATCAGTGTGAAATATTTTCTCCGCATTGCCAAGTCCTTTCGTTGTTCATGTTCCAATGCCGTATGGCGGTAAAACGCTCCTCTGGCGTTTTTATTGTGCTGAAAGAGGGAAAATCGCCGCATATTCCCGAATTTCAGCGTGAGGAGCGCATTGTTCCCTTCCGGAATCCGGGAGAGTTGAGAGAACGGATAAAATCATATTTTTTTCAACTCCCTTTTGAAGTTTGCGGAACAATACAGTATATTATGCGTTCTGATGACTGAACTTTTTTTACAGCAAAACGGGAACCGATATGGACAACAACGACTTTGAAACGCGTTCGAAGAGCGGAAACATCGCCTTGTTCGGGATCATCTGCCTGACCGTTCTTTTCTTTATCCTGACCCGCGGAGGCGCAAATGCCCCGCTCCTCAATTTTCTGGTGCTGACGCCGGAAACGCTGCGGGATTTCCAGCTCTGGCGGATCGTGACCTCGCTTCTGGTCAATTACGACCCCTGGAATCTCTTTTTCGCCATGTTCACGCTTTACATTTTCGGCAATCTCTCCACGCCGGTTCTGGGGCCCCACAAGACGATCTGCCTTTATCTGTTCAGCGGAATCATCGGCAATCTTCTGCTTGTGCCGTTTGTCTGGAACTACCCTGGTACGCCGATTCTCGGCTGCTACGGCGCTGTGATGGGAGTGCTGATGGCCTCTGCAATGGTTCTGCCGAACATGCAGATGTATCTGCTTTTCATTCCCTTTCCGATCAAGATCAAGACCATGGCGATCGTCTTCTTCGTCTTCTACCTGCTTTTCTCGCATCTGAGTCTTTTCTCCCTTACGATCGTCGGGGGATTTCTAGGCGGCTATCTGTTCATGAAGCTGTTCGCACGGAAATATGTCAGCTGGGAGCCGCTTGATATGTTTTTTCCGAAACGCCCCCGGGGGGCCTCTGCACCGCATCCGGCCTATCCCTTCCGTCCGCATCCGAATCCCTCTTCCGGCGTGCCCGACAGCAATGAAATCGACCGGATCCTGACGAAACTCTCCCGCACGGGCATCAACAGCCTGACGCCGGAGGAGGTGAAGGCGCTGGAGGATCTGCGCGAACGGATGCGCAAGCAGTGATGGTGAACCTGCCTTTTCCCGTGTTTTTCCATGGAGAGGGCTTGCAACAACAACGGAGGCAGCTTATGAATATCGTCTGGGCGACCAGTGAAGCGGTTCCCTATGCCAAGACCGGCGGACTTGCGGATGTTTCAGCCGCATTGCCGAAGGCGCTGGCGCGGCGGGGCCACTCCATCCATGTCATCATGCCTTACTATCCGCAGCAGATGGCGAAACTGAATCTGAAATTCGATGCCGTCCATGAAATGCTCGGCGTGCCGTTCGGCGACGCCAACGAGTGGGCGCAGATCCGCATCCTCAAGGTGGAGAGGAATCTGACCTGCTGCTTTATCGAGTTCAACCGCTTCTACGACCGCGCCACCCTTTACGACTGGAACGGTTCGGAATACCCGGACAACGCCCAGCGTTTCATTTTCTTTTCCCGCGCCGTGATGCAGACGGTTCTGGCGCTCGGGCTGCATCCGGACATTCTGCATCTGAACGACTGGCACTGCGCCCTCTGTTCGGTCTATCTGCGCAGCAGCCTCTACTCGGGCTTCAGGAATTTTGCGGACTGCCGTTCCGTGATGACGATCCACAATATCGGCTATCAGGGCGTCTACGACCAGGGAAACCTCTACTGGACCGGGCTGGGATGGGAGTATTTCAACTTCCGCTGCCTGGAATTCTACAACCGCATGAACCTTCTCAAGGGCGGCATCATGTGCGCGGACATGGTCAGCACGGTCAGTCCGACCTATGCCGAGGAGATTCTTTCGCCGGAATACGGATTCTCCCTTGACTCCTCTTTGCGCCACTGCGCGTATCACGGCAGACTCCGCGGCATTCTGAACGGAATCGACGTCTCCGAATGGAATCCGGCTTCCGATCCGCGTCTGCCCGCCGTTTTCTCGCCGGACGACATGGGGGGAAAGGCCGTCTGCAAGGCCGCGCTTCAGGAGCACTTCAAACTGCCTGTCCGTGAGGACGTTCCGCTTTTCGGCGTGATTTCGCGCCTCGCCTACCAGAAGGGGTTGGATGTCTTTGCGGATTCCCTCGAAGACATGCTTTATCACGACGACAGCCAGTTCATTCTGATCGGTTCCGGCGACCCGTGGCTTCAGGCGCGTTTCTCGTGGCTCGCGTCGAAATATCCGAAGAAATTCGCCGCCTACATCGGTTACGCCTCCGACAAGGTTTCCCATCTTCTGGAGGCGGGTTCGGACTTCTTCGTCATGCCGTCGCGCTACGAGCCCTGCGGACTCAACCAGATGTACAGCATGCGATACGGCACGCTGCCGGTCGTCCGGAGCACCGGCGGACTCGCCGACACGGTCCGGAACTACAACGCCGGCGATCCGTCCGCATCGACCGGTTTCGTGCTCTGGGACCTGAATCCGACCTCCCTGCGGAACACGATCCGCTGGGCGGCGGATGTTTACCGGAAGAACCCCGAGGCGGTCGCGCGGCTGCGCCGTAACGGCATGACTGCTGATTTTTCGTGGGACAATACAGCCTCGCAATATGAAAAGATGTACCGGGATGCGCACCAGTGATTTTGACTACGATCTGCCGGAGGAGCTGATCGCCCAGCATCCGCCGGAGCGCCGCGGCGATTCGCGCATGCTTGTGCTGGATCCCGCGGCGGAGACGATGGAAATTGTTCCGTTTCATGACTTTCCCGACTATTTCAGAGCCGGCGATCTGATCGCGCTCAACGACACGAAGGTCATCAAGGCGCGCCTGTTCGCGAAAAAGGAGAGCGGAGCGAAAATCGAGATTCTGCTTCTTTCGCCGGTGACAGGCACGAGCTGGAACTGCCTTCTGAAACCCGCAAAGCGCGTGGCGCCGGATACTGTTCTCCGCCTTCTCGATCCATCCCTTGCCGAATCGGGCAGACATGTCAGGCTTGTCTCCAAGGACCCCGCCGGAAACTGCGTGATCGAGTTTCTCGAACCGGATGTGGAACGGACGCTTGCCGAATGCGGGCATATGCCGCTGCCGCCGTACATCCGGCGCACGGTCGATTACGCGCCCGATGCGGAACGCTATCAGACCGTCTACGCGAAAGCGCCCGGCGCAGTCGCCGCTCCCACGGCGGGACTTCATTTCACTCCGGAGGTTCTGAACGCGCTGACGGGAAAAGGCGTCCGGCGGGCGGACCTGACGCTTCACGTGGGGCAGGGCACCTTCAAGCCTGTCACGGTGGAGAATATCGCAGATCATCCGATGCACAGCGAGCACTTCATTCTGAACGCGGAAAATGCCGCGCTCCTGAACCGCACGCGCCGGGAGGGGGGGCGCATTGCCGCGATCGGGACGACTTCGCTCCGCGCGCTGGAATCCTGCGTAAGGGATGACGGACTGTTTGACGCCGTCGAGACGGATACCTCCATTTTCATTTATCCGCCTTATGCCGTGAAGTCCGCCGACATGCTCCTGACGAATTTTCATCTCCCCAAAAGCACGCTCCTGATGCTGGTTTCCGCCTTTGCCGGCCACGCGCTTGTGATGGAGGCCTACCGTTACGCGGTGGAGGAGCGGATGCGCTTTTTCAGCTACGGGGACTGCATGCTGATTCTGAGCCGGATCGGCTCCTGCTGAACAGCGGACAGGGCGTTGCCTTTCCTTCCTCAGGATGCCGCCCCGATCTTTTCCCCGTTTACTGAATGACGAGATTCAGCATCTTTTCCGTTGCGACGACGGCGGCGGTGAGCTGATCGCTGTCGACTCCAGTTGTAGTCAGCGTGCGGTCCGGCATCTCCCAGCTGATCGTGGTTTCGACCAGAGCGTCGGTTTTGCCTCCGGGCGGAATCCGCACTTCATAGTCGGCGAGTTTCGGGAAAGTGATGCCGCGTTTTCTGAGCAGTTTGCGCAAGGCCTTGACAAACGCGTCGTATCCGCCGTCCCCGGACGCCTTTTCGGTGATTTTCTCTCCGTCAAGTTCAATTGTGACAACCGCCTTCGGGGTTGATTTCAGCGTGCTTTCCACCTGATAGTCGACGACCTTGACGCGTCCCGTGATCGGCGTGCGCAGGACGCTGGCGATGATGAACGGAAGATCCGAGGGCGTCACCTGTTTCTTCTTGTCGCCGAGACGGACCACCTCCTGCAGAACTTTGGCGCGCACTTCCGGTGCCAGTTCGGCCATTCCCAGGAGCTGGAGATTCTGATCCAGGGAGGCCTTGCCGGAAAGTTTGCCGAGCGCGTAATTGCGCTTGCGTCCGAAACGCTCCGGAAGGAGGCGGTTCGCATAGAGATTGCCTTTCCGGTCTCCGTCCGCATGGACGCCGCAGGTCTGCGTGAAAACGTCCGATCCGATGACCGGCGTGTTCCATGAATAGCGTTTGCCCGAGATCGTCTGCACCAGCTCGGAGGCGTGCTGAAGTTCCTTTTCCGGCACCCGTGTCGTCCGGTCCGTGTGGTCGTTGATGACGACGACCAGCTGGGCGAGCTGCTGGTTTCCCGTCCGTTCGCCGAGTCCGTTCACGGTGACATGGACGCCGTTCACGCCGGCTTTCACGGCGGCGAGGCTGTTTGCCGTCACAAGTCCGTAGTCGTTGTGGCCGTGGAAGTCGAGCCGCGCATCCGGAAACGCCGCATACATCCAGTCCAGACAGCGTGTCACATCGTCCGGCGTCATGATGCCGAGCGTGTCGGGCAGCATGATCCGCTCGAGAGGCATGCCGCGCAGGGCGCTCAGGAAGGAATAGACATAATGGAAGGAATGCGCCATTCCGTTCGACCAGTCTTCCAGATAAAGATTGACTTCCAGACCGAGCTTGTGCGCATTTTCAATTTCGCGGCAGACCTCGTCGAAATGCTGCCGCGGCTCCTTGCGAAGCTGGACGCGGCAATGATTCTCCGAACCTTTTGCGAGCAGATTCATGACTTTGCCGCCGGCTTCCCTGATCCAGGAAGCGGACTTTCCGCCGTCCACGAAACCGAGAATCTCCATGCGGTCCAGACTGCCGCGGTGTTCCGCCCATTTCAGGATCGCGCCGAGCGCTTCGCGTTCTCCGTCGGAGACTCTTGCCGATCCGATTTCCAGGCGGTCGATGCGCAGGTGGGAAATGAGAATGCGGGCGATCTCAAATTTTTCCGCGGGCGTGAAAGCGACGCCGGGCGTCTGCTCTCCGTCACGCAGGGTTGTATCGAGCAGTTCGACATACCGTCCGTGTCTTGCTTGCGTTTTCATTTCTGCCTGTCTTTCCTCGCTGTTAAAATCATGGGAAGCTTTAAAATACTCCCATGCGGACATTTTTACAAGCCGCCCGCGTTTTTTTCGCCGGAGGAAATCCGGGAATCCGCTCTTTCCAGCGCCAGGGAAAGGCGTTCCGCCGTTTCACGGCAGTGTGTCGCGATGACTGCTCCGCGCGTGCCTTTTGCCCGGAAGGTCGGATACCAGCAACCGAGCACGCATTCCAGTGTTCCGCGGAACAGGACCGGAACCGCCAGCGCGCGCGTGCTGTCCAGGCCGCTTCCGCGCCTGTCGAAGGCGATGCCCTCCCGCCGGATCTGCGCAAGACGCAGACGGAATTCCTTCCATCCGGACACATCCGGAAAGATGGATCCTTCAAACGGCTGAATCCGCTCATAGCGATCCAGTTCCGTCTCCGGCATCCAGGCGAGCATGACGCATCCCGTCGCACTGAGCATGAGATTTTCCGTGATGACCGGATCGTTGACTTGCAGTTCCCGCGTGCTTTTCCGGATCAGCAGGACGATCCGCTTGTCGTCCGAGCGCGTGGCGATCAGGCAGTTTTCGTTGACGGCGGCGACCAGTTCATCGAGGAACGGCGCGGCGCATTGCGTCAGATACCGCTTATACATTCCGAAGCGGACCAGCAGGGAAGGGGCGGGGCCGAGACGGTATCCCTCCCTGCCGGCGGATTCCAGATATCCCAGTTTCACCATGCTGGAAACGATGTTGGCGCATGCCGAAGGCGAGATCTCCAGAAGCGCGGCAAGATCGCGCAGACGGCAGGGGCGGTCCCGACGCGCTGCGACATGTTCCAGAATGACGGCAGCGCGTTTCAGCACCTGGATCATCTTCCGCACCTCCTAAGGATGTTTTTTTCCACCGCCGTCAGTTCCGTCCTGTCCAGAACGGCATGGATGGCGTGGGGGATTCCCCAGCGGTCCAGTTTTGCCGCGGTCAGAATCCGCATCCGGTTCAGAATGTCCAGAGGGCGGTCGCTGCCGAAACAGCGGATGAACAGGGGCGGCGCATCCTCCAGCATGGATGACTCCAGGACTTTCCCGATCCCGGCGCGCAGCTCCGGCGCGTGTTCTCCGATCCTCGTCAGCGCATTCCAGGCGTTGACCGCATAGGATTCCGAACGGCGTTCCCGGAGAATGCCGCTCAGAATCCCGACGCTCGTCCTGTCGTGCAGAAAGCCGAGCAGATAGACTGCGATTGCGCCGTATTCCTGGCGGTGCGGCTCGTTGCGCGGCGTTTCCGGAAGCGTGGCGTCCCGGCGTTCCGCCAGTTCCCGCAGGACGCCGAGGCAGGACGGGTGACGCAGGAGAGCCAGCGCAAAAGCCGCGTGCGCACGCACTGCGCCGGATTCCCGGAGCAGCGCTTCCAGATATCCGGATTCTCCGCGGCGGTAAGCCGACCAGATCGCCCGTCCCGGCGAAGGAGAGCGGAGCCCTTCCACGATTTCGCACTGATTTTTCAGGAGAATCTTCCCGTTTTCCCCGCTGAAATCCTGCCAGGCGAGTTCCGCGGCGATCCTTTCGTACGGAACGTCCCGGACATCGCGGCGCATCCTGACGGCAAGCGAAGCCATCACGGCGGCGGCTTCTCCGGTGAACTGCATGCAGTCTTTCATGCGCACAGCCTGGGAGAGGTCATGATCCACCGCAAGCATCCGGCCTGCAACGAGGATTCCGCGAAGTCCCTTCGGAATCAGCGCACCGCGCGGGACCGGAATGTGCAGGACCGTTCCCCACTGCATGGCGGCGACGCACCAGAGCATCATGGTGTCGTCTTCGAATCCGAGGTCCAGACTGTGCGTGTCGCAGTTGGAACGCTCCCAGGCGACCGTTTCCGGAACCTTCATGCCGTGAATCACATCATGCAGCGTAACGTTCGTTTCGCCGACGATCCGCCGTCCCTCCCGGACGCAGAAGTGGTCCGAAAGGAAATCAATCCGGTCCTCCGGCGTGAAGCGTTCCTTCCAAAGAAGGGCGGACTGATGCAGAATTTCGTCCGTCACTTCCCCGGAATCGGAGGGATTGACATAGCCGCCGTCCCCGTAATTGATCTGCCGCCCGCCGTTGCGGAGCCGGGAGTAGTTCAGCGTGTAGGTCTGTGCCAGACCGTCGCTGTCCCGTCCGAAACGGAATGCCCCGCCTGCGAGAAAGACGACCTGCGCATCGGCGGTAGCATCGATCACATAGCGGCAGCGCGCGCTGTGAGCTCCGTCCGCCTCATGCCAGGAAAGACCTCCGACTGTGGTGTCGTCCCGCATCAGGACGGCGTCGACGACCGCCTCGAAACGGATGATGCCGCCCGCCTGCAGAATCCTCTGCTCCAGTTCGATTTTCTTGAGCTCCGGAGAGAAGCAGTTCGGACGCACGAGATAACCGGAATTCCGTTCCCGTTCGCGGACGCTTTCGTCAATTTCCGTATGCGTGCCGTGCCGGATTCCGTAATAGTAGTTGGAGACCAGTCCTCCCGTGCCGATTCCGCCGCAGCAGGAGCTTTTTTCCAGAACCAGCGTTCTCAGTCCGTGCGAGGCCGCGACAAGTGCGGCGATGGCCCCCGCCGTTCCTCCGCCCGCGACGATGACGTCATACTCCTCCTCCGGATCGTCGCGGACGGTCCGCAGAAGTTTGCCGCCGGATATGACGGAACGGATCATAAGGCCTCCTCTCCGGCGACGCCGGCGTCGAACGCCGCCGCCGGATTTTCATAATTTCCCGAAAAGACACAGAGATGGTTCGGCGCAATTTTACGCACGGTTTTTTCCAGCTTCAAGGCGAAGCGCATGGCGCTGCCCGTTATGGTCCAGGCAGCGAGCTCCTCCGGACGTTTCCGCCAGAAGGTCTCAAGCCGGAGCCGGGCGTCCGGGTAGGGGCAGGATGGTTCCAGCGGCATTTTGAAATATCCTTCTCCCGGAAAGGCGCCTCTCTGAAACCCTTCCGTCTGAGGCAGAGCGTCTGTGTCGCCGGAAATTGCCGCATGGAAGGATTTTTCCCGGACTGCGGTATTTTCAACGGAAAGAGTATCCAGATAGGAGAAGGCCAGGTATTCCAGTTCCCCTTCCGGCGCGGCGCAGCGGATGCGCAGAACGCCGTTTTCGGGAATTACCGATGTGACGGTCTGCACCAGACGGATTCCGATTCCGTTTTCCAGAATCATGGAAGAGAGAAACGGGATCAATGCGGGTAGGTGGAATGCCCCGTCCCGCAGAGCATTGCGTTTTTCCAGGCCGGCGCGGAACCCGCGGGCCTCGCCGGTCCGCAGCGGACCATTCCAGGCGCTGCCCGGATCGAATGCGTCGGCAAACTCTCCGCCGGGGTGAATGCCCGGCTCCAGGATCAGCGTGTCCGGTCCGGCATTCCAGGCGGCGCCGATTCCGTAACAGGTGGCGCCGCGGATGATTTGTCTGTAGATTTTCAAATCTTTTTCTCCTTCCTGATTCCCGGGGGGTCCGCTTGTGCACGCTCCGTTCCGGAACGGCGGGCGCGCCGCCTTTTTCCTGCGGGATTGCATTTGTCAGGCGCAATGCCGCCTCAGCGCCGCGTGCGCTGCCGAAAGCGGACGCGCATAATTACTCAATATTATTGAATAATATTTTATATTATTGAATAACATAGATGCGGAACGGAAAAAGTCAAGTCATTCGTGTGCTGCTGCGCTGTTTTCCTGCGCCTGAAAGGGCGCATGAATGGAGTCCGGAATGGAAAAAAATAAAGAAAAAAATGATTTTGCAGTGTTTTTTTTCAGAAAAATCATTATAGTTATGGGAAAATGCCCGGTGTCAGGACCGGACAGAAACAATCTATCCAAACTGAAGAAAGGAAAGATGAACATGAAGAAAAAACTCTCACTCCTGATTGCCGCGGCCGGAGCGGCGGTTCTGTTCGCCGGTTGTTCCACCGTCCAGTGTGCCGGAAGCAAGGAACTGAACGGTCAGGCCATTACCGCCTCCGGAACCTCTGTGGCGCATGTCAGCGGTTATGCCAGCGGACTTTACCTTCTGTCGATCCCGCTGATCGTCGGGTCCGCCGAGACTCCGGATTCCACTGCTTTCGGTGAAGATTCCGTCAATGTCACCGCGGTCACGAAAATGGTTACGAAAAAGAGCAAGGATCTGAAAGCCAACCGGACGGTCGATCTTGTTTCCATGACCGGCAGCACCAACATTCCGATTCCGATTCCCTTCCTGTTCTACTGGAAGACGGCGACGGTTTCCGGGAACGCCGTGAAATAATCCGCCCCGAAACGGAAAACTCCAACACAGGAAATTCATCATGAAAAAAATCATGCTTTTTCTCTCCATTGCCGCCGTCGGTCTTCTCATGAGCGCTTGCGCCAGCGTTGAAGTCGTCAAGAATCCGAATCTCAACGGGCAGGCCATTGCCAACAGCGGCAGAACGATCGCCCATATTGACGCCCAGAACTGGGGAATTTACCTTTTCACGATTCCGCTGTTCACCGGCTCCACCACGAATCCCGGCAGCATTGACGTGCTGAACGATACGGTCAACGTGCCCTCCCTGATGCCTGTTCTCACGAAAAAGAGCAAGGAGCTCGGAGCGACCAAGACGCTTGATCTCGCTTCCCAGTACAGCGAGTCCGGGCTGATCTTCTACTCCCGTTCCGTGAATATTTCCGGAAACGCCGTCAAGTAAGGCGTCTCCGAGCGGAAAAACCAGCCGCGGCCGGTTCCGGGCTGGTTTTCTCTTTGTCTTCAGGCTTTTCCATGACTTTCCGACATTTTTCCGACCCGATCACGCTGCACCCCTCCTTTTCTCTTCCCTCGCGCGCAATTCTTTCCCCGCTGGAAGGAATCATGAACCGGGATTTCTTTTTTGACGCCGCGTGTTCGCTCGGACTGCTGGACTCCTGGATGCCTCCTTTCCTCGGCGTGTCCCGCGGGGCGGTTCCCGCTACCGGCAAACTGAAAAAGCGTTTTGCACATTTTCTCGATTCCGCACTGCCTCTGACGGTTCAGCTTCTGGGAAACGATGCGGATTCTCTTGCGGAAACGGCGCATCGCCTTGCGGAATGCGGGGTGCGCTCCGTGAATTTGAATTTTGCATGTCCGAGCGGAACGGTTGTGAGGAGCGGTTCCGGCGGCGCACTGCTGCGGGATGTCCGGCATACGGCGGAGATTGCCGCGGTGCTTTGCTCCCGGGTGCCGCAACTCTGCGTGAGCGTGAAGCTCCGTTCCGGCTTCTCCTGTGCGGAGGAGACCGGGGAATTGATCCGGCGTCTCTGCGGCGCGGGCGTCTCCTGGATTCTGTTCCATTTCCGGACGGTTTCGGAAAATTACGCCTTTGTCGGACGGGACGAGGCGTTCCGCCGGATCGGGGTGGCGGTTCAGGCCGCCGGCGCTGTTCCGGTGTTCGGGAACGGTGACATCCGGACGCCGGAAGATGCCGGAAGGATGCGGGACGCTTCCGGATGCGCCGGGGTTGCCGTCGGGCGCGGCTTTTTGAAAAACCCCTTTCTGCTGCGGGAGATTCGCGGCGCATGTCCGGATGAGGATGCAAGGCGTCTTTTTCTGGAAGCGCTCTTCCGGAGGGCTGCTTCCGGGCCGGGGAGACGGAAACATGATTTTTATCTGGAGTGCGTCCGGATGGCCTGCGGCGCGGATTCGGCGGAATTTCAGGAAGCCCTCCGGCGGAAATGAATTTTTATTTTTTCAAAAAATACACTTTCCGGTTGCATTTTATATCATATTTTGTTAGATTATTCCGTTAATGATGAAAATTTGGGAAAGGAAGGAAAAATGGCGTTTGCTCCGGTGAAACTGATTCTCCTTTTCGCCTGGTTTCTGTGCGGACTCTACGCCTTGAAACTCGGCGACGAAAAGCTGGGCAAGCGTCATGGAGCCTGGAAAGAATACTACAACCTGCTGGCTCTTTTTCTGGGGCCGTTTGCGCTTTGCGCCTGTTATCTCCGCGGCAATGCCTGGGAATTCATCCTCGGTCTTTTCCTGGACAAAAAGGCGCCTGTGAAGCAGGAGATCCCGGTCGTGATCCGGGATGCAAAGGGAAACCCTCTTGCCGATTCCGACGATGAGCACGGAACGCTGACCTTTCTGAAACGGCTGATTTACGACGCCGTGAAGAAGCAGTGCAGTGATATTTTCATTGATCCGAAGAACGACGCATATTCCGTGAGAATCCGTGTCGACGGCGCAATCAAGGTCTATGACATGCTTGCTGCGGATGCCGCGCTGGCGGTCATCAGCACAGTGAAAGTCGCAGCCGGAATGGACATCGCCGAGAAACGCCGCCCGCAGGACGGTTCCTTCAGCGCCCTGGTGGAGGAAGATCAGCCTTCGTTTCGCGTCGCCTCCGTGGGGGTGTTCGGCGGAGAGAAACTTACGATCCGGGTCATGGCTTCCGACATGGGCCAGCGCAAACTGGAGACCATCGGGCTTTCGAACGATCAGTACCGGATCATATCATCGGCGATCCGGCTTCCTTCCGGCATGGTTCTGATGTGCGGACCGACCGGCAGCGGCAAGACATCCACTCTTTATGCCATGCTCGGCGCCATTGACTACAATATGAAAAATGTGATTTCGATCGAGGACCCGATCGAACACGTCATGCCCGCCATCAGCCAGATGGAGGTCAATGTCAAGGCCGGCATCACATTCGCCTCCCTGCTGCGCAACGCCCTGCGGCAGAACCCGGATGTGATCTGTGTCGGGGAAATCCGTGACGAGGAAACCGCGGAAATCGCCGTGCACGCCTCCCAGACCGGGCATCTGATTATTGCCACGCTGCACAGCAACGACAATCTCGGGACGATCGACCGTCTGATGAATCTCGGCATTCCGCTGCGTTCCATTGCCGCGACTTTGCATGTCATCATCTCGCAGCGGCTGATCCGCAAGCTGTGTCCGCACTGCCGCAGAAAAGCGGAACTTTCGCCGGACCGCAAGGCGTTCATGGAACAGTACGGTTTCCCGACGGAAAATGTGCAGGCGCCGCAGGGATGCCCGAACTGTGACGGGACCGGTTATCTCGGACGCCAGGCATTGTTTGAGATTCTGGTGGTGGATGCAGGGCTGCGCGCCGTTCTGGAATCGCCGGATGCGTCGAATACGACGATTCAGGAGTATGTGGACGCGCATCAGACGACGGCGAACATCGCCGGGCAGGCTCTGACTCTCGTCAGCGGCGGCATCACGTCCTACGAGGAATTCGAACGCGTAACGCTGAACATTTAACAAAGGAATCTGTGCATTATGGGCACTCTTGTCATTCTGACTGCCGCAGTCCTCGGCGGACTGGCATGCGCGAAGCAGACCTTGTATCAGTCATGGATTTTTCTGGTCAACCTTGTGTTTTCCGTTTATCTGGCCGTATTTTTGTCTCCGCTGATCCGGGATCTTCTGCTGCCTTCCCTGAATCCGGGCAGAGAGACGGGGGCATACCTGCTGCCATCCATTATGCTGGCGCTTTTCCTTGTTCTGATCATTGTTCTTTACAAGGTGACGGATGCCGTCATCACCATTGATTTTGACGATTATCCGATCCCCGCTCCCGTAAATAAAATCGGTGCGATGGCTTTCGCTGCAGTTTCCGGCGCGGTTCTGGCGGCTTTCCTTCTCAGCTGTGTTTCTCAGATGCCGCTGGCGCAGAGCATTCCCGTGGACCGGGTTTCCCTGGCGGATTCCGGAAGAAGGGTGTTGTCCTCCATGGTTCATACTGTAAACGGCCTTTCCATGCAGAGCACTTCGAAAGAAGCCGTGAACATTCTTGAAAATCTTACGGCTTATCAGCCGCCGAGCGGAATTCCCGTGTATAAGAAGGAAAAGAACGAAGATGTTTCTCTCCCGGAGGCGATTGCGGAAAAGATCGTTAAAAAGGAACGCCCGGAGAAGATCGACGGCAAGGCCGTGGATCCGTCCGGAAGCACGCCGGCAGGCGTGTCCGTCCCCCGCGGAAAGCGGATTGAGAAGATCGACGGGAAAGCCGTGGAAACTCCATAGGGAACGGAATTCCGTCCGACGTCTGCTGTGAAAAGGGGAACTACCGGCCGGAACCAGTTTCTTTTCCTTCCATGACGAAAAAACGAATTTTGGATCCTGATTCGGACTGTAAGGCGAGCATCTGCTCCACGCTCTGCTCCGGAGAATAATAGATCAGAATTTTCCCGTGTTCCGGTGCGGTTTTCGAGGTGACGAAGCTGTGATTTGCCGTCTGCAGGCGATTTTTGAAAATAGCCCGGCATTGCAGAAATTGTTCCCATGGCGGCTCGTCAACCAGGACAATCAGGAATTTGTCCTTCAGAGATTCTGTTTTCTGAAGCGGTCGCAGGAGAAATTCCGAATATGTTGTTTCGCCGGCGATTCTTCCGCGGGAAACAGGCGCCATGCTGACCGGATAATTTGTTGTGCCGCCATCCCATTCCTGATAGATCCCGATTGCATCGGAGTTGATAAGCAGCAGGGAAATGGGACGTGATTTGATTCTTCGTAAATTATCCATATGAAATTCTTTTGTGAAAAGTGTTGAGATAATCAATGAATCCGTGGGGGAATAGATTGTCAGCGCTTCCCGGGGAACGGTCTGCGCCGCAGTGACGAAAACACCGCCCATGTCCGGCGGATTCATGTCTGCATAACGCATCTTGAATTGGAGTCCGGTGATCAGAAGGAACACTCCGAAGACAGGCAGGATCAGGCGCGGGCTTCGTTCCGCGAGACGCGGGCAGTCAAAGATCAGCGCCGCGGGGAGGGCAAGGATCGGGATCAGCGGAATGTAGACGCGGGAATCGCCCGCCTTGAATACCAGTGCGCTCAGGAGAACCAGCAGAGCGGAAAGCAGTCCCATGACTGCGATGCGCCGCTGAAAGGGATTTTTCAGCAGGACGGCGGCCGCCAGTGTGAGTGGAATCGTCAAAGTCAGCGGCAGTTCCGTGATCGTATGCCATGCAAAGGCGAGGAATCTGCCGGGAGAGGCGACCGATGCGCCGAAAGTCTGTCCCCTGGCAAGCGTGCTGTAATTCAGTCCGTACCAGAGAAGAACAAAGACGGAAAAAAACAGGAATGCGATCCAGAGCTCTTTCTTTTCCATCCATTTTTTGAGATCGTTCCATTTCCGCCAGTCGGTGAACAGGAGACCGTAGGAAAAGGCCAGCGCGGTTACGAAAATCACGCCGCTTGTGACGCTCAGACAGGTTCCTGCCGCGGAAATCAGAAACAGCGCGGCCCAGAGACTCCGCCGGAAGCGCGATTGCAAATCCATTTCGAAGAAGAGCAGGGAAAACATGACGCATGCCGTAAACAGGGCCTGAAACTCATATCCGCGCGCGGTCTGTGAATAACGGATCAGGGGAATGTTCAGGGCGAGCAGGAGAACTCCGAAAGCGAGTCCGGGGATTGATTTCGTCAGGCGGCGCAGACCGGATCCGAATGTGACCAGAAGGAGAATTCCCGCGAACAGGGCGGGCAGCCGGATCTGGAGCAGCTGATGAATGTTGAACATTCGGAAGCACTTGATGAGAAGGGAGTTCAGAGGATGGTTGTTCGGTGTGGCAAGGTCTGTGAAAATTTCTCCGACCGGCAGCTTTACATAATGGGCGAAGGTCCAGATTTCATCATATTCCAGATTCCGCGTGTGGACTCCCGCGATCCGCAGTCCGATGCCGAGCAGAACCAGAACAAAGGTGATTCCGAGAATCAGCGCCGTTTCCTGTTTCCGTTTCCCCGTTTCCATCATTTACTCCGTCTGTTTCAGGAGATCCCATTCTGTAAGATCCGGGAAGATCACTCTGCATTCCCGGTACTGCCATTGTCCGCCATCCATGACGCCGTCCACCTGAAAAATGCCGGATCTGCGGCTTCCCGTCACCTCCTGTGCGAGACGGATCGCTCCGCTGCTGTCATTTTCCCAGGCCTCCAGATTCAGAATTTTCCCCGTTTTCACGGGTTTTCCGATTCTGTCCGCCAGTGCGGGATTTTCCGTCAGGCGGACAAGAGCGCTTTTGTAGGCATTGGACTGCATCATGTCCGCGACAAGCTGCCCCTGAATGTCAGGACGGTAGCGGAATCCGGCGAGCCGGGCTCCTGCCGCGGTCAGAAGCAGGACAAGCAGGATGACCGCTCCCAGCAGGATGATCTTATTTCTTTTCATGTTTTGCCTCCGGTTCATTTTTTGTTTCCGGCTGGAAAAGGACGGTGCGTGTCAGCTTTTCCAGTGTTCCGTCCGCAGAGAGTTTTGCCAGACGTTCCGTCAGCAGAGATGCAAGCTCGGAATCCGGTCTTCGCAGCCCGAAGAAAAGCTGTGCGTCCCCCCCCTTGAGATTGACCTTCCCGGCTGCAAGTCCGGAGGCTTTCTGCTGCGGGATGGAGACGCAGGAAAGAAATGCCGCCCGTTTTCCGGGTGCTTGCTCCATCTCCCGGAAGATGGTTTCCCGCGGAACCGGGCGTTTGGGGAGTTTTGTCTGCAATCGGGGCAGAAAGAAAATTTCCGGTGCGGAATCGGGATAGAGCAGCTCTTCTCCGGCGTTTGCTTTTTCAGGTTCCCGGAATTTCCCGCTGTGCAGAATGTAAAAGGACAGACGCAAATAAGGTGCGGCGGGAGCCAGATGCGCATCCTTCAGTTCCTGTTCCGTGAAGAGTCCGCAGATGATATCCGTCCGTCCCTCTCGGAGAAACGCTCCGAGCGTATCCCTGTCCGCACGGATGATCCGGAAACGGTATCCCGTCCCGTCCAGCAGTGCGGCGACAAGTTTCCGCTCCATTTCCGCAACCGGGGACGGGGCGATTCCGACGATCAGCATCCGGTGAGCGCGGATCGTTTCCATGCGGCGTTCCGCGATCAGCTCTGCGGGATCCGGCAGAACGTGTTCCGGCGGCTGATCCCCGGAATTGATGCATGCGGCAAGAAAGAGCGGAAGAAGAGATGCCAGAGCGGAAACAATCCATGCTTTCCTCATGACTCCTCCGGGTGGTGATCTGTCAGCGTTTCATCAGTTCCCGGAACTGCCGGAAAAGATAGAACGGGTCGTGGGGGCCCGGCGCGGCCTCCGGATGATATTGCACGCAGAACATGGGCTCTTTTTTATGGCGCAGCCCCTCGACAGTTCCGTCATTGAGGTTGATGTGAGTTATTTCGACGGTATCAGGCAGACTCTCCGCATGAATGGCGAAATTGTGATTCTGGGAGGTGATTTCCACCGTTCCTTCCCGCAGATTTTTAACCGGATGATTGCAGCCGTGATGCCCGAATTTCAGACGATAGGTGCTCCCCCCGCATGCGATTCCGAGAATCTGATGGCCGAGGCAGATGCCCATGACGGGCACTTTGCCTAGAAGCGTTTTTGCCGTTTCCGCGGCATAGGGCAGGGCCGCGGGATCGGCGGGTCCGTTGGAAAGGAACACGCCGTCGGGCTTCATCCTTAGAATCTCTTCCGCCGTGGTATGCGCGGGAACGACATGCACATTCATGCCGCAGAGGCGCATGGAACGCAGAATATTCCATTTGATGCCGAAGTCGCATGCGACGACCTTGAGATCGGCACGCGGCAGTTCCCCCGGCATGCCCCAGGAACGGGTTTTGGAAAGGTCCGGATCCCAGTCATAGGCACGTTCCGTCGTAACTCTGGCCGCATAGTCCTGATTGTCCAGGCCGCACCATGCGGCGGCCTTTCCGACTCCGTCTTCCGGAGCAATCTCCGCATCGGAGCAGTGCAGAAATCCCTTGACGGTTCCCTGTCTGCGCAGTCTGGTCGTCAGTGCGCGCGTGTCGATGCCGGCGATGCAGGGAACGCGGTGTTTTTTCAGGAATTCCGCCAGCGATTCCTCGGAACGCCAGTTGCTCGGTTCATTGTATTCGTGAATGATGAAGCCGTTGAGAAAGACCCCGCGGGATTCCATGTCGGCGGCATTGATTCCGCAGCTGCCGATTTCCGGATAGGTCATGGTGACGAACTGGCCCGCATAGGAGGGGTCGCTCAAAATTTCCTCATAGCCGCTCAGACCGGTGTTGAAAACAACCTCCCCGACTGCGTCAACCGGGGCGCCTGCGGAATAACCGTGCATGACGGTGCCGTCGGCCAGAGCCAGAAAAGCTTTTTTTTCACGTTTTTCGCGCCAGTTGTAATTGATCCTGTCCATATGTGTGTCTTTCCTCAGAGGTTGTTTCCCGTGTGCTTTAAATCCATTTAATATACATCCGCTTCGGCAAAAAAAAAATGGCGATTGCAATTTTTGCGGATTTTCCCGAAGAGAAAAGCCGGACATCCGGCAGTGTTCGCTGAATATACGGGAAAGGACAGGGGGGATCAGCGCAGGGCATTGATTGCGTTTTTCAGCTCGCGGCATGCCGCGGCCGCGGCCTCCGCAAAATCCGTGCCGGAAGACGCATAGATGATTCCGCGCGAGGAGTTGATGACCAGCCCCGTTCCGTCTCCGGTCAGTCCGTGTTTCAGAACGCCCTCCAGATCTCCCCCCTGCGCGCCGATGCCAGGCACCAGAAGCGGAGTCCGGCCGACAAGACGGCGGATCTCTCCGAGTTCCTGCGGAAAAGTCGCTCCGGCAACCAGCATCGTGTTTCCGTTATAGTTCCATGGTCCCGCGATCAGCTGCGCGACGCGCTGATAGAGAAACTGTCCGTTTTCCAGTCTCAGTTCCTGGATCTCCCTTGCTCCCGCATTCGAGGTGCGGCAGAGAACCACAACACCCTTGTCCGCACGGTCCAGAAAGGGTTTCAGCGCGTCCATGCCCATGTAGGGATTCACGGTCACGGCATCAGCTCCGTAACGGTCGAACGCCTCCATGGCATACATTTTTGTCGTGTTTCCGATGTCCGCACGTTTTGCGTCAAGGATCACAGGGATTTCCGGATGGTGTTTCCGGAGATATTCCATTGTCATGAGCAATTCGTCGTCAACGCCCTGTCCGGCATAGTATGCGGCCTGCGGCTTATAGCAGCAGACATCGCGGCATGTCGCGTCGATAATCGCCCTGTTGAATTCAAAAATCGGGTGCGGCAGGGAACGGACGCATGCGGGAAGTTTTGCCTTGTCGGGGTCAAGCCCGACACAGACCAGCGAATTGCCATCTTTCCAGGCTTTGCTCAGTTTTTCCATGAAGGTCATGATGCAGGATTCCTTTATTTGGAAGTTTTTTGTGCCGCCCGTGCGGGGAGGAATTCCACGTATTCGAGATATGCCGTTGCCCGGGACTTCGTATACTGGGAATTGCAGGAGATGCTCAGGGCGACGTTCCGGGTCGGAATTTTCCCCTTGAAGCGTTTGTCGAGCGCCTCGTAGATGTTGCATTCATCCACATACCAGACGCCGGTCTTGTCTTCCTTGTTGCGGACGCAGTGCCATTTCACGGAGACCATCCCGAGTCCGTAGGAAGCCTCCCCCTCCGCTTTTTTCGGGGTTTCGGTCTCCCATCGGAAGGCTACGCTGTTCGTGGTCCAGCGGCCCGCGCCGACATAAATGCCGATCGCCTGGTCGTCCTTTTCATCCGAACGGCCGTCCGCTCCGGACGGAAGCTCGTCCACCTTCCACTTCCAGCGCATGACGGGATATTTTTTGAAATCGATTTTGGAAATGTCGAACAGAATCGAACCCGTGCCGTTGACTGATTCCGCCTTCAGAACCTTCACGCCATTCTCCGTGATAATGGAGAATCTGGCTTTGTCCGTTCCGGGTTTTCCCTTGTAGGTCCATCCGCTGACGGTGTCCTTTTCCGTTTGGGATTTCGAGAAGTCGATCCGGCAGCCGGCGTTTTCCGCGCCGAAAAGGGTTCCGACGGAAAAGAGTGCGCCGGCGAAGGCCGCCGCGAGGGTGATCCGGTGTTTCATGGGTGGCTCCTTTCAAGATTGTTGCGGTTTCCAGTTTTTGCGGTAATCCTGGTATTTTTCCATGATTTCATCCACGTAGGTCCGCGTGGAGGGAATGGCGATCCGCTCCCGGAACGCCCCGTCGCGCGCTGCCGGTTTCCAGAGGTTGACGCGCCGGGCTCCCGCATTGTATTCACTCAGCGCCATCGGGATGCACTCCCGGTAGGCGCGCCATTTGCGGAGTGCGCGAGAGAGATACCAGGAACCGATTTCTATATTCAGTTCCGGGTCGAACAGGGCGCCGCGCGAAGGTGTGCGGAAGCCCTTCATCCGCGCCCAGTCCGCCGCGGCGAGATCCGGCATGATCTGCATCAGGCCGACTTCGCCCTTGAGTCCGCGTGCCCGCTTGTCGAAACGGCTTTCCTTCCAGATGACCGCCTTGATCAGGCACGGGTCCACGTCATTGCGCAGAGCCGCCTTCACGATCAGCTCGTCATAACGGGAGAAGCGTGCGTAGTAATCATAAAGGAAAGCGCCGATTCTCCAGAGAACGATAACCGAGCATACGGCGATCAGGGAGATGGCAAGGAGTACCAGAAACTGTGCTTTCCGGCTTTTTCCCCTTCGTTCCTGCCTGACACCGTATGCCATGGGCCGTGTCTCCTGCTCAGGATTTCGCCGCAGTCTGCGCGGCCTGTTCGATTTCGCGGATCCGCGCCGCCTCGGCCTTCAGCTTTTTAAAGGTTTCCTCGAATTTCAGTTCCGGTTCCAGCGGAATGATGCGGAGCTCGCGGAGCTGCTTCATATCGACCTCCGCCGGAGCGTTCATCATCAGGTCCTGCGCCTGCTGGTTGAACGGGAAGGCGATGACTTCCCGGATGTTCGGCTCGTCGGCCAGGAGCATGACCATGCGGTCGACACCCGGGGCAATGCCGCCGTGCGGGGGAGCGCCGAGCTTGAATGCGCGGATCATGCCGCCGAAACGTTCGTCGACGGTTTCGCGCTTGTAGCCGGCGATCTCGAACGCCTTGTACATGATGTCGGGGCGGTGGTTCCGGATCGCGCCGCTGGAGAGTTCAATTCCGTTGCAGACAATGTCATACTGATAGGCGAAAATGTCCAGCGGCTTCTTGTTGAGAAGCGCATCCATGCCACCCTGGGGCATCGAGAAGGGATTATGGCTGAAGATGATCTGGTTTGTTTCCTCGTCGAGCTCGAACATCGGGAAATCGACGATCCAGCAGAATTTGAAGACGTTCGGATCGATGAGGCCGAGACGGTTGCCGAGTTCAGTGCGGACCTGTCCGCCGATTTCCAGCACCTTCGCCTCCTTGTCGGCGAGAAAGAACATCACGTCGCCGGGCTGGATGGATGCCATGGCTTTGAGCTGCGCGAGCTCCTCCGGCTTCATGAACTTGACGATCGGACTCTTTTCTCCCTCGGCGGTCCAGATGATGTAGGCCATGCCCTTGGCTCCGACGCTCTGGGCGAACGCGATCATGTCGTCATAGAATTTCCGGGGCTGTGCGCCGCCGATGCCGGGCACCTTGATCGCGCGGACCACACCGCCGTTTTTCACGGTGGAGGCGAATGCGTTGAATCCGCTGTCCGCAAACACGCTAGAAACGTCGATCATTTCGAGCGGGTTTCGGAGATCCGGCTTGTCCGTGCCGTATTTCGCCATCGCTTCGCGATAGGGAATCCGCACGAACGGCGCGGAACTGATCGTTTTTCCGCTGAATTTCGTGAAGATGTGGCAGAGCAGCTTTTCAATCACCGCGAAAATGTCATCCTGGGTGACGAAACTCATTTCGACGTCCAGCTGATAGAACTCGCCGGGGGAGCGGTCCGCTCTGGCGTCTTCATCCCGGAAACAGGGCGCGATCTGGAAGTAGCGGTCGAATCCGGCGACCATCAGAAGCTGCTTGAACTGCTGGGGCGCCTGCGGCAGCGCATAGAATTTTCCGGGATGGACGCGGCTGGGGACGAGATAGTCGCGCGCGCCTTCCGGCGAGCTGCTGGTCAGAATCGGGGTCTGATATTCCATGAATCCCATGTCGCACATGAATCTTCGGATCTCTGAGATGACTTTGGAGCGCAGGACGATGTTCTCATGGAGTTTTTCGCGCCTCAGGTCGAGAAAACGGTATTTGAGTCGCAGGGCCTCGGGCGCCTGTTCATCCTTGGCGATCTGGAACGGGATGACGTCCGCCTCTCCGAGGACTTCCATTTCCTCCGCAACGACTTCGATTTCTCCGGTTTCCAGTTTCGGGTTGACGGTTTCAGGCGTGCGGGCCACAACGGTTCCTGTGAAGCAGACCACGGTTTCGACGCGCCAGCGGTCAAGTTCCTGGTAGAAATGCATTTTGGGATCGACGACGATCTGGGTTTTCCCGTAATGGTCGCGCAGATCGATGAAGATCACGCCGCCGTGATCTCTCACGCTGTGAATCCAGCCGGAAAGTTTGACTTTTGCTCCGACATCGGAGCTTCTGAGAGCCCCGCATGTATGGGTTCTGAACATATGCATGATAGTCTCCTTGTCAAAATGCATGATACGAAACAGTAGCGCTGAAGTTGTAATATAGCATGCCATTCCCGTTATTTCTCATGAAAAACGGGAAGAAATCGGAGTATTTTGGATAAAACAGACGTTTTTTTGGGGAGGAAACTTGAAAAAATCGCGGCAGAATGGTAAATTTGAAGTCCCTGCACATGAATCAGGGCGCTTAGCTCAGTTGGTTAGAGCGTCACGTTTACACCGTGAATGTCGGGGGTTCGAGTCCCTCAGCGCCCACCATTTTAGACTCATTTTCAAAGAAAAGTTGCCGTTTATTACCATTCAGAGCTTTCTTTCTCTCTTTTCCGTATTATTTTAGCCAAAACAGGATTTTTCATCGCCGGAGGATGAAATGGGAAAGAAAAACAAGATCAAACTGGAAACCGGAACTGTTTACCAGAAGGAAGAAGGCGGAACTTATTATTTCCGCTATCAGGTCAATCATGAACGAAAATGTGTCAGCCTGAAAACGCAGAATCAGGAAGAAGCTCTGAAAAAAGCAAAAGAACTTCTGCCCATCGTTCAGGCAACAACGGCAGAAGTGATCTCCGCACATGTTAAAGTGGCACGCAATCTCGCAAGAAAAAGCCGCCCGCTTGCTCTGAAGGACGCCTGGAAAATTTATGCGGAACATCCGGACAGGGCATTTCCCGCGACACGTCATGAAGAAATTTCCTACGAAACAACCTTTACGGAATTCATACGTTACATCGGGGAAGAAACACAGGTGGCGGCAATTACCCCAGGTATCGCAGACCAATATGCGGCTTATCTCAAGACGACAGCAATTTCAGTATCCACACATAATCGGAAAATTCTCCGTCTCAGAAAAATTTTTTCCACACTCTCGGATTATTATTCCGAAGACAACCCGTTTGCATCCCAGAATCTGCGCAGAAAACCACGGGAAGAACAAGGAAACACGGTGCGCCGTCTCGCATTCACAAAAGAACAGGAAGAAGCAATTCTCAAGGTTCTGAACGATCCGAGTTTCAAAGTCATGAATAAAAAAGAGCTGAAAGTCATTTATCTGATCGGGATGTATACCGGACAGAGGCTGAAGGACTGCGTTCTCCTGCAATGGGATCATGTGGATTTGATGCATCGCCGGATTTGGGTGAAACAGTTTAAAACCGGTAAAAAGGTATCTATTCCCATCGCAGAACCGCTTGTCCGCGCACTGGAACAGGCAAAAGAATGGCGCATCGACTCCTACGTCTCTCCCAATGTGGCAAAACGTTATTTGACGGTAGACACAAAGGGAAAATCCGTAGGCGATAATTTTGTCAATATCGACGTGATGCGCGTCATCAAACGCGCCGGAATGGAAACCAACGTCGAAGTTCCCGGCAGAAAACGAAAGATGGTTGTCTACGGATTCCACAGTCTGCGGCACAGTTTTGCCTCGTTCTGCGCGGAGGCGGGTGTTCCGAAAGCAGTGGTGGTTTCGATCCTCGGTGCGAACAGCGAAATCATTGATCAGTTTTATACGCACGTCGGGGAAGATGCCCAGCTCAAGGCGATAGAAGCCGTCAGCGGAACCGCAGGACCATCCGACAGGGCACGGATCGAAAAAGCTTTGCAATATCTGCAAAATCTTCCAGATACACAAGAAGTGCAAAGTCTTATTAAAATATTAAAAGATTGATTAATATGCTTCCTTGCAAATGCACAGGATAGTAATGTCTCTGTGCATTTATAAAAATATAAAATGCACTATATGAATAAATATTTTTCTATAGAAAAAGAAAATAAGAATATGCTTTATTAAAAATATTATTTATGCAAAAATGGAATTTATTATTATCTCTATTAAAAAATAGAAATTATACTTGATTTATGAATTTTTATTTGCTATATTAATTATATTAGATATGATTTTATTATACTTATATATTTATGCAAAAGAAATAATGAAATCAAAAAAAATGAAGGATAAAAGCATGAAATCAGAATCAGTAAATAATGGAAATCTACCATCTAATTATAGCGATAATTGTTCACAAGCCTCATCTGCATTTTCTCAAGATATCCCCCCATCTGCAAATGCTAATCTTCCAAACATGCTGCCCGATAATTCTTCCAGTTCTGACTCATCCTCCAATCAAGATATACCTATGCCGCTCATCTCACCAGTCCCCCAAAATGCCACACACCAAGAGCCGTGCCATACTTCAATGGATTTTAACAAACTGGTTCCCAGCAGTCATTTTATTCTTGACAACTGGGAGGGGAAAAAAGCGATAGGCAGCCAAACGCTTGGAAAAGTTAAAAATGCAGTTTTCTGGGGAAATGGAAATCTTACCGCCTGGGGATTATCTATTGCGGCCTATATCGCTGACAGTAGTCAACATCGTGACTGGTATGGAATCAACCAAATACAACGTGCCTGTGAGGAACAGGGAAATATTTTGCCGACCGGCATAAAAGGGGGAATTCCATGGCGTTTTAATCAAAATAAGGATGTTTTATACTTCAAAAATATTACAAATGAACAGGATTGCTGGAACTTTCATCAGCAAATAAAGCTTCTGCACCTAAATCTCGCTTTTGATGATCTCCGCAAAGAACTGGATTATGGAATAATAAGAAATGGGAAAAATTTCTTTTCATGTCTGCTGGGGAACAAATCCGCTCCTTGGCAGCTGAACGAAACAGGAAAATCAAATTTGGAATGTATTTTGTCGATTCCCGGATTGCCGAAAAATATCTTTCTGGATGGATTTGAATATAAAAAAGCAGAAAAGCAACTCCTAAAGCAAATGCTGAAAAATTTGGCGGAGGCTGGTTACTTTGTCTGTATTATTGCCAAAGAAAAAATGCCATGCTCACTATTTGAAATGGCTTATGAAGCGGACTACTGGCGTAAAGGAAAATCATCGGAACTGGACCTGTGTTTCCGGGATTGTATTGCCTCAAAATCTGCTTCCAGAGACATGTGTACATACCGGTATACATGCCATAAGGAAGCGATTTATTGGACGTATCGAATCAAGATGCTTCATTCTGCGCATCTCCGGGACTTTGTCTGGACACGAGTCCAACAGGGACAGGATATTTCCCAGATAGTAAAGGACATTAATACACGTGTCATCATGCCAAAGCCTATTTCTGTTCCAACGCTACGTAAATATATGGCATTATGGAATATTCGTGTCTATAAAAAACACAGGCATTACCGAAAACGCGGAATTCAGCAATGGAAAGATCAGTCACAGGAACTGATGTAATTCAGAACATCGGTATTGCGGTATCGCACTGCTGAGCCTACCATTTTCCTTTTGAATGGGAAAGCACCCTCGGCTTCGAGTTTTTTGAAATTGCTATGGCTGATGTTGAGCATCTCCGCGACCTCACGCTGATCCAGAAGTTTCGGAGTGACCACAGCTTTGGGAACACCATGTTCCGCAAGGCTGGTCAATTGAGAGATTGCCTCGTTGTATTCCGGCAGTGAAATAATTCCTTCTTCTGCGACCGGACGCATGATCCGTTTGAAGAAACGGACGGTATTCATTGAAATTCTGATTTCATTCATGTATACGCCCCTCCTTTGAGCGCATACGATCGCGGGTCATGAATCTTTTTTACTTTTGAGTTCCTGTTATTTTATGCGGGACCTAAGTGTAAAAGCTGCCTCATTCAGCATTACGGCAACTCATGTTTCGAAAAGTTATGGAAATACAGGCACATTCCAATCAGACTCAACTCGGTTATTAGAAATAGCTAAAGCTATAAAGCCATAAGCCTAAACAGCAGGCATAAGTCTAAACAGCAGGCATAAGCCTAAACAGCAACCATAAGAAAACGATGAACAGAGAACAGGAAGCACAGAATAAGCCCGAAAATAAGATACGGGAATTGATTTCTAATGATTATTCGAATTCAGAATGAGAATAATTACAGAACAGAAATCAATCATGGCATACATAAAATCATTCAGAAAAGGAGCAGAGCAAACCATGCCGAAAAGACACCACCACTCGGAGAGCCAGTTAAACCATTTATCCGTGAATGCCGATCCGGAGCATCCCGTTTATCGGGAGGCAGTGAATGAAATTCAGAAACGGTTACGGTACATGACGGATAAGCATAGCCAGGTATTTGTAGGACATCTGGAATTCCGTTTTCCTCCTGAAATGGAAAACCAAAATGACAACCGGCATATTTCCAATGCGATACGCAAATGCCGGATGAAGTTGAAGCGGGAGGGGATCGACGCCCAGCTTGTCTGGGCACGAGAACAACGTGATTCCGAACATCCTCATTATCACTGCTATCCGGTTTGTGACGGCAACAAGGTTCAGCTCGGCCTCACTCATTTCATCATAGACGAGCTTCGCGTGGAAGATCGACAGTCCGCCCCGGACCAGATTCAGTAATGCGAGATTGCGGGGTATATTTACTCCAATCGGACACGGCGAACAGTAGCGGCATGCCGTGCAAGGAACCGCGCCGGATTTGCGGTAAGCCGCCAGCACCTTGGTGATGACCTGACGCTCGGCATCGGTCAGAGGCTTCAGCGGGGAGAAGGTGCTGATGTTGTCCTCCATCTGTTCTAGATCGTGTCGTCAATAGTTAAAAGACCCAAGCTGCAATACACCTGATTTGTACTGCAGCAAGAAACGAAGCGGTGTTTTTAGCATATCTGGTTGCGACTCCGCGCCAACGTTTTAATATCATGAATGCATTCTCGACAAAGTGCCGTAACTTGTACAACTCCTTGTCGTATTCACGTTGCGTTTTGCGATTCTTTCTTGGCGGAATAACTGCCTTCATCCCTGCTTTTTCCGCTTTCTCGACAATTGCGTCCGAATCATAACCACGGTCTGCCAGAAGAACCTTCGCTTTGATGTTATCAATCAAGGCTTCAGCCTGCTTACAATCCGCCGTGGTACCTTCTGTAATAAGGATTCTGACCGGCATACCATGCGCATCCACGGCCAAATGTATCTTGGTGTTGAGCCCCCTTTTGTCTTGGCCATATCTTGATTGCCTCCACGAGCACCACTCCCATGTGCATGAACTTTGATATGACTTGCATCAATCATCAACAGCTCAAATTCTGGATTGTCAATCAATTCCTGCAATAATTTCTCCCAAACTCCTTTGTCACGCCAACGGCAAAAACGCCGGTGAGTATTTTTCCAATCTCCGTAACTCGGTGGCAAATCACGCCAAGGAGCCCCCGTTCGTAAAATCCAAAATACCGCATTGATAAATTGCCGGTTGTCGCGAGCGTTGCCGCCCCAAGTTCCCTTGCGCCCCGGTAGCAAAAATTCGATTTTAGCCCAAGATTCATCCGATATATCATGTCGTTCGTATGCATTCGCCATTTTCCCCATATCCTTTTTTGACGTTTGCATAATATAGCACAAATCTATTGACGACACAACCTAGTGCGGACATCCCGGAAAGTACTACTTGCACATTGGGAAGACTGGCAACATAGCGCAGTCCCCACGACGCGATGCTTGCTTTCGGATTCGCCTTCTCGAAGACTTTTTTCGCTTCAGGCGTAAGCCGGACCAGTGTTCCGCCTTTCAGCGGCTCCATCACGCTGACCGGAATACCGAGTTTTGTCACCTTATGGTTCAACAATTTTCTGGAGGATGGTTATGTAAAATTAAGCCGTCCTTGTTCTCGTAAAGTCATAGAGCAGGCACTTGTTTATCTGAAATCGAGAGCACGCTGTAATTACGATTTTTTAAGATAGGCACAAAAAAACCGACCCAAAAACAAACGCCCGGATCGGCTGAAAAATCTTTTCTTTTCCAAAGTGTCAAATTTGCACTTTGAAACTTTATTCCTG
>CALXRI010000023.1 GCA_944390795.1 uncultured Victivallales bacterium
ATTTTATTCAAAAAAATTTAGGTTAATACCGCGATGCTCTGCATCGCCAAAAATTGCTTCGTGCAGGACTCTCAGTCCTGCCGCGGTCCAGCTGCGCAAGCTGGTCGCCGGAGGCGAAATCCCTGATACCGCGCATGCTTGCATCGCGGTAATTTATTCCGCAGAGATCCTTATGCCGGGGCCGAGGCGTGGCATGCCGCCTGGTCCGGTTGCTGCCCGGAGAAGACCTGTTTTTCCGGAAATTCCTGAATGCGGATTACTTTGCCGGACCCGCATCCGCGGCACCTGTTCCGCTCCTGACGGGGGATTGTCCGATTTGTTTGTGGAGATCCGCCTGACCGGAGACCAGAAAGAGGTTGTCATGGAAATACCGCCGCTCGAAATTGAGGCGGCTTTGCAGCATTGCCTTGCGTTTCAGAAGCCGGGACGCATTCTCTCCGGGAAGCACGGCAACCTTGTCCGGATTGAAGGAAACCTGGACTATGGCGTATTCCCGTTTGTCCTGACGCGCAACCCGGAGCAGATAGTCGAATCCGTCCGCGCAGCTGAAGCTGATGGAGCGCGTGAAGGCAAGTTTCGCCGGATCCTCCAGCGCAAGATCCAGTCCGAACGGCTTGGAGAGCAGATCGGCGAGTTTCGACAGAATTCCGGCATCGACCTTTCCGCCTGCGGGGAGGGCGGCTGTGAAGGGATGCGCCGTGTTTCCTCGAATCACGCTCCAGAGGGGTTTCTCTTTTTCCATGGCGGTGATTCGGAGCGCCTTGTTTAGACTGAACAGGCGCAGCGGTTCCAGCCATGCAGAGGGGACCGGATGGCAGTCTTCGAAGACTTTGGCAATCAGATAGACGCTGTCATCGATTCTGACATAGCGGCCTTCCGCGTTTTCCGCGGGCGGCATGCCCGGCTCCGGTTTCACGAAATGGCCTTTTCCGAGAATGATCTTGAATTTCTCCCCGCCGGCCGCATCGCGCAGAGTGACTGTAATTCCCGGGATGATTTGCGGATCGTCGGTCACAAGCCGGAGCCGTTCCAGAATGTCTCTGCCGCAGTCGTCCAGTTTCTTGACCGCCCCCAGAGTTGAAAGAGACTCCAGCAGGCGTGCGATCTTGGCGGCGGAGGCGTTTTTCATGCCGCGTTCGACCAGCTTCCAGTTTCCGTCCTTCTTTTCCAGCGTCACGCTGTTTGTGCGCCATTCGATTTTGATTCCCGCGATTTCCTCCGGCCGGAAACGCGGAATTTCCGAACGCAATCCAGCTCCGGCGAATGTCGTGTGGCTTCGCTTCATGAGCGCAAGGACGGCGAATGCAGTCAGCAAAAGATAACAGAGAAACAGGAGAATTGTTTTCTTTTTCATTTCTTACGTCTCCACTTGGAAAAACGGAGGAACGACCAGACGAGTCCCGCGAGCACCACAAGACCCGGTACTGCCAAAAGGTTGACAATCCGCAGAATCGTGTCAATCCTGTTCAGATCGGCGCGGAGCTGTCTTCGGACCTCTTTGAGTTCCCGGCGGACCTGCGAATGCCGGAAGGAGTATTCCCTCAGTTCATTTTTCTGTGCTTCCGTCAGGGCGGCCCCGTTTCCCGCGCTCATCTGATTCCGGATAGCCTGAACTTTCTCCTGCGACTCGCGCAGATCGCGCTCCAAAGCGAGAATCCGCGATTTATAGGCCAGCTCCGCGCGGGCCTTGATTTCGTTGATTTTCGTCAGAGGACGGCTCATCGGGACGCGGCTGCGGATGCGCGAAAGCCAGCCGCCGGAACTGGTCATCTGTTCGACGATGCCTTCCAGAAGGGCGATGTTGTCGTTGACGCGGACAATGTTGTTCTGACCGTAAGCGTCACGCACCGCCCGCACACAGAGATCGTTGAACAGCATGTCGCTGTCGCCGAACAGGAACACTTCGCCTTCCGCTTCAGACTCTTTTTTATGCGCGGTTTCGGAGAGGGCGGGAGGACCGTCCGGAAATGCGCTCGGGAAATGGCCGCTCAAATGGACGGCAAGCGGTATTTTCGCGCCTGACGCCCTGAAATTTTTCAGAATCAGTTCCGGGCGTTCCGCCACATAGGCGCTGACCATCTGCGAGTCGCCGGAGGTGGAGAGGAGAGTTTCCGTCCTGACGCCCGGCGGAGGAGAGACTTCCAGTCCGCCGGAGAACCAGAGCTCCAGTGCATTCAGCGGGGCGGTTAGTGGCAGTTTGCGCGAAATCGCATCTCCGGAAAGATTCATCGCGACCGGATTGGAGACGATCCGCTCCGGCAGCACCTTCCGGTAGGAGTAGATCATGTCCGCCGCGACCAGATTCGGATTGAATGAAACGCCCCAGGCCTTTGTCAGCGTGTCCAGCGACGAGGAAATCCGTTCCATGTAACTGTAATCGGTCTTCAGCTTGATCATCGCGTAGAATGACCGCGGATCGAGAAATACGGCCATTTTTCCGCCTTTCATCAGATACTGGTCCAGCGCGTAGACGGCGCGTTCCGGAATGCCTGCGGGATGAATGACCAGCAGTGCGTCAACATTCTCAATTACCGAGGCGTCAAGCGGAACTTTCACCACATTGCAGCTGCGCGAAAGCTCGTTCACGATGTACCAGGGTTTTTCAAATACGACCGGCTTTTCCCTGTCATACTGGCGCAATCCCGGATCGACCGGCGTTCCCGTCACGGGAAGTGCGCTCATGATGCCGATGACCGGACGCTTCTCGGCCGTGACGTTCAGGATGGCGCGGACAACTTCGTACTCCAGAAGATTTTCCTGCTGAAGCGCAAGCTGCGGCAGCGCGATGCAGCGGTCGGCGTTGGAAACGGCGAGTCCGAGGTAGAAACGGTCTCCGGTATTGATTCGGAACGGCTTCAGTCCTTCCAGAAAGGCCGCTTCTTCATCCTCCGAATCCGGTTCGGGGTCGAGGACGTGCAGCGTCAGTTTTCCGCGGGATGCGGCGCAGAGATCCCCGAGAAGCCACTCCACCCGTTCCGCGTACTTCTTCATCGCTTCCGGCATGCGCGGACTGGAGCGCGATGCGTAGAAGCGCAGTGTTGCGGAGGCATTCAGAGAGGACGCGAACTTTTCCGCTTCCTTTGAGAGGGAATACGCTCCGTCGGAACTCATATCCCAGCGCAGCTGAAACGTCGCACCGATCAGATTCAGGCAGATCAGGGCATAGACGGCAAGCAGCACCCGGAACGCCAGACGGCGGAATGCCTGTTTCGTGGAGGATTCCCGCAGTGCGCCCGGCGCAAAAATATTGCCTGTCCCCGCCGAGGAGAATTCCAGCGAGAATGTTGTCAGGCAGAGAAAAAAAGCGGTCAGGCTGACGCAGTAGACCACATCGGCGGAATCGATGAATCCGCGCTGAAATGCCAGGTAATGCGGCAGAAAGGCGAGATAGGAGAGAACCGAAACCAGAGTTTCCGGCAGGAACATCAGCCCCATGTCCAGCACGACGGGCAGTCCGATTGTCATGAAGACAGTGCAGATCACCAGGGAGAAGAGGAAACTTGCCGTCTGGCTCTTGGAGAGCGCCGAACAGAAACAGGAGACCGAAAGAAAAACCGCTCCCAGCAGAAGTGCGCCGAGGTAGCCGCAGAGAATGGCTCCCGCATCCGGTCTTCCGAGATAGAGCGCGGTCAGCGGGACGGATGCCGTCAGGAGAAGCGCGATCAGCAGGAGTGTCATGCCCGCCAGAAACTTGCCGACGGCAAGCTCCCACAGTGCGGCCGGAAACGACAGCGACAGTTCGAAGGCCCCCGTCTTGCGCTCTTCCGACCAAAGCGGCATTCCCAGCGCCGGGATGATGAACAGGAACAGCCATGGGAACCATTCGAAAAACGGCGAGAGATCCGCCTGCCCGTAGGAAAAGAGACCGCTCATGACAAAAGTCAGGAATGCCGAAAGCACCAGAAAAATCACGAGAAACACCCATGCGGCCGGCGACGCCGCCTCCGCGAAGAACTCCCGCTGCCAGACGGCGCGGATTTTTCTCAGGGAAAACATCATGGGCGCGTCCCTCCCCCGGAGAGCATGGCAAATACGTCGTCCAGACGACCGGACGGAGACAAGGCGCGGAATTCGGAAACCGTTCCGTCAAAGACCTTCCGCCCTTCGCTGATTGTCAGAACCCGGTCGCATACGGCGTCGACTTCCTCCAGAATATGGGTCGATACGATAATTGCGCTGTATTCGCGCATTGTGCGGATCAGTGTGCGGATTTCCCGCTTCTGGTTTGGATCAAGTCCGTCGGTCGGTTCGTCCATCACGAGCACCTGCGGTTTATGCATGATCGCCTGCGCCAGACAGACCCTGCGGCGGAATCCCTTGGAGAGCGATTCAATCTCCTCGCATTCCACGGTTTCCAGCGCGCATTGTTCGATCGAGGTTCCGACTGCCGCTCGCAATGTCCCGCCGGAGAGCCCGCGCATTCTTCCGCAGTAAGTCAGAAATGAACGCACGGTCATATTTCCGTAAAGCGGCGCGTTCTCGGGCAGATAACCGATCTGCCGTTTCGCTTCGACGAGGTTGTGCAGAATGCTTGTCCCGTTGATGCGCACGTCCCCGGAGGAGGGCGGCATGATTCCGCACAGCATGCGCATGGTGGTGGTCTTGCCCGCGCCGTTCGGACCGATGAAGCCGAGCACGCTGCGTTCTTCCAGGGAGAAACTCAGATCCTCCACGGATTTTTTGTTCCCATAGTGCTTGCACAGATGTTCGGCTGAAAAAGTCATCGAAGCTCCGCAGAAGTTTGTTCTGAACGGCCGGTCATACGGGGGCGTGAGGACGGCGCCTTCAGCGGGAATCCCGGGCGATTTCCCGTTCGTTGAAGAGCGCCATCGCCCAGAGCGTCCAGAATCCGATGTAGAAGAATACATACACCAGCGCCCAGAGGAGGTAGGTGAACGGAATCACCTGCCGGCTTGCGAGCGCGTCCGCCATCCAGAAATACTGCCAGTTCGGCAGCAGCGTTCTCACGAAATCCGCGAAAAGTCCCGTTCCGAGCCATTGCGTCACAAAGTATTTTGAAACCAGTCCGAGCAGGAAGATCACGGAGCAGACCGTCAGGTTGGAGACCAGCTCAAGCCTCGTGGAGAGAGCCGTTGTGATCGCTCCCATCGTCCAGACCGCCGGGAAGAGGAGCAGAAGCGCGGGAACCAGATGTTTCGCCTCGATGAATTCTTCCGGATCGATCATCTCCGGCGAATGGAAGGAACTGACGCGGAGAAAATAGAAGACCGCCGCCAGAACCGGGATCAGAATCAGCAGCGCGGCAAGAGCATTTGCCGTGAAGCTGGTCCTGCTGAAGAAATTGCGGAGCGCGCCGTAAAGCGCGGCAATTGCAATTGCCGCATAGTAAAGCGTCATCGCGGTGTAGTCCAGACGGAACTGATCCTTGGCGATCAGCACTGACATCAGCGCGGCGGCGTCGCAGAGGAACACGAACACGGTGACCGCCGCAAGGATTCCAAGAATTTTTCCCAGCACGAACGAAGCGCGCGTCACAGGTTTGGACATCAGAAGAAGAACCGTTCCGTTCTTCATCTCGCGGCTGATGGTGTGCGCCGCGCAGACGACCGCCACGACAAGGCCGAAGACCAGGGTTGTTGCCATGGAACTGTCCACGACCAGCTTGATCTGCTCGCGGAACACGAACATCGCGGCCGTCGGGAACAGTCCGATCATAACCATCGCACAGGCGAGCATCAGAAAATAGATCGGCTCGCGGATGCATTCCGTAAAGGTGTTTCCGGCCAGCTTGTAAATGATCAGCATTGTTCGCTCCCCTATTTCCCCGTTCCTGCAGAGCGTTCATTGAGCGCTCTGCGGAATTTCTTCTGCATTTCACGGTCCATCAGGAGATTGCCGAGAATGACCGAGTTGATGTTCCAGTTCAGGTCCTCGATTTCGGCGCGTTCCGTCTTCGGTCCGACGGCAAGACGGTATTTCGGCGGAATGACTTCCGTTCCTCCGAGCAGGATGACCCGTTTCGGATTGACGAATGCAAGAAAGCTTGACAGTTTTTCCTCGGGAAGTTCGAAAGCGTCCTCGATTTTCGGCGGATACACCATGATCTTCTGTTCGGCGGAATATTCGGTCGGGAGAAGAATGTACATGACGTTGGAGTCCCTGCGCGCGATTTCAGCGAGCGCGGCCGGCGCCTGGTAATCGGCGGTCAGGATCAGATTCGGAATCCGTTTCCCCTTCTTGTATCTGATATCGCCGGGAGCTGAAATGCGTTCGACGGTGACGGTTTCGGTCAGCTCCGCTTCGGCCGCCGCCTTGTCCTCCGCATTTTTTCCGGAGATTTCCGGCGTTTCCTTCACGGTTGCGGCTTTTTCTCCGCTTTTTCCGGACGGGACTTCCGCGGAAACGGCGGAAAATCCGAAAAACAGTGTCAGCAGCAGGAAAAAAGTTGCTTTCATCTTGAAATATCCTGTCATTGAAATTTGATTTTTTAAATAGTCCATATATTCTATGACATGTTTACAGGAAAATCAAATCGAAAGCGCTGCGAATGGTCAATGTTTTTTTAAAAGATTCGTCAAAAAGGCCCTCCGCGGCCATTTTTTTAAGCGGAAGCGGCACCAATGCCGAAAAACTTCTGGAGCATAACCGCCGTCTCGGCGGACGCTCCTCCTGGCGTCCGGCGCTGATTGTGACGGACCGCCCGCGCACCAGCCGGGCCCGCGAGATTGCGGAAAAATACGGTCTTCCGCTTCTGGAGCACAGCATTTTCGAATTCTACCGCGCGCACGGACTGGAGAAGGTCTCCCTGGCGACACCCGAGGCGTGTTGCGTCCGCGAGCTGTGGACCGATGAACTCCGCGCGAAAATCGCGCCGTACCGGATTGATTTCGGACTGCTTGCCGGATTTGTTCCGCTCACCAACATTGTCGGCGATTTCCCCTGTCTGAATGTGCATCCGGGCGATCTGACGGTCATGGAGTCGGGGCGGAGATATCTCGTCGGACTCCACAGCGTTCCCGTCGAGCTGGCGATTCTCGCCGGGCACACGACGCTTCGCAGCAGCGTGATTCTGGTGCAGCCCTATACGCCGGGAGCGTCCGAAATGGATTCCGGACCGCTTCTGGGCATTTCCGAACCATGCCCCGTGGATCTGATGGGGCATACCCTTGACGAGCTCCGGGCCGTTTTTTCCGCGCGGAAAGGCGAGCACCGCCACGGAGCGAACAGCGATCTGCTTTCGGTCATCGCCGCGGAAAATCAGGAGCGTCTCAAGGAACGCGGCGACTGGATCGTTTATCCGCAGGCCGCTGAAGATTTTGCGCGCGGCTGTTTCGGTCTGGATGAATACGGGAGCCTTTGCTGGCGAGAGGATCTGGTGCATGCGTTCCGGGCTGTCCGGACCGTGGAATACGGAGCCGTCAGGAGGCTGATCGAATGAAGAACGAACCTGAACGGGAGACGAACCCCGCGGGGAATTCCGTTCCCGTGAAACATGGCGCATGGAGAAGATTCTGGCGTGTCTGCCGCGTGGTGATCTTCCTGCTTCCGCTGTTTCTGCTTTTTCTGCCGGGCATTCTGGAACGGGCTTCCAACTGGATTCTGAACCGTTGTCTGGGGAATTCTTCCGTCTGCGTGGAGATCCGCGAACTCGGGCTCCGGCGCGGAATGGTCAACGCTGCCGTCACGTTTCCGAAGGATGGGGCGTTTGCGCCGGGGCGGGTGATGCATCTCGGTTCAGTCGGAGTCGCCTATGCGCCGCTCCGGCTTCTGACCGGCACGCTGGACTCGGTTTCGATCAGCAACGTGAACCTCCCGCTTGCCCTGCGGGACGGCGGACTGGAGTTTCCGCTGCTGGAACTCTTCCGCGGCGCAGCGTCTTCCGCGAATAAGCCCCAAGCTGAACCCGCGCCGGGGAACGCCCCGTTTTTCAGTTTCCCCCTGCGCATCCGGGAAATCAGTCTGAGCGGAAATCTGATTTATCTCCAGGACCGGGAGTTCCTGATGATTCCCTTCACCGCCTCCCTGACGCAGTCCGGAAAACGCGGATGGGCGAATGTCTCCTATCATGCGCGGCTTTATCTTTCCGGCACCAACCGCCTCGGGCTTTCCGGCGTTGCCGATCTGGAGAAAGGGGTCGTCTCCTGCCGGGCCGAAGGGGCGGTGCGCCTTGAAAATCTCCCGCGGATTTTTGCCGACCGGATCGGCGTTTCGGAAAATGCGGCGGGCGGGATCACGCTGAGCGCCGACTGTCTCGCCGATTTGAAGCATTCCCGCCTGGAAAAACTCGACGGCGCCCTCAAGATAGAGGATCTCGGCTGCACCTGGAGTGCGTATACGGTTCAGGGGGCCGGCGGTGCGAAGTTCTCCTGGCGGAACGGCATCGCCGAAATCGCCTATGACGGCGATCTCCATACGAATATCGGCGGCATTTCCTATGCCTTGAAACAGTTTTCGCTCCGGAACGTGCTGAAGCGCGGCAGCGGCGTGAACGGGAGCTGCACCGTCAATGTCGGCGGGACTCCCGGCGGGGACTTTTCGGGTCGTTTCATCCTGCGCCATAATCGCGAGGGCGTCATGGAGTTCACTCTTCGCCCGCATGAAGGGAAGAGCGCCGCGCAGGAAATTGCCTTCAACGGAATGAAAGCGGCTTTCCCGGCGTTGAAACGATCGGAGAATTATCTGAAACTTGCCTTTACCGACGACGTTCATGTCTCCGGCTTGTTCCAGTTTCCGGAAATCGCATTGACGGCGGGGGAGTTTTCCGCTTCGATGAAACAGTTCCGTCTGGAGCTCGGCGGCACGCCGCTGGCGCTTCAGGTCGGCATGACGCTGCCGGAGCTTGCGCTTTCCGCGGGAGGGAATATTCCTCCCGTGGTTCTCGGCGACATCTCTCTTCAGGCCGATCTTGGGGGAACCAAAACCAGCAGTTTTGCGGTAAAGGGCATCCGCTGCGACGGACATGAGATCGGAAAGATTGCGGGAACGCTCCAGCCGGATATGCGCAACGGGCTCTACGGACTCAAAGCGGAGATTGAGACGCTCGGCGTCCGCTCCACGCTTGCGGCGTCGTTCCTCCAGAGCGGCAGGGTGTTTGATGCCTCGTTCCGCATTCCGGAGCAGAATCTTGCAAAGGAGATCGACCTCGGGACGTATGTTCCCGCGCTTCAGTCGTTTGTCCTGGCTTCTGCAACATTCCAGGCGGACTGCGTCTACCGCTGGACACCGGAAGGGCACCGGGGCGGCGCGAAACTCCTGCTTTCCAAAGTCAATGCCGTCTCCGAGGAGAAGAAATTCCGCCTGGCCGATGCGTCGCTGCGTTTCACGCTTCCGAACCTGCCGGAACTCCGGAGCGGCGCCGGACAGTCCTTCCGTTTCAAGGCGCTCCGGTTGGACAATCTGAATTTCGATTCGGCGAACGTGCTTTTCCGGATGGAATCGCCGACGGTCTGGCAGCTCGAGGGGGCGACGTTCAACTGGTGCGGCGGAAAAATCCGCCTCGGCTCCGCCAGGATCGCGCCCGCAACGGAGCGGTTCAGCGCCATTATGTTCTGCGACAGGGTGCGGCTCGGCGCGCTGCTCGGACAGTTCGGTATCGGGTCGGATGCCGGCGACAATGCCGCGCTCAACGGAACGATTCCTGTTTCGATCCGGCAAGGCAGAATCATCTTCCGCAACGGTTTCCTCTACTCCACGCCGGGCGAGACGGGAACGCTCAAGCTGGAGCCTAACGCCACGGTGGATGCTCTGGGACAGTCCTCCGTCGAGATGTCCTTCGCCCTTTCCGCGCTGAAAAATTTCCAGTATGACTGGGTGAAACTTTCCATGAACACGGAAAAGGACAATCTCAAACTCAAGTTCCAGGTGGACGGCCGTCCCGCCGGTGCGCTTCCCTTCTCCATTGATCCGGATTCCGGCCGTCCCGTCCGGACGCAGGGAACCAACCGTTTTCAGGGGATTCCCGTGGATGTGAATATCACGATTCCTCTTTCCAGAACCCTGGAACTCTACCAGATGTTCGGCCAGATGTTCGGCGGAACCCGCTAGGTGTTCTTCGATGCTTTTTTACGGATCATGGGAAGCGCTGAACTGCGGACGGAGTGTTTTTTTGAAGTAAAATCGCTTCTGAACCTTGAAATTCCGCCTGAAACCGGTTACTGTGCCGGAGAGAGGGCGCATGGTCGTCTGCTGTTCCGAGGGAGAGGAGAATGCCTGCATCGAAAGTCTACACGATTCCGGCGCTGAAACGCCTTCCGGTTTATCTGCACCATCTGCGCGCACTGCATGCCGCCGGGGAGGATTACGTGGCAAGTCCCGCGCTCGCCCGGGCTCTCCGCCTGGATTCGGTGACTGTGCGCAAGGATCTGGAAATCATCGGAGTCGCCGGACTTACCGGCGTCGGCTACCCGGTTGAAAAGCTGATTGACGGCATTGAGACGTTTCTCGGCTGGAAGAACAGTTCGGAAGCGTTTCTTGCGGGGACCTCCGGGATCGGGAACGCCCTGCTCGGATTTCAGGGGTTTTCCGCTTATGGTCTGAAGATCATTGCCGCGTTCGACCGGGATCCGCCGGAGGACGGGATGATCCACGGCGTTCCCGTGTTTCCCTTTTCGGAATTCAGGCATCTGACGGAACGCCTTAAAATCAGACTGGCGATTCTCTGTGTGGAGGAAGAGGATGCGCAGCATGTGGCGGAGCAGATGGTTGAAGCGGGCATTCTGGCGATCTGGAATTTTACGCGCCGGACACTTCATCTGCCGTCCGGGATCATCACTCAGCAGGTCAATCTCGCGGGCGATCTTGCCGTTCTTTCCGTGCGTCTGGCGGAAAGACTGCACGGCGCATCCCGTATTCCCGATCCGGATTTGAAAGGAGTAAAATGAAAATGAGCCACAGCATTGTCATCTGCATGGGAAGCTCCTGCTTCGCGCGCGGAAACAAACGGAATCTCAAGATTATCGAGGAGTATCTCAGGGAGCACTCCATTGACTGCAAATTGAGCGGACGTGCCTGTGCGGGAAACTGCAACGCGGGACCCAACATCAGCATTGACGGAGAAAATTTCGAGCGGGTCGATTCGGAGGCGCTGATCGATCTGCTGGATGCAAAACTGAAGGATTGAGGAAACATGAATCACTCTTACCCTGTCTACACGGTCGAGGCGGAGTGTCAGGACTGCTACAAATGTGTCCGGCATTGTCCGGTGAAAGCGATTCAGGTCCGCGACGGGCATGCCGCGGTCATCCCGGAAATGTGTGTGGCGTGCGGCAACTGCGTGGAGGTCTGTCCGGTCAAGGCGAAACAGGTCCGCAACGGAACCGGCCGGGCGCGGCAGCTGCTTGCCGGGGATGTGCCCGTCTATGCGTCGCTTGCGCCTTCCTGGGTGAGCGAATTCCGCGGGATTTCCGCCGCGCAGCTGATCCGGGCGCTGAAGGAACTCGGGTTTGCCGGAGTCAGCGAAACCGCGCTCGGCGCGCAGCTGGTATCGGCAAAAGTCGCGCGCGAGCTTGACGGAAGTCCCGAGGGGCTGATGCTTTCCTCCGCCTGTCCGACCTCGGTGGATTTCATCCGCAAATACCTGCCCGATCTCGCGGAAAAAATCACGCCGGTGGCTTCGCCGCTGATCGCGCACTGTCAGCTGTTGCACGATACGTTCGGGGAGAACATCCGGACGGTTTTCATCGGACCGTGCATTGCGAAGAAAAACGAGTCCGACCGTCATTCAGAACTCCTGAGTCTGGCCCTGACCTACCCGGAGCTGCGTCAGCTCTTCCGAGAGGAGGGAATCGACCCGAAACGTGTCACGCCGAAGGCGGACGACAGTTTCGTGCCGGAATCCGCGGAGGAGGGCGCGCGCTATCCCATCGAAGGCGGCATGAACGACACCATCGCGTTCCAGACATCCAACCGGAAAGTGCATTATGTCACGCTCAGCGGCCTGGAGAACATCGAACTTGCGCTCTCCGGGCTCGGGGAGCTGCCGAAGGGGGAAACGGTCTTTGTGGAAATGCTGGCCTGCCACGGCGGCTGCGTGCACGGTCCCTGCGCCGAGCACGACTCTCCCGGGCTTCTGGAACGCCTGCGCGTTCTCAACTACGCGAAACTTCCGGAACAGCCGAAGGAGCGGAGGACGGGAGGCGGGATCGGAGACGATTTCCCCGCCGCCGCCTTCAAGCCGCCCGCGCCCGGAATCAGCGAGATCACCGCGGCGTTGCGCAGCATCGGCAAGAACAGCCCCGAGGACGAGCTCAACTGCGACGGATGCGGATACGACACCTGCCGCAATTTCGCGCAGGCGCTTCTGGCGGGCCGCGCCGAGCCGTCCATGTGCGTCTCCTATCTTAAGAAACAGGCGCAGAAAAAGGCGAACGCCCTGCTGCGCAGCATCTCGTCGGCCGTGGTGATTACGGACAAGAAACTCCAGATCATCGAATGCAACCGGAATTTTGCGGCGTTGTTCGGCGAGGATATTCTGGAGGCGTTCGACGCCTGTCCCGGACTCGCCGGTGCGGATCTGACGCGGATCGTGCCGTTCGCGGGGCTTTTCGCCTCGGCGCTTCAGAGCGGTCACGATGTCAGGCGCGATTCCCTGAAGGTCGGCAAACGCCTTTACAATCTCAACATCTTCAACATCGAGCCGCGCGAGGTGGTCGGCGCGGTGATCTTTGATGTGACGAACACCGAAATGCGCCGCGAGCAGATTGCCGCCCGCGCCAGAGAGGTCATCGACCGCAATCTCGCCACGGTGCAGGAGATCGCCTGCCGTCTCGGCGAGCAGATGGCGGATACCGAGCTGCTTCTGCGTTCCATCGCGGACAACTATGCCGATGAACCCTCGGAAGACGACGGACAGCGGGAGAAGGCCGAATCATGAATCTGACCGAAAATCTTTTCATCGACACCGGCTACAGCCAGTGCTGCCACTTCGAGGAGAAGGCCTGCGGCGATGCCGTCGCGTTCAAGCGCATCATCCCGGAGGAGCGGCTGCTTGCCGTCATGGCGGACGGGCTCGGGCATGGTGTGAAGGCGAACATTCTTGCGCTGATGACGACGACAATGGCGCTGCGCTTTGTCGCGGAGGATCGGGAAATCGTCCACTCCGCCGAGATCATCATGGACGCGCTCCCCGTCTGCCAGGTGCGTCATATCAGCTATGCGACTTTCACGATTGTCGATACGCGGCTTGGCGGACTTACGCGCGTGGTGGAAATGGGAAATCCCGAGTTTCTGCTCCTGCGCGGCGGCAAGCCGCTGGAAATCACCGGACGCGAGTTCGTTTCTCCGAAGTATCGGGACCGGACCATGACCACTTATTCTTTTCAGGTGCAGCCGCAGGACCGTCTGATCTTCTTTTCGGACGGAGTCAGCCAGGCGGGGCTCGGCACGCCGAACTTCCCGCTCGGATGGCGCAATTCCGGCGTGCTGGAATATGCGCTCAAGCAGGTCGGGGCGGATCCGGACATTTCCGCGCAGGAACTTTCCGAACGCATTCTCCGCGAGGCGATCGCGCATGAGCCGGGACTGCGCCCGAAGGACGACATCACGGCGGTCTGCCTGTATTACCGCGAACCGCGCAAGATGCTTCTCTTCACGGGCCCTCCGTTCGATCAGAACCGCGACGCGGAGTGTGCGAAGATGTTTCAGGAGTTTCCCGGAACCAAGGTCATCTGCGGCGGAACCTCGGCGGAGATCATCGCGCGCGAGCTGAAACTGCCGCTGAGCGTCGATCTGAGCACGATGGGCGGCGATCTGCCGCCGATGTCCCGCATGCCCGGCGCGGATCTGGTGACGGAAGGCATTTTCACGCTCAGCCGCGCCGCAGGCTATCTGGAGAAGGGCGAGTATACGAAACTGGATCCGGCGGAAAAGCTCGTCGAGCTGATGCGGCGGCACGACATCATCGAATTCGTGGTCGGCACCCGGGTCAACGAGGCGCATCAGGATCCGAACCTGCCGGTTGATCTTGAACTGCGGCGCAACATCATCCGCCGTCTGGAGACGGTGCTGCGCGACCGCTACATGAAGGAAATCCGGATCACGTTTGTATGAAGACGACGGGCCCCGCGCTCCGGAGCGGATCGCGGGACCCCGCATGTCTACCAGCGTTTCCGGAACACGCCGGTTACGGCTTCGGCGGCGCGCTGGAAGATTGCATACAGTCCGGGGATGAACATCATGCCGACGACTGTGGCCACCAGCATTCCCCAGAAGGTCGTGACGCCGATCGACTGGCGGCTTCCCGCGCCCGCGCCGGAGGCGACGACCATCGGGAAAACGCCGATCACGAACGACAGCGCCGTCATCATGACCGAGCGGAAGCGGACGCGCATCCCGTTCAGCGCGGCGTCCGCGATCGATGCGCCCGCATCACGCTCCAGCTTGGAGAACTCGACCATCAGGATTGCGGTTTTCGCCGTCAGTCCGATCAGCATCAGGAGCCCGAGCTGGCAGTAGATGTTCATCGCCATGCCCGAAACCTTCAGCGCGATGATGGCGCCGAGCGTCGCGGTCGCCACGGACAGCATGACCGAAATCGGCATCGTCCAGCTCTCATACTGCGCCACGAGAAACAGATACGCCACCAGCAGCGAGATCAGGAGAAGACTGATGATTTTTCCTTCGTTCTGGCTCTCCTGATAGCTCATGTCGGTCCAGCTGATCTGGTAGTCCTTGGAAAGATTCTTCCTGACCAGATCCTCAAGCAGCGTCATCATTTCACCGGAGCTGAACGAGGGAATGCTCTGCGTGTTGATCGAGGCCGAGGGAAACATGTTGAAGCGTTCCGCCTGCCGCGGGCCGAGCGTCCAGCGGAGCGTCGCCACCGCGCTGAGCGGAATGTTGTCCCCGTTCGTGCTCGTCACGTAAAGCTGGTCGATGATGTTCAGGTTCTCGCGGAGCTCCGGGGCAAGCTGGGTTTTGACCTGATAGGTCTTGCCGTACTTGTTGAAGTCGTTGATGTAGTAGGATCCGAGCTGGCTCTGGAGCGCGCTGAAGATCGAATTGACGGGAACATTCATCGCCTCGGCCTTTTCGCGGTTGATGTCCAGATAGAGCATCGGCGTATTGGCGTCGAAGGAGGTGAACGCGTAGACCGCCTTTCCTGTCTCCATGATCCGCGCCAGAAGATTGTTCGTCGTCTGCGCGATCTCCTGTGAACTCTGGTCACCGGTCGCCTGAAGCGAGAAGGTCACGCCGCCGGTGGCGCCCAGTCCCATGATCGCGGGGGGAACGAAGGCGTTCACCGTTGCGTCCGGCAGGACCGAGGCGCGCTTGATTACCTCTGAATGAATCCTGTTGATTTCCGTTTCCGGCGTGGTGCGTTCGCTCCACTGTTTCAGATCCAGGATCAGAAGCCCGAGGTTCTCCCCTTCGCCCGCGGTCAGGCTGCGTCCCGGCACCGTCATGATGCTGCCGATGCCCGGGATGTCGCGGATCAGGTCGGAAACCTCCGCGAGTGCGGCTTCCGTCCTGGGAAGCGATGCGCCGGACGGCAGAACCACTTCACAGAAAAGCGATCCCTTGTCCTCCTCCGGCAGAAAAGCGGAAGGAAGGCGTTGATAGAGATAGTAGTTCCCGAACAGGATGAGTGCGAACAGCACAACGGTCAACAGTGCGCGCCTTACCAGCATTCCGCCGACGGCAAGGTAGGTGTTCCGTGTCCAGTTGAGTCCGATGTTGAACAGGCGGAAGAATCCGCGCGGTGTTTTGCTCGGACGGAGAACCAGCGCGCAGAGCGCCGGGCTCAGCGTCATCGCGTTTACTGTCGAGAGGCAGAGCGCGATGCACATCGTCACCGCAAACTGCTTGTAGATTGTTCCGACCATGCCGCCGTAGAACATGATCGGCGTGTAGATGGCGACAACCACCAGTGTCGTGGCGATCAGGGCTCCTGTGAGCTGCTGCATGCTCTTCATCGCGGCGTCAAACGGCGAAAGATGTTCCTCGTCGATCAGTCGTGTGCAGTTTTCCGTCACGCAGATGGCGTCGTCGACGACCGATCCGATCACCAGAATCAGCGCAAACATCGTCAGCGTGTTGATACTCATGTTCAGGAGATACAGGAACAGGAACGTGCCGATCAGCGACACAGGGATTGTGACCGAGGGAATGATCGTCGCGCGCCAGTCCTGAAGGAAGAGATAGGTGATGACCACAACCAGAAGGAACGTGAGAAGCAGCGTCTCGATGATCTCCTGCATGGACACCACGACGAAACGGGTCGAATCGTATCCGATCTCCCATTTCAGCCCGTCGGGGAAGTTTTTCTGGAGTTCCCCGAGTTCCTTTTTGATGTCCTTCATGATTTCCAGCGCATTGGCATCATTCAGCTTGAAGACCGCAAGAACGACGGCGGGTCTTCCATTGAATGTGCCTGTGCTGTTGTAGGTTTCCGCTCCAAGCTCGACCTTCGCGATGTCGGAGAGACGGATCTGGCGGCCGTCCTCGCCGGATTTGACGACGATCCGCTCGAACTCCTCGGGTGTGCTCAGACGCCCTTTGGCATCCACCTTGAACTGCATCCAGCGGCTGCTGGATTCGGTGCCGACCGAACCGGTTGCCGCCTGAATGTTCTGGCTGGCGACCGCATTGCGCACGTCGTCGTCGCTGACGGAATAGGCGCGCATCTTGTAGGGATCGAGCCAGATGCGGATGCTGTACTCCTGTTCGCCGAAGACAATGGCCTGTCCGACGCCGTCAATTCGCGCAATCGCATCCTTGATGTGAATGCTGACATAGTTGCTCAGATAGAGCGGCGTATGTTCGGGATTCTCACTGTAGAAGGCGAATGTCGCAAGCATGTCGCTGGAGCGTTTCACCACGGTGATGCCGTTGTTCACCACGTCGGTCGGGAGCGCGTGTTCGGCGCGTTTCACGGCATTGTTGACGTTGACCAGCGCCATGTCCTCGTCCGCACCGGATTTGAATGTCAGCGTCAGCGTGTAGTTTCCGAGGTTGTCCGACTGCGAGGAGTAGTAGACCATGTCCTCGGTTCCGTTGACTTCCGACTCCAGCGGCGACGCCACCGTGTCTGCAATGACCTGCGCGCTCGCGCCCGGATATGTCGCCATGACCATGATGGTCGGCGGCGAAACCTGCGGATATTCCGCAATCGGCAGCCGATACACGGAGATGATTCCCGCAAGCATCAGGAAGAGCGAGATCACCAGCGCGAAGCGCGGCCGCCGGATGAAAATGGCAGAAAACATGAAATCACCTCCCTGCGCTTACTGGAGCGCACTCCCGTAAACGGGATTCACCTGTTCGCCGGGTTTGGTCTTGTTGATGCCGCCGATGACGACAGTCTCTCCCTTTTTCAGTCCGGAGAGCACGATCTGGCGGTCCCGCACCTGCGGGCCGATTGTGATGTTCCGCCGCTCCACCTTGTTTTCCGGCGTGACGACATAGACATAATGATGCGTGCCGTCGGTCATCAGCGCCGTCACGCTCACGGATGGAAGCGGTTTTTCAAATTTTTCTCGGAATCTGACCATCACATAACCGCCGGGGATCAGTTCCATATCCGGATTTTCCCCCTCAAGCTGGATCATCAGCGTGCCGGTTTTTGTGTCAATCTGATTGTCGACAAAGTCCACTTTGATTTTCCCCTGATAGGTCTTGCCGTCCGCACGGACGATTTCCACACCCGAGACCGAAAGCGTTCCGTTTTTACTGTGGCGAAAGAAATCAGCTTCGCTCATTGCAAACTTGATCTTGATCGGGTCAAACTGCACGATCGTTGCCAGGACGCCTTTTTCCGGCGTGATGTAGTTGCCTTCACTGTAAATGTTCCGTCCGATCCTGCCGGAAAGGGGCGCATAGATTTTCGTATAGGACAAATCATTTTCCGCAAGCGCAAGATTCGCCTTCGACTCGTCGCGTTTGGCCTCGTAGACAAGATAGGAGCGCAACGCGTCCTCGTAGGTGGTCTGGGCCGCCGCGTTGGACTTGTAGAGTTTCTCGTAGCGGTTCTTTTCACGGGTCATGTATTCGAGTTCCGCCAGATTCTGCTTGAGCGTCGCCTTCGCAACGTTGACATTCTCCTTGTAGATCGTGTCTTCAAACTGGAAAAGCAATTCGCCTTTCTTGACCAGGCTTCCTTCGCGGAACGCCGATTTCCACATGACGCCGTTGATCCGGGCGACGATGTCCACCGTTTCCGAGGCCGCGACGGTCCCGACATAAACTTTGGGTTCCGTGGAATCCGTTTCGGAAACCTTTTCCACACGGACCGAGGGAAACACGCCGTCCGCACCGAAGCACGGAGCCAGAAGAGCCGCACAGCATGCGCCTGTCAGGATTTTGGAAAGAATATGATTCATTTTTCACCTCTATTCTCAGGGACGGGAAATACTTTCCCTCCTGTGTTCATATTGCACTTCTGATTCGGAAAAACAGCCGGAAGGCGCGTCAAAGCGAGGAGGCCCGTCCGGCGAGCGCATCGCAGGTATCCATGAACGCGAAAACCTCCTCGTTGCTCATCGGGCCCTGAAGATGCCGCTGCATTTGTCTATGGGTTTGATTGACGCGAACCTGAATTTTTTCCGCCTTCGGTGTCAGGACGATTTTCTTGAGTCTTGCATCCCGCGCAACCGGCACGCGCCGGATGAAATCCTGCTGCTCCAGCGCCTGAAGCAGCCCGGTTGCAGACGATGGCCGGATTCCGAACACTTCCTCGATGTCCTTCTGAAACACCTCCTCGTTCAGCGTGACAATCGAAAGAAAGCAGAGCAGCCTCGCCTGACTCCCCGTGAGGCCTGTCATACGCGCATTGCTGTCACACATCCGTTCCAGCATCTGCGCCATGTGGAAAATGCATCCGATCAAATCTCTTTGTTTCAGCATGGCAGCAACTTCCTTTTATTAGTTTCCTAACTAATATAGTTTTGTTTTTGTATTTTTCAAGTTTCAAACCCGGGATTTCCCCTGTTTTTTTCCGGAAGAGACGCATGAAAAAAAGATTTTTTTTCGCAATTTTATGATAATGAAAATGTTGTGTCTTCGGGTCTATGATGCTAAACACATTTACTAAACGGCATGCGGAGAAACATGGATTTTTATTTCCGGTGAAATTGAAGTATATTGTCCGCCTTTGACCCGTAAAAACAGATCTCGCAGCGCAGTCGGCGCGGCAGACAGAAAGGAGCAGCCTCACATGTGCGGAATTGTTGCATATGCCGGACCGCGGATCGCGGCGGAAGTCCTGATCGACGGTTTGAAACGTTTGGAATACCGTGGTTACGATTCAGCGGGAATCGCCGTGATCGGAGAAGACGGCCGTTTTTTTTCCATGAAGAGCGCCGGCAAGGTGAAGGCGCTCGAACAGCTGTTGCGCGAAAGTGCGCCGGAACAGATGAAGGTGTCCGGATGCGGCATTGCGCATACCCGCTGGGCGACGCATGGCGAACCTTCGGACGTCAATGCGCATCCCCACTGCGATGAAAAGGGAGAGTTCCATATTGTTCACAACGGAATCATCGACAATTATCAGACACTGCGCAGACACCTGTCCGGACAGGGATGCGTCTTCCGCTCTTCGACGGACAGCGAAGTGATCGCCCATTTGATCGCCCGCTTTTACCAGGGGGATTTCCCGCGCGCAGTGGCGGCGGCGGTCCGCCAGCTTTCCGGCACATACGGAATTGCGGCCGTCAGCCCGCTTCATCCCGGCATGATCGTAGCCGCGCGCAAGGGAAGTCCGCTGGTGATCGGACTCGGGGAGAAGGAAAACATCGCAGCCAGCGACCTTGCCGCAATCCTGCCTCTTACGCGTCAGGTCATGTATCTGAACGACGGCGATCTCGCAGTCATCAAACAGGACGCTGTCGAGGTGCGCAATTTTGAGAACATGCCGATCGAACGCGAATCCACGCGTGTGGAATGGTCCGCGGACGCGGCGGAGAAAGGCAACTATCCGCATTTCATGCTCAAGGAGATTTTCGAGCAGCCTGAAACAATCGGGAACGCAATCCGGGGAAGGATCGACCATGAGATGAAAAGCGCGCTTCTTTCGGGGCTGAATCTCACGCCGCGGGAGCTTGCGGAGATCGGAAGAATTGTGATTGCCGGATGCGGCAGCAGCATGCATGCCGGGCTGGTCGGAGAGTATTTCTTCGAGGATCTCGCCGGAATTCCGACGGAGGTCGAGCAGGCGGCGGAGTTCCGTTACCGCAATCCGATCATCGAGCCGCGGACGCTTGTGATCCCGATCAGCCAGTCCGGCGAGACCGCCGACACCATCGCGGCTGTCCGTGAGGCGACCACAAAAGGAGCGCTGGTGGCGGCGCTCTGCAACGTGGTCGGTTCGACGGTTGCGCGCGAAGCCGGGCGCGGGGTTTACCTGCACGCCGGACCCGAAATCAGCGTCGCTTCGACAAAGGCCTTCAGCAGCCAGGTGACCGTTCTCCTGCTTCTGGCGCTGCTGTTCGGGCGGAACCGCCGCATGGACCGCGCCGACGGCGCGCGTCTGATCGCGGAAATCGAGGCGCTTCCGGACATGATCCGCAAAGTGCTCGGACAGGCGTCGGAAATCGAACGGATCGCGAAACGCCACGCGCATTGCGACGACTTCTTCTTCATCGGGCGCGGCCCGCTCTATCCGGCGGCGCTGGAAGGCGCGCTCAAGCTCAAGGAAATTTCCTATATCCATGCGGAGGGGTATCACGCGGCGGAACTCAAGCACGGCCCGATCGCGCTTCTCGACCCGGCGCATCCGGTCGTCGCGCTTGCGAACAATATTCCGGGGCGGGACAAAATGCTCGGAAACATTCAGGAGTGCCGTGCGCGCAGGGCGCCTGTGATCGCGCTTGTGACCGAGGGAGACGCCGAAGCGGAGGCGCTTGCGGGAGATGTGATCCGCATTCCGGAATGTTCGCGCTATGCCGCCGCGCTGCCGACGGTTGCGGCCCTGCAGCTTCTGGCTTACTATATTGCCGTCGAACGGGGCTGCGAGATCGATCAGCCGCGCAATCTGGCAAAGAGCGTGACCGTCGAATAGATTTCCGGTTTATTCAAAAAAACAGTTGAATCATGCGATGCACTGCATCGCCCAAAACAGCTTCGTGCTCTCCTTTCAGCCCTGCCGCGGTTCAGCTGCGCAAGCCGGCCGCCGGAGGCGAAATTTCCGATACGATCATGTGCTCTGCAACCGGGGCAGTTCATTCCTTTGCAAAGGAATAAAGCAGCCTGATCTCCTCCGGCCAGAGTGTTTCATCGATTGTTTCGAGAACCATCGGGACGTTGTCGAAGCGCGGATCGTTCATCATGCGGCGGAACGGCTCGAGTCCGAGTTCCCCTCTGCCGATGCTGTTGTGGCGGTCCAGATGTCCGCCGAGAACGCTTTTGGAGTCGTTCAGATGGACGCCGCGAAGGTAACGGAACCCGATAATGCGTTCAAACGCCTCCATCGTCTTTTCATAGCCTTCTTCGCTTTTGAGGTCGTATCCGGCGGCGAAGGAGTGGCAGGTGTCGATGCAGACGCCGATGCGCGAAGTGTCGCGGATCATTTCCATGATGCGCGCGAGCTGTTCGAACGAATACCCGAGATTGCTTCCCTGTCCCGCGGTGTTTTCCAGCACCGCCGTGACGCCCTCCGTTTCATCCAGCGCCGCATTGACCGATTCCGCGATCAGGCGGAGGCACTCTTCTTCCGGGATTTCGCGCAGATGGCTTCCGGGATGGAAGTTCAGGCGGTCCAGCCCGAGCTGCATGCACCGCGTCATTTCATCCGTGAAAGCCTTCCGCGACTGTTCGCGTTTCACGGGGTCGGGATTTCCGAGATTGATCAGATAGCCGTCGTGCGGCAGAATGTGTTCCGGGGCGTATCCGTGTTTCCGGCAGTTCGCCTTGAATGCCTCGATGGATGTTTCCGTCAGCGGCGGACTTGTCCACTGACGCTGGTTTTTGGTGAACATGGCGAATGCTTTCGCCCCGATCGCGGCGGCGTTCAGAGGGGCGTTCTCGACGCCTCCGGCAATGGAGACATGGGCTCCGATGTATTTCATTGGAAAATCCCTTCTTTTTCCGGATACCCCGTCTGCAAAAATGTTTTTTCCTGTGACGGAACCCGAGAATGTGTTTTTATTCAAAAAAATTTAGGTTGATACCGCGATGCACTGCATCGCCAAAAATTGCTTCGTGCAGGACTCTCAGTCCTGCCGCGGTCCAGCTGCGCAAGCTGGTCGCCGGAGGCGAAATCCCTAATACCGCGCATGCTTGCATCGCGGTAATTTATTTTTTCGTTTTCCCGGCAGGAGTGTTTTTCCCGAGGGCCGCCTTCAGGGCGGCTTCCGGCATGCTGAACAGCATTGCCCGGATCGTGATTTCATAGATCGGGACGTCCGGATCGCTGCCGCTGGAGTAAATCAGGAGATCCCGTTCCTGGGTGATGTCGCTTGCGGAATTGTCCACCGTGGTCCATGTCGGAGCTCCCAGATTCTTCACCTGATCGCTGCGGACTTCGCCGTCCCGGTGCATGTCGACGGACTGGATCAGCACGCCGTTGGCTCCTCTTTCGCGGGCTTCCTCGACAATCCTCGCCTTGATCTGTGTCATGGTGAAACTGGCGGTGGAGGCGCTTGCGGTCACTTCTCCGATTTTCGTGTATTGCGTTTCCGGAACCGGAATCAGCGATTTCTCATAATAGACGGCGACCTTCGCGTCGGACGGCAGCGGCGGAAGATTTTCGACTCCGTCATAGGTTACGCTGATGCATGCGCTCGTCATGGCGAGCAGAACAACCGCCAGCAGGAGCGCCGGCGTCTTTCCTGATTTTTCCATATCCTTCCCCTCCGTTGTGTTTTGGATCGTTGTATTCCGGATCATTGGTTGCATTCCCTGCTGACAAACACCCGTTCCACGCGGGTTCCCAGCGAACAGATCACGTCATACGGATGCGTTCCCTTGAGCTGCGCCCAGTTCTCCACGGGAACCGCGTGCATGCCCTCGCCTCCGAGACAGATCACTTCCTCTCCCGGGAGGACCTCGCCTTCCTCGAACTGTTCCAGAGAGACCGTCGTATAATCCATGGAGAGGCGCCCCAGGATCGGGCAGAGGCGGTCCCGGATGACGACATAGCCGCGGTTGGAGAGGTTCAGGGGAAGTCCGTCGGCATAGCCCGCGCAGATCGTTCCGACGCGGGTGTCCTTGACGAGACGGCAGGTTCCCCCGTAGCCGATCGTATGTCCCGCCGGCATGTTCCGCACGGCGACGACGCGGGTTTTCAGCGTCAGGATCGACTTCAGGTCCAGAATCCGCTGTCCCTCGCTGTCAAACGAACCGTGCAGGTTGATTCCCGTCCGGACGTAATTGAACGGATAGCGGTAGGAGAAGGGACAGTTGTTGATACCGTCGCTGTTCGCCATGTGAATTTTCCGGAAGTGGATTCCTTTTTCGCGCATGGCGTCCAGGATCCGGTAGAAGCGGTCCGCCTGGCGTGTGCTGAAGTTGTCCTCTCCGCGGTAGGCCACGGGAAAATGCGAATAAATGCCGCAGCAGTCCAGGTTCGGAAGACGCAGCACTTCGGGAATGAGCGCAATGGCGTCCTTTGCAAGAATCCCGAGACGCCCCATGCCGGTGTCTATCTTGAAATGGCATTCGGCGGTTCTGCCCTGCCGGACCGCTTCCGCGCTGATTTTCTTCGCCGTTTCCATGTCGGTGATGCCGAGGATGATGCCGTTTGCCACGGCGGGCGGGATCTCGTAGTCCAGCACGCCGCCGAGAATCTGCACGGGTTTGCCGAAGCGGACCAGCGGCAGCGCCTCCTTGAGTTCCGCCACGCAGAATCCAGCGGCGCCGGCGCGGTTGAGCCGTTCCGCGATTTTTTCCACGCCGAGACCGTAGGCATTGGCCTTTAGAACGGCAAGCACTTTCGCAGGTTCGACCGCTTTTCTGATTTTGTTGAAATTCTCCTCCAGCGTGTCCAGATTGACTTCGACCCAGACACGGCTGTGTATTCTGCTGCTGTCCATGATTTCCGCATTCCTTGAAGATTATTCTGTTCCGCAAACGTTGTCAAGGGAATATAATCCGTTTTTGGAGAAATGCACACGGGAAAAGGACGGTCCCGCGGGAAAAAGACGGAAAAAAGGACTTTCCCGCATGGAAATCTCCGGAACCGGATTCATTGACGCATCGTCAGGGCATCCCGCGGAAAAGAGAATCGGAAGATCTCCGGAACCGGGATTGAAATCCGCGGAAACTCTGCCATATTACCAGCTGTGTATGCGGACCGGAAGGAGCGGGAATGAAACGGCGGGAAGAATTCACAATCGTGACGGTGACGGATATCGGATGCGAACCGCGCATTCCGAAAGGGGCGCGGTTGTTCTGCTCCGGAGAGCTCAGACCGGAGAACGGGGATTATGTGCTGGTCCGGCGCGGTGATGCGCCGCCGCTCATCCGCGGTTATTTCCTCCGGGAGGACGGCTCCGTCCTCCTGCGTTCGTTCAACCGGGACGCCGACAGCTACACTGCGACTGCGGAAAGTCTGGAAGCCGCCGGACTTCTGGTCGTTGTGCGGATGGAATGCGATTTCCCCGCCGCGTCACGGGCCGGAGAGCTTCCGGACGCAGCCGCTTCCGCGCCTGTGGAAGAACGAAATCCGACGAATTCCGTTCCGGCGGACTCGCAGGAACTTCTGACATTCGAAGAGGCGCAGGCCATGCTGAAGGTCCGGAGGACGAAAATGTATGCGCTGCTGCGTTCCGGCGAGCTGCGGGCGTCCAAGGTCGGAAAGCTCTGGCGGGTCGACCGCGCTTCGATCCGGGAGTATCTCGCAGGTCGGACCTATCGCGTCAAGTCCGGGAACGGAGCGCCCGCATGAGTCTGGAAACGCCAGCCTTCATACATCGGAAGGGTGGATGAGGCGGTTCTTCACGGCATTCAGCGCCTCCTCTTTCGTAGAGACGATTCCGTCAAGCTGAAGATCGGCAGCGTATTTCAGAAGAAAACCGACTCCGGGACCGGGGAGGACGCCGAGTGCGAGAATGTCGTCGCCTTTCAGGAACGGCGGCGGAAGCGCTTCCGCATGAGAGATCTCCAGTTCATGAAGCCGGTCCAGGAGCAGCAGGTAGTTGCCGAGTTTTCCATGACAGGAGATGCAGTCGATCCGGTGGAGTTCCAGTTCAAGCGGGAAATTTTCCTCCGCAACCAGACGGCGCCATTTCGCGGTCCGCATTTTATCGATCTGCGCGAAACGCATGTGATTCCGAACTGCGGCGATGATGCAGTCGCTCATTCTGCCCGGCATCTTCAGACGGCGCAGAACCTCCGCCGCAATTTCCGCGCCCTTTTCCTCGTGGGAGTGAAAATGAACCCGCCCGTCTTCACGGACGCCCCGGCAGGCGGGTTTCCCGGCGTCATGCATCAGAATCGACCACCCCAGCTCCGGCGACGGATAAGCCATGTGGGAGAGCATGAGCATCGTATGTTCGAAAACGTCGCCTTCGGGATGGAACTCCTTCGGCTGTTCGACGCCGCGCATTGCCTCGATTTCCGGCAGCAGCGCCTTCAGGACTCCGAGCCGTTCCGCCATGCGGAACGCGCGGTCCGGCGACGGGCCGCAGAGAATCCGGGTGAATTCATCCCGCACGCGTTCCGCGGAGAGATAACGCAGTTTCGGAGCCAGGAGTTCGATTGCGCGCATCAGGTCCTCGTCAGGCGTCAGCTGCAGACGGACGGCGAAACGGATGGCGCGGAGCATTCTCAGATAATCCTCCGAGAACCGCGTGACAGGATCGCCGATTGTGCGCAGGATTCCCCGCCGCAGGTCTTCATACCCGCCGGTGTAATCCGTCAGGATTTCCGTTTCAGGATCAAGCAGCATGGCGTTGATCGTGAAATCACGCCGTGCGACATCCTCCTGAGGGGTTTTGCTGAAGCGGATGTGTTCCGGCCGGCGGCCGTCTTCATAATTGCGCTCCTCGCGGAAGGTGGCGACCTCGAAATGCATCGAATCGGCGACAACCGTGACGACGCCGAACGATGCGCCGAGCGGAATGGAGTCGGGGAAAAGCCTCATGATTTCAGAAGGCGCCGCATCTGTTGTAATATCGCAGTCTTTCGGAACCCTTCCCAGACAGAGATCGCGGACCGCGCCGCCGACCAGATAAGCGGAATATCCCGCGGAACGCAGGCGTGCCGTGATTTCGCACGCGGCAGCGAACATGCGGCGTTTCCGGACGGCGGAATCAATTTTGAATGGGATTTGCATAAAAAATCGCTTCCGGCATTTGAGTTTCTCTTTTTTCATGCTTAAATATGAACGGAAAAACAGGAATTGCAAGGGGTTTTCATGAAAATCGCATTCTTCGGCGGCACGTTCGATCCCGTTCACAACGGCCATATCTCCCTGGCGGAGGAGGTGCTGGCAAGGAACTACGCCGAACAGGTGCTGTTTGTTCCCGCGCCGGCGCCGCCGCACAAGACAGACCGTTTCGTCACGCCGTTTGCGGTTCGCTTCCGGATGCTCGCCGCGGCGCTGGAGGGACGGGAGGGGTTTGCGCTTTCCGATCTTGAAAACCGCCGGTCGGGACGTTCCTACACGATAGATACTTTAAAACAGCTTTCGCAATTCCATGAAAACGATGATATATTACTGCTGATCGGAGGGGACAGTCTCCGGCAGCTGCATCTGTGGAAGGATGCGCATGAAATCGTCCGGCGTTACGGCGTCATCGTGTATCCGCGCGGAGACGGCGCCGTCTCCCGTGCGGAGCTGCGGCTTCACTGGACGGAGGAGGAAACGGAAAAGCTTCTTTCATCCGTTCTTCCTTCGGCGCCCGTTTTTCCCGTGTCATCCACGGAAATCCGGGCGATGATCCGGCGCGGAGCGTGGAATGCGGCTTCCAGGTGGCTTCCGGCTCCGGTTCTGGACTTCATCCGGCGGAACAATGTCTATATTCAAGATAACCCAGGAGGGCTACAATGACGACAACTGAAACGGCAGAAAAAAAGACGGGAAGAAAGGAAACTCCCGAACTGAAGCTCGCAAAGCTCTGCGAGGAGATCGCGTATGACCGGAAGGCGGAGAACATTGTCAGGCTCGATCTGAAGGAATACTCGGCGGTCAGCGATTATTTCGTGCTCTGCACTGCGACCTCCGAACCGCACATCCGCGCCATTGCCGAGCGGATTCAGCGCGACGTGCTCGAACAGCTCAAGCTCAAGCCGCTTCATGTGGACGGCTCGCCGGAAAGCCACTGGATGATCGTGGACTTCGGCACGGTGATGGTGCATGTCATGGACGAGGACACCCGTGCGCTCTATCAGCTGGAAAGTCTCTGGGGCGATGCGCCGAAGACCGATGCGATCAAACGCATCGAGGCACGAATCAGGCGCAAGGCCGCCTCGGAAAAGAAAAAAGCGAAGAATGCGTGAGATGCCATGCCCGGACCGCTGAAAGACTACTGGAACGAATTTGACTGGGAGCTTGAACTCAAGAAGGATGACGCGCGGATCAGCACCTATCTGCAGGAACTGCCCCGCTACATTGATCTTCCCTCGGAGGATGCCGTCATCATGAAGCACATTCAGGAGCGGCCTGAACTCGTTCCGTTCGGCGGGGACTACCGGGATTCCTCGCTGGCGGGGCTCTTCGACGGCAATGCCGACTATGAGGAGGAAGTCTCATTCGGCGAGGACTGGCAGAAGCGCGACGGCGCCGAGTTTTATATTGTGCTCGGGCGCCTTGCCAGGCTCTGGGCGCAGCATTTTGCTCTGCTTTCCGGCCGCGACGAGACGGTTGCAGGGATGCGCATTCTTGCCCTGTACGGCAAACTGATGGCGCGCAGCGCGGACATTATCGACATGGACGAGGAGGAGTATCCCGCGCTCCGGATCGCAATCGTGAAACGTCTGCTCGCGGATGTCAACCGTCTGCTCGGAGAGTTCCGTCTGTTCGGATCAAGGTTTTCCGGCTCCGGTACAAAGGCGGATTTCCACTTCGAGCATCTCATGCTGCTTCGCGAAAAAATGCTGAAGCTGCTGGAAAAATACCGCTCGCACGGAGACGGGAAATGAGTTTCCGAACGCCGCTCCGGAGGGGTTCTTTCCTTTCGCTGAAGATTCTTGCATATCGGAATCGGGAGTGTATATTACCTTCCGGCTCCGGAAGGGGAAACCGAAAGCGCGGGCGGCGGTCCGGCGCCGGAAATGCATTCGGAATGTGAAAGCGGGAAGTTGTCAGTGGAAGACGAAGCGAAAAAAAAGCGCATCAGGAAGCGATGGGCTGTCCAGATTCTCAAGATGGTTCTTGCCGGACTTCTGATTTACTGGGTGGTATCCGACATCGATTTCGCGCACCTGAACCGGATTGCATCGGAACGCGTTGCGCTGTTCACTGTTCTCGGTGGCATTGCAATCGGCATTCAGCTTGTGCTCTGCGCGGTCCGCTGGCGGATGCTTCTGCGGATTCAACAGATGGACATTCCGTTTTTCCGTGCCCTTTCGCTCAGCATGCAGGGCACTTTTTTTTCCCTCTGCATGCCCGGCGGAGCCGTGGGGGGAGATGTCGTCAAGGCGGCATTTCTGCTTCGCGAAACGAAAAAGGGACAGAAGCTGCACGGCGTGACATCCATTTTCATGGACCGTGTCATCGGCATGCTGGCGCTTTTCTTTCTTGTGGCCCTTGCCGTGACGTTCGGCATGAGACGCGTGCTGATGTTTCGGCCCGAGGTGAAATATCCGGTTCTTGTCCTTTATCTTCTCTGTCTTGCCGGGCTTGCCGCGGGGCTGGCCCTCTTTTTTCAGGATGTGATCTTCCGGATCGCTCCCGCGCGGAAGTGTCTTGATTTCGCCGACCGGATTCTCAGAAACAGAATCCGGCCCGTGCTGGAATCCGTCCGGACCTACCGCAGGGATCCGCGGCGGCTGTTCGCGACCTTTCTTTTGAGCGTGCTTGTCATGCATCCGCTTCTTGTCGGAGGGCTTGTTCTGATCGTGGCTGGGCTTACCGGCAGTGCGGCATATGCGGTGCCTTCCGCGTTCGCATCCCTGCTCGGCAGCACGGCCGCCGCGATTCCGGTCACGCCGGGCGGGCTTGGAACACGGGACAAGATCACGCAGCTGGTGCTGGAATCGCTGGGGGTTGGAGCAAACGCCTCCGGATTCGCCCCCCTGCTTTACACGCTTGCCATGATTGCGGTTTCTCTGACGGGCGTGTTCTTTTTCCTGTCGGATTCCTGGCTCCGGAAGTGCGGAGCCGTTCAGAAAGAAACATGAAATGCATTGAGGTGATGAAAGTGTCCAGGAAAATTCTGATGATTGTCGGCGATTTCGTGGAGGATTATGAAGTCATGGTGCCGTTTCAGGCGCTTCAGGTCTGCGGCTGCGAAGTGACGGCGGTGAGTCCCGGGAGGAAATCCGGAGAGCAGATCCGCACAGCCATTCACGATTTCGAAGGAGACCAGACCTATACGGAGAAACGCGGCCACAACTTCACGTTGAACGGCGCCTTCGCGGATGTTTCCGCGGACGGATTCGACGCTCTTGTGCTGCCCGGCGGCCGTTCTCCCGAGCATCTGCGCCTGAACGGCCGGGTGCTGGAACTGATCCGCGCCTTTGCCGAGGCCGGAAAACCGGTTGCGGCAGTTTGTCACGGACCTCAGCTTCTGACCGCCGCCGGTGTTGTCAAAGGGCGGAAAATCAACGCCTATCCTGCGGTGAAACCCGAAATCGAAGCCGCCGGTGCGGAATATGTCGACGCGGGTTTTACGGGAGCCGTTACCGACGGCATGTTCGTGACCGCTCCCGCATGGAGCGCCCATGTCGAATGGCTCAGGCAGTTTCTCGCCCTGCTGAACGCATGATCCGGGCGGAGCCTGTTCCGGCGTCTGCCCCGTGCCGCCCGGAATGAGACGCCTTGCATCCGGGAGATGCGGCGCTTCAAGATATTCATGAATCCGTTTCTCCTGCTTGCTTTCCTGAGACATCATGCTATTTTACCTTTCCGGGATTCCGGGTTCTTCCCGGAAGTTGAAGGGAAAGGACGGGATTTCATATCCGGACATGCGGAGCATGCTCTTCCGTTCCCGCAGTCCGGTGCAATTGAAACAATGCCTGACGGCCATGGAAATGTTCCGATCGGAAAATATGGGGAAGGCGTCGGCGGGAAGGATAAAAAAATAAGTGCGTTTTCATATTTTTTTATATTGTCTGCTGTTCGTTTTCATTCTGCCGCTGGAACTTGTCATGTGGGCGGCGGCCATGAATCATACCATGGCGGACACCTTTTTTGCCCGGCGCATTCTGATGAATCCGCTTTTTGAACTGCCGCGGGAGGTCCTGCTGGGACTTGCCGCCGCGGGGTTCCTTGCCCTTCTGAACGGGTTCCGGATCATGTTCCGGGACAAGGCGCCCTGCCGTGAAATTCATCCCTACTGCGGATTCTTCCTGTTTACCGCCGCTCTTTTTCTGCTGCTGAAACTGCCTTACGGGCTTGCCGTCGCAACGCCGCTGACGATCGTCGGGATCGTGGTCGTCTACTCGATTGTCCTCCGCGGCAATTCCGACTCCTTCCTTTCTGTGAACAGAACCGGATCCGCCACTTTTGCAGATCGTTTGTCCGCGGCATTCTGCCTGCTCCCTCTGCTTGCGGGAGCGCTTCTGCTGCTTCAGGAGGGTTTCCTTCACTGGCTGGCGTTTCCGCATTCCAGATACTTTCTGTTTCTGCCGTTTCTCGGCTGTTTCCTGCCCGGGCAGAAACAGCTGCGCGAATTCGTGATTCTCTCCTATGCCGGCATGGTCCTGCTGACCCTCTGCTTTGCAGCCGCCATGATCTTCATTGACGGCGGCATGCTGGCGGATGTGTCGATTGCCTCGGCCTTTCTCTTTCTGGAAGTCGAGGCGGCGTTTCTTCTCCGGGAATTCCTGCCGTTCCGGCGCAATTTTTCCGTATTCATTCTTCTGCTGTCGATTTTCGGCACGAAGTTTATTATGCCGCCCGTGTGCGACTACCGGATTGTCGCCCTGCTGGTCTTTCTGATTTATGTCATTGCGGAGAATCTGCCGATGCTCCGGAAGAAGATTCTGTCCAGGGCGGATTCCGCTTCCGGCAATGTCCGCTTCATTACCCGGGATGAGTATGCGGGACAGGCATGGGGCTTTGCCGCAGTGCTGGTCTCCTATCTTGCCGGGCCGTTCAGCTTCCTGCCTGTGCTTATCATAATTGCCGCGGTGCTGGTGACTGCTTTGTTCCGGCGGAGGCTCGGGCGCGGCCGTCTCTGGATGGAAGCCGCCGTCATGATTGCCGCGGCGTTTGCCGTGGCTGTGCCCGGCTGTTCCGCGGGGCAGCTGATCGCGGCATTCGCCTGCGCCGCTCCGATGATGCAGGCGATCTGGCAGACCGGAGCCCTTGTCAATCAGTTTGATCCGGGGCGGCCGCTTCAGAAATTCTACCTTGCGGTCATGAACGCCTGTTTCTTCTTTCTGCTGTTCGTTCTCTTTTTCTTCCATGCGGCGGATACGCTGATTGTCGGTCTTTATTTCCTGCTTACCGGTCTGATCCGGCTGGGAGAATGCGCCTACGACCGTGATGCCGGACGCGTCAAACTGCTGCATGCGTGGCTTTTCATGATCGCAGGACAGATCGTCACGGTAATTCCGGGAACTCCGGTGGCGCATCCGTCCTGGAGCGTCAATGCCGTTTACGCCGGAGTGATTGCGTTTTTCGCACTTTATTTCTTTCATACCTTTGAAAGAACCCCGGAAAAGGAGATCCGTTCATGACTGACAAGAACGCCATGCTGCGTCTTTTCATCGCACTTGAAATTCCGCAGGAGCTGCGCAGGGCCCTGAACCGTTATGAGAAAGAGCTGCCGTTCTGGAAATGGACTCCGGGAGACCGGATGCATATGACCATGCGGTTTATCGGCGATACTTCGCCGGGCGCGGCCGACAGGCTGATCGACGCGTTCAGCTCCGGAATGGACGGTCTGCGGAAAGTCCGCTTCACCTATACCGGCTACCGTTTCTTCCCGAGCGAACGCAAGGCTTCCGTTCTCGCCGTGACCATGCAGTGTTCCCATGCCTTTGAAGAATTGAAATCCCGCGTGGACGACGTGGTGCTTGCCGGTCTGAACCTTCCGAAGGAAAACCGCCCGTTCCTGCCGCATATCACGATCATGCGCATGAACCGGCCTCCTGTGGCGTTCGACCTTCAGCGCATCCGGAAGTGGGCGGACGCCATGCCGAAACTGCCCGAACCCTTCGCGCAGAAGATCATCGTCTTCCGGAGTGAACTCAAGAAATCCGGCGCGGTCTATACGCCGCTTGCCGAACATGATCTGGATTTTTAGGCGTCATGAAAACAGAAGACCTCCCCGGGATCAGAACTTTCCGTCTCGAGCTGAGTTTTGACGGCACGGATTATCACGGCTGGCAGCGCCAGGCCAACGGCATCACCGTTCAGGAAGTGCTGGAGGAAAAGCTCCGGCATCTCTTCAACAACGATTCCATCCGGGTCCAGGGCAGCAGCCGGACGGATTCCGGGGTTCATGCGCTTGGCATGGCGGCTTCCTTCCAGGCGCCTCCTTCCCCTTACATTCCGGACTGGAAACTCAAGAAGGCCCTGAACCGTCTGCTTCCTCCGAGCATCAAGATCCGCGAGGCCGCCGTCGCCGAGGACGGGTTCAATGCGCGCTTCTCGGCGCACAGCAAAGCCTATGTTTATGTCATCAACACCGGCGATTTGAATCCGTTCACCTGCCGCTGGAGCTGGAATGTTTCCGATATCGTCAATCCGGATGGCATGGCCGAGGCGCTGAAATATGTGGAGGGGACGCATGACTTTTCCACATTCACCGTGGAACTGGATCCGTCAAAAGATCATGTCCGCACCATTTACAGGGCGGAAATCAGGCGCTTCGGCCCGCTGCTCTGTCTCCACATCATGGGAGACGGTTTTCTCTACAAGATGGTGAGGAGCATTGTCGGAGCGGTTGCGGAAGTCGGACGTGGGAATCTTTCCCCGGATGCGATTTCCCGGATGCTGGAGGCGAAAAGGCGTTCCGCCGCAAAGGACACTGCGCCCGCACTCGGGCTTTTTCTGCTGAAAGTGTTCTATGACGATTCCTGGAAATGTCATGAACTTTCCGCGCCGCCGTTCTGGATGATGTGACCGGAAAAGAGAAAGGCGTCTGCTTCCCGTTTCCGCGGCGGATCCCGGACGGAAGCGCGCCGTTCAGTTTCCGTCCGTCTGCGCGGACTGCGGAAGGGATTCCCGGATTTTCAGCTCCACCTCGCGTTTGGGATCATACGCAAGATAGGTTGTGCTGGTCGGGAATGCGAATTCCAGCCCCTCTTCGTTGAAGCGCTTGAGAATCGCGCGGTTGATTTCATCCGTCCAGTCGAGTCCCTGCCAGTAGGCTGTTGTGTTGTACCACAGGATCACCTGAAGATTCAGGGAACAGGCTGCGAATTCCAGAAAATGAATCCGCGGAGGAAACTGCGGATCTACGGATGCATGATGGTCGAGAATTTCATGAAGAACGGCGACGGCGCGTTCGAGTTTTTCTGGCGGAGTGTCGTAAACCAGTCCGAGTGTCATGATCCGTTTGATCGTCGGACGGCAGGAAATGTCTTCAATCGTGACATTGGCGGTTATTTTGTTCGGGATTGTCACCAGGAATCCGTCCGGCGTCCGGATTCCCGTGCTGCGCAGTCCGACCCGTTCCACCGATCCTTCTCTGCCGTCGATGCGGATGTAGTCGTTGACCTTGAATGGACGGTCGATGATAATCATGAGAGAGCCGAAAAAGTTGGCGATGGTGTCCTGTGCCGCAAAGGCGATGCCCAGTCCGATGACGCCCGCGCCCGCGAGAATCGCGGTGACATTGATTCCGAACACGTTCTCGCAGAGAAAGAAGAAGGTGAACATGATGACAAGAACCTGGATGACGCGCCCGATCACCCGGACGGCGAGTTCGTCCATGCTGGTGTTTTTCCCGTTCAGCGAGAAGAATCTCAGAAAAACCGCGTCCAGGAGTTTGAAGAGATTCAGAACCAGCGCCGCCACCGAGATTGTGACAAGGCCGAAGTAGAGTTTCTCAAAAAAGAGATAACCCCGACCCGGCAGACACAGCAGCATCGGAAGAAAACTCAGGAAAATACCGCTGAAAAGGAGGAAGGCTGAAAGTGGACCTGCCAGAAGAGCGCAGAAGGCTCCCGGGTTTTTCGTCCGGAACAGACGCGACGTGATTTGCCACCATTTGTGTTTGATGAACCAGCGGCAGAAAAAGGAGATGAGAATGCTCAGAACAGTTCCGCAGAGCGCGGTCAGCAGTCTGCGGAGCTCAAAACCTCTCCAGTTCATGAGCTTTTCCGCTTCATCGGAAACCGTGCGGACAAGGGATTGGAAAATGGTGAGATAGGCTTTTGTCTCATTCCCGCGGATGGTTTTGTCGTTCATGTCGATTCCCAGGGTTTCGAGAAGAGTCTGTTCCTGGATCTGTTCCTCGGTGTCCGCCTTCTCTTCCGGCTCCGCCGCCGGTTCCGCCTGCATGGCAAGGCAGATGCCGAACAGAATGAATGACAACAGGACAGCCCCACTTTTTCGAATCATGATGTTCCGTTCCCCTCTTGTAATTTTTCGGATTCTTTCCGATTGGATATTGTATTTTCGGAGATATATAATACATTGCTTTTTCCAAAAGGCAAATCGCCGGGAGGTTGTTTCCGTATTATGAGCAGGCCGGATCTTTTCGATGAAATCATCGAGTGTCTGAAAATGCAGGCGCTTGACTCTCCTGACACCTGCCTCAGCCCGGAGGTCCGCAGGGAGTTCTATGCGGATGTCGCGAAACCGGCGCCGCCTCCTGCGCATTCGCGCCGTACGATGTCTCCCGGCTGCGCTCCGCAGCGTTTTTCCGCGCCTCCGCGCCGGTCTCCGGCGGATTCCGCACCGCATGTCTGTTCTGCCGCGCCGGACTCCGCCCCGCCCGCCGGAGGAAAAGACCCGCGGAACATGAGCTGGAGGGAACTTGCCGCCGCCGTTGCCTCGTGCAGGGGATGCAAACTCTGCCGGACACGGACGAATACGGTGTTCGGCGACGGGAACGTCAGGGCGGAACTGATGTTTCTCGGCGAGGCGCCGGGAGCCGACGAGGATCTGCAGGGACTTCCGTTCGTCGGACGCGCGGGAGAACTCCTGACGCGCATGATCGGCGCAATGCAGTTCAACCGCGCCGAAGTCTTCATCGCCAACACCGTGAAATGCCGCCCGCCGAACAACCGCAATCCGGAACCGGATGAAACCGAGGCATGCCGCCCGTTCATCATGCGGCAGATTGAACTGATCCGTCCGAAGGTCATCGTCATGCTAGGCGCGGTTCCCCTGCGGCTGCTTTTTCCCGAGGTCAGGGCCGGGATTACACGGATCCGCGGCAGCTGGATGGACTATCACGGGATCAAAGTCATGCCGACCTTTCATCCGGCCTATCTGCTGCGCAATCCCGCCGCAAAGGCGGATGTCTGGAAGGATCTCCAGCTGGTGATGGCGGTGTTCGGGAAAAAGCACGTTCCCGGACGCCGCGCCTGATCCGTTTTTCTTTTCCTGCGAGACAGATCCGCATCCCGGGAAGGGCTTTCATCAAAAAAACGGGTTGATCCCGCGATGCTCTGCATCGCAAGAAATTGCTTTGTGCTTTCCTTTCAGTCCTGCCGCGCTCCGGCTGCGCAAGCTTGCCGCCGGAGGTGAAATCCCCGATCCTGCGCATGCTTGCATTGCGGTAATGTATTTTTCCGAAAAAAAATCCCGCGGAAACCGCAGCGGTTCCGCGGGGACGGTTTCCTGTCCGTGAAAGGACCGGAAGAGCGCGCGCCTTATTTCCTTTTTCTGGAGGGAATGTGCGCGGATTCGCCGTGAACGGCATGCGCGGCTTCCATCATGGCCTCTCCGAGGGTCGGATGGGCGTGAATCGCCTTGCCGAGTTCTCTAGCCGTGATTTCCAGATGGAGCGCCGGGCAGGCTTCCGCGATCAGGTCCGTTGCATGCGGTCCGACAATGTGAACGCCGAGCACCTGATCGGTCTTGGCGTCCGCGATGATCTTGCAGAAGCCCGCCGTTTCATTGATTGCCATTGCCTTGCCGAGCGCGGCGAACGGGAACTTGCCGACCCGGGTTTCGATTCCCTCCCTGTCGCACTGCTCCTGGCTCTTGCCGACGGAACCGATTTCAGGCGAGGTGAAAATGCACCCGGGAACAAGACTTCCGTCGAATGCGTTTTTCCGGCCGCATGCGACGTCCGCCGCGACAACGCCCATCGCGCTTGCCGCATGGGCGAGCTGCCAGGACCCCGTTGCGTCGCCGATGGCGAAGATGCCGGGGACATTCGTCCGGCAGGAGGAATCCACCGGAATCCAGCCGCGTTCGTTGGTCTTGACGCCGCTTGCCGCAATGTTCATGCCGTCGAGCGCGGGCTTGCGGCCGATGGAGACCAGAAGATAGTCCGCGGAAACGGTGAGATCGCCGACCTTGCCGCTGACGCCGCTGTCATCCGCCTTGAGGTCTCCAAGCGGTTTGCCGTTCATGATTTCGATTCCCGTCTTCCGCATCTGGGCCGCCACGACGCCGGAGGTCTCGCGGTCGATGTTGGGCATGATGCTTTCGAGCATTTCCACGATCGTGACCTTGGTGCCCAGTTCGGCAAACAGACATGCGAATTCGCAGCCGATCACGCCGCCGCCGAGAATCAGAAGCGACTTGGGAATTTCGGGAATCGAAAGCAGCTCCGTGGAAGTGATGACGCGTTTTCCTTTCGGAATGAATCCCGGGACCAGCGTTTCAGAGCCGCTGGCGATGATGATTTTATTTGCCGTGATCTCTTCAGCGGGCGATCCTTCGGCATCCACGACTTTGACCGTTTTTCTGCCGGTAAATGCGGCGTGGCCCTTGAAGACCGTGACGCCCGCCGCCTTGAGGAGCGATCCGATTCCGCCGCGCAGGGTTCTGATGACGGAATCCTTGCGAGCAAGCATGGCATCCCAGTCGGGAGAGACCTCTCCTGTGATCTTCACACCGAATTCCATTGCGTGACGCGCCTTGTGGTAAACGTCCACGCCGGCGATCAGGGTCTTGGTCGGAATGCATCCGATGTTCAGGCACGTTCCGCCGAGCTCCTTGCGTTCGACAAGCGCCGTTTTCGCTCCGTTTTTCGCAGCTCTGATCGCCGCGACGTATCCGCCGGGACCGCCGCCGATCACCAATACTTCGAATTCCTGCATGATGACATGCCTTCCTTTCGTTTGGTTGGGTTATGTAAAATGCTTTTGAATCAGCCGATTGATTTTCGCACGCACGGCAAGCATGTTCTTTTCGCCGCGCGGATAATTCTCCATGCTCATCTTCCCGCCGGGAGAGAGCTTGTCAAGCTCCCTGAGAATCTTTTCCCGCGGCATTTTCGTTTCCAGAAGCTGCATGGCGCGCTGGTCCTGGAGACCTTCCCGGAACACTTCGTAGCGGATGGAGTCTTCGGGCCTGCCGCCTTTTCCCGGATATACCAGGAAGGGGTCGCCCGCCGGAAACGCGCATCCGGAATCCGTGCATTTGTAGGGGTCGATCGGATACCTTGAAAGCCGGGAGAAGTAGAAATTGAATCCCCAGTGGAGGAAGCCTTCCACATCGTAATAATACATCTGGGCGCCCAGAATCCTGTTGCGCGAGGACGGCATGTGAATGAAACGGTTTGAGTACGTCACGGTCGGGCCGCAGCAGTAATAGGTCCAGCGTTCTTGCATGCCCGCCGCAAGGAATTCCTCCAGATGCGCTTCGGAGGGAACCGGAGTCCTGATGATGCCGTTTTTGTAGAAGTCCACATTGGAAAGGGCGTCCATGATCTTGAATCCTTCCAGATGTCTGCGCAGAAGGGCGGAAGCTTTTTCATAGGATTCCAGATGCTGCTGGGACGGTTCGTCGGAGCAGTGAAAATAGACTTTGTTCTGCAGTCCGTGTTTCCGGAGGAAGGCGATCAGTTCCGGCAGGAAGGCGTCCAGGAATTCGGTGTATTCCCGGGAATCGGATTCCACGTCCCAGCCGAAAATGCGTTTTTCCGCGCCGTCGACCTTCGCCATGATTTTCGGAGTGAATTTCGCGCCCCACTGGGTGAACAGGTGGGAGATTTCAAAATACCGGATTCCGCATTTTTCCGCAAGCTCGATCCAGCGTTCCAGCTTCCGGAATCCGAACGAATAGCGGCCTTTTTTCCGTGTCACGTCGACAAGCTGGACGGTCGGGCGCTCCGTGCCCGGCATGGTGTCGAGCGGCGGTGTGAAGAGCGGCGTCAGGATCATGTTGATGCCGTGTTCCGCGGCGCTCTTCATGAAGTTTCCGACAATCCGCCAGTATTCCTCGCTGAACACGTCAATCCTGTAATAAACCGCGAGACAGTCGGTGTGGAACCAGTGGGTGTTGATCAGTTTCTGCGGGGGAAGCTGTGCATTGAGCACTTCCAGTGTGAAAGACATTTTCTTCCGGATTGTCTGCTCTTCCGCGCCGGGAATCTGCACGGAAAGAGTCACGTCGATCCGGTATTTTCCGGGTTTGCAGTTTTTCGGAACCCCGACTTTGAACCACAGGGAACGCCACTGATTGCAGATCGCCTCCACGGCGTTGTCTTCCAGTTCCGATAGAAGATCCGGATAGAGACCCGGATCGCGCGAGATGTAGTCGTCGTCAAAGGCGCTACCCGTATACTCTGCGGGGACGAGGTTCACCCGCCGCACGGAAATATGTTTTTTCAGTTCGGATTCAATTTCAATATGGATCTCCGCCAGATTGAAGTCCACCGGCCGATATGCCAGCTGGAAGGAGAAAACTTCTCCGCGCAGCGCGGTGCCCGAGCGGTATGGAACGGACTCCGGTTCCTTTGCCGGAAGAACTTTTACGAGAGAACTGCACCATTTGGTTCTGAGTTCCATGATTGATCAAAAACTCCCTGTTGTTTGATTGGTATTGCCGCGGAACGACATTCCGTGCTCTGTTTTCCGAAGCTTCAGATGCCCAGATTGGAAAGCATCATGCAGATTCCGTTGATGACCTTCACCAGCTGCGGATGCGTCACCTCGAAGTCTCCGACCGCATCCCGGAGTTCGGCCGCCGAGACATCCACCTTCTCCGGATCGACTCCGTTTTCATCGGTTGCCGCGAGCGAGAGCTCCTCGGCATGCTTTGCGATGTGAAGGGCGTCCTCATGGTGTTCGGCGGCGATTTTGTCCAGTTCGCTCCGGAGTTCATCCACAAGATCGAACAGCCTGTCCTTCCGGTCGTCCGGGAGATTCGCCTCGGCTATTTTTTCCCTGATATGTTCGATTGTCCTGTCCGGCATATTTTCTCTCTCCTTCCCTTATTTTCTCAGATCGCCCATGCTGATCGGCGTGAAAGCCTGCCGCGCCGCGCTCCGTTCCGCCGGATCCACTGACAGATACTTCCATGAATGGAATCCGAAGGCGTGGGGCACGTAGTTTGTCACCCATTTATGTGTCAACATAAACGCTACTGTATAACTTTCAAATATCCACGGGCATTTTTCCGCAAGAAGTTTCGACATTTTTTCATATTTCGCCGTTCTTTCCGGAGAATCGGGCATCGGACGGATTTCCTCATACATGCGGTCGAAGGCCGCATCCCGGAAAAAAAGACGGTTGCAGCTGTCGCAGTTCGGACCGTAGAAGAGCTGGAGGAAGTTTTCCGCGTCGGGATAATCCCCGGTCCAGGAGAGCCGGAACAGCTGAAAGCGCCCCTGATTGAGCTTCTGAAAGAAACGCGAGCGGTTGTTGAATTCAGGACGGACAATGATTCCGATCCGTTTCAGATCCGTTGCCAGAAGTTCCGCGATCTGCCGGTAAAGCGTGCTGCTGCCGGCCTGATCGAAGGTGAGTTCAAGATTTTTTCCGGTCCTCGGATCGACTCCGTCCGGATAGCCCGCCCTGCGCATATATTCCCGCGCGAGTTCCATGTTGAAAGAACTGAACGGAGCTGCTGGCTTTTCGAGATGTCCCGCGACGCCGGGCGGCACCGGTCCGGTTGCGGGGATCATGCGTCCGTTGGACATCCTGCATCGCAGTTCCCGGTCGAAGGCGAGGCTGATCGCCCGCCGGAGATCCGGATTGTCTCCCAGGACGGGATCGGAGAAGTTGAAGCCGATATAGTTGGTCTGGAGGTCCGGCGCGGAAATCAGGCGGATGCCGCGGCTCCGCAATGCCGGGGAAAGCTCCATGTTCCCATTGACCACCGTTTCAAAATTCTCCTCCCCGAGTGCGCAGTAATCCAGTTCGCCCTGCAGAAACATCAGCCAGGAGGCCAGCGGCTGCTTTACCAGATAGCAGGTGATCTTGTCAAGAAGCGGCAGGCGCCTGGAACGGTCGGCGGGATTTTCCGCTGACGCATACAGTTCCTTCCGGTAATCCGGGTTGCGTGTCATTTCAATGACGAAATCCTTCCTCCAGCGCGTGACGGCGAAGGGGCCGCTTCCGGCGGGATGATCCGCGAATTGATCGCGGTAATGTTCCACGGCTTTCCGCGAAACCGCCGAAAAATAGGGCAGCGCCATGGCGTAGAGGAAACGCGGATCCGGTTTTTCCAGTTCGATTTCAAACGTGAGTTCGTCGAGAATGCGGATTCCGGAGCAGAGCGTATCGTAGGGCGTCATGTCATAAGGCTTCGCCGCCGCGGTTTTTTTCCGGAATTCGCCGATGCCCCTGATCCGGTCTCGGATCAGCCAGTAGCCGGTCGAGCGGATGCGCGCGTCCGCAAGGCGCAGAATGGAAAATGCCATGTCGCGCGCCGTGATCCGGCGCGAGGCGCGGTCGGGAAAACAGGGGGCTGCCTGAAAATAAAGATCGCTGCGCAGGCGGCAGCGGAACAGCCGCATGTCCTTTGATACGGTCGGCATTTCGGCAAGCATGGAACATTCCAGACGGTAAGGCCGCTCCCTGTGGGAATACTGAAGCGGCGTGTCATACAGGGCCCCCGCGATGGACTGGCTCGCCGTATCCGCCGCAAGCGCGGGATCCAGCGTCGTGATGCGGGTTCCCAGGGAGACGGTCAGCGTCCGGTCATGGCTCTCCCCCGTCCGGGGAGAGCAGGACACGAGAAGAAGCGTCAGGGAGAAAAACAGGATCGAAGCGTTTTTTTTCAGCATGGGGGAGCTTTTCCGCACATTCCGGCAGCGGGGGTTCATTTTCCGTTTTCCGCCTGTTCCCTGCGGATTGTCTGAACGGCGTTTACGGCTTCGGCGGCATTCTCCGCAATGCGTTTCCAGTCTTTTGCCGCAACAAGTTCCGGCGAAGCGATCCATGGTGCGCTCACTGCGACGACTTCCCGGCGCATCAGGTACCCGCGCATGTTTTCCAGTGTGACACCGCCTTTCACGAAGAACTCGATTCCGAGATGCAGGAAGGGTTCGCTGATTGCGTCGAGCGCCTTGACGCCGCCGCTCTGTTCCGCGGGGAAGAACTGAAACTCCGTGACTCCGCTGAGCATCGCCAGCTGGATGTTGGAGGCCGTGCAGACGCCGGGCGCGAAAACGATCCGCTGACTGCATGCCTCGCGCACCATTTCCATTTCAGTTCCGGGAGAGAAGGCGAAACGGGCGCTGGAGTCGATGGCCCGGGCAAGCTGGTCCTTGTTCAGGATGTTTCCCGCGCCGATGATGAAATCCGGCATTTCGCGGGCGATTCTGCGGATCGCCCGGCTGTGGGCGAAAGTGCGGAATACAAGTTCCATGATGGGCAGACCGCCGGAACGCAGCGCCTGCGCAGTGAGCAGCGCCTCCTCCTCGGTCTCGGCCTTCACGAAAGGAACGACCCCGAAGTCTCTCAAATTGCTGAACATTGACAAATCCTTGCAAAATATGATGGATATTTTCCAATTATGGCGTAAATTACAGCATATCCTTATAAAATGATACGCAAATGCGCGGGAAACAAGTCATAATCAGGATAATTTTCAATTTTTTTCGGAACGAGGAGGTATTATGAAGGTCATGGTTCTGGGCGGCGGCGGCCGCGAACACGCAATCTGCCGGGGATTGAAACGCAGTCCCGAGGTGACGAAAATTTTCTGTTCGCCTGGCAATCCGGGCATCGCGAAGATCGCCGAATGCGTCGCCCTGCCTGCCGGGGATATGGAGGCGGTTGCGGATTTCGCTGTGAAAAACGGGATTGATCTGGTGGTTGTCGGTCCGGAACTTCCGCTCTGCCAAGGTGTTGCGGATGCCGTCCGCGCCAGGGGGATTCCCGTGTTCGGCCCCTCAAAAGCCGCCGCGCGCCTGGAGGGGAGCAAGGACTTTTCCAAACAGTTCATGGTCCGGTACGGCATTCCGACGGCGGCCTACGCAAGTTTCACGGAGAAGGGGAAGGCGCTTGATTATGTGCGTGCGGAATATGCAGCCGGGCGCGGCGTGGTGGTCAAGGCCGACGGCCTCGCGGCGGGAAAGGGCGTAATCGTGGCGTCCTGCCTTGCAGAAGCGGAAAAGGCTGTGGAGGAGTGTTTCGCCGGAGCCTTCGGCGCGGCCGGCAATGTGGTCGTTGTCGAGGAACTTCTGGTCGGGGAAGAGGCTTCGATCCTCGCGCTTGCCGACGGCGACACGGTGATTCCGCTGGTTTCCTCGCAGGATCACAAGCGCCTGCTGGATGGCGACAGGGGACCCAACACCGGCGGAATGGGAGCCTATTCTCCTGCGCCGGTTGTGACCGACGCCTTGATGCGTGAGATCGATGAGACGATTCTCCGGCGTTTCCTCCGGGGCGTGCAGGCGGAAAAACTGGACTACCGCGGCATCATCTACGCAGGGATCATGGTTACGAAGGACGGACCGAAGGTTCTGGAATTCAACGTCCGGTTCGGCGATCCGGAAACCGAGGCGATTCTGCCCCGTCTGGAAAGCAGTCTTGCCGATGCGCTGATGAAAACCGCTCTCGGAAAGGTCTCTCAAATTAAGATGAGATGGAGTCCGAAGCCTTCCGTCTGCGTCGTGATGGCGTCGGAAGGTTATCCGGGACCTCTCCGGAAGGGGTTTGCAATCACCGGAATCGAAGAGGCGGAAAAGGACGGAGTCATTGTGTTTCATGCGGGAACCGCCGAGAAGGACGGCGTCCTCGTTAATGCGGGCGGCCGCGTTCTCGTTGTGACGGCGGACGGTGACACCGTGACCGACGCGATTGCAAAAGCGTATGCGGGCGTCGCGAAAATCCGCTGGACCGGCGTGCAGTACCGCCGGGATATCGCCAGGCGGGCTGTGAACAGAAAATAACAGGGGGTTTTTTCAGAAACCCCCTTGCATGTTTGGCATATTGGATATAATTTATGGATGAAAGCCACAATAACCAAAGGAGCTTTGCCATGTTGAAAAAAGTCATGATTGCCGCGGCGGCCGCAGTGGTCGCATTGTCCTTCACCGCCTGCTCGTCCATTCAGGTTGCGACGACCCTGAACAACGAGAAGATCACGACCGCCGAGAACGCCACCAGTCTTGCTCATATCAACGGGGAAATCTGGGGGATTTACCTGTTCAGCATCCCGCTGTTCACCGGCAGCAGCACCCAGCCCGGAAGATGCGCGGTTTTCAGCGACACGGTTCAGGTTGACAACGCCGTTTCGATGGTCACCAAGAAGGCTCTTACCGATTTCGAGGCGACAACCGTGGAAGGGCTGACCTCCGAGAGATCCAGCACCTGGCTGCTTCCCTTCCTCGTGCTCTGGTATGATTCCGTGCAGGTCAGCGGCAATGCGATCCGCTGATTGTTTCTGATTTTTTCAGGGAGCCCTCTGAACAAGTCGGCTCCTTTTTTGTCATTTCATCCGGAAGACGGCCGCCGGGACGGGCAGGGCGATGATTTCAAAAGAGATAAAAGCCAGATATTCGTGCAGAAGAAAAAGCGATTTCATGACGTATTTCGCCATTTATTTTTTTCTTCTGGTGGTTGCTTTCGAACTGTATCTGATTGTCTGGGTCCCGATTCAGCTGAAACGCGAGGACGTTCTTCAGAAACACGTTGCCAAGGAAAACCTTGTGACGCTGGTCGATACGCTCCGGCGGGAGGTCGGCGGAATCGGAGGGGCCACTTCTCTCAACAAGGGCGAAGTGGAGCTGACGCGGACGGTCCTGGATCTCTACGCCTTGTATATCAGGGAATATCAGGACGCGCTGGAGTTTGCTCAGATTCTTGATCTCTACAAGATGCTCAACCGGTATCAGGCGGTTATCGAACAATGGAAGGCAAAACAGTTTTCCTTTAAAAAAGAGACGGTCGATCTCCCGGCGGCCTATCAGTATCTGGAAAAGAAGAACCGTCTGTGAGCGATTTGCCGTTTTTCCTTCCTGACGGAGAAATATGACGGCTGATTCAATTGTTTTGACGGCAGAAGTTTGAAGAGTGACGGAGAATGACATTATGATGGAACTGTTTCAGGAACGCCCGATCGTGTTTTTTGATCTGGAAGCGACAGGCGTCAACATACTCAATGACCGGATTGTGGAAATTTCAGTCGTCAAGATTTTCCCGGACGGACGGCGGGAGGTGAAGACCCGCAGAATCAATCCTGAAATGCACATTCCCGAGGAGGCCTCCGCAGTTCACGGGATCTATGACAGGGATGTTGAAAACGAACCGACCTTCCGCGCCATATCCAGAAATTTCTTCATCTACCTGGAGGACTGCGATCTCGGCGGGTACAATATCACGAAGTTCGACATTCCCATGCTGACGCGGGAATTCTCCCGTGCGGGACTTTCGTTCACAACCGCAAACCGCCGTATTATTGACGCCTACAACATCTTCTGCCGCATGGAGCCCCGCAATCTTTCCGCCGCGTACAAGTTTTTCTGCGGCAAGGAGATGAAGGACGCGCACAGTGCGGAGGCCGATACGCTTGCCACTGTGGAAATCTTCGAAGGGGAAATCCGCCGCTACTCCCGGATGGCAAAGGAGGATTTTCCCCAAGACGTGGAAAAGTGGCCTGAAACGCTGGATGAATTCCATGCCTTCTGCAACCAGAGGATTATTGACAGTGTTGATCCGGAAGGCCGTTTCAAATGGAAAAACGGCGAGGTGATTGTCGCATTCGGAAAGAATGCGGGTACGCCGCTGCGGCGCATTGCGCTGGAACATCCGGATTTCCTGCGCTGGATTCTGCGCTCGGATTTCAGCCCGGAAGTCAGGGAGATCGCATCCAATGCCCTGAAGGGGGTTTTTCCGGAAAAGAAAGGATGACTGGAATCTTCATGGATCAGGATTACAAACATCTTTTAAGTCTGCTGGACGATGAAAACGAGCAGGCGGCCTCTCTCGCGATGGCGGAACTGCTCGCCCGTGACCCCGGCCCGCTGGAGCCTGTGCTCCGCAAACTGCAGGAGAGTCCGAATCCGCGGCTTCGCCGCCGGATTCATCAGCTCCAGTCCACGATGACACTGCGCAGAAGGCGCAAATGTCTTACGCGGAATCTGTCCGAGCGCAGCATAGATCTGCTGGAAGGTCTGATACAGATTCATCTGCTCTGGTATGACAATGATGCCTGCGATTCCGTCCGGAAGCAGTGGGAGGATCTGGTGGAGGAGTCCAGAAAATATCATCCGGAGACACTGGAACAGCTCGCCTATTTCATGCGGAAACGGCAGTTCACCTGTTCGCATCGGGATGAAATGGAGCCGGAGTCTCTCTGTCTCGGAACGGTTCTGGATGAAAACACGGGGGCGGATTTCATGCTTTGCTCCATTTCATGCCTGCTTGCGGCACGATGGGGAATGCGGGTGTTCATCACCCAGTCCGCGGAGACCGATTTCATTCTGGTTGATGAGTTCGGCAACATTCTGGTGCCGGTCAACGACTGGGAATACATTCCGTTTGACGGGAAGCAGTATGCGTTCGAGTTCTGGAATACCCAGATGCTGCTGCGCTATGCCACCGCACTGCTGTTCACCTGTGCGGTGAATTCGGACAGTTTCCGCTATGTTTACACAATCGGCAGCTGCCTTTCCGGAGATACCAGTTCGGACCGTCTGGATTTTCTTCCATATCCCTACGGTTCCCGAAAGGACTGACACTTTCCGTTCCGTGCGTACGCCGCACATCGTCCGTCAGTTCTTCCCGCTTTTCCCTTCTGCGAGCAGGAAATCCGCTTCATCTGCAATCATTCTGCTGCGGGGATGAAATCTCAGATGAAACACGATTCTCTCGGTCCGGGCGTCCAGCCAGGAGCGGACTGTATCCGCAAGACTCACGACCTCCCGGATATTTCCGTCCAGGGAAATATGAGAATCCCGGATTGAATTCAGAAGATCGCGCGTGGCGTTCTCGTTCAGTCCGGAATGAGAGCATCCGATCGTCTTCAGATACTCCCTCTCGTTCTGCAGTGTTTTGTGAAGTGTGCGGATCAGGCGATTGATTTCCCTGTGAAAAATCCGGTTCTGCTGATCGTTCCGGTAAAGCGTCGCTGTTTCGAATTCCAGGATCAGTTCATGCAGTTCGCGGATTCCGCGATCCAGTTCGCTGATTCCGGTCAGGCGCGGCGTCCTGCCGGGATTCTGTTTTTTTTGCATGGCGGCCTTTCCCCGCACCGGCGTATTGTGACTGACGCCGATGCGGATTCCGTGTCGCGGCGGACCGCTTACTTCCTGCGCGGGCCGACTGTCGCGAGACGCGAATTGATGTTGATATTTGAACTTTCCAGACCGGGGGTCTGCCCATGAAGGTCGAACTCCAGATTGACATGCGGACCGAAGACCAGGCAGTAGGTCGATCCGCCGAAATGGAACATTCCCGTTTCCTGCCCTTTTTCAATATGCTGCCCCTGGAATACTGAAATTTCGCAGGTGGAGACCTCCGCCATGCCGATGGCGATGAAGCACATCAGCCCGATATCGGGGTTGTCCGCCTCAATGTAGATGAGTGCGCGTGTCGCGACTTCGGCGAGGTACCCCTGTGAATCGTTTGGCGCGGAGGGGTCGAACCCCGCACTGCGCGCTTCGGAATAATAGGTGCCCGGGATAAGGACCGTTTTCACGACATGTCCGGAAACAGGAGCATGCCATCTGTGATAGCTGAAGGCGCTCAGGAAGGCCTGGTAGACAGTTCCGCCGACGAATTTTTCCGTCAGTGGGTCGTTCCCGAGCATGAAGCGCAGTGCATACGGCTGCGCCTTGATCCAGAACTGATCCAGAAGCTTGACATTCCGTTCAATGGCAAAGGGCGCGGATTCGCAGGCATTGACAATTACCGCATCATTCTCCGGCTCGTCGACGGGGCGGACGCCTTCCCGGAATTCCCGGATGAAGAAATCATCCCAGGATTTGAATCCGTAATGCGGCTTGGCCGGATCGCAGACGAATTCCCGGACGAAATCCGGCATGGCTTTCTTCGCATCTTCGCCGAACCAGCCGTGACGCGGGTCGTCATTGAGCACGTAGGCGCTTTCCGGCGAACGGAGGAAGGTTCCCCACTCATCCAGAATCGCCTTGATATGGACGTTGACCTTACGGTCGATGAATGCCGCCCACCCGTCGGTTGTCGCCATGGACCAGTCCAGAATCGCGTTGAACGGAAATCCGACCAGACCGTTTTCTGCGAAATCCGGCGCATGAGTCAGAATGACGTTGAAAAGCCGGAGCATATGCTGATAGTCCCGCACCTGCGGCAGTCCCGTCGGAGAGAGTGTCTTGTCCGCGGGAACTTCGCCGAACATCTGGGAGAAGAACAGATAGGCGTCCGCATCGGTTTCAATGAAGTTTTTGAAATCCTCAAGAACCGGTTTCAGCGGTCCGGTGTCCTTTTCCGCTTTTTCCATGATCTTCAGCAGCCATTGTGTCAGCGTCTTCCGGTCTTCCGGCATCCATTTGCCTGCGGCGAACATTTTATTTTTCGGTTTTACCGGCGAGTTCATAGTTTCTTTCCCCCCTCGTTATATGTTTTTGTCTGTATCCGGAGACATCTGTCGTGCTCCGGTCCGATTACGTGGAAAAGCCGACGCCCGCTCACGGAAGATGAGAGACGCGGAGCGGACCTGCAAACGACCGGATCCGGCCGGCGGCGGAGACGGTGAAGTCCGCGTAAATCAAATTCCGTGCGGGGATCACGTTCGACTATGGGACAAGATGCGGCAAAGCCCCGCCGGGAAAAAGCGAAAAATCGGAAAACACAATTCGACATTCATTGCAGATCCCCCATATTCAATATTTTATGGAAGCCGGAAGACTTCCTCATCCCGTTTTTTAGAACTTATCACCTAATAATATCATAACGGAGGATAAATTGCCATAATTTTATTCATCGTTATCATCATAGCTGCCAA
>CALXRI010000024.1 GCA_944390795.1 uncultured Victivallales bacterium
CTCTCCAAGAAATTTGACGAATGGGGTACACAGTTCGTCGCGGTGACGCAGGAAATCAATACCGCCACCAGCGCCGGGCGCATGATGCTTAACATTCTTATCACCTTCGCGCAATATGAGCGGGAGGTTATCACCGAGCGTGTACGCGACAAGATGTCCGCCAGCCGGAAGAAAGGCAAATGGGTCGGCGGTCGCGTTCCGATGGGATACCGTGTGGAAAACAAGAAGCTGACCATCGTGGAAGAGGAAGCACGGATCATCCAAAGAATCTTTCAGCGATTCATCGAGGTTCAGTCTCCGGCACTGATTGCCCAGGAACTCAACAAAGACGGGATTCGAACCAAGCAGGGAAGAATTTGGGATAGACAGCATATTTATCGGATTCTGAGCAACCATACTTACGTTGGTAAGGTCAACTACAAAAACAGCATTTGTGATGGAGAACAGGAAGCGATTATCGACCAGGACGTCTGGGATCGGACTCGGGAAATTCTCAGAGTGAATGATCCCGCACCAGCCCATATGCCCAGGACTGAAATCATTGCTCCGTTAAAAGGAATCTTACGCTGCGGACACTGCGATTGCGCAATGATGCCGACCTATGCGCGGAGAGGCAGAAAACAGTATTACTATTATTTCTGTGCAAAGGATTCCAAACGGGCAACTCCGACTTGCCCGGTGCGCCAGATCCCCGCAGGAGATGTGGAGCGGATCACTCGGGAACAGGTGATGAAAATGCTTCAGACACCGACGATTCTGATAAAACTGGCGCAAGTGTTGAATCTTCCCGCAGAGAAAATCGCAGAACTGTTCAAAGAGATATTCTGGCAGGAGATCTCGCCCGGTGAAATGAACCGCCTTCTCCATCTTCTTCTGGAAAAGGTCGAAGTTCACGAAAGCAAGCTCACTGTAGAATTCAAGAGTTCAGGTATCAAAACTCTTATGGAGGAAATCGCGAATGGAGAAGAAACAGATTGAAGTTCTGGAAAACGGGAATGTCCGGGTGACAATCCCGTTGATTTTCAAAATCGCCGGTGGCAGAACGAGAATTTTTACCACCGACAGTGAACATGTAGAATATACTCCAATTCAGCTGGCTCTTGCCCGGGCTTTCCGCTGGCAGAAAATGATTGATGAAGGAAAATTTTCCAACATCAAGGATCTGGCTGCAACCGTCGGAGTTGATTCAGGGCTGATTTCCCGGACGATTCGCCTGACACTCCTTTCCCCTAAGATCATTCATAAACTCCTCTCCGGCGAACTTGACCTTTCCCTGGATAGTTGCCGTCGGAGTTTTCCCGACTCATGGGCGGAACAGGAAAAGATGTTTCACGATTAATTCTGAAATCACAATTCCCCATGCATCTTCTTGAGATCGATCAGAAAAGGGATTGATATTTCCGAAATACTATCCCTTCTTCAAATAATATCCCTGCAAAAAAACGGAGTAAGTTCTTTCCTTGCAAAGATCTTGCTCCGTTTTGTTTTTTGAGTAAAGGTCGTTTGTTCTGAAAAGCGAATTTCGCAAAACTCGAAAAATTCTCTGAATCAAAAAGTCTTTTGTTATGAATTGCGCGAATAAGGGGTCGACCTCTTGATTTTTTGAACACATGTCCTCTGCAAGTTTATTTTTGCATTATCAGTTGATTACAAACATGTTACCTTAATAAAAGATTACAAAATGAATGTATAGCAGAGAAAAATTGACGATCAAAGGTCGAGCTTCTCGACGTGTGTTTCCTCCAAAAAATGCTCTCCAGACCAAAAGACCGGTCTTTTACTCCCCCGGAGAATTTACCGGGAGAAGGTCTGAAACACACCTTCATAAGAGAAAAGTGGAGATTCTCCGCTTTCGGGCAAAACGCGAGTTGAGCTCAAATTTACCCCCAAAACGAAAAAAACGACCAGAAGACTGGTCGGCGGAGAATTTTGAAAATGGTGGAGTATAGGAGACTTGAACTCCTGACCCCCACACTGCCAGTGTGGTGCTCTAGCCAACTGAGCTAATACCCCGTAAAACTTGACGGGGTTTAATATAAGCCGGAAAGATGAAATGTCAAGAGGGAAAAATAAAACTTCCGCAACATTTCAAACTCTGCGTGCAAAAATGGAAGGCAAATGCTAAATTATCATGTCCAGAATTTCAGAAAACGGAAAAAAGGAGATGATGGCTTCCATGAAAATTTGTCTGCTGACTCTTGCCATCCTCCTCTCTACAGGAAAACTCCCGGGAGAAGAACTGCAAATCGCCTGTTTCAATCATTTCACCTCGTTCTTCCGGGAATTTCAACGTCCGGGCGATATGATCCTGTCCATCCGGAAAATGACGGAGGAGGAGATTGGGAAACAACTGGAAGACGGCAAACTCCGCCTGGCCCTGACCGCACAGCCCCCTTCCCTGCCGGATCGATTCAACATTACGGAACTTGCCGTCACCGGCGTCATCCCGGCGGTCCATCCGGAAAATCCGCTGAAAAACATCTCCAGCGAAAATGCACGCCGGCTTCTGGAGGCGGAAATCCCGAACTGGCATCCACTGAACGGACAACAGGCAAAAGTTCATCTCTACCGGACAGCCTCCGCTCTGCCCTCCCCCCAGACTCTCGGTTGCGGGAAGCACCCGCTCCATCCTCCTGCGGAAACCGGAAGCATCCGGAAAAAGACGGAACAACGCGCAATGGTCCTGCAGACGGAGAACCATTCGAAAAGTTTCATTCTGCTCTTCGTCGATCCGGACGGAGCCGCAGGACTGCCGCTGACCTCTTACAAGGAGGACAGGATCAAACTGCTGCCGGTGGACGGCGTCGCGCCAACGCTGGAGAACTTCAGAAACGGCGCCTATCCCCTCGTCCGGAAAATTTATCTCGTCACGGCAAAACAGCTGACGGACTCTGAAAAAAAGATTGTCTCCTATATCAGAAGCAAAGCCTTCGCCGCGCAGATCTACGCGGACGGAGCGCTTCCCATCGAACAGAAAGCGGAAATAAAATGAAAACCTACTTTGTCACCGGAACCGGAACCGGAATCGGAAAAACTTATGTAAGCGCGCTCCTGGCAAAAACGGCGGTCCGGGCCGGACTCCGGACAGCCATGATGAAACCCGTTCAGACCGGAATGACCGATCCGATGCTCGGGGATCTGGGGGAAATCCGCAGAAAAGTCCCCGGAATTCTGGAAATCCCCTCCGATCTGGCCTGTCCTTACTGCCTTGCTTACGAATCCTCTCCGCACCTCGCGGCGGAAAAGGAATCCGTGACAATCGAATTCGACAGGATCCGGGACTGTTATGAACAGATTGTGAAAAATTATGCGCCGGATGTTGTTTTTCTCGAAGGTGCGGGAGGAATCTGCGTTCCGCTCTCCGACCGGGTTCTGACAGCGGAACTGATACGCTTCCTCGGATTCGACGTCCTTCTTGTCGCTCCCGCCGGACTCGGATCCATCAACCATACTCTTCTCTCCCTGGAGCATCTGCGGAAGTGCGGCATCGAAGTTGCCGGCGTGATCCTGAATCAATTCAGCTGTCCGCCGACCGAAATCGAACTCGACAACATCCGGATGATCGAATCTCTCGGAAACACGCGCGTGCTGGCAAAGGCGTCCGACGGCGCGGAGGAGTTCTCGGAATGCCTGCTCTTCCGGCATCCGGAATAATCCGGAAGAAAAGGATGCACGGCATCCGGATTTATCCTTCGATGGAACCGTAAAGGGTCATGGGAGTCGCCCGTTCGATCCGGACACGGACAAAATCGCCGGGTTTGAGTCCGGGCGACGGCGGAAAAACTGCTAGTTTGAAGGTGTCGGTTCTCCCCGACCAGCGCGCGGCATTGCGCTTGCTCGGACCTTCCGCAAGCACTTCAAAGGTTTTCCCGACCAGTTCCCTGTTGCGCGACGCGTTGATCTCTGCCAGGTCACGGAGCAGAAGTGCATTTCTGCGTTCCTTCTCCTCCTGCGGAACATCGTCGGGCATCTTCGCCGCGACGGTTCCGCGACGGGGGGAGTATTTGAAGATGAACGCATTGTCGTAGGCGGCCTCGCGCATGATTCTTCTTGTCGCCTCGAAATCCTCCTCCGTCTCGCCGGGAAACCCGACAATGATGTCCGTGGAGAAGTTGATCCCCTCCACCAGTTCGCGCAGGGAACGGATGATGTTCATGTAATGCTCCGCATCATAAGGCCGGTTCATTCGCTGCAGGATACGGTCCGAGCCCGACTGGAGCGGCAGGTGAATGCACTTGCAGACCTTCGGAAGACGCGCAATCGTTTCAATGAGCTTCCGGTTGAAAAACGCCGGATGGGGCGAGGTGAAACGGATCCTCCGGATGCCGTCGATTGCGGAAATGCGTTCGAGCAGTTCCGAAAACGGCGAGTTGTCTTCCGCGATCGGCGGCGGCACGCCGTCCAGACCGTAGGCGGCGACATTCTGCCCGAGCAGCATGATCTCGCGGATGCCGTGATCAGCCAGAGAGCGCGCCTCAGCCACGATGCCGTCCATGTCGCGGCTTCGTTCCGGACCGCGCACATAGGGCACAATGCAGTAGGAGCAGTAGCGGTTGCAGCCGCGGGAAATGGAAAGGAACGCGCTGAACTGCCCCTGTTCGGCGTTTATGCGGTGAGCGTCGATGCCGGGGGTGTCCGCGCCTCTGCGGTCATCGCACCGGATTTTCCGTTTTTTACGGACAATCTCCTCCACAATCTCCGGAATCGCATGAATGTTGTCCGTTCCGACGGCAAAGTCAAGGTGTTCCACGCTTTTCAGAAGTTCTTCCCCGCGGCTCTGCGCCATGCAGCCCATGATGCCGAAGATCATGTGCGGACGCTCGCGCTTGAGCTTCTTCAGAATGCCGAGCTTGCCGATCGCCTTGCGTTCCGCCTGCTCTCTCACGCTGCATGTGTTCAGGATGACGATATCCGCCTCTTCCTCGGTTCCTGCAATCCGGTGCCCGGCGGAGACGAGCATGGCGGCGGCGGACTCGGAGTCGCGCTCGTTCATCTGGCAGCCGTAGGTCTTGATATAGACGTTCATTTCACTACATACATATTGTTGCGATGGATGATCTCGTCATCCGCGTCATAACGCAGAATCAGATGATTTTCCGAAGATTTGTGCCCCATCAGAAGGCGGCATTCGCCGGATGAGAAATTCGTCAGTCCCTTGGCGACCAGCGTATTGGACCCGGATACGATTTCAAGCACGTCGCCGCGTTCGAACTCGCCGTTCACGGCGAAAATTCCCGAGGCAAGCAGACTGCACCCCTTCTTCCGGAGCGCGGCCACAGCGCCGTCGTCGATCACAAGTTTTCCCTTCGGGCGGGAGAATGCGGAAAGCCAGCGTTTCTTGGACTCCATTTTCTTTTTCGAATTTCCCGGCAGAAAAATCGTCCCGACGTCCTCGCCGCTGAAAATGCGTCCGAGGATGTCGGAATCCCGTCCGGATGCCAGCCAGAGCGCCTCGCCCGCGGAATTGAGCGTATCGGCGGCCTGGAGCTTGGAGGTCATGCCGCCTATGGACATATTGCCGTCGTCGGTGCCGGTGGCCATGGCGCGCTGGGTGTCGGTGATGCCGCGCACGACGGAGATGCGCTCGCCCAGGGATCCGTCCGGATTCGGCTTTCTGAGGCCGTCCACGGTGGTGAGAATGATCGTCAGGTCGGCCCGCGTCATGGAGGCCAGAAGGGAAGCCAGAATGTCATTGTCTCCGAACTTGAGTTCGTCAACGGAAACGGGATCGTTTTCATTGATGATCGGGAGAATATTCTGTGAAAGCAGTGTCTCGATGCAGTTCAGGGCGTTGAGATGCCGCTCGCGGGAACGCAGATCGTCGGCAGTCAGCAGGATCTGGGCGCAGCGGAAGCCGGACTTTTCGCATTCCGCCTCGTACATCGCCATCAGCTTGCCCTGCCCCAGCGCCGCGAGCGCCTGAACTTCGGAAAGTTTCCGCGGACGCGTCTTCATTCTCAGGATCTTCATGCCGGTGCCGACAGCGCCGGAGGAGACGAGAATGACCTGTTTTCCCGCATCGCGGATCGTTTTAATCTGTCCGATCAGAACCGGCAGAGAGTCGGGGTCGGTCAGGAGCCGTGTCCCGGCCTTGACCACAATCCGGTGACAGTTCCGAATCAGTTTCTTTCGCAGCTCGACATTTTCCGTATTCATCATCCTGTTCCCGTTGATTGAGCATTCCATCTGTTCCGCGGGCGTCCGCGACTGGAGTTGCAAGTGCAGTAATATACTCCGGAAAAGCGATTTGTCCATGCGGAAAAACAAAATAGGAGCAAGAAGTTCCGGGGCCGCTCCCCTCCCCCCCGGGATATCCGGCGGGAAACAGAATCCGCAGGAGAATTCCCGCTTATCCCCGGACGGCATGACGCCGCCACGCTTCCGGCGACATGCCGCAGGCTTTCCGGAACGCGGCGGAAAAATAAAGCTGATTCTGAAATCCCGTCTTTTCCGCAACCTCCTTGACACGCATCGGGCTTTCCGTCAGAAGACGGCGCGCAAGGAGAATCCGCTGCTCCATAAGATACCGGCAGGGCGTCATCCGGAACGCCTCGCGGAAACGTCTGTTGAACGTGGGAAGACTCATCCCGAATTCCGCCGCAAGACGGTTCATGTTCATTTTTTCCGCCAGATTCCGCTCAAGATGCTCCCGGATGCGCAGGATTTCGGGGGAGATCCGCCGGGAAGTGTCCGAATTGGCAATCACGCTCAGGAGCTCGAACACAATGCCGGACACACGCTCGCATCCCCCCGGAGCACGGACCGCCCGCAGAGCCCGGCAGAGCCGCGCGATAAAATTTTCCATCCGTCCGGAATCGGGGAAATGCAGACAGCGGGCATTTTCCAGATTCAGAAGACGCAGCGTCTCCTCCAGACGGCCGCCTCCGAGAATCATTCCGGATTTCCGGCAGGTGCTTCCCGGCAGATGCAGCAGCCCGCTCCTGCGCCCGGGATGCATCAGCAGAAGATCCCCCGCTTCCAGAAGCCAGGCCTCCTCCCCGCTCCGGACATGAATCGATCCTTCAAAAACGTACTCCAGCGAGAGAAATTTCTGCCGGAGCCGCCGCTGAAAAAAATAGTCGTCCAGAACGCTCCGGGAGACATAACGGCAGTAGAGCGGCTGCTTCAGCAGCGGAGGATGGCAGCAGACGCATTCGCGGATTGAACGATGGCGTCCCGCGTTCGAGATCATCGAGGGGGGATCCGCATACAGCAGCTTTGCCTTTCTGCAGGTGAAAACGGAGAGATCGTCCAGAATCTTCATTTTTATAATTTCATATATTTTTTTATCATTTCATATATAAAAATAGCTCCGGAAACTGTTTTTTCAAGCAATCCGCCGTATCTTGGGAGAGAAAACCGAAACCGGCGGACAACACCCGCAGCATCCGGAAACGCGGCATTTCGCTCCGCCGGACTTTTCCGGAATGCCGGAAACGGAACCGCCAAAGGAGAAAACCATGCAGGAATTCAAGCTGGAACAGCACGCGGCAAGTCTGCTTCCCGACGGGAAGAAATGGAAACTGATCTGGAACGACGAGTTCGACGGACGGAAACTGGACCGGAGCAAATGGGACTTCCGGCTTCATTTCTGGGGAAAACGCTTTCCGGCTTTCACTGAGGAAGGCGTCGAACTCGACGGACAGAGCCATCTGCGGATTCACCTCATCGAACGGGACGGCCAGTACTGCTCCGCGCAGCTTCAGACAGGATCGCTGACCTATGATCTGCCCCGGCCGGAAGAAGGATTCTGGCCGTTCGGCGGCTATCAGAAACAGAGGTTCCTTCACAAATTCGGCTACTATGAAATCCGCTGCCGCCTGAACAGGCAGGCGGGATGGTGGACGGCGTTCTGGCTGCAGTCGCCGTCGATCGGGGCGCATCCCGATGCGGCGCAGTGCGGCGTGGAATGCGACATCATGGAAAGCCAGGATTATCCGACGGAGGGGAAAATACGCTGCGGCAACATCTGGAACGGTTACGGAGAGGACGGAAAAGGATCCGGACACCGCAAATTCATTCTGAAGGACACCCCGGACGGTTGGCACCGTTTCGGCGTGGACTGGAGCAGCGCGGGCTACGTCTTCTATACGGACGGCGAAGAGGTGAACCGCGTGGAAGGCCCGGTCTCCAATGTGGAGCAGTTTCTTCTCATCACGGCGGAACCCATGGGATACCGCGACTTCACGAATCCGGGTCCCGATCCGCTTCTGAAACAAATCGTCTTTCCGGAATATTTCGAGGTTGATTACGTCCGCGTCTTCGATGCGCAGGAAATCTGATCCGCACCAATACTGATACGAAAAAAGCCCCGTCGAAGCGGGGCTTTTTTTCTGCGGCTTTCCCTGCATTCCCTCCCTCGCGGGAGGGTGCATCCGGTCATTCCGCGTAAATTACCGAGGGCCGCCAGATTCCGCCCGCTCCGTAGGAGTCGTGACCGTGCACGGCGATCACATTTTCCCCTTCCGGACGCCAGAGTTTCGTCACGTCCGCGGCAATGGATTTGTCCCAGTCGCTCAGAGGACGGCGCGAAGCGACCATTACGCCGTTGAAATAGATGTCTCCGCAGTCGTCAATGGAACCGATCCGGAGAATGATTTTCTTCCCTTCCGGCATCGGAGGAGCCTTGAAGCGGCAGCGGTACCAGAAGCTTCCGTTCAGAAACGCGTATCCCTGCGGCTCGAAGCAGTTCCACGTGGAAATGGACTGCCATCCCCGCGAATCGTCCAGCGCAACGGATTCATATTTCTCCTTCAGCCCGATTTCATCCGGATCGGCGCGGAATTTCCAGTTTTCCGGCAGAAAAAAGAGTCCTTCCGTCTTTTTCGGCACGGCGGCGCCGGCAAACGCCTCCCGGAGGCGCGTCTTTTCATCCTTCAGCTCCGGACGCCCCTTCGCCTTCGCCTTCGACAAGTCGCCGGAAGCGATCACCCGGCGCATGAATTCAAGGAGCGACGGAGAACAGGTTTCATCAAGATCGTTGTCCGCCCAGTATTTGAGATAATCCGCAGAAAGCCGCCGGAAGAGCTCATCGCTTTCCTTCGTCCGCTCATTCAGATTCGTGCAGAGAGCGCGGTAAAGTTCCGCCGCGCGCGCCTGCATCTCAAATGTCATGCGGAAGCGTTTGAGGCGCTCCAGTTCGACGCCGGTCACCTGATTGGCGGCATCGTCAAGCAGACGGCGGCCGCGCCGGATCAGATTGTCCGGCAGCATCCGGTGCGTGGCTTCGATGCTTCCCAGCTCGATTCTGCTGAACTTGCGCAGTTTCGGGTTGTAGAAGTTCATCACGTCAAGAACCTGCTGGCCGGCAAGTCCGTAATAGACGCGGCAGAACTCCTCCAGATATTCATAGGGATTCCGTCTCCCGTTCCAGGCGAACTGCGCGAGGCTCCAGAGAATGGGCCATGCCTGTTCGTTGCGCTGCATCACCTCGACATGATAGCGTTTGTACCCGAGTTTCTCATACTGGACGGCGGCATCCAGAATGTTCAGGGGCTGCGGCGTCGTCTCATAGAGCAGATAGTCATAGTTCTGCATGTTCACCGCCCCCTGTTTCCGGATGGCGGAGATATCCTCGTAGAATGTGGTGTTGAACGGATAATGCTTCCCCATGATAACGGCCTCGGTCCGGCAGGTGATCGGAACGATGTTGGGCTGAATCCGGACATCCGGCGGAGGCTGCCGCAGTCCGGAGCCGGAATACGGCACAAAGAAGCTGATCGCCGCGTCCGGGCGTTTTTTCGCAATTTCCGAGGCGACGTAATTCATGAAGTTCCATACCAAACGGTCATTGGCGAACGGCCCGTCCCCGGCGATTTTCCGGCATTGCGGGCATTCGCAGAGCCCCAGGCAGTCCGCAAGGCTCAGATCGGCGCAGACGCCGGAGACCTCGTCCAGGTCTGTGACCCGTTTCTCCCGTTCCGCATCATATTTCGCATACCATGCGAGCACATGGTTCACGGCGGCCTCCCGGTTGCGCGGATCGGAGAAGCAGATCTGCCCGCCGGACCGGATCCGTTTCTGCACCCCGTTCACGGTGACAAGAGGGAAGCGTTCCGGATTCTTCTTCATGTCCACGCCGCGCAGCACGTTCACCTGGAGCCCGTGCCCCCCGCCCCGCCCCTCCACGGGAAAATTGAACAGATGGCCGGTGTGAATCGCACGGTGGAAATGGAGGCGGTTCCGGATCAGCCAGAGATCGTAATCCTGATGAATCCGTCCGGTCAGGCGGTTGAAATTTTTTGCATTGAAGTGCGCGTCATGCCAGGATCCGAGGTCCATCTCCCTGCCGATGAAGCGCGGAGAATGGCTTTTGCGGGAACGCCCGATGAGGATATCCTTCCGCTTCGGAATATGCGTCCCGACCGCGCCGGGCGTGAACCAGCGGCAGCCGAGCTGTTCCAGATACTGATAGACGCCGTAAAGCACCGCGGTCTCCGTGTTTCCCTGAATCCGCACCGTGCTCCCGCTCTCGATCAGGATGAAGGCCTGCGCGGACTGCTTTCCCTTCCAGAGTTTTTCCGGCCTCACTTCCAGATGAATGCCGGGCGCCCATTTCTGCACGGCGAAACAGACGGGCGGCGGCGTTCCGCACATCGCCTGAAGATGTTCCCGCAGCTCCTGCACGGCAAACAGGATCGGACCGCCGTTCCGGAGCGCGGGAAGATAAATCGCCCCTTGCGCTTCGCCGTCCTTGTACAGATACCCCGTATTGCGGAAGTGGGCGCACAGCGGCAGCGCCATCAGGCATGCGAACAGGATGCAGAACCTTTTCATTTTGCAAAATCCTTTTTCATGAACGCTTCATTTTTCAAACTTCCCTCGCGGCTGACCATGTGGGAGGTCCCCTGCATCAGAAGCATCTCCTTCGGAGCGGTGATCCGGTTGTATACGGCGTAAACCGAATGCGGGGGACAGACAATGTCGATCGCGCCGCAGTTCATATTGACGGGGACCTTGATCTTCGGCACGAAGTTGACGAGATCGAAATAGCCGCAGATTCTCTTCCTCTCCGCATCCGGAAGCTGTTTTTCAAAACGCGCCATGACACTGTAGAGATTCGGCCAGCCTGGCGCACGGGCGGAAAAACGCCCGTTCTGATCCCCGAAGGCGGGAATGGAGGCGGAAACCGCCGTAACCTTTCCGGAGAAGGCCGCGCACATCAGGGAAAGCGCGCCGCCCTGACTGCTCCCGGCAGCCACCAGCGATCTGCCGTTCCAGTCAGGCCGCGCCGCCAGATAATCGACCGCGCGGCAGAGTCCGGGAACGACCCGCGCGAGATAATATTTTTCCGGGACGGCGGCATTCCTGGCCTGATAGGGACGCGGCTTGTCAATTTTCGCATATTCGCTCCGGAAAAACGTCTTGTCGGAAGGATCGATGCAGTGAATGTTCATCTGGAGCGTGATGACGCCGGGCTGGAACCGCGGCGCGGTGAACCCCGGACCCGCCCCGGGAATGCGGAGAACGGCGGGATATTTCGCCTGTGCGGAGCCGGACGGCACGCTCAGGAAGCCGTACATGCGCTCCTTTCCCAGCGCAAAGCTCAGGAGATATGCCGTATGCGTCTTCGGCACGCCCTGCGTCAGCGTCTTCAGCTGAAAATCCGGAGGAGTCTCCAGAGCGTTCCGGAACACTTTCTCCCAGAAGGCGTCGAAATCAGCCGGAGCGGCAACGTCCGCTGTCAGCTTCTCCGGCTCAAACGGCACGGTGTCCCGGCCGTAGACGTAAACGGTCTTTTTCCCCGGAGCCCGGTATGCCCAGGTGCGGCAGGTGAGAAATCCGCTTTTCCGCATGGACGCCGTGATTTCCCGGGGATTTCCCTCCGCCAGATCAAGCTCGATCTTTTTTGCCGGGATGCCGTTTTCCTGAATGGAAATCTCCAGCACGCCGTTTTTCAGCATCTTGCCGTCCTCCATCGCCTTCACGGTAAAACGGACCTCTTCGCCGGGCTTGCGGTTTTTCAGCGGATCCTGCGCATGCACCTCGGTCAGCGGTGCGGCATGCAGCGAAATCCCATACAGGAAAAGGGCGAAAAACATAACGCATCTGCAAATCGACATATTCCGATCTCCTTGTTTTCCGATCTTCTGCTCTGCACAGGCTCATTCAACGGCGACGACGAAAAGATCATCCAGATCCAGCGCCTGGTGCACGCCGAAATTGACTGCGCCGCGGTCCTTCGGAATCGCCTGCGTCAGAAGCGGTTTTCCATCCACAGCAAGCTTCATCTCCTTTTCCAGGACATCAATGGAGCACGTGTGCCACTTTCCCGGTTCCAGCGGAACGGCGAAATCCACCTTTTTCGTGGTTTTTGTCCCATGGTTGAAGTAGGTGGCGTTTTTTGCCGTGAAATTGACTCCGCCGCCGCGGAAGGAGGTGCTGAAATGCAGCGTGCCGTCATAACGGAAGCGGAAGGAAAGGCGATAGTTTTTCCAGTCCTTCCCGCCATACTGGTAAAAGATGGTGCTGTGATTCAGGACGGCGTAGCTTTTCGCGGGGATTTTCATGTAGACGTTGCCGTCCGCCTCCTTCACGGCCTCCCCTTTCTGGACATAGGGGGGGCGTGCGCCGGGCGCCACAGCGGAAAAGTCATTTCCGAATAGCGGCTGGGGACGGGTTTCCGCCTCGGCCGCGCCGAGAGTTCCGCAGAGCGTCAGAACGGCAAGAGCAAATGTTTTCATGTTCTTCTCCTTTTCTTGTTCTTATTGCAACATTATTCGAATGCGACGAAATTGCGCAGACGGATTTTACAGTCTGCAACGGAAACCAGACGGTTCAGATCCGCCGCATGGCGGGGCATCGCCACAGCCAGGCCCGCAACGCTGACAGGATAGACGGGAATGCCGTCGCCGTCCGCCTTCCATACGCCGCCGGAAGCATTCACCTCGCTCAGGCGGACGCGGGAGGCCGATGTGAACGGGAACTGGATCGTTCCCCATCCGTCGAAATTGACATAGGAGAGCGCTCTTCCGTCACTTCCGTATCCCTCGCCGCTGGAAATGAACGTCTGCCCCCTGGAATCGATGAGAACGAAGAAAATGCGCGCCCATGAGGAGTTGCCGAAAACTTCAATCCCGAGACTGGACGGTTTTCCCTTCAGGGGAACGGGACGGCGGAAGGCGATATTGACATACTCCGCGACCGTCGGCGGAATCTTCTTTCCCGGGGGAGACGGAAGCAGCTCAAGCTCCAGACAATCGCGGGAATCGCGGAGAACGAAACGGCCGGGCGTCCGCCAGGGAGAGGCGAGCCGTCCGTCCATGCCCTCCATCAGGAGGACGTTTGCGACCGAACGGAGCGGGTCGACGCTCTGCAACTTCTCCGGCGTCACGCGGGGAGGCGTTTCCCGCCGGACGATCCGGATCGTCTTCACTTTCCGCACGCTGCTCAGATAGAGCGGGAATTCCGAGATCCGCACGGAAACGCCGGCGCCTGTCCGGCGCACCGTCTCGCGCGCGCCGTAAAATCCGGTGATTTCCGCCCGCGGATCCCCGTCGAATTCCACGGAGAGCTCGGCACTTCCGCGCGGAAGCCAGAGCGGATAGACGAAGCGTCCTCCCTCCCCCGCGAATTCCATGGCGTAAACCGTCAGGGACCCGGTCGGGACGCGGCGCACAAAGCGTGCTTTGTCCAGAACCTTTGTCATGGCCGCGGCCGCAACATAAACAGGTTTCGGATAAAGCAGCGGATAACGCCGGCACATGGCGCCGCCGCCCCACTGGGTGTTGAAATAGGAATCCTCCACGTCATACAGCGTCCCGAGGGGAACATTTCCGAAGCCGTAGGCATGGGCGAGGAGGGCGTCGCGCACACACCAGGCGGCTCGCTCCCCGCGCGTCAGTTCGCGGTCGATGTGGCCGACCCACTCGTAGCACGCCTCCACCGGCTGCGGATATCCGTGCATGCGTCCGATCTCCCGCAGGAACCATGCCCCGTGCGGTCCGCCGGATTCCAGAAACAGCTCGGGCAGGCAGAACCGCCCGACGGCTTCACTGCCGAGAAAATCGAACAGCTCCTTCGGGAATTTCATGCCGAGCATGGCGTCCGCAATGGCGGTCGAGGACGCGCTGTTTCCCATGACCAGCCTGATCTGCGGGAACTTCTCCCGGAACATGCGCGCGACGGCGCAACCCGTTTCAAACAGCTTTTCCAGCGCCGCGCGGTTCCGCGCAGGAAGAGGCTGCGCGGTTCCGCCGTACAGACGGGGCGGAACCGGACCGCCGTAACTTTCATGGAAGATCAGCGCACTTTTACAGGAGGGATATGCCGCGGTCGTTTTACGGACCTCCGCCTCGTAAAGTCTGATCTTCTCCGCGAGGGGAATCCGCTTGCGGATGATGTCATGGAACCACGGGATCTGCGTCAGCGTCAGCTTCCAGGGGGCGAGTCTCCGCTCGTCCGTATTGAGAAATGCGGCGGTAATGCGGCGGATTCCGGCCTTTTTCAGCATGGGACCCGCGACTGCGGGATCCGCCGTCCCGTTGTGATGCGGCCCGAACCACCATCCGGAATAAGGGGATTCGAGCCCCGCCTCGCGCGTGTCCTTCCCGAGCTCCGCAAACGATGCACGGTGAAGAACCAGTTCCCGTCCGCGGGAATCGAGCAGCGAGAGCGCAAGGTCGTAATGTCCTTCGGACGGCATGCGCAGGTCCAGCTCCTTCCGGACCGTCTCGCCGGCTTTCAGCTCCAGCGCAAAAGAGTTTTCCCGGATCGTTTTTCCGTCGACGGAGCCGATGAGCGCCTTCACCTGATATTTTCCCTCTTCGGCGGCAGTGACGCGGACCGGAGTGCGCCGCGGATCGGCGTCCGCGAAAATCAAGCCCGGCACACTCTGTTCAAGCTCCATTTCGGCAGGTGCTGCCTCCAGGGCAACTCCGAACACAAGCGCACCGCTTTTTTCCGCTCCGGGCTTCCTGCTGAAATCCCAGAGGATCCCCGCCTTGCCGAGCGGTCCGAGAAGTTCAAAATCCAGATAAGGAGTTCCGAGCGAGCCAAGTTTTCCCTTTTTGACAAACAGATAATCCTGAATTTCCCCGACCGGCAGCCTCACCTCATACAGCGCGACATCGAGCGGCTTCCCCCCGACGGCGGCCTTTCCGACAATCCGCCGCGGAGCCTTTGACAGATCGATCGAGGCATCCGCCACGGCATCCCCGACGCCGCCGAGACGGTAGCGCGTCAGGCGGGCGGTCAGAATCGGAGATTTCGCCGGATCCGGATCCAGCGCCGCCAGAATATGCGCCTTCCAGTACTGGCGGGAGGGAACGCTGTAGAGAAAGGACTCCGGCATTCCGGAAAACGCGCTTCTGGAAAGATAGGCGTCCAGCTCCTGCTGCGGACGGGTGAATTCCTTATGGCGCGCAATCCGGAGAAATGTCCCGTCCGCTTTCAGAAAATCCGGAAGTTTTTCCTGCAGTTTCAGTTCCGCGCGCTCCACCTGATTCTGCTTTCCGGTCTCAAGAGTGAGAAAACGCGGCTTTCCCGCGGCTTTCCCGGCGGCAAGAGTCCCCCGTCGCCCGTCCGCAGGCAGCCGCAGCATGATTTTTGCAAGTTTCCTTCCGGAGAAAACGCCGGCGAAACGCCCGTCCAGCCAGACCGATGTTCCGGCATCCTCCGGCAGAAAACGGAGTTCCGTCTCCCGCTCCGAAGCCCCCGGCAGGGAGAGAAAGCCATCAATCCGTTCCGCGCGTTTTTCCGAACCGTAAAAACGGCAGTCCGGCCGGATGAAATGCTTGATGTTCAGGCCTTCCGTGCGGAAATACGCGTCGGGAATCTCCCGGCGGCGCCAGAGGGTTTTCTTCTTCTCCTTCACCGGAACGGACGCATAATCGGACGCGGGAATGAACTGCAGGCGTTTTTCCGTGCCGTCCCGGAAGCTCAGATCCAGAGTGGCTCCGCCCCGCCCCGTCTGAAAGGAGACGACGGCCGTTCCCCCTTCCGGAACATCCAGCACATGCACCGGAAACTCCGCCACGGGATCCGAGACCGTGAACTTGCGCACCTCGACAGTCCCGTCAAGAATCATGCTCAGTTCCTCCGTCTCTCCGGAAAAAGGCAGGAAAGCGCCTTCATGCCAGATCTCTCCGTTCCGGATGAAAAGCGCGCTCCCGTTTCCGGAAGAGCGCAGGCGCGCCTGAAGCCACTGATCCGCGGGAAGCCCCTCGTAAAATCCGAGATCGCGCCAGAAGCGGTTCGGGTAGGCGGTGATTTTTCCCGTGGCTCCGAAAAAGACGCTCGGACGGCAGTAGCCCGGAAGAATCGTAAAGGACGCAGTCGCGCGTCCCGTCTCCCGTCCGCCCCGACGCTCCAGTCGGAGATTCCCCTTCCCTCCTTTCGGAAAACGGAATTCAAATTCCAGAGAGCGCGCGGAAGGAACGCTCCAGACTTTTTCCGCCTTTTTCCCGGTATGGGAGAACTCCATTGCAAAGGCGCCGCCCAGCAGCAGGCACTCCGCAAGAACAACCAGAAAACTCCTGCATGAAATCATCATGTTCTTTTTCCTTATTACAAATAAACCGTAAACAGTCCGAATTTCGGAGGCGAATCCTTCAACGCCTCCTGAAACGTGAAGGAGCGGACCGATCCGTCGACAAAACCGATCACCGTCGTGCTCATATGATAAAATCCAACTCCCGCATTATCGGGAATGCCGTTTTCCGTCACCTTGTACCCGGATACGCGGATATATCCTGCAGCGCCGGTTCCGCAGCAAGCGACACGGCCGGTCTGCCCGGGCCGCTTCAGCATCCCGAGTTTCAAATGCTTCGGACTGACGACCGTTCCGGCGGAATTGCAGCCGGTGCCGTCAGGTCTTGCGTAATAATAACACCAGCCCTCGAAATTCAGGCCGGAATTCATCATGTAGGTGCCCTCCACGCCGTTCCATGAAGCGGTCTCGTAAATACGGCTTCCCGGACACCCCCAGAGGGTGTTCCGGCAGTTCAGCTTGTCAGACTCGTAATAGGTGATCAGCTTGACGCCGAGCCACGGATTGACAATCTGCGACCATCTCTTTTTATTGAACTGCGAAGGAGGCGCGGCGACGCCGTTGTAATCGTCACAGTACATGGTGATTCCGAGGTTGATCTGCTTGACGTTGCCGGAACAGGCAATCCGGTATGCAATCTGCCGTGCTCTGCCGAGCGCGGGCAGAAGAAGACTGACCAGAATCGCAATGATCGCTATCACGATGAGAAGTTCGATCAATGTAAATGCTTTCATCCGCTTGTCATTTTTCATCACAAACTCCTTTCCTCAATAAGATTCAGCAATTTCTCAACAGCCTTCACGGCGGACGCGGAATTCCCGAGATTCAGGCAGATCACCTGGTCGAAGATCCCGTTGTACAAACTTCCGGCGGGGGAATCGCTTCTCCGGTAGTTGCAGATCGTATAGGGATGCGGTCCCTCCGGTTTCAGCATCCTGTATTTCCAGTATCCGGAACGGGCGTCGCCGTGAATGTACAGGACATCCGGATTCCGCTCCATCAGGGCGCAGCATTCCGGATAGCCGTCCGAGTTGGTCGAAGCGATGAGTTCATCGGGAATGACTGCACCCGCCTCCGCGACGGCAAGGCGGAGAGCCTGAATGCTCTCCCTGTCCGCTTCATAGCTCGGATCCCCCATGAGCGCTGCGATCCGTTTTCCCCGGAACGGGCGGAAATATCCGGTCAGCTTCCGGAAGAGCTGATTCAGAAGATCAACCCGGACCTGCGGATGTTCCGCGGAAATGGCGTAATTGCCGAGAACAACATAGGGCACATGAAACTGCCGCAGTTCCTGAAGAAGCGGTTCGTTCACATCGCCGGACACCAGAAATCCGTCAAAATGCAGGTCGCGGCGGATCAGCTCCGTCACGTTCTCCCCGCTCCTGAAATTGTCCAGGAGAACCGCCTCGTAAAGATGTTCGTACGCGCAGTTGTAAACCGCCTGCATGACCGCGCCGTCCGCCATCGGATTGGTTCCGGGATATACGAAACCGATCCGGTAAAAACGCCCCGTTTTGAGCCCGGGATTGACAAAGACACCGCGCTTGGGCTCCGTATAAAGGTAATGGCGCGTGGCAAGCGCGCGGAACGCATAATGCACCACCCGGTAACCGACGCCATACTCCGCGGCCAGTTTCCGGACGCTGGGCAGTTTGGCTCCCGGACGGTAGATCCCGTCATGAATCTTCCGGATGACATCCTCCACAACCGTCATGTAAAGCGGGTGCAGCTCTTTCGCGTTTTCAGGCTCGTCTGCCATTCTCCAGGGCTCCATTCTCCGTTGTAACAGTTTTCAATATATCTTGTAACAATTTAAATGCAAGTCCGTTTTTCAAACTTTTTTCCAAATTTCCGTTCCCCGCATGAAAAATGACAATCTTCCGGGAATCAATGTTCCGGAAGTCGGCACCCGCAAGCTCATGTCATGAAACAAAAAAAAACCGTTCTCGGCAGTTTCCCGGCTTGACAATGCAAAGATTCCGTTTATAATTAATATCACGTTGCGAAAACGTTTGACTGAACAATCCAATTCGGGAAAAGGAAACTACGGTGGCGGTCACGATCAAAGACATCGCAAAGGCTGCGCGAGTGGACAAGGCGGCAGTGTCGCTGACGTTGCGGAACCGTCCGGAAGCGCAGCGCCTGCGCCCCGAGACCAGGGATCGGATTCTGAAAACCGCCCGGGAACTGGGCTATCAGCGCAATCTTCTCGCCTCGGCGACCCGGACAGGCGTCGTCAACACGATTGCCGTCATCGGACGCTTCCGGAAAGACGATGTTCCGCCCTGCACAAACCGGATGCTCGCCGGCATTCTGACCACATGCACACAGTATGGCTACAACATCAAAGTCTATTCCGACATGAATCTGGACGAGGTTTTCGCGGAAATCGGAGGGAGCCGCATTTTCCATGTCATTTCCCTGCTTGTCAAACGGGAGGAGCGGCAGAAAACCGCGGATTTCTGCAAACGGGGCGGAATCAGGCTGGTTCACGTGTATGAGGACGCGTCAGACGGTTTTCCCTCCGTCAACACGGACAATTTCGCGTCAGCCCGTGAAGTGGTGAACCATCTGGCTTCCATCGGACACCGGAGAATCGCCCTGCTCTGCGCGCCGCACCGCTACCTCTACATCCGGGAACGCCACGACGGTTATCTGCAGGGACTGCGGGATGCCGGTCTGCAGGCGGATTCCCGCCTGATCGACTGTTCGGAAGATTCGGGACAGGGAGTCGCGGCAATGCTCGCCCTGCCGGAAAAAGAGCGTCCCAGCGCCGTATTCGCGCTCGCAGACTCTCTCGCCGTCAAGGCGGAATATCTCGCAATCCGGCTGGGATTCAGAGTGCCGGAGGATCTTTCGGTCTTCGGATTCGGAAACACGGAGATCTGCGGTGCGGCCCTTGTCCCGGTTTCAAGCGTGGAAGAGTCGCCTTACGACTGCGGGGAGCTGGCAGTGAAAATCATTCTGGACAAACCGGCGGACGTGCGGCGGCGGGAGGACGGGCGCTATCTGATCGCCCCCCGTCTCGTTCACAGGGATTCCACGGCGCCCCGCATGCACGGATGCGGACAACAGAGGAACAACAAATGAAATCAGGCATGCCGCCATATTCCGCCAGAAATCTGGAAGCGGACGGCATCCAACTAAAAAATCGGAGGTTTTCGATGCTCAGGGAAGCAAAGTATGAATTCAGAAAACGCATTGACGAAGTGCACCGCCCCGGCGTGCGCCGCGAGACGGCGGAATGCGGATCGGGAGAGGTCGCCCTGAACGAAGGCTGGACGATTGTCTCACCGGAACCGCCGACAGAGGGCAGCGCCGCTCCGGATCTTCAGGATTATCTGCAGGTCAGCATGAACCTCTCCCTGCCGATCCGGAAACAGGCGGAAGGGAAAACGATCCGTCTGACTCCGGAGGAGGACAAGGGCTTCTTCTGGAAGGTGGAGCCGGAATGCATCGAAATCCGCGGGAATGTCCGGCGCGGCGTGCATTATCTGGAGGATCTGATGAACTTCCGGGAGGCGCCGTATCTGAAATGCGGAAGCGGGCGGCGCGATCCCCTCTTCACCCCGCGCATGGTTCACTCCGGCTGGGGGCTGGACCAGTTTCCCGACCGCCATCTGAACGCCATCTCCCACGCAGGATTCGACACGATCCTGCTGTTCGTCAAGGGCGTCGACCTGACCACGCACGGCGTGATGGACTTCAACGATCTGATCCGCCGGGCCGCAAACTATGGACTGGGCGTCTACTTCTACAGCTATCTGGACAGTTACAAACACCCTGCGGAACCGGATGCGGACGAGTTTTTCGACCGGAATTACGGCAGGGTGTTCCGGGAGTGCCCCGGAGCCAAAGGCCTGATCCTTGTCGGAGAGTCCTGCATCTTCCCGAGCAAAGACACCAGGACCACGGGAAAACGGATGAGCCGCTCCAATGCGGAAAACGACGGAATCGTCGATCCGCGCCCCATGCCGGGATTCTTCCCCTGCAGCGACTATCCGGAATGGCTCGAAGCCGTCAAAAAGGCGGTGCGCCGCTATGCGCCGGATGTCGACATCGTCTTCTGGACCTACAACTGGGGCAGCAAACCGGAAGGCCCGCGGCTCGAGCTGATCCGCAGTCTGCCGCGCGACATCTCGCTGGAAGTCACCTTCGAGATGTATGAAAAACGCCATTATCCGAATCATACGATGGTTTCGCCGGACTACTCCATCACCTTCCCCGGTCCGGGGAAATACTTCACCAGCGAAGCGGAAACCGCCCATGAGCGGGGGCTCCGCCTCTACTCCATGACCAATACGGGCGGAATGACCTGGGACTGCGGCGTAATTCCCTATGTTCCGGTCCCCCAGCAGTGGTTCAAACGGTTCGCGGGAATCCACGAGGCGCGGGAAAAATGGAATCTTTCCGGACTCATGGACTCCCATCACTACGGATGGTTCCCGTCGGTGGTATGCGAATGCGCCAAATGGAGCTTCTGGTCGCCGACGCCTGACATGAACGAACTTCTGCACCGGATCGCCGTGCGCGACTTCGGCGCAAAAGGGGCACAAGCGGCCGTCGCCGCCTGGCGGAAATGGAGCGATGCGATCGCCTCCTATACGCCGGGATTCGACGACCAGGCGGGGCCGCTCCGGATCGGACCGGCCTATCCGTTCATTTTCCATCCGATTCTCTACCCGCACACCGAACAGAAGATGCTTTACCCGACCACCCCGCAGTCCTCGGTCGGCGCCAGATGGCTGCATCCGTTTTACCAGCCCGAACACATCTACGGGCACACGAACTGCGGACGGCGCATTCACGAAGACGTCAAAATCATGTCCCGTTCCGTGGAACTCTGGGGAGAAGGCGTCAGGCAGATGGACGAAGCGATCCGCCTTGTCCCGGAGGAGAAACGCCATGCCGCGGAACAGCAGGCGGGGGTCGGAAAATTCTTCTGGCATGCGCTCCGGACCATGCTCGGAATCAAGAAATGGTGGATTCTGAACAAGCGTCTGGAACTGGAATATGATTTTGAAAAGGCGCACGGAATTCTCGACGAGATGGAAGCGCTTCTCCGCGAAGAGGAGCAAAACGTCCGGGAGGCGCTGCCGCTGGTCGATGCCGATTCGCGCCTCGGATGGGAACCGAGCATGGACTACATGGCGGACCGCGAACATCTGGAATGGAAGCTCCGCCAGCTGGACACGCTTCTGAACAAGACGATTCCGGCCTACCGGAAAACCGTTGCCCTGAAGCCGTGAAAAAAACCGGCGTCCGTTCAGACGGAAGGATGAAAACGATATGCCCGGAAATACGCCGCACGGGAAACAGTCCCGTGTTTCACAAAAAACAGAAACCTGAAAAGGGGGAAAGACAATGCAAAACAAAACCATTCTGACAGCCGCGCTCGCCGTTCTGACTGCGGCGCTGTTCGCCGCCGACGCCAGGGAAGCAGTCCGGAACGGAAACTTCAAGGAAAGCGCTCCGCCGCCGAAAAACGCCAGGGGCATTACGGGAACGCAGTGGGTGAAATACTGGAACTGCGCCGGAGCGGCAACCATGAAAGACGGAAAAATCCAGCTCTCCTCCGGAGTGATCTATCAGTTCCTGAACCTTCCGCGCGACGGCAAGGCATATCTGCTGAAAGGGGAAGTGAAAGCCGCCGCCATGCAGGGGAAAAACGCCGGACAGCTGTATGTCCGTCTGAGTTCGTGCATCCGGAAGGATCCGAAAACACCGTTTTCCCATGCGCTCCAGAAGAAAACCGACCAGTTCAAACTGACGCCCGCGCTTCAGACATACAAATTCGAATTCAAAATCGAACCTTACGAACAGGGCTATCTCTATGTCGGAGGGGGCGGCATGCAGCTTGAATCCGTTTCAGTCATGATGGAGCCTGTCGCGGCGAAATAACGGCAATCCGGCAAGCCCCGTCCGGAAACGGGGCTTTTCCTCAGACTGTGCGCCTGCGATATTTTCCGATCGCGCGCATGGTGATTTGCTGAACTTCCGCAGGGGCTTCGTTGTTGTGTCCGTAATAGTAACAGGACAGATGATCCGGAGCGATTTCGGACATCGTCAGTTCCAGCTCTTTCTCATATTCCTCATGCACGCTCTCCGGCATCAGAATGTTCTCAATCAGCACAAACGTTCCGCAGGAGGAGCCGCCGGGATTTTCCCCGACGGTCCGCTTCCACATCTGTCTGGCGCGCGGCTTGACTTCACGCGGCTCCTCGTGAAAGTAGCTCATCCGGGAAATCGAGGCGTCGAATCCGCAGAAATCGATCCCCGGGATCAGGGGGCACCTTGCCGTAAAACGCCGGTCCGTTCCGGGCATATTGAACACCGTGACGGAAAGTTCCGGGCGGATGCGCCTGGCGGCGGCGGTCAGCTCCGCCAGATATCCGACAAAACTGTCCATCATGTTTTCCGGAGTCGGAGACGGGCCGTATTTTGCAAGCGTGTCCGGATGCGTCGAAATCAGGGAAACCGCCTTGGGTTCGTCCCATATAAGACCGTCGATCTCAAAGGAGGAGACAAGATTTTCGACGAAATGCAGCGACCACTCCCGGTATTCCGGATTCTCCAGGCACGCGATCGCGGGGTCTTCCGGCACTCCGCTTCCGGGATGGTTCGCAAGCCACAGGCATGGCATCAGCGGCGCGCCTGCGAAACGGCCGCCGATCCGGCTCGGAATCGCAAAGACCTTGAGTCCGGCCTGATGCGCGAGACGTATCTGCATTTCAAACGTGCGCATGGCATAACGGGCTTCGCTTTCGCTGAATGTAAGATCCACGGCGTCGAATCCGTTTGCGGCAATGTCATCAAACGTCATCTTCCAATGATCCGGGATTACGGTCCAGTTGCCGTAACTGAGCGTATAAGCAGACAGCAGCATTGTTTTCTCCCTGTTTTTCCGCATGTCGCCGATAAGCATAGCACGGGAAATGATTTTTTCAAGCGGTCCGAAATCCCGTATCTCTGCGGAAAAGCGGGTTCGTGCATCGGAAAGCCCATCCATGATTCCGGAACATCAGCCGGAATGACGGAAAACGGAAGAAACAGCGGATAAAAGATAAAAAACTCTATTTCCAACACAGACAGGAAAGGATTCAGGACAAATGAACGGAAAAACATTCCAGGCGGCAGAAACGCAGATCATTCTGAAGACGTCCGCCGGACCGGTGGAACGCTTCGCCGCGGAAGAGCTCCGCCGCGCATTGCGGGAAATCAGCGGCAGCGCACCCCCTGTTCAGACGGAGGGAAAACCGGGAGGCTTCTCCATTGAGCTGGAAACACTCGCAAAGGAAAATCCGGAAATCCGTTTCGACGGGTTCCGGATCGCAGTCTCCGGAACAACTCTCCGGATTGCCGCCAATCTTCCGCGCGGAGTTCTGAACGGCGTTTACGAACTGCTCGACTTCTGGGGATGCCGCTGGTTCTTCTACAGGGAATCTCCGCTGTATCCGCAGGCTTCGGAACTTCCTCTTCCGGAAAGCGGAATCTCGAATCCGGATCTGGAACTGCGCGGCGTCTGCATTTTCCCCGTCAATGCGGAACACTGCGAAGAGCTGCGCAGGATTCTCGACTGGCTGGGGCGGAACCGCTTCAATCTGCTTCTGACCTCGATCAACCGGACAAAGAAGCGGGACAACGGCTGGGAAGTGGAATGGCGCCAGGTGGAACGGGAACTCCTCCCGGAGCTGATCCGGCGCGGCACGATCCTGAACATCAGCGAACACTCGGGACGCCATTTCTTCCCGGTCACCCTTTTTGAAGAACATCCGGAGTGGTTCGCCATGAATGCGGAAGGCAGACGCTTCTCCACAGGGCAGATCTGCTATTCCAATGAAGAGGCCGTCAAGGTCCTGGTCCGCAATTTTACGGAATATGCGGAAAAACATCCCGAGGTGTCCATTCTCGGAACCTGGCCGGAAGACGGCTACGGATTCTGCAAATGCGAAAACTGCTCACGCCCGGGAACCGTGCTAAAGGCGGTCAACCGGATTGCCGACGCCCTCAGGGAGGTGCGCCCCGACCTGACCGTGGAGTATCTTTCCTACACAAGCGAAACCAGCGACGTGCCGCCGGACATCCTGCCGCGCGGCAATATGTCGATCCTCATAGCGAACATGCGCGTGGCCTCCGAATGGAAGGCGAAAATCGACAAGGTCGGCGGGCGCGGCGTCTACCGCCTTCACTACCACATCACGGACAACACGGCGGAACGGGCGAATCTCGCGCTCAAGTTCCATGAAACGGCCGCGGACTGCCGGGAAGCGAAGGAACACGGCCTTCGCGGAATCATCCCCTTTTTCATCGGCATCGACACATGGTGGCGCTCCTCGCTGAATCTCTATTTTCTGGGGAAACTCTCCTGGAGCGTTTCCCTGAGTGCGGAGGAAATTCTTTCCGACCTGTGCGAAAAACTCTATCCGTCCGTCGCAAAGGAGATGACGGAACTCTTCCTGCGCCTTGAAAAAATCCCGATTGTCGATCAGAAGCGGCCGCCGCGCTGGCCGCTGTGGCAGGAATGGGAATCGATGAAAAGCTGCTTTTCCGGTCCGGCATGGGAAAAGACGAAACAGGAATTTGACTCCCTCTCCGGAACCTTGTGCAGAATCAGGGAGTCCGCCCGGGAGCCGGCGGAACGCTTCCGATCTGCTGCGGATTTCATCGCCTTCCAGAAAAAGATGTTCGAAGCCTGGCATTTCCGCGCAATGGCGGTTCAGGCGTTTGAACGGAACGCTCCGGATGAAGTCCGGAAAAATCTGCAGAAAACGGCGGAATGCGAACAGCGCCTCGCCGATCTGGTGAAGAATTCCGCAAACGGCTCCGGGGTCGCGGGCGCATGGATCGATTATGAATTTTTCCTGAACTGGCGCCTCCAGCTTGACAAACAGCTTCTGGAAATGCGCACGAAGGAAAACGCAATCCCCGTGACGGATGAAAATCCGGATGTGGAACTCTTCCTCCCGGGACTGCTCGAAGAACGGGAACAATAAGCGCACCGGAACATGAAAGGGGGACGGGACAGCGCCATCTCCCCGGAAAGCGCCGGAACGGAAAAGCAGAAGGAAACAGCCCTTTCCTGATGGAAAGGGTTACTCGTCCTCATTGCTTTTTCCGAGAATTTTCTCCACTTCGTCAAGCACCCTGCCCTCTCCGAGAATCATCAGGGAGTCATGCAGGAGAATCTCCGTGCTGCCGCGCGGAACGACAAACCGGTGTCCGCGCCGGATCAGCAGCACCAGCGCGCCGGAAGGCAGTCCCAGTTCGGAAAGACGTTTCCCCACAAAGGGAGCGGATTCCATCACCTCGAATTCCTTCATCTCTCCGTCAAGCGTCCCGGTGTTTTCGAATTCGAGCGGAACCCTCGGCGAAACTCTGAGCGGTTTGTCCAGGGCAAGAAGCTTCGCAAACGGCATCAGCGTCTTGCCCTGCAGCACGACGGAAGTCAGCACAATCAGAAAGACGATGTTGAACATGACGTCCGAATCGGGAATCCGCTCCTTGTACATCAGAGGAAAAGTCGCGAGCATGATCGGAGCTCCGCCGCGCAGACCGACCCAGGAGATGAACGCGCGTTCCTTCATGGTAAAGCGGCTCCCGATCATGCAAAGGAAAACGACAAGAGGACGGGCGAGGAACATCATGATCAGGCTGACGCCCAGTCCGAGCCAGACCGCCTTCAGGAGACCGGAAGGAAACACCAGAAGTCCGAGCATGCCGAACAGAGTCACCTGCATCAGCCACGCCACACCGTCGTGGAAGCGTCCCAGCCCGTACTGGCAGGTGAACTTGCTGTTGCCCATCATGATGCCGCAGACATACACAGCCATGAATCCGTTGCCGCGCAGATACTCCACGCCGAATCCCCAGTCGGCCAGCCCGTAGGAAAGCAGAACGACGCCGACGCCGACGACATAGTAAAGCCCCGTATAGTCAAAATCTATCCGGTTGAAATATTTCACGGCCAGTTTTCCGATGACAAGCCCGAGAAGAATGCCGATCCCCATGCGCATCGGAAACGTCCAGAGGATCGACCAGTAGCTGGTCGCCTCCGGACGCGTGATCACGTCAATCATGAACAAAGTCAGGAACGTGGCCATGGGGTCGTTGCTTCCGGATTCATATTCCAGAAGAGGCTGCAGCTTTCCCTTCAGGCTGACGCTTTTGCTGCGCAGAATCGCAAAAACGGCCGCGGCATCCGTGGACGAGACAATTGATCCGAGCAGCAGACACCATGAAAAGGGAAAATTCCGTCCCAGCAGTCGGAAAAACACATATGCCCCGGCGCCGACGGCAAGCGCGGTCAGAAGCACGCCGATGCTGGACAGCACACTGCCGTATCCGATCACGCTCCGGATGGATTTCCAGCGCGTGTCGTAGCCGCCGGAATACAGAATGAATGCCATGGCCACCGTTCCGATGATATTGGCGGAAAACGCGTCATCATAATGGATTCCGCCGAAACCTTCGCTTCCCGCCAGCATGCCGACCGCCAGAAACATCACAAGAACGGGAACATTGATCCAGCCCGCCACGCGGCTCAGAAAGAACGCAAGCGGCCTTGCCGGCCGCTGCGTCGCTGTCGAAATGCGCTGCGAACATGCGCTGACGATTCCGGCAAGTTTGCTTGATGTCGCGCCGACAAGAATCAGAACAGCCACAATGGCAAGGGATACGGAAAGATTGAAGGCCAGCTTTTCCATGACGGCATCCGGTTTTTACTGAAATTCACGTTCCGGCGCAAAGCGCGGAATGCGCAGCGCCGCCATAAGGTAACACGAGAGAGAAATATTTCAATGCCGCCATCCAAGAAAAATCCCTTTCCGAATCCATTTTTCTTCACAGGCATCACTCCTTCCGCGCCACAGGTGCGGAAGAGGGAGGAAAAAAGCGTTTTTTTTATGTTTTTTATGAAGAAATACTTGTGGTCCGGGGGAAAGACAGTTATATTGCATGGTAATAATATTTTAATTCTGAACCCTATCAACCCCGGAGTCGTTATGGGCGGTTTTCCAAAATTGACAATCCTGTCTGAACAGTTGAGAGGCAAAACCTTTGAACTGAACAAGGACATGCATACCGTCGGCAGAATCGAAGAACGTGACATCTGCATCATGGATCCGACGATCAGCACATATCACTGTTCCCTGATCAAAAGCGGAAACACCTACATTCTGAAAGACAACAACAGCACGAACGGCACAAGAGTCAACAACGTCCCGATCACCGAGCAGGAACTCCAGAACAGCGACATCATCCAGATGGGCGACGTCGAAATGCTCTACGACTGCGACGACAAGACCACCCAGACGGAAACACGGACGCAGACGGGAATCGATCTCAACAAAAACGTCATATCCTCCTCCACGATCAAAAAGATGGACGCGATATCCCCGTATTCCAAAAGCGCGGCGAACGCGACCAGCCGGAAAAACCAGCGCCTGCTCCTGATTGTTCTGGGCGTGATGGTTGTCGTCATTCTGGGACTTCTGGGAATGCTTTTCTATATTCTATTTTCCACGGAAAAACCGCAGGCGGCAGCGAACTTTCCTTCCGCGCGGCTTGTCCAGGTGTTTAAAGTCTGAAGTGCAAATTTGCGGCGGCCGGAAAATTCCCCCTCCGGCATCCGGGATGACACGCGGGATTTCTTGTGCTCCGTCATGAACAGTCAACATCAATTACAACAGGATAAAAATGAGCGACAACAACAGCCCTAAAAAACCGTTCCGCGACAAACAGGCGCCCAAGGGACCGCCGGCGGCACTCTTTATCTGGCTCCTGATTTTCATCACCTTCGCGGGAATCATCATCTTCCGCTTCAATCCCTCTCTCATGGGGGTGAAGGAATGGACGCAGACAACCTTCGAAAAGGAACTTGCCAACGGCGCCATTCTGACGGCGAACATGATGCCGGAATCCGATCAGGTCTACTATATCGAAGGGAAACTGAAGCCGGACTACAAACCGGCGGGACAGGCGGAAAACGTCACCGATCTCAGCAGGAAGACGTCCGAACCCAAAATCCCAGACATCTACTCCACGCGCGTCACGATGAGCGACGACCTGATGAAGAAAATGGAGCTCAAAGGCGTCGAAATCAAAGTTCTCCAGCGTGAAAACTGGTGGAAGAGCCTCATCGTCAATCTCGTGATCGGCGCACTGATCATCGGCTTCATCTATTTCCTCTTCTCGCGCCAGCTCCGGAACGCGGGCGGCGGCGCCATGCAGTTCGGAAAAAGCCGCGCGCGCATGATCATGCCCGATGAACACCGGAAAAAATTCGACGATGTCGCGGGATGCGACGAGGCCAAGGAGGAAACCAAGGAGATCGTGGACTACCTCAAGGATCCCCTGAAATACAAGCTGCTCGGCGGCAAGATTCCGAAGGGAGCGCTTCTCATCGGTCCGCCCGGAACCGGCAAAACCCTGATGGCCAAGGCCGTAGCGGGAGAGGCGAGCGTGCCGTTCTTCTCCATCAGCGGGTCGGACTTTGTGGAAATGTTCGTCGGCGTCGGCGCCAGCCGCGTCCGGGACATGTTCGAACAGGCGCGGAAGGTAGCCCCCTGCCTGATCTTCATCGATGAAATCGACGCGGTCGGACGCTCGCGCTTCTCCGGAATCGGCGGAGGACATGATGAACGCGAACAGACCCTGAACGCCCTGCTCGTCGAAATGGACGGTCTGGAAACGCAGGAGGGAGTCATCCTTCTTGCGGCAACCAACCGCGTGGACGTGCTCGACCCCGCGCTGCTCCGCCCCGGGCGCTTCGACCGCCAGATCGTCATCGACCTGCCCGACATCCGCGGACGGCGCAAAATTCTGGATGTGCATGCGAAAACGGTCAAGCTGGAGCCGTCGGTCGATCTCGACCTGATCGCCAAGAGCACGCCCGGGTTCAGCGGCGCGGATCTGGCCAATCTCATCAACGAGGCGGCGCTTCTCGCCGCGCGCTACGACCGCAAGGCCGCCAACCAGCAGGATCTGGAGGAGGCGCGCGACAAAGTCCGCTGGGGACGCGAACGCAAAAGCCGCAAAATCTCCGAACAGGACCGCCGCCTCACCGCCTGGCACGAGGCGGGACACGCGCTCGTCACGCTCTACTGCGATCACGCGACACCGCTTCACAAGGTCACGATCATCCCGCGCGGCATGGCGCTCGGCATGACGATGATGATCCCGGAGGAAGACAAATATTCGTTCAGCCGTCAGGAGATGCTGGACGCGATGGCCGTCTCGATGGGCGGACGCGTCGCGGAGGAGATCGCCTTCACGGACATCACCGGCGGCGCTTCGGCGGACATCGCCAACGCAACCAACATCGCCCATGCGATGGTCTGCCGCTACGGCATGAGCGAAAAGCTCGGCCCGGTCCAGTACGGTGAACGCTCCGAACACATCTATCTCGGACGCGACATCACGAGGAACGAATCGTTCAGCGAGGAGACCGCACGCGAGATCGACCTCGAAATCAAGCGGCTTGTCACGGAGTCCAAGCAGCGCGCGGAACAGATTCTCCGCGAGCACAAGGACAAACTCGACAAACTGGCGCATGCCCTTCTGGAAAAGGAGACGATGGACGTTGCGGAAATCCGCGTTCTGCTCGATCTCCCCGCTCCGAAGGAGGAAGCTCAGGACGAGGCCGCGACGCCCGAAGCGCTCACGCCGGAACAGCACGGCGAAGACCCCGCTCCGCAGGCGTGAGGAAGCGGGAGACGCCGCCATGACCGCAGCGGAACTGGCCCAGGCGTTGAAAAACGCGGACGGCGGTGTGATTCTCTCCTGCCACGTCCAGCCCAACGCCTCCCGGACGGCAGTTGCCGGAATGTACGGCACGGAACTGAAAATCACGCTCAAGGCGCCGCCCGTGGACGGCAGGGCGAACAAGGAGCTCTGCCGTTTTTTCGCCGACACCTTCGGGCTCTCCTCCACCTCCGCGCAGGTTGTCGCCGGACAGACTTCCCGGAAAAAAAAGGTGTTCCTGCGCGGCGTCACAGCCGAACGCGTCCGGAAGGAGTTTGCACAATGACCCAGGACCCGTTCAGCGGGCTTCCGGCAGGAAGCGGACTTATGGTGGCCTTCAGCGGCGGGGTGGATTCCTCCGTCGCGGCATATCTGGCGAAGAAGGCGGGATACCGCGTCCGCGCCGTATCCATGTCCGTGCTCGGCAATGACCGCTTTCCGCTGGAAAAAGTCGAAGCGGCGGCGGAACGGCTCGGAATCCCACTGGACATTCTGGATCTCTCCGAGGAATTCGAATCGCTCATCATGCGCCGCGTCTGGCAGGAATACGCATCGGGAAGGACCCCGAACCCGTGCGTCATCTGCAATGCGCTCTTCAAATTCGGAAAACTGGCGGATTTTGCAAGGCGGCAGGGATGCGCGGGACTCGTCACGGGGCATTATGCGCGCATTCTCCGCGGAACGGACGGATCCGTGCGTCTTCTGCGCGGAGTCGATCCACGCAAGGATCAGTCCTATTTCCTTTTCGGGCTTTCCCCCGCCATGCTCTCCTTTGCGCGCCTGCCGCTGGGAGGATTGGAAAAAACGCGCGTCCGGGAGACAGCCGCCTCGCTCGGACTCCCGAACGCCGATGCGCCGGACAGTCAGGACGTCTGTTTTGCCCCGCGGGACGGATCTTCCATCGGGGAAATGCTCCGGGCGAAATTTACGGAACACTCCATGGAAGGAAATTTCGTCTCCTCCGACGGGAAAATTCTCGGACGGCATGACGGAATTCACGCCTATACGATCGGACAGCGGAAAGGCACGGGCGTGGCCATGGGAAAACCCGCCTACGTCAAACGGATCGACCCCCATTCCGGGAATGTGTATCTGACAACAGACGAATCGGAACTGTTGACAACGGAAGCCGTCCTCGCGCATCCGAACTTTCCGCACAGAGAATATGCGGAACGGGAATCCTTCGACTGCACGGTCAGGATCCGCTACCGCAGCCGGGGCGTTCCGGCAACGGTTTATCCGATGCCGGATGGAACTCTGCAATTGAAATTTCACGAACCTCAGCGCGCCGTCACCCCCGGACAGGCGGCTGTGTTCTACGACGGAGACGAAGTGCTCGGCGGCGCATGGATTCAAAGAAAGGATCCCTGACATGAATTTCAGAAGCCGCATTCAAAACAAAAAGAAACGGAAGTGTTCTTCCGGACTCGCAGACTCTGCGCCCCCCGCGGTCCGGCGGCGGAACGCATGCCCCGCGGCGCATGGAATTCTCTTCTTCCCCAATCCCCATACTTAAGGAGACCCGGAAATGGTTCACAAGGTGACGAATTATCTGAACAAGGAACTGTGGATGATCCGCAGCATGGAAATGCCGTTCTGCAAGCGTGTTCTCCTGAACACGGCGCGGATCCTGACGCTGACGGGACGTTTTTTCGTCCGGAACCAGTGCACGGTGAAAGCCTCCGCGCTTACCTACTACACGCTTCTGTCAATCGTTCCGATCCTCGCGCTGATCTTCGGTTTTGCAAAGGGCTACGGGTATGCCAGGGTGCTCCGGCAGAAACTTTACGAATGGATGGACGCGTATCCGGACCTGGCGGACAAGATCATCGAATTTTCGGACAAGACGCTGCAGGACGCCAAAGGCGGCGTCGTCGCGGGCGTCGGCGTGATCGTGCTGATCTGGACCGCCATCAAACTGCTTTCCAACATTGAGCTGTCGCTGAACGGCATCTGGGGCGTGAAACGCGGGCGCACGATGATCCGGAAAATCTCGGACTACATCGCAATCCTCATCATCTGTCCCTTCCTGATGCTGACCGCGGGCAGCGGCATCGTGTTCGCCGCTTCGCATCTGAACGGCTTCACGGAAAAGCTGCCGTTTTCGACTGCAATCAACGCGCTGATCAACTATGCGGTTCCGGTCATGGCGGTATGGGCGGTCTTCACGTTTATTTATATGGCGATCCCGAATACGAAGGTGCGCTTCCGCGCGGCGCTTCCGGCGGGATTCATCTCCGCGCTGGTGTATCTGGTCGTGCAGTCGGTTTATGTGTTTGCGCAGTTCATCGTGGTCAAATACAACGCCATCTACGGCAGCTTTGCGGCGCTTCCGCTGTTCCTGCTGTGGCTGAATCTGAGCTGGATGATCGTGCTTGCAGGTTCGGAACTCTCGTTTGCAATCCAGAACGTGAAGGAATACGAGATGGTGCCGGAGGATCACAGGCTCAGCCTCACACAGAAAAACATCTATGCGATGGAGCTCATCAGCAGAATCGCCACGGTGTTCCGCGAGGCGGAGCAGCCGCTCTCCGACGAACAGCTTTCCGAATCGCTGGAAATCCCGATCCGGACCGTGCGGAAAGTCCTGTTTGAGATGGTCGCGGCGGGACTGCTCTGCGAAGTCTACATGAAAAACGAGAACACTCTGCGCGCCTATCAGCCGGCCATGCCGCTGGAGGATCTCACCCCCATGAAAGTGATCCGCTCGCTGGAGGATCTCGGAGGCATCCAGCTTGAAAACGACAGGGACAGACACTATTACAATCTCATCCGCCATCTGCGCGGCGTGCTGGAAAACCTCCCGGAAAACAAACCGTTCGGAGACGGGGAGGAGAAATCCCGGGAGACGGACGGGGTCACTTCCGTGCCTTGAACTCGTTCGGCGTGCAGCGGTAAACCTTGCGGAACGCATGGCAGAAGCTGCTTGCATCGCAGAAGCCGTGACGCTCGGCAATCTCGTTCAGCGTATAGATGCCTGTTCTGACATCATTTGCGGCATTTGTCAAGCGGACGCGCAATGCGAACTGCCCGTAGCTCACCCCCATCGTCGAGTGAAACAGGCAGGAAAAACGGCTCACGCTCAGGGAGCACGCCTGCGCGGCGTCTCCGAGCGACGGAGGCACCTGGGAGGAGCGCACCAGACTGACCGCCTTCTGAATGCGGTTCATTCCAGCGTTGAATCCGCTGGTTTCCGGCTGCGCGAAAGCGGCGACCCGTTCGGAGGCATGGAGGATCAGTTCGTGAATCATCAGCCAGCAGCGGGTCCGCCAGTTCGGAGTTCTGCGATTATAGAGCCGGAGCAGTTTCCTGGCAAGGAGCGCAATCTCTCCACGTTCCGCATCGCTGTCCGGACAGTAGCGTCTGGAGGGATCGACTGTGAACGGAGCGAGCCAGTCGGCATTCGAACAGGGGCCGCAGTTGCCGAGATTGTCAATGTTGATGTTGATCGACATGACAAAATTCCGTGTGCCGAGCAGGCGGTATGCATGAGGTTCCCAGCACATGGTCCACCAGAGTTCGCCTTTTTGGAAAACGCGCGACCAGTCGCCGAACACGGCCTCGGCGGCGCCTTCCATCACGATGGAAATCTGGAGAGCGTAATGCACATCCCCGGTCAGCTTCTCCTCGGGGCCGCGCCCGTATTCCCAGAGAATGTTGAACGGACTGGCCAGAGTGAGCGAAGGATGATTCTGTGACTCCAGTTTGATGTCTTCAAAAACGCCCATTGCAGTAATTTTTCACAATTTAATGGTTATTTTTTCCAAACGATCCCGATTGACGGAAAGCCTCCGCCGATGTTATAATTTATAGCAGAAAAAAGAAAAAACAAATTGCAGAACGTAAGAAATTACGGACAACCAGAAACTACAAGGAGACAATCCATGGCTGCAAAACAGAAACTCGCAATCGACGGCGGCAAGAAGGTCTACAACGGAACATTTCCGGCATGGCCGAGCTTCGAAGAGTCCACCGTGCAGGCCGCCGCGAACGTCCTCAGAAGCGGAAAAGTGAATTACTGGACCGGCAAAATCGGAATGCAGTTCGAGAAGGAATGGGCGAAATGGCTCGGCGTGAAGAACGCCATCAGCGTCGCCAACGGGACATGCGCGCTTCACACCGCTCTCGCCGGCATGAACATCGGTCCGGGCGACGAAGTGATCTGCACCTCCTACAGCTTCATCGCCTCAAGTTTCTGCGCACTGCAGGCCGGCGCCCTCCCCGTGTTCGCGGACGTCACAACGGACCACACGCTGGATCCCAAGGCGATCGAACCCCTCATCACCGAGCGCACGAAGGCGATCGTCGTCGTCCATCTCTACGGCATCGTCGCCGACATGGATCCGATCATGGCCATCGCGAAGAAATACAACCTGAAGGTCGTTGAGGACTGCGCGCAGTGCTTCGGCGGCGTCTACAAGGGCAAAAAGGCCGGAACGATCGGCGACGTCGGATGCTTCAGCTTCTGTCAGAGCAAACACTTCACGACCGGCGGCGAAGGCGGCATGGTCGTCACGAACAACGACGATCTCGCCTGGGAGTTCCGTTCCTTCCGCGATCACGGCTACGATGTGCAGGCCAAGCTCAACCTCCTCGAAATGGAAGGCAAGCAGCTCTACATCCACAAACGCGTCGGATTCAATTTCCGCATGACCGAAATGCAGTCCCAGATCGGTCTCTGCGAGCTCAAGAGATTCGACAAATGGAACCTCAAGAACCGCATTTTCAACGGCAGATATCTCATCAAGGCCCTGAAGAACCATCCGCTGGTGAAGTATGCGCCGCTCGACACCAAGGAACGCCAGAACGCCTTCTGGTGGGCTCCCTTCGTGCTTGACACCACGAAGTTCAAAGCCGGCATCACCACCAAGGATTTCATCGCGGCTGTCGCGGCGGAAGGCGTGCCCGTCTACAGCGTCCTCTGGCCGGAAATGTACAAGGAGCGCGCCTATCTCGAGCGCAACGGCTTCGGCGTGGCGAAGTATCCCTTCCACGACCCGAAGGCCAGAAACATCGACTACGGACAGTTCAACTGCAAGCAGGCGAACTGGATGACCGACAGAACGATCAGCTTCTTCACGCACCCGGTCTACACCGAGGAGCACATGAAGGCATACGTCGACGCATTCAAGAAGGTCGCGGACGCCTACATGAAATAAGCTGATTTTTTCATGCGCAAGGTTACGGGCGGAGAACTGCCGGCCCGGAAACCCGTGAAAAAAAACGGAATGCCGCGCCTTGTAATACGCAAGCGCGGCATTTTTCATGAAAAAGCAGGAAAAAACTCCTTTTTCAAACTTGAAGCGAATCCGCCGCGGAGCTATTTTTGCCTGTCGGGCGCCGCTCCGTGCAAGACGGCGGAATGTCTGAAAAAGGAAATGCACCGGAACAGAACGAAAGGATTTTCCCATGTCAAAAGTCAAGTACGGATTGATCGGATTCGGAGGAATCGCCGAAAACCGCGTTGCCAAGGAAGGTTTCGCCTGCGACAGGGCGCGCTTCGCACCGCTTCGGAAGGCGGAACTCGTCGCCGCCACGGACATCAACCAGGGCCGCAAGGCGGCCGCCGAAGCGCTCGGACTCAAATGGTATGCCGACGCGGACGCGATGCTCGCGGATCCGGAAATCCAGGCCGTCTACATCGCCACCAACAACGCGACTCACGTCCCGCTGGCGATCAGGGCGCTGAACGCCGGAAAGCACGTCATTTCCGAGAAACCGATGGCCACCGCCTCGGGCGACGCGGAAAAACTGGTCGCGCTCGCGAAGGAAAAGCGTCTCTCGCTCGCGGTGGACCACATGATGATCTACAACGCCTGGAACATCAAGGCGGAGGAACTCGTGAAAGGCGGCGCGCTCGGAACGGTCAACGACTCCTGCTTCCACATGGAGTTCGCCTACGGCTACGATCCCGCGGAAGCCGCGACCTGGCGCTGCTCGAAAATCGAGGAGATGGGCGGGCCCATCGGCGACGTCGCCAGCCACTGCTTCTATCTGGCGGAGTACATTTTCGGAAAGAAGATCACGAAACTTGCGGCGGTCTATCTGCCGAAGATCATGTCCATCGTCGCGGAGGACGGCGCCTACATCAAGTTCTTCTTCGAGGACGGCATGCAGTCCAGCGCGAAAGTGGCCTTCTCCGAACTGCGCGGCGGACTCGGGGGAACGCTGAGCAACCTCGGCTATGAGATCTACGGAGACAAGGCCGCGCTGCGCGGTTACGGCACGATGTTCCAGCTCTCCGGACACAAGGACGAACCCGTGAAAATCCGTCTGGAGCTCGACAGATTCGACGGCACAGCCGAACAGGTTCCCGCGGGCGAAATCCACAACATCTACCAGTGTCTGATCGAGCATCATGCGCAGTCCGTCCTCGACGGCAAACCGCTTGACGGCGGCGACGCGCTCCATAACATCCTGCTCTGCGAAGCGGCGCACGCCTCGGCGCGGAACAACGGGAAAATCATGGAGATTGCGAAATGATCCAGGCAGGAACCGCCTCGGAGATCATCACCCCCGCGAGAGGAATTCCGCTGGCGGGGTATTTCGACCCCCGCCCGAACAGGGGAGCGCATGACGATCTCAAGGTCAAAGTGACGCTGTTCCGGCAGGGCGACGTCGTCACGGGATTCGTCAGCTACGACCTCTGCTTCATCTGCATGAACATCATCGACGCGGTCAGAAAGAAGCTCGCGGATGCGGGATTCGCATTCGGGAACGAGCTGATCTTTCACGCGACACACTCGCACACCGCCCCCTACCCCGCGCCGTTTTTCGGCGCGGACTGCACGGACAAGGCGTATCTCGACGATCTCGCGGACGCCTCGTTCCGGGCGGTGCGCCGCGCATGGCGCAATCTTGCGGACGCGGAACTTTTCTGCGCGAAGGAGAAGAACAATCCGCTCGCCTTCAACCGCCGCTACTTCATGAAAAACGGCAAGGTCGTGACGAATCCGGGCAAATGCAATCCGGACATCGTCAGGCCCGAAGGCCCCGTGGACGAGGAGATCACGGTGATGGCGATCCGGCAGGACGGACGCATCAGCGCGGTCCTGGCGAACATCGTCAACCACACCGACACGATCGGGGACGATCTTGCCTCCGCCGACTGGCCGGGCCGGATGGAGCATGAGCTTCAGACAAAACTCGGCTCCGGCGTCCAGGTCGCCACGATGCTCGGCTGTTCCGGCAACATCAACCACTTCGACGTGAACTCGAAGACCGACCAGACCAGCTACGCGGAAGCCAAACGCATCGGCGCGATCTATGCGGACATCGTCGCAAAGCTGATCGACAAGGCGGAAAGGATTCCCGACGACACGCTCCGCACCGCAACGGAAACCGTCGAGATTCCCCGCCGCACGATCCCGGAAGAGGAAGTCCGCAGAGCGGAACAGATCATGGAGGAGACGAAACACTTCGACGGCGGCGCGGCAATGACCAGCGAAGAACTCGCCGCGGGAGCCGGTCCGGTGCTCCGCTTCTTTGCAAGACAGCTTCTCGCATTTGCAAAGGAGTGGCAGGGAGTTCCGGCAAAATTCGAGTTCAAATCGTTGAAAATCGGTCCGGATTTTGTCGCAGTGTCCTTCCCCGGGGAACCCTTCACGCAGATCGGCATGGCGGTCAAGGCGGCGTCGGACGCGAAATACAATTTCATGGTCACGCTGGCGATGGGCGAAGCCGGATACATCTGCATGGAGGAGTGCTATCCCCGCGGCGGCTACGAAATTCTGCCGATCGCCGAAACGGGAATGGCGCATAACGCCGCAAATATTTTCATTGAGACTGGAAAAAAGCTGTTGAAGCGTTATCTTTAAGAGAGAAACCCGTTTCACACACAATCAAACAAAGGAAGAAAAATGCGCGCATTCAGCAAAATTTCTCCGGAGTGGTGGGACTACACCACACTCGACCGCGGCATCCTCGACGAGGCCGCGAAAATCACCATCGACACGCTGAAGAGCTTCGAACGCCCCGGCTTCAAGATCAACATCTACGACACGCTGCAGGAGTTCTACTGCGCGGAAGCGCTGGAATACATCAACGCATGGAAGCAGGCGACGCCCTCCAAGCCCGCCGGAATCTGCGGCCCGATCGGCCCGACCGAACAGCTTCCGCTCGTTGCGCAGATGGTCAACGAGATGGATCTTTCGCTCAAGAACTGCCACTTCTGGGGCATGGACGAATGGATCGTGGACGGCAAGGCCGCCGACATCAACTTCCCGCTCGGATTCGCGAAGGCGGACATGGATCTGTGTTTCGGCAGAATCCGCCCCGAACTCATGATGCCGAAGGAAAACCTCCACTTCCCGACCGAAAATCCGGAGGAATACACAAAGTCCTACGATCTCGCGCGCTGCGTCACGATGCAGGGCGGACAGGGGGAAACCAAGCACTGGGCGTTCAACGACCCGGTCAAGCGCATCGGGCAGTACAAGGACAATCCCCCGACGCCGGAAGAGTATCTCAAGAAGAAAGCCCGCGTCGTCGAACTTCATCCGATCACGCTGATCCAGAATGCGAGAACCTCCGGCGGCGGAACGGTGCAGAACGTGCCCTCCTCGGCGGTCTCCGTCGGTCCGTATGAAACCTGGAAGGCCGAGCGTGTCTCGATCTGGCATCCGGGCCACCACGACAATCCGTTCGGACAGCGTCTCTCCACGTTCATGATCTCGCAGAAGATCGCGGACAGCTGCGTGCCGATGTCCCTGCTCTCCAGACACCCGGGAGAGATCATCTTCAACTTCTACCGCTTCGGGTTCGGCGTATGCGACGTGGAGATGCACTGATCATGACGAAGAAAGCGTTTGCCATCGCCTGTCATCCGGATGATCTTGAATTCGGCATGATGGGCACGATGATGCTCTTGAAGGACGCGGGCTATGAGGTACACTACATGAACGTCTCAAACGGGTCGCTCGGAACGGATCATCATGATTATCAGACGATCGTCCGGACGCGCCGCGAGGAGGCGATGAACTCCGCAAAGCTCGTCGGAGCGATCTTCCATGAGAGCATCTGCGACGACATCGAGGTGTTCTACAACTACGAGAATCTGGCGAAACTCGTTCCGGTCGTCCGCGAGGTCGAACCTGAGATCATCCTCACGCAGGGACCCTACGACTACATGGAGGATCATGTCAATGCCGGGCGTCTCGCCGTCACCGCCGCCTTCTGCCGCGGCATGGTGAACATGAAGTGCGCGCCGACGGCGAAGCCGACCCTTCAGAATGTTGCGGTCTATCACTGCATGCCGCACAGCATCACGGATCAGCTGCGCCGCCCGGTCGAGGCGGATTTCTATGTGAACATCGCCTCCAAGATGGAGATCAAGCGTCAGGCGCTCGGCTGCCACAAGAGCCAGAAGGAGTGGCTCGACATCAGCCAGGGCATGGACGCTTACATCAAGGACATGGAGAACCGCGCCGCGATCTTCGGAAAACAGTCCGGCGTATTTGAGTTTGCCGAGGGATGGGTTCAGCACAATCCGCTGGGATTCGGCCCGGAGGACTTCAATCCGCTGGCCGTTGCGCTCAAGGATTTCGTGAAGCTCATGCCGCACGCAATCCGCTGACAAAAGGAAAACGCGGATATTGAACGGGGAACGTCCGGAAACGGGCTGTTCCCCGTTTTTTTGTAACGGAAGAATGCAGGAGCATTCTTCCGTCATTAAAAAAAATTGCGGAAGCAATTTTGATTCGTGCAGGACTTTCAGTCCTGCCGCGGTCCAGCTGCGCAAGCTGGTCGCCGGAGGCGAAATCTCCCCCGGCGGCGGTTCCACCCGCTTAAGGACGAGAAGCGAAGCTTCGAGAGCCGCCGGCACAGCGCGTGACCGCTGGGAATGATCCGGAGCTCTCGTGAATAATGAGTATTAAAGAGCCGAAAGAATGATTGTGCATTCTTCCGACTCCATGGATAAGCCCGGAGCTCTCGAACTTTTCCAGCAGAAAAGTTCTCGTCACTGAGCGGTTTGAACCGCTACGGGCGGGGGATTTCGTGCTCCGCACGACCAGCGTTTCGCCGCTGGATCACGCCAAGGGCCAACGGCCCTTGACCCCGAGAAGAATGCTCACGCATTCTTCCGTCATTAAAAAAATTGCGGGAGCAATTTTGATTCGTGCAGGACTTTCAGTCCTGCCGCGGTCCAGCTGCGCAAGCTGGTCGCCGGAGGCGAAATCTCCCCCGGCGGCGGTTCCACCCGCTTAAGGACGAGAAGCGAAGCTTCGAGAGCCGCCGGCACAGCGCGTGACCGCTGGGAATGATCCGGAGCTCTCGTGAATAATGAGTATTAAAGAGCAGAAAGAATGATTGTGCATTCTTCCGACTCCATGGATAAGCCCGGAGCTCTCGAACTTTTCGGCACGAAAAGTTCTCGTCACTGAGCGGTTTGAACCGCTCCGGGCGGGGGATTTCGTGCTCCGCACGACCAGCGTTTCGCCACTGGATCACGCCAAGGGCCAACGGCCCTTGATCCCGGGAAAAATGCAGCGCATTTTTCCGTTATCTTCTTTCTCAATACGCCGGAACGGAAGTTCTCCGGAATCTCTCCCCGTTTTCCACGTCCGGTTCCAGCTCAAAGTTATGTCCGTCGGAAGCATAGCGGTATGGCTTCCTCGTATCCGGATACACAGGAAGCGCATCCAGATATTCCGGGACAAGCTTCTCCAATGAAGCCGGATAGGCGCCATGTTCGCTCCGGTAAAGTTTCAATGCCGCGGCAAGAATGTTGAGCGCCTGGCCCCGCTGGTAAACAAGGGCGGTATTTTGATAGGAATCGGGAATCTTCGGATCCCACTCTCCAGTTTCAGTAGCTGTTTCCATCTGTCTCAAAAGGGACTGAAGCGCAAGATGTGTATCAATCTCCTGCGCGTTTTTCGCAAGGAGCATCGGATAGGCAAAGCGGGCATTTTTCCAGCTCAGGGAACGCATGGCGGCAAGAAAATATCCGGTCTCGTCCGGGAGATTGAGGGAACGGGAACGCAGCAGGGAAAGCAATTCACGGTAAAAGGGAGCGTATTCCTTCCCGTCCGGCCCCAGCGAAACCGCCGCAGGAGTAAGGATGCAGTAAACAGCATTCAGAACCAGCTCCGAAATAAGCCAGGTCTGCCGGGGCATGTTTTTCAACATGCGCAGACACACTTCCAGCTCGGGAAGAATCTTCTCCGTCTGTCCTGTTTCCCGGAAAAGCGCGGCACGGCCCGCGCGGTTCCTCACATACGAGCGGAAGTTGTTCAAGATCGGTACGGCATCCACTGGATTCTTCTCGAACGGAGCCAGTGCCGCAGCTTCAGCGGCCAGCAGCGCCTCAAAATCAGGAGACTGGAAAAGTTTCAGAGTCTCACGCCGGTTTTTCTCCGGAATCAAGCGGCCCGCAGAGGCCGTTTCCTGTTGATTTTTTCTCGGAAGCAATTTTGCGGCAGGAGCTTCATGCCAGGAATAAATGCCTTCAAACGGAAGAGAAAATTCGGGATGGCGCTTGTAAAATTCACTCACCGGCTTCAGAAGTCTCTCTGTTTCCGGAGACAATTTCCAATCAAGAGTGTCCGGCACGACGCCGTTTGCCAGAGCCTTCTTTTCCGCTCCGGAAGCATACAGCTGAGCAGAAGCCAGCGCAGCAAGCCAGCACGCAAGGCAGCAGAGTCCGGGCAGAACACTCATGCCGAGGAGAACCTTCCATCCTGTGCGGTCGGAAAAGCAAGTCCGGACACTCCATGCGCACAGCAGAACAAGCAGAAAAAGAAAAGTTCCCAGAATACCGCTTGAAATAGTGCAGACCGGGGAGAAATTCCCGATCATGCACAGAAAAGCAATCATCCCGTAAACAGCAGGAGCAAGGCAGACGGAAACAAGTCCCGCACACAGCAGGATTCCCCACAATGCGTGCCATGGACTGCCGGCAGTTCTCCGGCAGTTGAAGGCACTCAGATAGAAAATGGGCACGGTCAGAAGCATACAGACAGCGATCCAGCGGATCAGGGAATCCCCCATCAATGCCGACATGTTCAATTTTGCAAACTCATTATTCCATCCGAGCAGGAGTTCCTGAGCGCCTCTCATATCGCACAGCAGAAAGAGGAGAAGCGGAAGCGCGCACAAGACGGCGATTCCAAGTCCGATGAAAAAACGTTTCACCAAAAGAGTCCGGTCGGGAACGGCTCCTGCAAAAAAGCCGCAGCACAATGCGCCAATCATCAGAACAGCATACAAAACCGCATACCAGAACATTTTTCCCCTCCTTTTTCTGCGATATCGGCATAATACCGGAATTGTCTGTCACCGAAAATAGCATAAAAACGGGAGAAAATCAAGAATATCAAAGGACTGAGCCGCACAATATTATACTGTTTAAAGGACATTGAACTTTGGCATGATCCAGCGACGGAAGAATGCAACGCATTCTTCTCGGGGTCAAGGGCCATCCGGCCCTTGGCGTGATCCAGCGGCGAAACGCTGGTCGTGCACGGCACGAAATCACCGCCCGGATCGGTTCAAACCGCTCAGTGACGAGAACTTTTCCAGCAGAAAAGTTCGAGAGCTCCGGGCTTATCCATGGAGTCGGAAGAATGCACAAGCATTCTTTCGGCTCTTTAATACTCATTATTCACGAGAGCTCCGGATCATTCCCTGCGGTCATGCGCTGTGCCGGCGGCTCTCGAAGCTTCGCTTCTCGTCCTTAAGCGGGTGGAACCGCCGCCGGGGGAGATTTCGCCTCCGGCGACCAGCTTGCGCAGCTGGACCGCGGCAGGACTGAAAGTCCTGCACGAATCAAAATTGCTCCCGCAATTTTTTTAATGACGGAAGAAGGCAACGCATTCTTCTCGGGGTCAAGGGTCGCTGACCCTTGCGCGGCAGGACTGAAAGGCCTGCACGAATCATAATTGCTTCCGCAATTTTTTTAATCGCTGCTGCGCGGCCCGTAAAAGGTCTCAGAGAGTTTGAAGGCGGGTTCGGGCAGAGTTTTTCCCTCGAGGAAATCGCGCGACAGCGCAAGCGCCTGCTCGAATTCCGTCTCCCGGAACCAGTGGATCGCAATGCCGTTGCGTTCCATGTTGCGGAACCAGGAATCCTGACGCTTGGCAAACTGGCGAATCCGGATCAGAAGCTGATCGCGCATCTCCTGAAACGAAAGCTTCCCCTGAAGATGAAGCGCCATGTAGCGGTATTCGAGCCCGAAAAATTCGAGCCGTTCCCAGCTGACCCCCTTTTCATCGTGAAGATGCCGCGCCTCGTCGAGCATTCCGGAAGCGAACCGCTCGTCCAGACGCTTCTCAATCCGGCAATGAATTTCCGCACGGTCGCGCAGAACGCCCGTCACAAGAAAACGCCATTTCCCCGACGGCGCATTCGCATTGGAAAGCAACGCTTCATCCGGCGGCAGCGTCAACATCTCAATCCGCCGGATCAATCGCGTCCGATTCTCCGGCTCTCGAAGCAGGATCTCGGAAGCTGGCTCCAGCACGCGGAGCTTTTCGCGCAGTCCCTCCGTGGAAAGAGCCCGGAGCGCGGCGCGCCGCACAGGATCCGGCGCCCCTCCCTGAAGCGAATAGTTGTGCAGAATCGCATCCAGATACAGCGCACTGCCGCCAACCAGCACAGGGACATGTCCCTCCGCATGAATCTTTTCCACGGCATTGCGGCAGTCACGCATGAACTCCGCCAGATTGTAAGGATGATCCGGTTCTGCAATATCAATCAGGTGATGCCCGACCGTCTCCCCCGACGGAAGCGTGTATTCGGCAATGTCCTTCCCGCTTCCGATATCAAGTCCGCGGTAAAGCTGGCGGGAGTCGACGCTGACAATCTCACCTCCGATCCGGGAGGCGAGACGCACGCCGAACGCGGTTTTCCCGGATGCCGTGGGCCCGAGAATCACAATCACTTTTCCGTCATCATTCATAAAAAAAAGGCCTTTTTTCAAAAAAAAATGCAAAAATCATTGTCCAAGGGCGTAAATATAACGCTTGTCTGCTGGTAATCATGCGGTTTTGGCGTTAAATTATAGAAATTTTTCAAAATTTTAAAACCGAGAGCAGAAACAAATATGGAAATGCAGAATACAATCGGAAGCGAGGCCGCAATCAGCGGAATCGCGCTCCATACGGGGCTCCGCGTCCATCTGCGCATGAAACCGGCTCCGGAAAATACGGGAATTGTGTTCCGGAGAACCGACATGCCCGGCTCGCCGGAGGTCAGAGCCTTTGCCCCCAATGTCATCGACGTCCGCCGCGCCACGACGATTGCCGCACCATCCAAGGCATATGTCGTCACGGTGGAGCACATCATGGCGGCGCTTCATGCGGCGCGCGTGGACAATGTCTACGTGGAAATGGACAACGCCGAACCCCCGATCGCAGACGGCAGCGCGGGACCTTATTTCAAAATGATCCGCGAAGCCGGAATCCGGGAGCAGAATGCGCCCGCGAAGATCTGGACCGCCAAGGCGCCGCTCTATGTCGAGAACGGCGCAACGACAATGGTCGTCCTGCCGTCGGACGTTTTCCGGATCTCCTGCACCGTGGCCTTCGGGGAAACAGCTCTTGACACGCAGTTCCATTCTCTGGAAATCACGCCGGAAAGCTTTGAAAAGGAGCTCGGCCCGTGCCGGACATTCGCGGCCTACCGCGACCTCGCACAGCTGATTGCGGCGGGACTCGCCAAAGGCGGCAGCCTCGACAATGCGGTAATCCTTCATGACGGCGCCATCATCAGCAACGACGGACTGCGTTTCCCGAATGAACTGGTCAGGCATAAAATCATGGACATGATCGGCGATCTTTTCCTCACGGGGAAACGGGTCCGCGCCCATGTCATTGCAATCAAACCCGGTCATCCCACGAATGTGCAGCTTGCCAAAACCATGCTCGCAGCGGATACCGTAGGAAAATAAAGAAAGGAAAAAGCCATGTCTGGAGAAATGATCGGCGTTTCCGCCCTCCGGGAAATTCTTCCCTGCCGTCCCTCCATGCTCCTGCTCGACCGCGTCTTCGTGGAGAGTGAAAACAAACTTGTGGGACTCAAATCCGTCACGATGAACGAACCCTGCTTCATGGGCCATTTCCCCGGCCATCCGATCCTGCCCGGCGTGCTTCAGGTCGAGGCGATCGCACAGCTTGCCGAGGTCGGACTCTGGAAACGCCTCGATCCGGAACGCAAGGGCGACTTCTACATCAAGGAACTCCACAAAATCAAATTCCGCCGCCCGAACAATCCCGGAGACCGCCTCGTGATCGAGGTGGAACTCTGCAATGTCGGAACGGACAGCGCGGAATTCAAGGCGACCGTCCGGAACAACTCCGGCGTGGCCTGCAACGCCAACGGCGTCGTAGCAATCCGTCCGAAGGTTGCCGCAGCAGAACCGATCATGCCATACAACGAGTTCGACAAAGGCGAAAACAGCGTCATGAGCGTCAACCAGATCATGGAGCTGATTCCGCACCGCTATCCCTTCCTGTTCGTCGATTACGTTTCCAAAATCGAGGGCAGCCATGTGACCGGTGTCAAGAACACTGCGGAAAGCGAACCGATCTTCCGCCAGTACAAAGACGGTTACACGGTTCTCATGGGCGCGGTCCAGGCGGAAATCATCGCGCAGGTCGGTGCAATCTACATGCTCTCACATGAGAACAACAAAGGCAAGATCGCCTACTTCATGGGCATTGACAAATCCGAAATGTTCGCTCCGGTCTTCCCCGGCGACCAGCTCCGCCTTGAAGTGGACATCCCCGACGGAAAATCAAAATTCGGCAAGGGGGAAGGCTACATGTATGTCGGCGAAAAGCTCGCCTCGCATACCTCCATGCTCTTTGCCATCGTCGATCCCTGACCGCGGATTCCGCAATCACGGACACAGAAGATAGTGTGTCAAAAATCAAGCCCCTTTCGCAGATTATTTGGAAAATTTTCATTGAAAGGGGTATTATGAA
>CALXRI010000025.1 GCA_944390795.1 uncultured Victivallales bacterium
TTGCAACTTGAATCTGAAGTTCTTTTCAACATACCGGCAGAGCCGGTAGTTTTATTGTCCTGAAGGGGACAAAAAAAAACCGCCGGAATATTTCCGGCGGTTTGCAAGATCAGGATATTTGATCCGGAATATGCGGAACACATTCCCGCGGGATTCTTATTTTCCCGCTTTGCTGCGGACCACCTTGTTGATCGCCTTGTAGCCCGCGGGATTCTTTCCGACATGCCCTTCCGTTGGAAAGATCGTCATATGCTTTTCCGTTGCCGCGGGCAGATTGTTGAACACGGCGTACACGGACGTGGGAACACACGTATTGTCAATCATGCCGACAGTCATGTAAACCGGAGCCTTGATGTATTTCGCAAAATTGACATTGTCATAGTATTTCGAAGCCTCGGCAGTTTTCACATCGACAGGTTTTCCATTCTTCGCGGCAAAAAGACGCGGCCAGCCGGACTGACGCCCGAGCAGATTCCCGGAATGGTCGCTCATAGCCGGAACACCGCTCAGGCAGAGGGAAACCTGCGGGTCCAGCGCAGCGGCGACAAGAGCCTGGGCGCCGCCCTGGCTGGATCCCACCACGATCAGGTTCTTTCCGTCCCATTCGGGAAGCGTCTTCACATAATCAAGAGCACGAAGGACACGCAGATACATATCCCGGAAGTAGAATTTCTCCCGGTCATTTTTGTTCCTGTAGTAATAGTTGCGCAATTCATTGGTTCTCAGATTATTGTAATATGCGCGCGTCTGTCCGTTGAGGATACCGTGCGCGTTGACGTCAAAGCAGATCGCGTTGTTCCGGAAAATCCGGGAGGCGGAACGAACGCCCGCGCCATGATAGGAAACGACAGCGGGAAGGCTTTTCGGCTTGGCCTTGAGCGGCATCGTCAGATATCCGGAAACCGGAACTTGGTTCACGCAGTCCACCTTCACATCATAACACTGGAAGCGGTCCGCCTGTCTGCCTGTCAGGGGAACCGGAGTTCTCTCCGCCCTGACAGGAACTTTTGCCAATGCAGCCTTCTGCTCCTCCCAGAATTTGTTGAAATCAGCGGGTTCATCACAGCCCGCCCTGATCTTTTCCGGTTCGACCATCGCTCCGGCGCCGGCAAGAATCGCTCTCTTGCGCTTCAGAAGCGGTTTTCCATTCTCATCCAGCAGAGTGGCAAGAACCCGAATCCATCCGGGAGCATCCAGAGAAGCCTCGCAGAAAAGCGGTTTCCCGTCTGTTTTCGTGATGATGTTCTTCTGGAGTTTACCGTCTCCGGAAGAAACCGCATAGCCGATCTTCTGCCCGATCACAGGCTTTCCCGTTTTGTCGGCCAGAGTAATCCGGAACTGAATTTTTTCTCCCGCCTTGTAGACATTTTTCTTCTGAACAGGCACAACTTTGAGTTGGTAGCTTTCATACGCAGGACGGGCGGATCTGACGTTCCCGGCAGACTGCGCCGAGGCAGCAGGGGCATCCATCTTCCCGTCCGCAGCAGGTCCGGTTTTCCCCTTCGGAGCAGTGGGGACCGGTTCCGTCTTCGGGCATTCCGATGCGGAGCAGCAGCCGCAGCAGCATGCCCCCAGGAACAACGCGGCCAGAACCGTCAAGCCGGCCGAGAATGCGATTTTGAATCCGGATTTCATAACTTTCTCTCCTTCCTTGATGATGAATGAAAACAAAGTGGCTCACGGGAAGATAGCATTGCATCAGGAAAAAGCAAAGAAAAAAAGGGAAAAAATATCGTTCCGGAATGAAAGAATGCAGAAAACAATCAGCAGGAACATCCATTTTCACGCAGAAAACAGGAATTCCGGTTGCGCATAACACCCGCGGACAGAACATTTCCCTTATTTTGAAGTCCCGCCGCGGAGAATTTCATCCATCACCTTGTATCCCAGCGGATTCCTATGGACATGCCCGGATGCGGGAAGAATTGTCATATGCTTTTCCGTCGCGGCGGGAAGGTTGTTGAACGCGGCATATACGGATGTGGGAACACACGCCGTGTCATTCATGCAGGCCGTCATATAAACGGGCGCCTTGATGTACTTCGTAAAATTGACATTGTCGTAGTATTTCGACACTTCGGCGACTTTGGCATCCAGGGGTTTTCCGTCCTTGACAGCGAAAAGACGCGGCCAGCCGGACTGACGCCCAAGCAGATTGCCGGAATGGTCGCACATGGCAGGAGCGGCGGCAAGACAGAGGGAGACCTGCGGATCCAGCGCGGCGGCGACAATCGCCTGCGCGCCGCCCTGACTGAATCCAAATACAATCAGGTTTCTGCCATCCCATTCGGGAAGCGTCTTCACATAGTCCAGGGCACGGAGCACACGCAGATACATGTTTCTGAAATAGAATTTTTCACGGTCGTTCTTGTTCCGATGGAAATAAGCGCGCAGTTCGTTCGCATACAAGTGGTTGTAATATTCCTGAGGCTGTCCGTTGAGAATGCCGTGCGCATTGACGTCAAAGGAGATGGCATTGTTCCGAAGAGGTTTTCCGGCAGAGGCGACGCCGGCGCCGTGAAAGGAAATTACAGCAGGAAGGCTTTTCGGTTTGGCCCCGACGGGAATTGACAGATAACCGGACACGGGAACCTTGTCCACGCAGTCGACCTTGACGTCATAGCATTTGAATCCGGCTGCGGCATGCCTGCCTCTCAAAGGGACTTCCGTCCTCACCGCCTTCACGGGAATTCCGGCCAGAAGCGCCTTCTGATCGTCCCAGAATTTTTTGAAATCCGCCGGTTCATCACATCCCGCCCTGATCTTTTCCGGTTCGACCATCGCACCGGCGCCCGCGGAAAATATTTTCCTTCCCTTCATCAAGGGTTTCCCATTCTCATCCAGCAGAGTGGCAAGAACCCGAATCCATCCGGGAGCATCCAGAGCGACCTCGCAGAGATAGGGTTTCCCGTCCGTTTTCGTCACGATGTTCTTCTGAAGTCTGCCGTCGCCGGAAGAGATCGTATAACAGATCCGCTGTCCGGTCACCGGAGTTTTCGCCGGATCCAGGAGTGCGACCTGAAAAGAAGCTTTTTCTCCGACTTTGTAAATGTTTTTCTCCTGAAGGGGAGTGACACTGAGAGTCCAGCTCTCAAGGACAGCGCGGGGAACGTCGGCCGTGTCGGAGACTTCCGCCGCAAAACAGCAGCCCGCATACAGGAAAAATATACTGAACGCAGTCAGGAAGGTAATTTGCAAAACGTTTCGCTTCATGATGTCCTCCTTTGCAGTGAAAATCTGATCTGAAGAAGGAAAATAGCATGAATGAGCGAGGAAAACAAGGATTGGAGCAATAAAAATTTTCAGAAATCCGGGAAATGCGGAAAACGGAATCCTTCCGCGGAGACGGATGGTTCCGTTTTCAAGCATCCTGAGGCAGATTCCTCCTGCTATTTCAGAGAGACCCTGCGTCCGGTCAGCGCGGACTTCTCCTCGGCAAGAACAATCCGGATGGATTCACGCGTGCTCTCCATCGAGGCAACGGAAGGACGCCTGTTTTTCAGAATGCATTCGCAGAAATATGCGATTTCATTGAAATATCCGTTGGTTCCGGAGCAATCGATTTCGCGGTTCTTCCGTCCATCCACATGGACAATCACTTTCGGAGCGGCGATTTCCAATGTGGCCTTTTCAAAAACGGCCACCGTCGTACAGCCCCATTTGGAGCGGCACCAGCTTCCTTCGGAATTGACAATCGGACCGTTCTTAAAATAATAGGTCGTCATCAGATCGTCGATTCCGCCGGACACACGGGAAACTCCGGAAGTCAGAACCGCGTCCGGCGTACCGATCATGTAGTTGATGAAATCGGTATCATGCAGATGCAGATCCAGGATTGCGCCGCCGCTGCATTTGACATCGCGGTACCAGCCCTGCGAAGGAGCGCCGCCGCAGCGGGTCATGGAAAGGCGCAGAAGCTTGCCGTATTTTCCGGAATCATACGCCTTTTTCAGTGTGCTGTACGTTTTTTCAAAGCGGAGGCACTGGGCAATCATCAGGAACTTCCTCGTTTTCCCGGAGACGGCGATCATCCGGTCGGCGAGTCTGACATCGCGCGCCATCGGCTTTTCACAGAGGACGTGCTTCCCGTCCTTCATCGCCCGGATCGCGTATTCCGCATGAAGATGGCACGGCAGGCAGATGTCCAGATAATCGAATGTCTCATTCTTCAGCAGCTCCTCGTAGGACAGATACTGATGCACCTTGGACAGGTCGGCAACGCCGCTGTTGCCGAGATTGATCTCCGCGGAGAGTTTCTTGAATTTCTCCGGATCGATATCGCAGATCGCGACCAGTTCGCAGTTCTTCTGTTCTTTGTACTGGGTGGCGTGGAAGTGCCCCATTCCGCCGAATCCGATCAGAGCCGCTCTCAGTTTCCTTGTCATGACAGATCTCCTTATGCAAGTTTTTTCTGCAGAAAAGTCTGCGCCAGACGGATATCCCCTTCCGGATCTTCGCCGCATTCGCGTTCAATGGTCAGAAAACCGTCATAACCGATTTTCTTCAGGGCGGCAAGATAAGCATCCCACGGGACCTGCCCCTGCCCGAGCGGCACTTCCCTGTATCTCGCAGGTTCCACTCCGAGATCGCGTCTGGAACCGTCCGGATTGACCATTCCGTATGCGGCCGCCGCGGATCCGGGAAAGAGATTGACGCCGTCCTTGGCATGCGTGTGCACAATGTATCTGCCGAGCACTTCAACGGCATGAACCGGATCGACGCAGGAGACCATGCGCAGATTCGCCGGATCAAGGTTGACGCCAAGCCCTTCGGAGCCGACATCCTCAATGAAGGCCTTCAGGGTTTCCGGCTTTTCCGGACCGGTTTCAATGGCGAAGGTGACGCCTTTTCCCGCTGCGAAGCACGCGGCATGGCGGATGGATTCCAGCATCAGCGGATAAACCGGATCTTTTTTATCCTCGGGAACCACGCCGATGTGAGTTGTAATGACATGCGTTCCGATCCGGACGGCGAGATCGACCACCCGGCACAGAAACGCGGCACGCTTCATATTCTCCCCGCGCGTCTGGAAGGCGTGCCCGCCGATATCGCCGCAGACAGCGGAAATCGTCAGGCCGTTTTTCGCACAGGATGCCTTGATCTCCTCGATTTTATCCTCGGGAAGAGCAAGGAACTCCTCGTTCACACCGATCTGGACTCCCTGAAGGCCCATTTCCCGATAGACGTCGAATGTCTCAAGCAGAGGGCGTCTCAGCGAACTCGCAAGAGCTCCGATCTTCATACTGGTACTCCTATGATAAATTTCCACTCCGATTCGGAGTTTTTTTCTTGTTTTTCAAGTAGTTTTCAACTTAAAAGCAGTAAAATCCTCAAAGACCAGTTTGTATTTGAGAATCCGATAAATAATTTCGAGGAACTTCCGTGCCAGAGCGATGTTCGCTTTTGCCCCGCCCCGCCGTGCTTTGATTCTTTCGTGAAACGCATGAAGATACGGATTGTATCTTTTCGCGATCAGGGAACATTGAACTAAGGTTGTCCGTGCGATTTTGCTTCCCAATTTTGTAATTCTTCCATGGTGACTGGTTTCATTGGAGTCGCTGATCCGTGGCACGATTCCGATATATGCTGCAAGCTGTTTGGCAGAACGGAAATCATTCACATTGCCGATCACAGACAACAGTGTGGAAGCCCCTTTGGCTCCGATCCCCTTGACACTGGTCAAATTGTCAAAGCCATCCATTTGGGAACCGTCATCAGAAATGGCCTTGTCCAGTTCTTCAATACTCTTGTTCAGACTCCGGATCTGATCGACCATGACGCGAAGTTCCACATCGCTGATTCCATCAAAATGGTATGACAGAACCTTCAACAATCCCTTTTCAGAAGAAAGTTCTTCCCGTTTCAGATTGATAAAACGGGAGGCAAAAAGATTGTTGATCTTGTTCTTCAGCACCGTCCGAAGCTGAACAAGTTTTTCACGCGTCTGCGTCAAACTGGCTACTTTCGCCTGCAATTTATCTTTCATTCTTACCTCCGGCAACAGGTCTTTCTCCAGAAATTCCGCCAAGACCTTTGCATCGTTTTTATCCGTCTTCTTCACAGAGTGACTGATCACCTTGAACTGGTTCGGATTAACCACAACCAACCGACCGGCATATTTTTTCAGAACCTGACAGAACATCCAGGTATTGCCGGTCGCTTCAACTGCCACGGATGCGTAATTGCCAAGACGACGTGCAAAACGTTCCAGATTTTCAATCGGTTCCTTACCAACTTTTTCCTCTCCCTTGGAATACCGGACACAATACGTAAACTGATTACGGTGGAGATCCACCCCGACAAAATAATTCCTCGCTCCCATTAATTCCTCTCGATCCGTTTTTATGATTACCGAATCGAAGCGGAACTGCTTTCACGGCCTCACCAGCCTCCTATGCAGAGTAGTCATAACTCAATATGCTCTCTATGGTGGCGCTTTCGGTTCTCAGGTCCGACTAATCTCCTTCACGAGGTCGTTGCCATCACTGGACGCCCCAAATTAACATTCTGCCTGAGTCCTGTCCGCATCTTTTCAGTAAACCTTTTTACAAGTAATTTACCGTCAAAACGCAGATGCCGCTAGTCACAGCTACTTTATCATACCATCTCCTTGTTGATTTTGGGTTTGATGAAGAAATCAATTTCCATATGCCTTATAATTTTACACGGAAAAAGTTTTTTTGAATGGATAAAAACCGCATTTTGCATGTCAAAAAGAAGTCTTTCGTGCAATCGGGGAAAAATCATTGCCAGCTATAGGTCCCTGCCCCGAGTCTGCCATGGATGCGTCGTTCCAGAATCCAGGAAATCGGACTCAGGACTGTGGAAAGAGTTCCGAAGGGGAGCGTCCCTTTCAGAAGTTCCGCACGGACACGGAAATCGAATTCATTCGTATTCCAGTAATAGGATCCGTTGGCATTGAGCGCGACGACGCCGCCGTCGGATTTCAGGGAATCGGTGAAAAGCTCCCCCTCCCGGAGCCGGAACGAGCCGTCCAGTTCCGTAATGCTTCCCAAACTGCTTGTATTCCAGGCCTTTCCGAGGATTTTCAGCAGATCGCCGAGAACGGGAACGGACCAGAGGTCGTCGCCTTTGACCTGAAGATCGGCCGCGCCGTTCATCTGCAGCTGATTGAAGGCGTTGTAGTACAGTTCGGCATTCATGCCGGCTGTCACCAGAGCCTCCATGCGCGCCGGATCCGAAACGCCGACATGAAGCTCTCCGAGAATTTCCGGAAGGTGCGCACTTCTCAGCTTTGCATCGATCCTTCCCGTTTTCGTGTTGAAGTCGAATTCGTAATCCATTCCGATTCTCCCGCCGCAGACTGTGGCGGCGGCATTCTGTATGAAAAGCTTGTTCCTTTCATATTTCACAGAGGAATCCACGTCACTGATCCGGATTCCCTTCCAGAAGCACTTCCCGTTGCTGATTCCGGCGGAGAAACGCGTATTCATCACATTGCCGTAATCAATTACGCCGGATGCGGCAACCTTCATCCGGTCGGGAAAATCGATGAACTCGCTGCGCCAGTCAGGATAGAGGCAGCGCATGATGTCATTGCCCGCCATTGTGCTGTCGAAGGAGAAGTTCAGGATGCCGCCATGGCGGAGACGCACGCCGGGAACATTCTTCCGCGGAGGAGCGCTTTTATAGAAAACGCTTACCAGTGCCTGCCCGTCATCAGTTTGAAGCAGTGCGCCGGGGAGAACCAGCAGGCGGTCGGAATCAATCAGAAAACGCGTTGCTCCGTAATTGAAATGAATCCCGCGGTATTTGAAATCCGTCATGACCAGCGAGCCCGTGATGTAATAAGCGGGACGGTCTCCGTAATGAATCCGGATATCGGCGGAGGTTTCCACGAGATTGCCTTGCGCGGGCCATTGAATTCCGGAGGTCAGGCTTTCGATAAAGGCGCGCAGACGCGGCTCAAGCATCCGGATCGTTTTCCCGGGAGAGCCGCGGCAGACAAGCGAAGCGCTGACGAAGCGCTCATCCAGCAGGCATTTCATGTTTCCGGAAAGACGGAGGGAATCCTCTATCTGCGCCTCAATGCCATTGACGGCAAGCGTATTCGCGGTAAAGCTCATTTCCGCCGCGGCGTTCGCAAGCGCCACCCCGTGGCAGGTGACAGGTGGCAGCGTCAAGCGGATTTTTCCCTCGAACTCGGAAGTTCTCCAATCCGGTGAAACGACCTCTCCGGAAAAATGCAGCCGGTCGGAAGGATTTCTGAACCTGACATTTCCGTAAATGAAATCGGCAGCGGAACGGGAGAGAAAACGCCGCAATGCAGCGGGAGGCGTCTTTCCCTCAATCGCGGCCTTGAACGTATTGCCGGAAATCGTGAACAGGGACTTGATCTCATTGCCGCCGGGATCCGAACTGACGATCCGTCCGGAAATCAAATCATCGCCGATCTCCGTCGCCGCCGCAACATTTTTCAGGCGGATTCCATTGAAGACCATCGCTGGAATACGGAGCTCCGCCGTGCCGGAACATGCGCCGGACGAAAGAGAGAATTGGTGAAGAATTCCGTTGAAGGAGATCCGTTTCGCACTGGAAAGATCCAGTTTCCCCGCCATGGTCTCACGCACGGACTCACTGACGAAGAGAAGCATCTTATCCGGAGAACAGCTTCCGGAAAATGTCCCGCTTACACTGTTCAGTCCGCTGTCATAATGCCCCTGCGCCAGAAGATACTCCCCGTCTCCGAGCTCCAGGCGCAGATCCTTGAAAAGCAGTATTCCGTTTTTCAGGACAAGCTTTTCCCGGATTGCGCCGATCCGCAGATGTCCATACTGAAAATCCGGGAAGAACACGAGCGCCTCCGCGCTTGTTCTGTTGAAATCTCTGGCATCCAGGGAAAGACAGGCTGTGACGCTTGGAACGCCGTCAAAGGAGCGTTCGCCGAATTTGTCCAGAAGGCGGATTGCGGATTTCCGCAGGGAAAGCGGAACACCGGCAAGCATCCGCCGGTACCACCCCGCGGACGGATGCGGAACGGGCGCCGCAGCGGGAACAGCTGCAGAAGACTCCTTCTCCATCAGGCGGTCATGCAGCAGTTCGCTCACGTGCGCCCCCGCAAGATGCAGAAGATTATCCACCGTGCCGGAGACGGTGAACTCAAAATCCCGGATTTTCCCCTTTGCCCGGTGAATCACGATCATGCCGGGGTCTCCGCCGATATCGGCATTCAGATCCGTGATGACGATCCGGTCTGTCTCCCCTTCCATTCCGGATTCGGGAAGCAGGGGAAGTTCCAGACGCCCTCCCGCGACCCGGATTCTCGCCGGCAGCAGGGTCCCGCTGAAAATCCGCCACGGCGCCGCGGAAAAACGCAGTTTCTCCGCATGAAGCGCGGGATATTCATAGGAATTCGGACCTGAAATTTCGACATCTTCAAAAACGATCCCTTTCAGAAAACCGGCCTTGCAGGAAGCGGCGCGGAAATGCAGTCCGCGGGAACGCAGCTGTTTCGAAATCCTCTCCATGACGCCGCCGGGAACGCCGGAATACTCAAACCATATGTCAAGGGCAAGAAAACATCCCGCTGCAAGAAGAAGCGTCAGGGAGGCAAACAGGTAAAACGCGGAGAAGCGTCTGATGTATTTTGTGAAAATCGCCATTGAATCCGTTCTTTTATGATTGAAAAACGGCAGAGCACGCCGGGAAGTAATGTAACGCCACTCCCGCCAAAATCAACGGCGGGAAAGATTTTTCAGCAGGAGTCTGCCGCGAAGCGTGAAACTGCGAACCGCATCCTCCTGCGGAACTTGTCCGCGGTAACGCATGGATTCATACTCGGAAACGTAAGAACGGATATCCTCCGGAGCGTTTCCGTAAAACTTCTCCAGCGTCACATTCTCCGGACGCTTTCTCCGGGTCGTTGCCGCATACTTCCGCTCAAACGAGGCGAATCCCGCGGTCAGACGGCGTTTGCCGGCGGACGGTCTCCCCTTCCCTGTCCGGGCATGGATCCTTCGCCGGAAGTGGCGGTACAGCAGAATGCTGGCGGCGGCAATCAGAACGGCAAAGGCGGCAGGATGCCGCAGAATCCGTTTCAGCAGACCGAAACCGTTTTCAATCACAGTCAGAACGGCGTTTGCAAAATAACCGCGCCGGACATCCGCAAAAGCCTGCTGGAAAGTCAGCCGCAGCAGATCCAGCGCCGAAGCGGCAGCGCTCTGTCTCCGGATCCTGCGGGCGGACGGCAGATCTCCGGAAGGCGGCGTCGCCTCGACCGGAACCCATCGTTTCTCCTCCGGCAGATACACCTCCCCCCACGCATGGACATTCGAAGCGCGCACAATGTAATATTGGGAGAACGGATGCAGTTCCTCGCAGACCAGACCGGTCACGTAACGGGCGGGCAGTCCCATGCTCCTCAGCAGGAGAACCGCCGAGGAGGCAAAGAGTTCACAGTGGCCGCTGCGCCGGCGCATGAGAAAATGCAGAACCGGATCGGACTGTCTTGCCGGGCGGAAATCCAGGGAATAACGGTACCGGGAAAGATATTCGACAACCGCCGCGAGTTTCTCCCGGCTGTGTCGGATTTGTTTCCCGGCGAGAATCGCCTCCGCCATCTTCCGCAGCGGTTCCCGGAGAGGGCGCGGAAGTTCCGTCAGGCTCTGTGATTCCGCGGGAGTCGGCATGGGATATGCTGCGGAGGGGTCGTAAGCCGTGGTGAAGAGCGTGCATCCGCCGTCGCGTTTCCAGAGTTTGAGCGAAAGAATGCCGGAATCGGTCATCTCCGCATCATCAGCGACAGCATCGAGACGGTAGGTGTTGCCCGGCGCGGGAACAACGCCGCGCGTGACAAGCCCGTCAAAATAGAGTTCGATCCGGCGGATCGGCTCCTCCGGCGCTTCACGCGGATCGTCCGGCACCGTTCCCGGCGCGCCGGGGAAATCCGGTATGGTAAATGTGTTTTCGGAAAGGATGGTGGCGCGCCGGGTGGCGGCCAGCGCGGTGCGGACCGGATTGGAAAGCCATTCCCCGTTCCGGTACTTGGTGTAGACGCCGCCGCGGAGATAACCGGGCGGAGCATCCGCTTTCGCCCGGAGCAGCACGCGGTCAGGATTTTCAAGAAGTCCCGGCTGCATGGTGGCGTTCAGATTGACGGAATTCGAAAGAATCATCATCTCTCCGCCACGCGCGGGACGGCGCATTCCGAGGCGCAGAAAGTAAAATTCCAGGTTCCGGAACAATGCTGTGTGGGAGGAATAAAATTCCGAAAGGAGAAGTGCGGAAACAGGAATCAGCGCAATGCATGCGAAACGCACCAGAAAGCGGAGGACGGCGGCTGCGCGCTTTCTTTCCGGATATACCGCCTTTGTCGTCGTGTAAAAGAAAAGAGGAAGCGCTGTCGCCTGGACAATTGCGCAGGAAGCATAACTGATCCGGTAATTTTGGAGCGGAACGTCCAGGAAGGAAAGAATGTTGTTCGTCAGGCCGGAGGAATTGAAAATGTCGCCGCAGATCAGAGTGGCGGCCACGGCAAGCGAGGCCGTCAGGCCGGTACGGTGCGGGTTCGGCGGAAAAAGACAGCTGAGAGCCGCAAGATAGAGGAGCAGCGGAACGGCAAGACTGGAACGCAGCATCAGATCAAACAGTCCGAAGCGCGCATCGTCCACGGTGACCACCATGTCCGGAACAACCGTCAGGATCAGAGCCGCCGTGATGCAGTAAATGATCGGACGGTCGTTGTATGGCAGGTACCGTCTTCGCAGAAAACCGCATCCCAGCATTGCCGCCGCAATCAGAATGATATGGGGCATATCCGTTTTCATCGAATAAAGAAACGCGGGCGGCAGAATCAGCAGTGCATTCCACAGGAATGCGCGGAAGTCAAACCCCTTGAAAAGCGGATCCCCGGAGGCGCCGTTCATAATTCTCCCGCCTTTCCGTTCAGGATGTCTTCCGCGCGGAGCGTCTCCGCCCATGCGGGTCCGGGTTCCGGGGCAATCAGGAAAGTTCTGACAGGAGCGCCGGTTTCCAAAAGCGAGCGGTGCAGTTTCTCCGATTCGGAATCAATGTTCAGCAGGATCAGGTAGACCGCGCCGGAGGAAGCGATCGCGCCGATGTCTTCCGGCGTGATTCTGCTGAAACGTCCGATTCCGTCCGTCGGCTTCAGTGAGGCAAGCAGATCCAGAAATCCCTCCTCCGTCATGTGATTGCGCCCCGTTCGGAAATGGTGCACCTCGGATCCGGCCGCAAAGAAATCCACGACAAAATCACGTTCGGAAAGAGAAAGGGCAATGGACGCGGACAGGGAGACGGCAGCTTCGAACGGGACTTCGCCACGCCCGGCGTTGAGAGGTTTCAGAAGGAAGAGCTTCTTCAATATGCCGAAAACGGTCTCCCGCCCTGCCCGCGGCATGTTGTCCATAATGAGTGCGGCCCTGGAAAGCTTCTCCTCCTGAAACTCCTTGATGACAAGCTGTCCGCGCTTCGCGCTCGCAGCCCAGTGAATCTTCCGCGGATCGTCCCCTGTCCGGTATTCCCGGCAGCCGTAAAAATCCATGCTTTCCCCCACCGCCGGAACAGTGTTCACGCTTTCGCTGTTTTTTGCGGCCCCGTCCGGAAGACGCAGCGAGCGCAGAGGCGTATACGCAGGCTGGCAGATGATCTGCTGCAGCTGATCTGCGGTCCGGCTGAGTTTGAAAAGCTGAAAGGGAAATCCAGTTTCCGCCAGCGGGCAGGGAAGGCGGTAGACACCACGTTTGAGAATCCGGAAACCGCGGGAAAAAGTCCCCTCGCATTTCGGCAGCAGAGTCAGGCGCGGCACGCATCCGTCCGTGCACCGCAGATTCCGCATGACAAGCTGCGGATCGGCGGCAAGGTCAAAGCAGGGCAGAAAGGAACGGTTGCTCAGCGTGTAGAAAATCCGGAATTCCGCTCCGCAGGAGACTCGTGCGGGAACCTTCCGCACGAGTCTGATGCGCGGGAAAAAGAGCAGGCCGGCAATCAGGTCAAAGAACAGGACCCCGGACAGTACGAAAAATAAAATCACGGCGGGACTGCGGGTCAGGATCATGGAATAGAAACTGATCGCCAGATAAACAGTTCCAAGCATGCGTCCCTGGGGCGTCAGGACACGGTCCAGCAGCGCATAAGCCCAGATCAGCGGCATGAAAAAAGAAGGAATCCTTCTGCCCTTCTCCTCTGCGGAAGGCAGGGGGAACCAGCGGGGACCGCGGAGCAGATCTCCCCGGAGACGTCTGAAGTGATCGACAAACCAGCGCATTCCGTCACACCGGGATTTTGATTTTCCCGACAATGTCGTCCAGGACCGCGGCAGGCGCAATTCCGGCATGTTTGCTTTCCAGCGTCATGACAAGCCGATGGGCCAGCAGCGGCTGAATCAGCAGGAGAATGTCATCCGGCTTGACAAACATCCGGTTGTCCAGCCATGCAAGAGCCTGCGCGCAACGGGAAAGCGTGAGAAGCGCGCGGGGACTGGCGCCGAGGAGGATTTCCCCGCACTCCCGCGTAGCCCGGATCACCTGCATCATATAGCGGGCAAGGGAATCCTCCACGTCCACGGTGCGGACCTCATCCTGAATGCGCCGGACTTCCGCGCAGTCAAGCACTGGCCGGACCGACTCCAGCGGATCGCTCCGACGGCGGTCCAGAAGCAGCTGAAGCTCGGCGTCCCCGTCCGGGTATCCGAGCGACAGGCGAACGGCAAAGCGGTCAAGCTGCGCTTCGGGAAGCGGATAAGTGCCGTAATATTCCACAGGATTCTGAGTGGCGATCACGAGAAAGGGGCTGTTCAGGCTGTGGACTTTGCCTTCGATCGAAACCTGACGCTCGTTCATCGCCTCCAGGAGCGCAGACTGTGTGCGCGGAGACGCCCGGTTGATTTCGTCCGCAAGAAGCAGATTCGTGAAAACCGGTCCCTCCCGAAAGAAAAAAGCTCCATCCTTCGGAGAGTAAACGGAGGAACCGAGAATATCGGCAGGCAGAAGGTCGGGAGTGAACTGAATCCTGCTGAAAGCCGCGGAAACGGAAAGCGCAAGCGCCTTCGCCAGCGTGGTTTTCCCTGTTCCGGGGACATCCTCCATCAGGATATGCCCTTCCGCGAAAAAAGCGCCGAGCAGCAGCCGCATGACGTTCTTCTTGCCGCGGATGACGCCATTGAGCTGTCTTTCCACTTCCAGCACTTTTCCGTAAAGTTCCCTGTCCGGCATCGGCATCCTCCCTTTCATCGACCGTTTTCCGCAATATAACGCGCCTGCCGTCCGATTCAATCGCGGCAGAAATTTTATCCGCGTTTTTTCGGCGGAGGGGACGAAGCAGGAAGCCGCTGATTTCAGGAATGACCATCCCGTTCAGCATCGATCTGTCTCTGCAGATTCGCACGGCATTTTTCGAGAAAAACCGGCCATTCGGAAGGATCGACGAAGGGATTCCGTCTTTCGTGCTTCATGCGCCTTGCTTTCCCCAGGGTGTCATTACAGCCGACATGGTTGCCGAGATGAAGATCGACATGTTCGCGTTTCAGGCGGTCCAGCCCGGCGAGGAATTTCTCCCGGCAGTCATGGGGAAGCCCGTATGCGTCAAGGAATTTCCGGGTCATGGAGTTGATGCCGACGCCGCCATGCATTCCCGCCCGGAGGCGGACTCCGTTTTCCGCAACCTCGAAGAAAAAGGAGATGGTTCCCGGAGTGTGCCCGGGTGTGGAAACGCAGTGAATTTCCGTTGAACCCAGACGGATCACATCACCGTCGCGAAGAGCGACATCCGGTTCAAAAGTCTCATAATAGACGTGTCCCAGCTCCTTTGCCCAGGTAAGATCCAGTTTTCCGTTCGCATAATCGCAATCCTCCGCTCCGAGAAACGTCTTCGCCCCCGTGAGTTCCCGCAAGGCGCGGGTCGCGCCGAGATGATCGTAGTGCCCGTGGGAATGCACAATGCAGCGGATCTTCCGCGGATCGAGTCCAAGCTCCCAGATGGATTCAATCACCAGATAAAGCGACTGCGGATATCCGGAATCAATGAGAATCAGGCCGTCCTCGGTCTCGATCAGGTGGGATGACGCCGGTTCCGTACCGACAAAATAAAGATTTCCGAAAATGCGGAAGGGCTCCACTCTTCCAGTCCACGGGGTGTTCATCATGCAGCATCTCCTTTGCTCAACATGCCTTTCTCATCAATATAACCGGAACTATCCATGTTTCAATCCGACTTCCGCCGGAAGCGCCGCATGTCCTTCGGAAAAGCGCGTCCGGCGTTCCATAATGAAAAACCGTGCGGGAATCCGGAGAAAAAAAAGCGTTTTTTTTCGTTTTTCGATTTGTAATCCTCTGAAAAGGCACTACGTTAATGTTCAAGAACAAAACAATAAGGAACCCATTTTCCCGAGGCGTATTTGATCTCCATCTGCACATCCCGTAATATTGCCCCCTGTGCCGTTCCTTCGCGGTCGTTCTTTCCGTTCTTAAAGCCGACGGTCGGCTGTAAGATAAATCCACCCGTTGATTCCGGCAAGCACAGTCACACCCTTCCTGGCCCGGCTCGATCCAACAGTGGCAATTTGGTAAAAAAAAATCTGAAGGGGGCAGCAGCAGGACATTTTTCAATGTCCGGAAAAGGTATCCAACATGAACATCTATGTCGGTAACATGCCGTACGCAATGTCAGCAGATGAACTCAAAGCAGCTTTCGCGGCTTACGGAAACGTGACAAGCGTCCGTCTTGTAACTGATCGCGAAACCGGCCGCGCCAAAGGTTTCGGTTTCGTCGAAATGCCCGATGCGGCGGAAGCCAATGCGGCAATCGCCGGACTCAACGGCTCCATGCAGGGAGGACGCGCCCTGGTCGTCAATGAGGCCCGTCCGCGTGAGGAAAGACCCCGCGGCGAACGGCGCGGCTTCGGCGGCGAACGGCGCGGCTTCGGCGGCCCCCGCAACGATCGGCGCGGCGGCTTCGGCGCTCCGCGCGAAGGGGAGTTCTGATTTCTCTTTCTGTTGCGTCCGGACGGAACCTGCGGGACATCACTCTCCAGGTTCCGTCCTTTTTTCCGCCTTTTTCCGGAATACGCCCGAACCCCATTCAGCCCCGCGCCCGGATTTTGCGCATTCCCGCTTCCGCGCCTCCGGCGGATCATCACTCTGTTCTTCCGCCGGGAAAATGCCTAATCGTTAGGCATCATTTGACAAATACGTTTTCCTTATTTATATTTATGCAAAAGCTTAAACGATTAGGCAGAAAAACACGCAGGAGCGCCCGATATGGGGAAAACACATCCGCCAGTCAGTCTGAAGGAACTCGCCGGCTCCTGCGGGCTCTCGTCGGCAACGGTATCCGATATTTTGAACGGGAAGGCCCGCGCCAAACGGATTTCAGAAAAAACCGAAGCCCGGGTTCTGTCCGCTGCGAAACGGCTCGGATACCGCCCGAACCGCCTGGCCGCCTGCTTCCGCCGAGGCGTGAATCCGGCGATCGGCGTGTTTCTGCCGAATCACGCATATGCGCCGGTCGCCGCGCTTGCCATGGGAATTTCCGATGCTGCGCTGAAAGACAATATTCCGCTGAATTTTTATTACGGACTTCAGGACGGCGACTATGCCGCCTTTCTGGATCATGTCAGCGTCAACGCCAACTGCGGAATCATCTCCTACCGCCCGAACTTCGCCGCCTTTGAAGACAAGATCCGGAAATTTACCGACCGCGGCGGCGCCGTCGTGCTGCTCAATGCGCCCAGAATGGAAAATCCGAACGTGAAATATCTCTCGCTCCGCAACTACGACACGGGACGGGCGGCGGCGCTTGCTCTCCTGCAGGGGTCCTGCACGGTGTTTCACGCGTTCTGCGCACATGACATCCAGGGAGGAGAGCGGGAGTCGGGATTCCGCGATTGCCTGCTCGAACACGGAATCCGTCCGTTTCTGCACGAAGAACAGGAAGCGCGGGAGGATGTCTTGAAAACGCTCGCGGAAGCGGCCGCTGAACAGACCGTCGGGATTTTCACCTGGACGGACTTTCTTGCAATGAAACTGTTCCGTTGTTTCCGGAAATTCGGTGCAGGAAGGGAAATCGGAAAAAAACTCAAGATGGTGGGATGCGACAATTCCCCGTTCTGCGAATGGCTGGATCCCTCCCTGAGTTCCGTGGATCCCCGTTTCCGGGAACTTGGCTTCAGTGCGATGCATTACCTTCTCTCATGCCTGAAGGATCCGGATTCTCCTCCGCCGAGTCCGCCGGAACCGCGCCTGATCCGGAGGGAAAGCTCTTAACTTCAGAAAATCTTTCAACCCATCAAACCAGCCCGGGAGGCAAATCATGAAAAAACTCGGATTCATCGATCTCTTCATCGACGAATGGCACGCGAACAACTATCCTGCATGGATCAAAGCAGCAAGGCGGGGAAAGGAATTCGAACTCGCTTACGCATGGGAAAAGGCGCCGGGGAACGGACGCCCGCTCAAAAAATGGTGTGAAGGCTTCGGCGTAACTCCTCTGCAGAGCCTGGAGGCGGTCGTGGAGAAATCCGATGCGGTATTCGTTCTGGCGCCGTCGAATCCGGAGGTGCACCGCGAACTGGCGGAGATTCCTCTGCAAAGCGGAAAACCCGTGTTTGTCGACAAACCGTTCGCGCCGTCGAAGACGGATGCGCAGGCGATGTTTGAACTTGCGGCCAGACATGGCACGCCGCTGATGTCGAGTTCCGCACTGCGCTTTTCCACGGAACTGGACGCCTGGCGGAACAAACCGGGCACGACTTATGTGGAGACGACCGGCGGCGGCAGCTCCTTCTGGGAATATTCGATCCATCAGCTGGAAATGATAACAGCCCTCCTCGGCGTCGGCGCAACGCGCATCATGCAATGCGGATCGGGCGTCACGGAACATATGCTCATTCAGTATGCGGACGACCGGAGGGCGGCGCTGACCTATACCGCCAATGCGCCGTTCACAACCCGCTTCGTCCATAAGGGAAAAATGATCGCCAATCCGGACTGCTCCGGCTACTTCCCCGCCCTGCTCTCGGAAATTCTCGACTTCTTCGCCACCGGACAATCTCCGATCGATGCCGCGCAGACGATTGAAATCGCCGCCCTGGTCGAGGCCGGCATCAAGGCGCTTGACGAGAAGAACGTCTGGCACAATCTGTAAGGCGCAGGACCGGCACGCCGCAAAACAAGTAAAAAAAACCCGTCCCGGGAAACCGGTGACGGGTTTTCTGTTTCAGCGGCAAAGGAACGGAAGCGTTACTTTTTCGCCTCCTCCTTGTCCAGATCCTCCAGTGCGGCCTTCCGGCTGAGACGGATCTTGCCGGTCCGGTCGATGTCGATCACTTTGACCGTGACGTAATCGCCCTCCTTGCAGATGTCCGTGACATCCTTCACGCGGTAATTCGCCATCTCGGAAATATGAAGCAGCCCATCCTGACCGGGAAGAATTTCAACAAACGCGCCGAAATCCCGGACTGTCTTCACAAGGCCGCGGTAGATCTTTCCGATCTCCGCCTCGGAGGTGTAGGACTCTATCTTCCGTTTGACCTCGTCGAGAACCGTCTTGTTTCTCGCAAGAATCGTGACGGTTCCGTTATCCTCGATATTGACCTCGGACTTCGTGGACTCGGTAATCTCCTTGATGTTCTTTCCGCCGGTTCCGATCAGGGCGCCGATCTTGTCCGGATTGATCTTCATCTTCTCCATCTGCGGGGCGTTCGGGCTGAGCTGCGGACGCGGCGCGGGCAGACATTCGCGGATCACGCCGAGAATCCGGGTCCTCGCGCGCTTGTTCTGCTCCATGGCTCTGGCCATGAGATCGATGGAAACGCCGGGCAGCTTCAGGTCAAGCTGGAATCCGGTGATGCCCTCGTCGGTTCCGCAGACCTTGAAGTCCATGTCGCCGTAATGATCCTCCGCGCCGATGATGTCGGTCAGAATCAGCTCCTTGCCGTTGTCGCCGGTGACAAGGCCGCAGGAAATGCCTGCGACAGGGGCCTTGATCGGAACGCCGGCATCCATCAGGGCAAGCGTGCCGCCGCAGACACTGGCCATCGAGGTCGATCCGTTGGAGGACATGATCTCGGAGACGCAGCGGACGGTGTACGGGAAATCCGCCGGAATCACCTGCGCAAGCGAACGCTCTGCAAGATTGCCGTGCCCGATCTCGCGCCTGCCGGGGCCGGAGATTCTGCCGACTTCGCCGACGGAGTAGTTCGGGAAATTGTAATGCAGATAGAATCTCCGGGTCGCGTCAGTGTTGTAGATGCTGTCGCTTTCCTGCGCGTCGCCGGGGCCGCCGAGCGTCGCAATGACAAGCGCCTGGGTTTCGCCGCGGGTGAAGAGTCCCGTGCCGTGAACGACCGGCAGGACACCGACCTCTGCCGTCAGCGGACGGATATCTTCGACGCCGCGTCCGTCAGGACGGAATCCCTTCTCCAGGATCGCGGTGCGGATGGTCTTCTGCACAAGTTTGTCAAAGCCCATGTTGACGGTGTTTGTGAAGTTCTCCTCGCCCATTTCCGCCTCGTATTTCGGACGGAGGCCTTCGACGATCAGCGCCTTGAGCTCCTCGAGCGCCTTGATCCGGTCCTCTTTTCCGGGAACGGTGCAGGCCGCTTCGAGTCTTTCGCCGGCGATTTCCACCATGCCCGCCGTGATTTCCGCTGGAACGAGATGCAGATCGGGAGTCTTTTTGGGACGGCCCGCACGTTTCATCAGGTCGAGCTGGGCTTCCACCTGTTTCTTGACAATCCCGTTGGCAAACTCCATCGCCGCAACAAGCACGGACTCCGGAAGCTCTTTTGCATCCCCCTCGATCATGATGACCTTGTCCGGGAGTCCGGCGTAGATCAGTTCCAGAGAGCTCTTCTCCATCTCGGAATAGGTCGGGTTCGCGACGAACTGTCCGTCGATATAGCCGACGCGCAGCGCGCCGATCGGGCCGAGGAACGGCAGATCGGAAAGGCAGAGCGCGACAGAGGCGCCAAGGATGCTGAGCACGTCTCCCTCGTTTTCGCCGTCCGCGCTGAGGAGCAGTCCGGAAATCTGGACTTCATCGAAAAATCCTTCCGGGAAAAGCGGGCGCAGCGGGCGGTCCGTCATGCGGCAGATCAGGATCTCCTTGTCGCTCGGACGCCCTTCGCGTTTGATGTATCCTCCGGGGAAACGCCCGGCGGCGGAATATTTCTCCCGGTAGTCCACCTGCAGCGGAAAGAAATCCTGACCGGGCTTGGCCGCGCCGGAACATGCGGCGACAAGAACCGTCGTGTCGCCGAGACGGAGCGTGCAGGAACCGTTTGCGAGTCTTGCGATTTTCCCCGTGGAAATTTCAATGTCCTTCCCCGGGCCGATGTTGACCACCACTTTTTCTTCGGGCATAATGCCTCCCTTTCAAAAATCCGGTTTCAGACGCGTCTGCGGAGAACCGGTTGCGGACCAGATCGGGGCCGCAATGTTTTCGTGTGAAAGACGGGGAGGAACGGGGGACGATCCCGTGCGGTCTGCTGCGGAATAGCGGTATCAGACTCCGGATCCGCACCCGGGGGCTGATACCGACCGAATTCCACAAAGCGGACCGTTTGAAAAGCGTTCCCGCCCGCGTCTCGGTTTCAGAAATCATTTTCTGACAATATACAGCATGGAACGAAAAAAACAAGCAGTCACTCTGCAAAAAAACAGAGCGACTGCAGAAAAACAGACATCGCCGCAGCGGACGAACGCGCGGAATGCCGGAAATCCGCCGGAAACGGACTTACTTGGTGATCGCTGTTCCGCGGATGCCGAACGCCTCGGCAAGCTCCAGGTATTTGGCGTGATTTTCGGAAGCAAGATATTTGAGAAGACGTTTTCTTCTGTTGACCATCGCCATGAGGCCGCGTCTCGTGCTGTGATCCTTTTTGTTGGCGTGCATATGCTCCGTGATCTCGGCGATCCGCTGAGAAAGAAGAGCAATCTGAACTTCCGAAGATCCCGTATCCCCTTCCTTGCGGGCATACTTCCGAATGATTTCCGACTTAGTTGCTTTTTCCATTTTGTCCTTTTCCTGAGTTTTTATGCGAAGGCAAGTAAGTAATTTACAACGGGATTTGTCTTTTGCAAATCGAAAAACTTTTTTTCCGCATTTTTTTGCATCGCAAGAGGTGCCGCGCCTCCCGTCCGCGACATCCGGATGCAGAAGAAATCCGCCGCGACACGCGGAACTCCGGACGCGGCGGGAAAGGGAAAATGACATTCCGCCTCAGAGGCTCACACCGGCCTGATTGAGAATCGCCTGCACTTTCTTCACATCGACATCACGGGGAAGAATTCCCTCCTTCACGGCAACGGCGGCCGCCGTCCCGACTCCCTGACCGACATTCAGGCAGATCGGCATGACGCGGTAGTTTGAATGGGCTTTGTGCGTTCCGGAAATGTTGCGTCCGGAAAGCAGAAGGCCGTCAATCCTGACCGGCACGCAGGCGCGATAGGGAATCGTATAGGCGCCCTTGGAACGGAAGTGCTTCTGCGCGCCGTGTTCGTCAAGTCCCGGACCCTTGAGACTGTGAATGTCAAAATTGAAGTAATTTTTCGTCGCAATCCAGTCATCGAAGACGCGCGCCTCCAGAATATCCTCGGCGGTGACGGTGTAAAGCCCCTTGAAGTGACGGGTTTCGCGCACGCCGACATTCGAGGCGCATGCTACCAGATAACAGTTCTCATATCCCGGCGCGTATTCGCGGAGGAAGGGAATCATTTCGTCGATCTGGCGGCGGCAGAGCTTTTCCGCTTCCGTAAGCTGACGGACATCGGTGGCGTCGAGATTGATGACATTGGTCATGTTGACACAGACCTCCCCCGGGATACGCGTCCGGTAAAGCAGAACATGCCCGGCGGGATGGGTCAGAATGGATTTTCCGAGCGCCTGGATCTCCCCTTTCGGGACATCGACATACGACTCGAAGCTCGGCGGAAAGATCGCCCTGTCGTAATCGACGCCGCCGATCCGGAACATCAGAGTGGCCGGCTGACAGACATGATCGCCTTCGCGCCCGAGCTCGAATTCCGCTCCGGCGCGCGCCGCGACGTCACCGTCGCCGGTCGCGTCAATCACGACCTTGGCAAAGATCGCTTCCCGTCCGGACTTGCTTTCCGTAATGATGCCCGCAACCCGGTTGCCGTCCATGATGACATCGACAATCTGAGTGTAGAGCTGAACCGTGACACCGGCTTCATCCATCATCTGAAGCAGAGTGCTTTTCAGACACTCATGCGTAATGCACCAGCTGTAGCCTTCATTCGGATTCTTCGGAAGAGATCTGCTCTCGCAGGCGCGGTGCATGATTTCGTTCACCAGCGGCGAAGTGGAGCCGCCGCTCCAGTGAGACATCATGCCGGATGTCGCCATGCCTCCGAGCGCATTGGACTGTTCCACAATCATGACTTTGGCTCCCGCACGTGCGGCGCCGAGCGCCGCGCCGATTCCGGCGGGACCGCCGCCCGCCACCAGAACTTCCGTTTCAGCCGCCACTGGAATGTTTCTTGCAGGTTCCGCATATGTTTTCATTATCAGAATCCTTTCTCCCTGTTTGCCGCGGACATGTTCCGCGTTCTTCTCTTTTATCTATTACAATTATACGACAAAAATGAGAAAAAGCCTTGAATTATCAATAAAAAGTTCTTAAATTATCACAGATTTCATCAAAAAAGGGCGTAAACGGCATGACTCTTCCCGAACTGCTCCGCTACTATGAAAGGAAAACCGCGTCCTCCGTCAGCGTCGAGGTCCGGCATCCGGCGTTCTATCACTGCGACAGACTGAAACTCGCCCCGGACCAGTATCTGCATCATTCGGATTTCTGCCGCGCGGCAAAACTCCGCGACGGCAATGTCAGCTGTTCGGCCAACAAGCTCAGAAGCCTGGAGGTGGCAAAGCGCGGACGCTGCTTCTCGGGCTGCTGTCCTTGCGGCATCTGGGAATACGCATGCCCCGTCATGCATAACGGCGGACTTGCCGCCGTCCTCTATTTCGGCGGTCTCGCTCCAGAAAGACGGGCTGAAGCGGACCTGCCGGAAGCCATCCGGCCCCTGCCCCGTGCAACGGAGGAGCGGAAGAAAAAAATCCGGACGGCGGCAGCCTTTGTCGCGGAATTTCTGAAAATCGAGCTGGAACTCTTCCTTTCATCAGGGGGCATGGACGCCAAACAGCATGGAGATGCGTTCTACCTGGAAAACTGCCGGAACTTCATCAACTGCCATTACCTGGAAAACATCGCGCTCGGCGATCTGGCCGATATGCTGAAGGTCAACCCCAATTACCTCGGCTCGCTGATCCGCAGGAAAACGGGAAGCTCTTTCCGCGCCCTTCTGGCGCACCGCCGGATGGAAGAGGCAAAAATCTACCTGAAACTGCATAAACACCTGACAGTAACAAAAGTTGCACGTCTCTGCGGATTTTCAGACAGCAACTACTTCTCCAGCGTGTTCCGGAAGCTCTGCGGCAAGACTCCGCTGGAATATAAAAAGGAAACAGAGACGGCAGCCCCCGCTCCCGCGGCGGAACCGCCGGCCCGGTCAGAGCAGCTTCACCAGAAGTGACCGCACCTCGTCATCGGACATCGGACGCGGATTCTGCTTCATGCTCGCGCTCCGGCAGTTCTTCACGATGAAATCGAAATGGGATTCCGTCAGGCCGTATTCGGAAAAATTCCCGGGGATTCCCAATGCGCGGCAGAGTTCCCGCGCTCCGGCAAGAAAATCCTCCGCTTCGGAACCGAACCCGCAGTTACGGGCGATCGCGGCATATTCCTCCCGGCAGCAGGACAGATTCCATGCCGTGACAGCTGGAATCAGAATCGCGCACGCCTTTCCGTGCGGCACATGCAGCAGGGAACCGATCGGATGGGCGAGTCCGTGGATCGCTCCGAGCCCGGTCTGTGAAAACGCCATCGCCGAAAGCAGACTGCCCTCGCTCATTTCCGCACGGTAGTCCAGAACGGACGGATACGTGCAGGCGTTCCGGAGATTCTCCCGGATTTTCCGGATCGCGACATAAGCGAGAGCACGGGAAACACTGGAGGCGCGCGGCGACGTGCAGGATTCAAACGCCTGCACGAAGGCGTCAAGTCCGCTTGCGGCGGTCTGCGCGGGCGGACAGGACAGCGTCAGAACCGGATCGACAAGGGCAAGATCGGCAACCATCGAGGGATGCCGGAGCGATTTCTTGATCTTCGTGGAGGCATCGGTCAGAACCGCATTGTTCGTAATTTCGGCGCCGGTTCCGGAACTGGTCGGAAGCGCGGCGAAAAAAAGTCCTTTTCCGGGAATTTCCCGCTTCCCAGAGAAATAATCCGCACACCGGCCGTCGAGCGGAATCAGCGCGGCGGCGGCCTTGGCTGCATCGATGACGCTTCCGCCCCCGACCGCGACCACGCATTCCGCGGAACATTCGCGTCCGGCGCGGATCAGGCGGTCCACGTCCTCAAGCGGAGGCTCCGGATGAACCGCGCTTTCGTGACATACGGAAAAATCCGACAGCGCGCGCATGAGCACGTCAAAGTCAGCGTTTCGGGCAAAATGAGACCCGGTCACAAGCAGGATGCGTTTGAACGGGACAAGTTCCGCGGCAAGATGAGACGCGGAACCGATTTCGAACCGGATTTTTGCCGGATAAGTCAGGGTGAAGGGTGCGTATGCCATATGCGGAGATTCTCCTGTTGTGTTTTTGCGGAATAGTCTAGCACGGCAGGAACAGACTGTCAAGGCGGTTTGCGAAAATAACGGTTCCGGAGGCTCCGGAAAGAAGCGCAAGCAGGGGCATTCTTGTGATTTTTTGTCCGCGCCGCTTGATTCTCGGCGCTCCGGAGACTACATTACGCAATGATTTTTTGTCATGACGCAAGACAAACCAAAAGGAGAAGAAAAATGGATTGCACCGTTTCCGCTCTGCAGAAAGCCAGAATGGCCTACGCCCCGAAACTTCCCGCCGCCTTCAAGGCCGGCGCCAACGTCGCCTGCACGGAGGGAGACAGACTCGCCGCATTCGCCGACACGGAAAAAATCGCCGCGAAATTCCCGTCCACCAGCAACATGCCGCTGCTGACCTTCGCGCCGGGGACCGGGGAAAAGATCGCAAAGCCGGTCAATGTCGCGGTCATTCTCTCCGGCGGACAGGCGCCCGGCGGGCACAACGTCATCGCCGGACTTTTCGACGGTCTCAAGTCCCTTCATCCGGAATCGAAGCTCTACGGCTTCAAGGGCGGCCCGAGCGGCCTCACCGACAACAAATACATTGAAATCACGGCGGATTTCCTCGCCGCCTACCGCAACACCGGCGGTTTCGACATGATCGGCTCCGGACGCACCAAGCTTGAAACGCCCGAACAGTTCGAAAAAGCCGAAGTCAACTGCAAGGCCCTCGGCATCACGGCAATCGTCATCATCGGCGGCGACGACTCCAACACGAACGCCTGTCTCCTCGCGGAATACTACAAGGCGAAAAACGCCGGAATCATCGTGGTCGGCTGCCCGAAAACCATCGACGGCGACCTCAAGAACGCCTACATTGAAACCTCCTTCGGATTCGATACGGCGAGCAAGGTCTACTCCGAACTCATCGGCAACATAGAACGCGACGCGAACTCCGCCAAGAAATACTGGCACTTCATCAAGCTGATGGGCCGCTCCGCCTCCCACATCGCGCTGGAGTGCGGACTGCGCACCCATGCGAATGTCACGCTCATTTCAGAGGAAGTCGAGGCAAAGAAAATGGCTACGGACGAAGTCGTCACGATCCTCGCGGACTCCGTGGCGAAACGCGCCGCGAACGGAGACAACTTCGGCGTCGCACTGATCCCCGAAGGCCTGATCGAGTTCATCCCGGATTTCAAGAGCCTGATTGCCGAACTCAACGATCTTCTCGCGAAAGAGGGCGAAGCCTACGCCGCGCTCGGATCCAATGACGAAAAGGCCTCCTTCATCGCGTCGCGCCTCTCCGCAGCTTCCGCCGCAGTTTTCGCGACCCTTCCGATGGAAATCAAGATGCAGCTCACGATGGACCGCGATCCGCACGGCAACGTCCAGGTTTCCCGCATCGAAACGGAAAAGCTGCTTGTCGAACTTGTGAAGAACAAACTTGCCGCCTGGAAGAAGGAAGGCAGATACACCGGCAAGTTCTCGACGCAGACCCACTTCTTCGGATACGAGGGTCGCTGCTCGATGCCCTCCAATTTCGACGCGGACTACTGCTACAGCCTCGGCTACAATGCGGCCTCCATCATCAGCACGGGAAAAACCGGCTACATGTCCTCGGTCCGCAACCTCACGGAACCTGCGGAAAAATGGATTGCCGGCGCCATTCCGCTGACGGCGATGATGAACATGGAAAGACGCCACGGTGAAGACAAGCCCGTCATCAGGAAGGCGCTGGTCGAACTCGACGGCGCGCCGTTCCGCGAACTGGCGAAGAACCGCGAAAAATGGGCGGTCGAAACCTGCTACGTCTATCCGGGGCCGATCCAGTTCTTCGGTCCGGCGGAAGTCGCCGACATCACGACAATGACCCTGGCGCTCGAGAAGGGAAAATAATCCATGGGCGAATCGTCAAAAGGAATCGACGTGGCTCACATCGCAACCCTTGCGAGACTGCGCATCGAGCCTGCGTCCGTTCCGAAACTGCAAGCCGAAATGGAAGCCATCGTCGGCTACGTCGAGATGCTTTCCGAACTGGACGTGACGGGCATCGAACCGACGGCGCATGCCGTGCCGCGCTCGAATGTTCTGCGCGACGATGCGCAGGGCGTTCCGTTCGGACGCGAAACGATGCTGGCCAACGCGCCGGAAACGGTCGACGGCGAACTCATCAAGGTGCCGCAGGTGCTGCCGGGAGGGGAGATGTCATGACGGAACTGCATGCCCTCACGCTCCGACAGGCCGCCGAACTGCTTGCCGATGGAAGCGTCACTTCCTCGAAGCTCTGCGACGCGTATCTTGCGCGGATCGCGGAAGTCGAACCCGCGGTTCAGGCGCTTCTTTCGCTCGACGCAGACGCGGTGCGCAACCAGGCGAAGGAATCCGACGCCCGCCGCGCCGCCGGAAAGGCTCTCGGGCCGTTCGACGGGATCCCGGTCACGCTCAAGGACAACATCGCGGCAAAGGGATACCCCTGCACCTGCGCTTCGAAAATCCTGAGGGGATTCGTGTCCCCGTATGACGCGACGGTCACGGAAAAACTCAGAAACGCCGGCTTCGTCCTGATGGGACGCGCCAACATGGACGAGTTCGCAATGGGATCCTCCTGCGAGAACAGCGCGTATCAGAAAACGAAAAACCCGCGCAATTACGACTGCGTTCCCGGCGGATCAAGCGGCGGATCTGCCGCCGCCGTGGCCGCCGATGAAACCGTGATCGCGCTCGGTTCCGACACCGGCGGATCAATCCGCCAGCCCGCGGCGTTCTGCGGCGTTGTCGGAGTCAAGCCGACCTACGGACGCGTCTCGCGCTTCGGACTGGTCGCATTCGCCTCGTCGCTGGACCAGATCGGCCCCATGAGCAAGACTGTCTACGACTCGGCGGCGATGCTCGACGTGATCTGCGGGATCGACCCGAAGGATACAACGAGTCTGCCCGCCCCGGTTCCGGAAGGCGGTTTTGCAAAAAATCTCGAGGACTTTGAAAAAGCGCCCTCGCTCAAGGGACTCCGCATCGGCGTGCCGAAGGAGTATTTTGAAGTGGAGGGCATCTCCGACGGAGTCGGAAAGGTCTGTGCGGAAGCGAAGGAGAAACTGCGCAGTCTCGGCGCGGAATTCGTGGACATCAGTCTGCCTCATACAAAATACGCGATGGCCTGTTATTACATCATCGCGCCCGCGGAGGCCAGCGCGAATCTTGCGCGCTTCGACGGCATCCGCTACGGCTACCGCAGTCCGAACGCGACGGATCTGATCTCCACCTATCTGGATTCCCGCGGGGAGGGATTCGGCCCCGAAGTGACGCGCCGCATCATGCTCGGCACCTATGTGCTCAGCAGCGGCTACTACGACGCGTATTACGTCCGCGCCCAGAAGGTCCGCACGCTGATCCGGAAAGACTTCACGGAGGCCTTCCGCTCCTGCGACGTGATCTTCACGCCCGTCACACCGGCAACCGCATTCCGCTTCGGGGAGAAATCCGATCCGATGCAGATGTATCTTTCGGACGTCTTCACGACGGCCCTGAATCTTGCGGGGACCTGCGGCATCAGTGTCCCGGCGGGCACGGACAAGACGACAAAAATGCCTGTCGGCATCCAGCTGATCGCCCCCGACCTTGCGGAATCCCGCATGTTCCGCACCGCCCGCGCATTCGAGCTGGAGCGTGACAAGGTCTGATCTTCATCCGGGAATGGAGGACGGAACCTCCTCCATCTCCCGGAGAGGCAGCATTCACTACAATAAAATCCGGAATCCTTCACGGTGCGGAGGGTTCCGGATCATCAGCTCAAAAAAAGGAAACGCCAGATGAAACGGATCGCAATCGCGGGATGTGCGCATATCCACACTCCCAATTTCGTAAAAATCCTGAAAGCGCGGGAGGACGTGACCGTCGCCGGAGTCTGGGACCATGACGCAAGGCGCGCGCGGGAAAACGCGGAACTCCTGAATGTGAAGCTTTATAATTCCGACGCGGAAATCTGGGATGATCCCTCCATCGACGCCGTCGTCATCTGCGCGGAAACGAACCGTCACAGGGAGCTGGTGCTCCGCGCGGCGAAGACCGGGAAACATCTCTTCGTCGAAAAACCGCTCGGCTTTGCCGGACGGGACGCATTGGAAATGGCCGCTGCGATCGAAAAAGCGGGTGTCCTTTTCCAGACAGGTTATTTCATGCGCGGCACCCCCGTGCATCTTTTTCTGAAACAGCAGATTGAAGCCGGCGTATTCGGCGTCATCACACGCATCCGTCACGCAAACTGTCACTGCGGCTCCCTCGGCGGCTGGTTCGACACGCAGTGGCGCTGGATGGCAAACCCGGCAATCGCCGGATGCGGCGCGTTCGGGGACCTCGGCACGCACTCGCTTGACATTCTAATGTGGTTTCTCGGCGTTCCGGAGCGGGTTGCGGCCGATATCCGAACGGTTACAGGCCGCTACGGAACGGACTGCGACGAATCCGGAGAAGGACTGCTTCACTTCCCCGGCGGCACGATCGGAACGCTCGCGGGCGGCTGGGTCGATCTGGCCAATCCGGTCACGTGCGAAATCAGCGGCACGGAAGGGCATGCCGTCGTCGTCAACGGGCAGCTCTATTTCAAGAGCAATCACGTCACGGGCGCGGACGGCAAGGAGCCGTGGACTGCGCTTCCCTCCGAATGGCCGCACGCATTCGTTCTTTTTCTCGACGCGCTCGCGGGGAAAAAAGTCAGACTTGTTTCCGCACGGGAGGCGGCGCTCCGCAGCGTCGTCATGGAAACGCTCTACCGGGCGGCAAAACATACGAGATGGGAGACGGTTGCATTTTAAGCGAGAATCCCTGCGCAGAAGAGGGCGGAACTCTGTTCTGCGAGTCATTTTCAGAATGAACCCGGAGGTCTTTATGAAACACATGATGTTGGCACTGATCGCCGCGGCGGCCGCCGCGCTCCCGCTGAACGGCATCGAAGCGGATCAGCCGATGCCGGCCATCAACGCTGCAAAATGGTATGCCGCTCCCGCCGCAATCCCGGCAAAAGGACTGGCGGCGGTTGTTCTGCTTGACATTGCCTCGGACGATGCGGTCAATACGCTCAGGATGCTGGAAAATCTCAATACGGAGCTGCCGGAAGTCACCTTCGCCGCGGTTGCAATCAATCCAGTAAAAATAACCGATGCGGTCGTCCGCGACAACGGACCGTTCCAGATTCCCCTTGCCGCGGACAACAATCTGAAAAGCCGGAATCTGTTCGCGGAAACCGAATCGCTCTTCCCTTATGCCGTGCTCGCAAGGGATGGCAAGGCGGCGTGGTCCGGACATCCGACGGAACTCGAATCCGTCATCAGAAAGGTCGCCGACGGCTCCTTCTCCGTCTCCAGACAAAAGCAGATTGAAGCAATCCGCCAGGAACTCCAGATGGCAATTCAGGCCGGCCTTCCCGAGGTTGTCTCCTCCTCCGCGGACAAAATCCTCCGGATCGCTCCGGACGACCGGATTGCGATTCAGGCAAAACTCTTCGCCTTCAACGCCAGGGGGAAAATGGCCGATGCCGTTAAATTCATTCAGGAAATCTGTGAAAAAAATCCGAAGGACGCCAAGCTGCGCATGATGCAGCTGGACCTTCTCTTAAACCGGGGCGACACCTCCGCCTACCGCCAGGCCGTGGAGAAGGCGTTCCGCGATTTCGAGACTTCACCTGACAACAGTCTGGTCTTCCTGTGCGCCTATGCGCTGGAGAACTCCCCCTACGGCGTGCTCAACCCGGCCATCACGCTCACCTGTGCGGAAAAGGCATATGACAAGGTGAAAAATCTGAAGACACCGCTTGCCGCCGTCGCACGCGAAACGCTTGCACGCATCCATGCGGAAACGGGAGATCCGGAAAAAGCCGTTGCGCTTCAGGAGGAGGCGCTGGCAATCCGGAAGGGGACTCACCTGGAACAGGCCGCGGCAAGCCGCCTCCGCTATTACAAGGAACTGATTGCCATGAAATCCGGGGCAAAATAACCGCCGTTGCACGGCACCGCTTTTCCGCATCCTCTCCGGGAAAGATGTCCGCGGCAAGAAAATTTTCAAGAAATTAGCTTAGACTAATTGAAATGTTCATTTCCCCTGCTATGGTATAGTTCCAAAACGGGAAACACCAGTGGTTCCGTTTTTATTTTCATCATAAAATTAGCAATTCCTAATTTTTATATGGGAGTCACCCATGACATGTGAATATCACAAGAAGAATCTTCTCCGTTTTCTGATGGTCAAGACGGCGGCAGTCCGGGCGGGAGTCAAACCGGGAGCTCTGCTGCGTGTCCAGCGGTGTTACCACGTGTCCGGCGCGACGCAGAAGGAGACAATCTGTCTTCATCAGCAGGAAATTCTTGCAGAATTGAAACTCGATTTCAAAATCCTGAAAAAAGGACCGGAAAGCGCGCTGGTGCTCTTTTATGCTCCTCATCCGCTTGCGGAAACTCTGCGCGCCGGGCCGAACAGAGTCTACCTGAAACAATACGGTTATCCGGAAACCGGCGGAATCAGCCTTTATCTGGACGCTCTCGAAAGACGCTGCGGCGCGATGGCATTCCCGCACGAAGTCGGACTTTTCATCGGGTATCCGCTGAAGGATGTGGCGGGTTTCATGGAAAAGGCGCCGCGGACGCCGGTTGACCGCGGGGACTGGCAAGTATTCGGAGATCCCCGAGAATCACTCCGCCTGATGCACCTTTACCGCTGCGCGGAGCGTCTCGCGGAAAAAATCATCGAAAGCTGTCAGGATATGGAAACGTGTCTTGACAAAATCGCCAATATCAACCTTCCTCAAACAGCAAGGAGTTAAGACAAAATGGCAAATGTCAAAGTGATTTACGGCAGCAGCACCGGCAGCACGGAAAGCGCAGCGGCTCTCATCGCCGCCGCATTCGGAACGGAGGCAGTCAGCATCGCCCATGCAGAAATGGAAGATTTTGAAGCGGATCTTCTGATTCTCGGAAGTTCGACATGGGGTCTCGGTGAGCTTCAGGACGACTGGCTGTCCGGCATCGCCATGCTGGACAGCCTGGACCTGACCGGACGGAAAGTCGCGGTCTTCGGGCTTGGCGACCAGAACGGCTTCCCCGATACATTTGCGGACGCAATGGGCATTCTCGCGGAAAAAGCGGAAGAACGCGGCGCGGCAATCATCGGGGAAACCTCGTCGGCAGGTTATGCGCACAGCATCTCCGCGGCGGAAAAAGACGGGCGCTTCCGCGGTCTGGCGCTGGATGACAACAATGAACCGGAAAAAACACCCGACCGTATCGGAAGATGGGTGGAACAGCTGAAGGCCGCACTTGCCTGAGCAAATAACGTTCCGGCCGGACACGGAAGAACGCTGTCCGGCATTCTCCGGAGCGGAAGAGAAGGAAAAAGGAGGATTTCATGAACAGAAAGAAAAGACTCAACTGAAACCGGACCGCCTGCCCGTGCGCATGCGCCGCGGAAGAGATGTCCGGATGCTGCACGCTCCGGCATCTGAAACTGGCGCGGATCGGCGGCCTGGACCGTCTGGAAAATCAGTATCGTTCGGTATTCGAATCGCTGGGCACGATGAAATTTTATTTTCATACCGGCTGCTGCAGGGGATCGGGCGCAGACCGTCTGCGCGCCTCGGCACAGGATGCGGACATTGTGGTATTCATCACACGGGTCAACAGTCCCAATGCGCTGAACGTCATCAAGTTTTCCGGGACAATTAAAACACCCCCGGGGATATTTCCACCTGCCAGCCGCATTCCTTCAGGAGTTTTTCAAAACGGCGTCCGTATTCCACATAATTTTCATAACGGACATCCGCTCCTTCCGGCAGTTTCAGGCTTTCCTGCGCTTCCGCACCGAGATGTGGCTCAATGGAAAAGCCGCCGTCATACCCCGTGCGGCGCAGATCCGTTACGATTGCGCGGACATCGCCGATGCCGTCGCCGGCAAAAGTGAATCTCATTTTCGCTGCGGAGCCGTCGGGTTCAGGTAGCGCGATACTGTCTTTGATGTGTACATAAATGATGTGTTCCCGGACGTTCCGGTAAAATTCCCATGAGGACTGAAGCGGATAGGGCGCCTGCCCGATGTGCCTGTATGTGAATGTGGGGTTGCCCGTATCGAAGATCAGTTTCAGATTCGGGTGGTTGACCTTTTCCAGCAGTTTCAGAGTGTGCAGATGGGAAAGTCCGCCGTAATTCGTGCAGTTTTCGTGTCCGTAAATGACTCCATACTCCGCACACATTTCCACAAAACGGTGGACATGGCGAAAGATGATTTCTTCCAGTTCCGGGCTGTCCGGCACTTCATTTTCCGTCTGCCGGAAACTCATGCCGCGGAGGAGCCTGATCTTTAGTTTCCGCATTCGGGGGAGAACACGGAGCAGTTCGTCATAGGAGGCTTTGATATCCGCCTCACAGCGCGGGGATTTCCCGCCGTTGGCGACGGCGCTGCCGTAGCAGTTGATGGCGATCCCGGCATTATGGAGTTGTTCCATCACCGTTTCGAATTCTTCATCGGTCAGTGTTGCAAGATTTTTGCCGTTGATTCCCCGGCTTTCCATGAATTTCCAACCGAGTTCCCGCGTTACTTTGAGCTGCACCGCAAAATCGCTTCCGGCTTCATCTGTGAAACCTGTTAAAAACATTGTCTGCTCCTCCGGTTTTCAGAATGATTTTTCAAATCCGGCGCTGCTGCTTTTGCGGGTCTGCCGCGGAATGCGCGGTTTTGAGTTTTTTACCAGAGAATCCAGAAGTTCCGCATATTCTGCCGCATCCATCGGCAGCGTGACCGTCTTGTCTTTCAAGCCGGAGAGCAGCATGGCGTTGCCCAGCTCCAGACTGCGGATGCCTTCCGCCATCGGCGCGATCAACCCGACTCCGTTGCGAATCGCCTCCGCCACATTTTCAATGACGATGCGATGAGGGGGGCGCGTTTCCGGTTCAAACGGGATATCGCATTCCCAGTATGGCGGAGATCCGAAATCCGCCGAGGCGGTTCTGGAGTAAACGGAGGTTTCCACTTCATTGCGGTTGAACATGATTTTATTTTTTTCCAGAATCACGCGTCCTCGTTCGCAGGCGATTTCCAGACGGTTTGTTCCCGGTGCCTCACCGGTCGTCGTAATGAAATTCCCGACCATGCCGTCGGCATATTCCAGATATGCATTCACTTCATCTTCGACCTCAATTTCGTGGTATTTTCCCAGCGAGACGGCGGCACGGACACGGACGGGCATCCCGAAAAACCATTGCATCAGGTCCAGTTGGTGCGGACACTGATTCAAAAGCACTCCTCCGCCTTCACCGGACCAGGACGCACGCCAGTCGCCGGAATCGTAATAGGGCTGGCTGCGGAACCAGTCGGTAATGGTCCAGTTGATCCGGCGGATTCTGCCGAGTTCGCCGCTGTCAATGAGCTGTTTGAGCCGCCTGTGCGCGGGCATGGTCCGCTGGTTGAACATCAGACTCCTTACCAGTTCCGGGTGTTTTTCCGATTCGCGTATCAGGCGCTCGGCTTCCGCCTTGTGGACTGCAATGGGTTTTTCCACGATCACATGTTTGCCGTGCTCCATTGCCAGAATCGCCAGCTTCGGGTGGAAATAGTGCGGAACGGCAATGATCATCGCCTCCACTTCCGGATCGCTGCAGATCTCCTCTGCGGCGGCGTAACAGCGGATGTGCTTGCGCGTGTCCGGGGCGATCCGGTCGAAGGCTGCCGGATTTATGTCACAGACCGCAACGAGTTCGGTGTTATGAAGTTCTTCGATATGACGGACATGCACCGAGCCCATATTGCCGATGCCGATAATCCCGAAACGGACTTTTCCCGTATTCATCATGTTCCTTTCTTTTTAATCCGCAGAATGGTTTTCAGGATAAACGTTTCAATTCTTTTTTCAGGAAGTCTTCTTTTGCGAGAATAGATTCCGCATTGAAAAAACGGGTGAAAGCTTCGCCGTGATAACCGAGTCGCGGGTCTTTTTCGACCCGAGGCAGCGCTTTGTGCAGAGTCTCCAGCTCCGCAAGGATGATGCGGCGCATCTCATGAACTTTTTCATCGGACCACTCTTTCCGCAGACGGTAGGCGCGGTAGGCATTCTCCGCACTTCGCCACAGACAGCCGCAGACAATGGCGTTGCCCAGTTCTTTTCTGTCGTCGGGACAACTTGCCAGCGCCTCCTCCATCAGCTCTGCGCCGATCTCCCAGATCACCCCCATTTTGCCGAGCGAGGCAATGATTTCATCAAGGGAATATTCGTGTCCGGGCATGGTGCAGCTTTGGGAAAGGTCGTCTCCCCGGAAAGACGGCAGGTAGGAACATCCCGCGGGAGTTCCGCGCAGAGGTTCCGCCCGATAGATTTCCGCATAAGAGAGAGCGTGGGAATGCACGCCGTTATAGAGAAACGGGATGGCAAACGGAATATGTTTCATTGCCTTTTCAAAGATATCCCATGCACGAAGCAGGAGTTCGCTTCGGCAGCCGGGAAAATAATCCTCCGCGAATGCGCGCATCGCCTCCGCCTTGCCGTCCGGACGTTTCCGCCGGAGAAAGTAATTGAATCCTTGTGTGTTGGCGCTGAACATGTTGCCGAAGTTCCAGCACCCCATATAGCCGATGTCGGGATGTTTTCTGTGCCAGTCCGCTTTCCGGTAGATGCTGTTCATCAGAGGCAGGTTCACGACGGTCGCAAGCTCATGCGTCGTGCCGAGCTGAAGCTTCGTCATGCGGCGCATGCCGAGCTCCTTCGCGACTTCAAGCACGCCGAGGCAGAGTTCGGACGGTCCGGAATAGGTCAGAGAGTATTCGTCGATTTTATGGTCCGGATGCTCCGCGAGGTCCATTCTGCCGCCGCGTTCAAATCCTGCCATCAGAATGATGTCGCGCGGCAGAAGTTCCAGCAGCGGACGGCAGGGGGAAGGAAGCCAGCCGGACCATCCCCAGTTCCATGCAATGATTTCGATTCTGTCCGAATGTCTGCGGATCCCGTCATGGACGAGATTCACGAGTTCCGCCGCGACTTCCCACGGCTCGCGTTTTCCGCAGCGCGGGCATTCGATGAGGGGAGCCCACGGCGTAACATCCTTTTTTCTGCGGTGACTGTAACAATGTCCCGGATATTCGCTGGCTGTAATGAGAATCACGCCGCCGAGCTCCGGCAGTTTTTCCGCCAGCTGCGCCGAAGCGTCCGCAACCCACTGTTTGACGGCCGGGACGGAAGTGCAGAGGCAGATCATGTCGATCAGCTGTCCCTTATTGGCGTCCAGCACCTGTTCGGTCGCCTTCTCCCATTGTCCTGCGCATTCGGAATGACGGCTCCAGAATTCGCGGTTTTCCGCCGCCACGCTCCTTACCGGCTGAAAGTAGAGAAATACCCTGATCCCGTATTTTGCCGCCCGCCCGATCAGAGCCGAAAGATTCCTGATATGCCGTTCCGCATGTCCTCCGAATTCCGGGAAGGGATCCAGATGCGTGATATTGGCGAGAACCGCGTGGAGCCAGATTGCGTTGAATCCGTTTTCCGCAATTTCCCGCAGGACATCATCCGTATAACAGTCAACTGCCGTAATCGTCTCATCCGTGAAATCATCGGGTTGCAGAGAGTTCAAGCCGCCGAATCTGCTGTATGGCGAACGCCAGATCCGATACTGATTTTCATTCATTTTCATCTTCCATGATCCATAATTTTATTTCATTCGCTTTCAATCCTGCGGCCATTCACTTCGTCCCTCACATCGCTCTGCCGGTGCGAAAGGGCCTCCTTGCATTCCGTCGGCAAACTATATTTACCTTGTGACTGTGCATGAGACGTTTTCAATCGATTTGTCATTGCCGTCGATGTAGAAGATCAGATAATATTCCTTCGGCAGATACGGGATACGGAACGTATAATCTCTGCAGGTGTCCGTGAGATCGTATTTCGGCAGGTCTTCCACCCTGCGGTGGTTTGTGCGCGGGCTGTATCCTTCCCAGCTCCATGTCCGTATTCCGATTTTTCCCGTGCCTTTCGCGCGGATCACAAGATTGTAGAAAGAGCCTTCTTCCAAATCCTTCGGAACGGGAAATCCGGTAGCCAGAACTCCTTTCGCATAAATCTCATTGCCTTTTCCGGTTTTGATGATCTTCCAGTCCACGGTATTGCCGTAAAGTTCCCACTTTTTCGGGAACATGGTCTCCTCTCCGCCGATTTTCTGTTTCGCAAGTTCCGCGAAATTGCCGTTGGCAATCAGATCTTTCGGTGTATTCTGCGCGGAGAGAGTGAAGATTGCCGCAAGAATGGCGATTCCGGAAAGCAGTTTGTTGTTCATGAGAGAAATCCTTTCTGACAAACTTGTTTGTCGCTTTATTTTACAATGGAGCATGAGACGTTTTCAATCGTTTTGTCATTGCCGTCGATGTAGAAGATCAGATAATATTCCTTCGGCAGATACGGGATACGGAACGTATAATCTCTGCAGGTGTCCGTGAGATCGTATTTCGGCAGGTCTTCCACCCTGCGGTGGTTTGTGCGCGGGCTGTATCCTTCCCAGCTCCATGTCCGTATTCCGATTTTTCCCGTGCCTTTCGCGCGGATCACCAGATTGTAAAAAGAGCCTTCTTCCAAATCCTTCGGAACGGAAATTCCGGTAGCCAGAACGCCTTTCGCATAGATTTCATTGCCTTTGGCAGTTTTGATGATCTTCCAGTCCCCGGTATTGCCGTAAAGTTCCCACTTCTTCGGGAACATGGTCTCCTGTCCGCCGATTTTCTGTTTTGCAAGTTCGGCGAAATTGCCGTTGACGATATAATTCCTGCTGAAAACCGCATTCCGGAAGAGTTGCACCTGATGCGGCGGGACTCCGTCCATGGAACTCCATTCCCGTTCATCGGGAGGCTGAAGATTGGTGACGGTCCGCATAAAATGCATCCGCCATGGCCGATCGCCTTTGATCTCCGCGCGCATCGTTTCCAGCGGCACTCGGATTTCATACTGGCGGATCGTCCCGTTCCGCAGGACTTTCACTTCCGCGTTCGACGTGAAGGATTTGTCAAACGCCTGTCCGATGCAGGCGGCATCGTAAACCATCCCCGCCGTATTGATGATCAGATGATAAAACTTACCGGAATCGCCGCCAGGAACAATCTGGATTTCAATGGAATCATCTTTCCAGACCGGGCCGTCAGCCGTCTTCACCGCGGCCGACGGAGACCGCCAGGCAAGCGATTCATCCGCATTGACCGCAAAATAGAGATTGGATTCGTCATAGGCGATCCGGACCTCCGTTTTGGCACGTGCCGGCTGTTTGTGCGCGGATTCCAGAAACCCTCCGGCAGGCTGAGCCCTGAGCCAGGTCTGTTCCTCAAATTTCCCGTCAATGACAATCCTGTCAACGCGTTTTTCAGGCAGCAGTTCCTTTTTCACGGCAAGCTGTTTTTTCAATTCCGCCGCGGGTTCCTGCCAGAATTGCCGCAGCAGCCTGCGATCCAGTGCAACCCGCTGACGGATCAGATCGGAATCCGCCATGGATTCCGCCTGTTTCAGCATTTCAAGCAGTTTTTCTTCCGCGCCTGGAACGTTCAGGCAGAAAGCCGAACGGTTCTGTCCATTGAGTATGGAATGCCCGGGGGCATTTTCCCAGAGTTGTTTCCGGAAATCATGGTATTTTTTCATGGCCGGAGCCGCTTTGCCGTAATAAATGCCATAAGCTTCCGCCAACAGGTCATTGACATCCAGACTGGTGTCCCAGAGCAGTTTTGCCGCCGTGTAGATTGTCTGCCATTCGGAAAGAAATGTATCGGACGCATAGTTTGTGTAAGCGTTTTTCTGCGGACAAGTCCCGTAGGCGGGAGAGACTTCGTCAAGCCAGATTGACGCACCGTTTCCGCGAAGCGTTTTCAGATCGTCTGCCAGCACAAACTCAAACGGTGCATAATAAGACCGTGCGTCATGCCGGTAATCGTAAATGCCGAAGGACGGACAACGCTTTTTCCATTCCAGCATTTCCTTGTAAAGTTCGCGGTTGCAGGCCGTTTTTTCCGAAAAATCATGGACATAACATTTCTGATGCGTGGCATACAACAAGTGAGAGTTTTCCGATTCATAGCGGATCGCGGGATCCTCCGGCAGATTCCGGTAATTCCAGTAAGCCCAGAAGCGCAGATGCGCTTTCGGAAATTCCTTCAGGATGCGGTCACCGACGTTTTTGCAGTAACGGTGAAACAGGGTGGAGATAGAAAATTTGCCGTTGTAAGTGCCCATTTCCCGGCAGGCAGCACACTCACAGAACGCGTTGGAATCATCTTCGCCGATGAAGTCGATAACCGTTTCCGGTGCTTTCCGCAGCAGACCGATATAATAATCCGCCATCCGCTTCTGCACTTCGGGGTGTGCAAGACAACGGTTGACGCGTCCTTCCGCGGCCCGTTTCCCGTTTTTAAGTGCAAAGTATTCCGGATGTTCCTTCAACAGCGCTCCCGGAATGACCCGTCTCATTCCTTCATGCCCGCCGGCAGCGGAGAATGCGCCGCGTTCCCGGCGGTACCTCTCTTTCTGTTCCTGTGTGAAACGGGGCATTTGCCAGAGCCCCGGGTTGATATTCATACGGTTGCGTGCCATCCAGTCATAGGTGGAGATGAAGTCCGTGGAAGTTCCGCAGACACTGAGTTCCCGGTAACGGAAAGAGGCTTCCTGAAAAAATTCCCCGTTCGGGATCGTGATGTCTTTCCGGACCGGGTAATGTTCGCCCAGTCTGCCGGGGAAGAACCATCGTACGCCGAGATGTTTTTCGATGAATGCGTATGTGCCGAACAACGCGGCGCGCGGGCAGTTGCCCGCAATCAGAATCCGGTCGTCTGCAATCTGAAATGCGAAGGCGTCATTTTTTGCCTCCGCCAACTGTTTTTTCAGTTCAGAATTCAATCCGGGAAGTTCCTGCGCCGTTCCGATTCTGATGATCTTGCCGTTTTTCTTTACAGGCGAGCCGGTAACTTTCCTGAGAGAATCCCGCAGCTCTCTCTCTGCCAGTTGTTCCGGCGCGTTTTTTCCGGTTTCCAACGTTACTGCTGCCTGACCGTTTTCCGCCAGTTTGAAATCCGCATGTGAAACTGCCGCGAGACATAACAGCAGTGCGGTTATCTTTTTACAAATCTGCATAAAAATCCTTTCTGATCAATGAAATTTCAGAGTTCCGTTTCACCGACTTCACGGAGCCACGAACGAAGCCAGTCTGTGGCTGGACCGCCGATGTCCGCGCAGCAGTTCGAGCAGAAAATGATTCCCTCGGTTTTGTTCTCCAGCAGCAGCCGGAGGAAGGTCTCGCATTCAAATTTCAGCTCATCAACAGACAATGGGCGTCCCGCCCCGTAATTCCAGATATAGCAGCCGGTCATGCGGCGTTTTCCCGCGGTGCGTTCTATCATGCGATCCAGATCATGTGCCAGAATGTCATGTTCGGCAGGCGTCTGCATGTTCCAGTAAGTGATTACGTCAAATTCTTTGAGATATTCGTCAATGGGGTCCTCCAGCTGTCTTTTGTACCAGACTACGTAAAAGTCCAGTTTTCGAGCTGCTTCATGTAATTTTTCCCGCATGGAACGAATGTCATCCACGGACAAACGTGCCCATGCGCCGTTCCGCATCTGCGGGCGGATGAAGAAATCATCCAGAACCGCCCCGGTAATATTGGGAAAAAGCGATACCTGGCGGAGAACTTCCTCCAAATCCGTTTGATGGTCGTTGCGTTTGGAACCGGAATCACCGATTGCCGACCAGACTACGCGCGACACATTTTTCATCTTTTCCGATTCTTCATCGAATGGCGGGCATGGACTGCCGCACATGACCACCCGGAAAATATTGGGTATTCCCAGATATTCTGCTCCCTCCACGGGGCCGAGACGGTTTCCGTCCGGCAGTTTCCATATCATGTTGCCGGGAGAGCGCTGATGCGACATGGCATCCTGTCCCCAGAGCCACAGACAGTCTTTGACTTTTTTCTTCATTTTCAGAACCCCTGCAGTTTTAGAGTGACGACCGTCACAATATGTTAAGTTACCACCAATTGCTATCTGAATCTTTATTCGGGTGCCCGTTGTTTGGCCACCAGCGGATGTGGTCATAAGACCATCCTGAATCTTTGTAGCTTCGCATCGGTTGTCCCCATTTGCTGAAAACAAGATTTTGCGCACTGCCGTCATAGAAAAGGAAATTATCGCTCTTGCCATGCAGCATATAATAATGGTTGTCGGTAAAGTCAATGCCGTCGTGCAACTGGCAGAGCATATTGGGATGTCTGATTGACCCCGGCTTGATGAAGACGCCTTTTCCGGTTGGGTCATTGTTGGGAACTTCGCTCCAACTCCAGTCGCATTTCTGGATTACGGCTGTTGCTGCGCATCTTTTTGAGTGTCCGTAATAAGAGATATTTCCTTTATAGTTGCCTGCGATGCTGTGTGCACTTTTATACATGGTTGCCGATGTGCAGATGAAGTTTTTTGTAAAGGTTTTGATAAGGCCTGTAGCCTGGAAAAGCATGGGCAGTGAAGTCGAATAACGGTTGCCGGTATAGGACTCGGATGGCAGCCACCCCGCATAGGAATCATAATACAGAGTCGAGAGTGTTGCGATCTGTTTTAATTTTGACAGGCAGTCCACCTGATATGCCTTGTCTCTTGCGCTTTTCAGTGCCGGAAGCAGCATTGCCGCCAGAATGGCGATGATCGCTATTACGATCAGCAATTCGATCAATGTGAAAGTATTCCTTTCCGCTTTTTTCATTTTTCCTCCGTTTTTATTTTTAATTCAGTTTTGCCACTGATTCCCGTTTGATCAGCTCTGCCGGAACACGATAGGTGCCGTCCGGCTCCTGCGGCAGATCAAGCTTGCCGTGAATCAGGAGACGAAATGCATTACTGCCGAGATTTTCATGCATCTCATTGACGGATGTCAGAGGGGAAAGAGCGTTCTCTCCGGAATCCGTATATCCGAAGCCGGTCGTGGAGACATCTTCCGGGACACGCAGTCCCTTTCGGATCGCCATGCGCTGGACCTGCATCGCCATGCCGTCGCCGATGCAGAAAAATGCAGTCGGGCGTATTTCCGGCGGACGGTCCAGCATTTCATGAAGTTTCGGCGTAATGTCCGCTTCGCAGATCATGAGGCTGAATTCCGGTTCAATTCCCGATTCCTTCAGCCCCGCCAGATACCCGTTGTATTTTTCCGTCATATAGTGCCAGAACTGATATTCGCCGCAGACCAGTGCGATTCTGCTGTGTCCCATTGCGGCAAGATACTTGACTGTTTCACGGGAGATTTCATAGTTGCCGGATGCGACCGCCGGGAATTCGCCGTGTCCGGTTTCATACACAAAGACCAGATTCAGACCATACTGACGGCATAGAAAAGCCGTTTCCTCCCGCTTGCCGTTTTTCGTGCTCATCGAAATGACATGTTTGATCTGGCTGGAAAGGATCTCCTCGATGCAGGACGGCAGGTCGTTGTCGGTATAAGTCTTGAGCGCGTAATTGCTTGCCCCCGCGGCATCCAGAATTCCGTACAGCACCCGCGTGGCGCTCTGGCTGTGCCCGATACTGTAGTCGCCGCTGTTGATGATCGCAATCGTGGCGTTGACTCCTGTGCGCATGGCGGCGGCGAACTGATTGCGGCGGTATCCGAGTTTACGCGCGGCATCCAGAATTCTCTGGCGCGTTTCCGGGCGCAGTTTCAGTGCTCTCGGATGATTGCCGAGAGTCCGTGAAGCGGAGCCGATGTCGACTCCCGCCAGTTTTGCAACATCTTTCAATGTCGCCGCCATACCGCCTCCTCCGAACTGAATAAAAACGTTTGTCTTAATACTTTATTAATTATAAGCGGAAAATGTCTGATTATCAAGAGGTGATTCGGAAAAAAGTGAAAAATAAATCCTGGGACTGTTTGAAGCTCAGCAGAGAAATGAGTGCAAATAAATTACCGCGATGCAAGCATGCGCGGTATTAGGGATTTCGCCTCCGGCGACCAGCTTGCGCAGCTGGACCGCGGCAGGACTGAGAGTCCTGCACGAAGCAATTTTTGGCGATGCAGTGCATCGCGGTATTAACCTAAATTTTTTTGAATAAAGATTCAAGAAAAAGGAAAAGAGTTGCATTCCAGCTTGTCTCATCTGATATTCTGCTAAACTTGAAATATTAGTCGGATTTAAATTCATTTTCTGCAAAAGCCAAACGTTTGTCTTATAAGCATCAAATCAGCCCGTCTGAAGAATGCGGGTTGCAGTGTATACGGAATTTTGAACCGACCTTCCGGTCCCGTCAAAATTCCGTTTTTACTGCGTTTCTCGGACACTTCCGGCGCTTCCGGATTTCCCTTTCCCTGAAAGCCGATCCTTCCGCATCGATCAATTTTAATCCGTCATTCAAATATTCCTGATTTGCAATCACATTTCTTCATGTTATTTTATTCTTATTGACAGAATATGATGCATTGTTGCATCTTATTGACTGTCAATATATTAACATGGAGAAAAGTATCACCTGTTTTTTACTGAAAAACAGAACCATTTATTCTCGCACATGACACTTCAGCTCCGCTGCGGAAAATAATTCTTTCAAAGGCTGCGAAGCCTGAAACTCCCGTTTTCTACGCTCCAACTCCTCTGGTGGTAAAGGATCAAACCAACCACGTTTAGATAATACAGGCGAGCACAGATGTTCATCGGTCCTATTTGTTTGTTTAACAATAGGATGCCGAAAATATTTTTTTAGCAGGTTGTTGACTTTTAGATAGTTACATATATTATTTAGCGTATCTTCCGCATTCGATGATTTCAATGAATCATCATAAGAGACTAGAATATAGCCGGAATCTTCATTTGACAAGATAAATTCAGGCAAATTTAAACAATCTTTCATTTTCAAACGTATTATCTTATTTGAGCGAAACACCCGCAGTTCTTTCGGCTTATTTTGATGATCAACGCCCCAAATAAGCCAATCCGCATCCTCTGATGAGATAATGTTCCCATTTGTACAACGAATTTGTTTCCCTTTGGTTTGTATTGCAGCCAATGGAATAAAATTATTATGCTGCATATCTTCAGCAACAGCAAAATCACTGTACATAATAGAGAAAATTACCCATCTGTAAAGCTTTGGAGAATTTGAGGGTATCCACTCTTCTTGCTTTGATGTTTGTAAAGGAATACGAGCAAGAATATATTCACGATCAATCTCATACCAAAGATGATTGGTTGCATTGGTTATTGATGCTCTTGAAAATGGAACTGAATTCATAAATAAAATTGGTTGACCATGCCAGTACCCCCTATAACGCATAGTCTGATCTTCATTGACAAAACCTTTTATTGTTTGTTGCGTTTGTAAATCAAAAATTTTTTCAGTAGACCATATTCTAAAAGAAATTCTTCCCATTGCATCCGACAATAAATCTGGAAAAATGATTCGAAAAATTCCTTTGCTCACAAAATATGCAAGTGGAAACCTCACTGAAATGAAAGATGACTTTTCCTTGCTGTTGGCTGGAGCGCAAATACTGCCAGGTAAAAAATGTTGCCGAACTTCATTTGTGCTTAAATCCATGACATATAACTTTATTGCGGATTCAACTTTCCCGGGATCTTGACAATAACTCAATAGCCCGTCATCAATATATAATTTAGCTATGTTATTTTCCTCAGACCAAACTGGAAGTGAAAGGAAACACAGCACGACTAATAAAATATGGCTTTTCAAATGTAACACAATCATAACTTTTCAATTAAATATAAAAATGGCTTCAATTGGAACAATAATATCCATACATAATTTCATTATCAATATCATAAAAAGCTTGAGCACCACGAGAAGGTGTATTTAATATGACTCTATAATTTCCATCTTCTCGATCGATAGCTATCCCATTGGTTGTGGCAAAAATAAAATTCATATTCGCTTTAGGAGATGGGAATCCAGCAAAACACACATATCCAGCAGGCAATAGTTGTTTACAAAAAGACCACTGGTTATGTGTTAGAAAAAAAATAAAATCATCATGCGAAATATTGCGCCTCTCCCCTAGGTTGGACAACTTTTATTAAAAGATTGGTGTAAAGACCCTTGGTTTACTGTATCCCATTGT
>CALXRI010000026.1 GCA_944390795.1 uncultured Victivallales bacterium
CATTCAAAGGCAAAAAAACACGACCCAAAATTTTGCTCTCCTGACTTCTGGCATGGGGGTGACTGGGGACATACTCATCTCGTTGGCGTAGGCTGTGTACAGTGCCTGCTTGCTGATCTTTACGTCGGGTTCCTCAACGACCCACTCTTTGAAGAACTCCGTTTCGTGGTCACAGATGGCATGATGCTGTTCAATCATCTGCTTTGCTGCTTCCGGAACGGGGAACCTTGTAAACGGAACCAGCATTTGCGCCCCTCGGATCGCCCAGTTGCAAATGCCCGGCAGTTCCTTTTCCAGTTCCCGCTTAAAATCAGAACGTTCCTCGCTCGTTCCCCGAAACCGGTGGTTGAACGGCAAAATCACCAGGCGATCCCAGAGTCCTTTGGTACGATCCACAAACTGCGGCAGCGCGTTTGCGGCATAGACAATCCGAGCCGTTGCCGGGGCTTTGGTCGGCTGCTGGTATTTCCGTTCAATATTGAGTTCCCCTCCGTCGGTAACCAACTTGAAAACCTTCTCACATTCTGTGATGTTGCCTTGCTCGCTGGTAACCGGCAGTTCTTCCACCAGATTGAGCTTGGTTTCGGTCAGCTGGAACGTGGAAAACTTGTCTTTCAGGTTCCCGAACGGAAGACAGCAGGTATTGTGCTCCCCTACGAGTTTCCGCAGGATATGTGCCGCAGTGCTCTTCCCGTCGCCGCCCTGTCCGATCCAGAAAAAGCCGACATTCAAACGCGTCTCGCCGGAAAGAATATACCCGAAGAGCATTTGAAAAGCCCGCCTCATTTCCTCCGAATCGAAGGTTGTGTTCAAATACTCCTGCCACAACGGACACTCTGCAGCTGGATCAAACGCATAGGCGACTCTGTGACGGCTGAAAAATCGGGGTGTGTTCGGGAGGAATTCGGGCGCGGAATCCGGATTTTCGATCAGCGATTTCAAATTCAGGACTCCGTTTTGGAAACTCATCCAGCCATCCGCGTTTTCGCCCTTCGGCAGCCAGCAGGGCATCCGGTATTTTGATGCGGGAAGTCCGCAGAGATGATCCGATTGCAGATTCACCAGAATGTCATTGACGAGACTCTGGCTGATCCGTTCCTGTGCCTGCACATTTTCCCGCTGCAGAAAGCCGGTAATCCGCATTTTCATCTCTTCGGTCGTGAGCGTGATCCAGGTGTCTGCGCCGTAAAGATACCAAGTGCTGTCCCAATAGCGGAGAGTCAGGAGCTTATCCGTGGTTTGATATTCCGCAAGAAAGGCTTCCGCATATTCCGTGACCGGCGTTTTCGGGCGTCCGCCAAGCAGCCCGTTCAGCGGCGAGCTCGCTTTCCGTTTATCGTGCTTTTCCGAAGTGAGATAGAGCGCCTCGAACTCCTCCCAGCTCTTCGGGCCAAACTCACCCGCAGCCAGATATTGAAGGTCATTCTCCCGATAAAAGCCGGGCAGACGCGTCAGGCGGCTCGGATTCTTGTTCGCCTTGTCGTATGGGAACTCTTTCCGATCCAGATATTCGTGCAGCGCCTTCACGCGCGCATCATAAAGTTTCCGGTCCGTTTCCGCCTCGATCTTTACAATGACATGCAGACTCTTTCCTCCCGACCAGACCACCGATTTGACAGGTAGATTCAGACGGCGGATTTTCTCCCATTGCTCCTCCTTCGTGAGCTCGTCCGCCTCGATCAGAGTATAGCGGAAACTGGTCACATCGACGTCGCCGGGAGCTTTCCCCGCAATCTGCTCCCGGATCGGATTCAGGGAGACCCAGGCACCATGCGGGCAGCTCTGAATTGCCATTTTCAATACTCTGCATATCTCGGGATCTTCCGCCATGGGGCTTGTTGCCAGCATACTTTTACTGCGGAGCGGAAGTAGTCTTCCCTTTTCATTCTGGATGGACTCCAGAGTCAGCTCAAGAGACTCGCCATGCAAAGCGAGTGCGTCGATGAACTGTGCCGCCTGAAACGCCATTTCATCCAAGCTCTACGGCGGGGAAAGCATTTCGAATAATGGGGAGCCATTCTGCCTTGCAAGCCACTTCAAGGTTCCAAGCGAGATGAGATTTTCTTTGTCATCGGAAATATTCTCCCATTGTCGGCGGCACTCGTTTTCATCAAATTTTCCCGGTGCAGTTGCCGACCATTCACGAAAGATCTCATACGGAAGCCCCTCATGCTTCAGGGCACAACCTGCCTTGAACCACGTGTCATAGTCGCAGTCCGCCGGAATCTGTCTCAGATATTCCCGGGCTCTTTCCGCAGAAGGCGCCGGAAATTGTTTTACGCTGAAATCCTTATTATAAAGTTTCTCCCGGCCCTCCTGTCTCTTCCGATCCGGCAGGAGGCGCCCCTGTTCTTCCAATTTTCCGTGTTCCATTTCTGTATTCAGCATGTTTCCACCTCATTTGTTTTTCTGCCGTATCCGGCAAGCTATTCCACTTCATCCTGCGCAAAACGGACTTTCCGCGCAGAGACATTGATCTGTGTCAGCAATCCCTGATGAACATACGCGCGAAGCGTCGGACGGCTGATTCCCAGAATCCGCATGGCTTCTTTCGCTGAAATGACCATGCGGCGCGCCCGATTCCGGCATGCCTTCAGAATCTGTTCCTTTTCCTGTGGGGTGATGGTCGGGTCTCCATCCAGCACGCGCTGAATGAGAATAATGGTTTCTTCTTTTGCCATGACTGTTTATCCTTTATCTGTTATATTGTTCCGGTTTTTCCGGATCTTTCCGGATCCTCTTGTCGCTGGAAAGATCATAACGGTAAAGATCGGAAAAACAGAAAAAGACTCTTGCATATACGATTTCAGTGGGAGAGTATGAAATTTCTACCGCGTGTACATGATTTTTTTCGGTATTTTACAGAAAAATTATACTTCAAGTAGAAAGAACTTCCAAGTGTTGTGTCAACTTTTCCAGCTCCTTTGTCGGGAGTCCGGAAAGCTTGTGGAGGAGTGTTTCCCGGACGGGATCAGAGCCCTTTTCTTCTTCCGCCTTCAGAAGCGGCAATGCCCCAATCGCTTTGTTTTTCGCCTCATCGGAGATATGCGCATAATGCCGGGTCATTGCCGTGCTGCCGTGTCCGACAATCGAAGCAACCACATCCAGCGGGACCCCCGCATTCGCGCAGAACGACACAAACGTATGCCGGAAACTGTGCAGACTGTAAAGATTCGGGTTCCGGACCCGGTGTTCCGAGCGTTTTTTCCCGGTAGTCTCAAGTCCTGTCGCACAGCGGATCATCTTCATCACGTCTTTTTGAATTCCGGATGGATTGCGCAGATACCGATGCGCCACATTCGGAATGATATAGTCTTCGCCCGGCAGATTCCCGGAGCGCCATGCTTGTGCTTTCCGCAGGGCATCAAGCAGATTGGGATGAATCGGCAGCGTGACACTGCGGTAAGCCGTTTTCCTGGCCGTCTTCTGCGGAACGTATGTAATCCGGTGATGTTCCATATCCACATTTTCCCATTTCATCAGACAGCCGTCCTGACCACGGCATCCGGTCCAGGAGCAGAGATTCAGCAGAACAAACATTTCATCCTTATGCAAGGGGTGATATTCCTGTGTAACCAGTTTCCGGACTCTTTTGCGTCCCGGTCCAAGACCTTCCTGTTCCGATGTATAAAAGAACCCCGTCCTGAAACCATCGAAAATAGCCTGAACTTGCTCTGATGTGAAGTTTTTTCTTGTTTCAGTATTTACGGTTTTGCGTGGGACCTGCTGAAAGGGATTTTCTTCCATACCAGCTGCATCAAGAACATGTTTAAACACCACACAGAGCGATTTTCTGTAGGAGTTGTAAGTTTCACAGGAGACATTGGTCGCCCAAAGGTCATTGAAATATTCTAATGCAATATCAGTGCTAATCTGATTGGGACGGATGATCCCAGGATGTTTTTTCTGCAACCATTCCAGAAAAAGTTTTATGACCGAACCATAACTGGAAAGCGTTTTTTGTGCAATCTCTGACATGTTTGACTGCTTCAAAAAAGATTTCCAAACTTCATCAACTGTGATCGCCGCTTGCTTTCTTAGTTTCTTTGCATCTGCAATATAGAGCGCAATTTCTTCTTTTTGCTCTGCCCGTAACACTGGACGTAGCAAAGCCGCTGCTTTTTCTGCTTCTATTCTTGTTGTTACTGGAAGATCGTTCTTATCCCTCAGAATATAGGATTTTGCCTTCTCGTTGATTCTGATCTTCAGATAGAACCGATTGCCCTTTTTGTAAATGGAACCTGTTCCGCGCTCTCTGTAGTGATTTTTGCGAGCCATTTTCTCTTCTCCGCTTTTTGCTGATTGTTTCCGATTTTTTCCGGATAGCTTACAGAAAAGCGTTGAAGGTCAAATAAAGGTCTACCAAATTGGTGACTGAAATGGTGTTCTGAACTCAAACTTCAAGATAAATGCTAACCCCTCCGGAGTAGAAGGTCGTGAGTTCAAGTCTCGCCGGGTGCACCATTCTATTTTTATGCTAAGTTCCTTTTAGCAAGTTACTTATGAATGTCGATATTGGAGAGGCCTTTTCCTGGATTTTCCGATTGTTTCCCTTTCTTTTTGAGTGTCAAAACAGTGTGAAGGTCTACCGAACGTCTCCCACTTTTTGCATCTGCTTCAGTATCTGTCGCAGATTCCAAGCTCGGGAGAGGCTTGCAGATCACCATGGACGGGCGGGGACAATGTTCGGAGCATGCAAAGACGGAGCGTTTCTGGCTGGCGCTGTCAGCTTGCCGCAGCTCCGCTTCGGGATAATGCATTATGTGAATTTTTATAACTCCAGGCGGATTCATTCGGCACTCCAATATCAGACGCCGGATGAAGTCTATTCCGGAACTTGCAATCGGCAAACAATGGGATACAGTAAACCAAAGGGCCTTTACCCCAATCTTTTATTGTGTTGGCCAAATTAACGTCAGTATGCTATATTACGCGTTATGCAAACGGAAAAAATAAAACAACGAATCGTGAGCTACGTCGAATCCCTGCCGGAATACGGACATGCTGTTCATACACAAAAAAGGGCTATGAAGATTACTGACATTTTCTATGGCCAGCACAATAATGACAGTTGTCCCACCTAGGGGAAAGGTGCAAAAGTCTATTTCGGAACTTGCAATCAATAATCTGCGGGATTATAGTATCAAGAGCCTTTACACCAATCTTTCAATAAAAAGTTGTTAACAGTAAGAGAGGTGCCCCCCGGGAAGAGGTGCATTTGTTGTGAGATCAAATCAATATTATAAATAATTTGAAAATGCGAGGAATTGTTTATGCATATCTTGGGATTCCATGCTGGCAAACATGATTCAGGAGCCTGTCTTTTTGAAGATCAGACACTTCTGGCTTTTATAAAAGAAGAACGTCTGAACCGTATAAAGAATGCTGGTGGACAATTTGAACTTGCCGCAGTAGATGAAGTTTGCTCAATTGCAGGAATTGACCGGAAAAAAATTGATGTTGTTGTTTTTTCCCACGGAATTTTCCCCAAAAAATGCAATAAGCTTATCAATCATTCTCCTTTGTCATATTATTTGAATTGCAAAGGTTTTTTCCGTAATTTTCGACATTCACTCTCCGGGAGAGATCGATTGTTCCGCAGTTTTTCTCTGTATCGTAAAAATCTGCAGTTGCAAATCAACGATATCGTAGATGAACCAGTTTTGAAAGCCGCAATGGGATTACGCCCTGATTGCCGCATTGAATACATCGGGCATCATTTCTCACATATTGCTGCTGCTGTGAAATATACTGATTGGCAGGAAAAAGCCTTGTATATCAGTGCAGACGGCGGTGGCGACGGAGCATTTTACTCTGCTTATTATTTGAATGATGGGAAACTGGAATGTTTGCTCGGCACGTTGGAATCGACCAGATTTGTTCCACAAAATTCCGGAGCCTCCATGGGACTGGCTTACGCCCGTATTACAGAACTTGCCGGCTTTCGAAAGAACCGTCATGAAGGGAAAATCACGGGACTTGCCGCATTCGGGAAGCCTGTAGCCGCAGAAAAAATCGCAGCACATTTCTTTATCAATCAGGAAGGATGCGTTGACTCTGAATTCAAGAATGAGAAAGCTCTCTATGCCTATTTGAATGATCTCTACAAGACGATGTCCCGCGAAGATGCTGCCGCATCCATTCAGGGCGCTCTCGAGAAAGTAATTATCGATTGGATCACTTTTCTTCGTAAAGGAAGAGATGTCAAATATATTGCCCTTAGCGGCGGAGTGTTTGCCAATGTGCTTTTGAATCAGAAAATCTCTGAGCTTCCGGGGATCCAGGGGGTATTTGTCGTGCCGCCAATGGGTGACGAAGGACTCCCGCTGGGAAACGTTGCGGCATATCTTCTTAAAAAAGAGGGTATCTCCGGTTTGAAACGAGAGCTCTTAAGGACAGTATACTATGGTCGGGAATATACAGGAGCTCAGCTCATTGAAGAGGCGGAACGGCAGGGATTTGCCATCAGACATTTTCATGATGTCGCATCAGCAACGGCTGAATTACTAGCTCAGCATAAAATAGGGGCATTGTTTTCCGCTCGGATGGAAATGGGCCCCCGTGCATTGGGCGCGCGGAGTATTCTGGCCAATCCGGATAAACGTGGAATCAATGATTCGCTTAATAGACGGTTGGAACGGACTGAATTCATGCCATTTGCGCCCTATGTTCTGGACTGCGATGCGGAACAAGTCTTTTTTATTTCACAATCACAGCGTCTGCCTTGCCGTTACATGACTATCACGGTCAATACAAGAAAAGACTTTGCAGATAAAATTCAAGCAGTTGTTCATGTGGATGGAACGGCTCGTCCACAAATTATCGAACGTTGCGACAATCCTCTTTATTATGATATCTTGCGAAAATTCCGCGATCTCACCGGGATCCCATGTCTTGTGAACACCAGCTTCAATGCACATGAAGAGCCCATTATCAATAAACCTGAGGAAGCGTTGCGTGCATTGGCTCATGATCGTATTGATTTTTTGATTTGTGATGAGGGTTTGATGGCTAAGGATGTAAACATTTTTAAAAGATTAGAACAGCATTGAATGTTGTATAATACCGTCCTTGACAGATAGTGCGTCAAAAGGCACGCGATCTTCGATAATTTTTTGAGAATTCTTCGTTGAAAGATATTTACCATTGCCGAAGAATCAGCAACATTTTCCGCATGCAGGCGCATCGAGCGGTCATCTTTTTCTTACCTTTTCCAATTAAGCCTTGATGAAATTGCTGAAGAACCGGAATTATCGGTATTCTGGAAACAGAATCCAGATAAAGAATTTGCCGAAGCCGTCCAGATGATCTTCGGCTCAAATATATCCGGTAGTGTCCGCAATTTTGCAGACATTTGTTGAAAGGAAAACATAGATGGCGGAGAGAGGGGGATTCGAACCCCCGGTACAGTGTTACCCGTACGACGGTTTAGCAAACCGTTCCTTTCGGCCACTCAGGCATCTCTCCGAAATTTCTTCCCTGATGAAAGAAATATCGGACTATAATCCGTTTTTCCATAATTTCAAATCAAAATAGAGAAAAGCCCTGATAAAATTTCCATGTTTCCGCATGGATCCTCTGAAGAAATCGTGTAAAAACATGAAAAGAATACAGAGAGTTTTTCCAAACAGATTGCATTCGTGCTTATTTCATATCTTCCGGCAACTGCTTTCCTGGATCCGGATTCCGCTGATCCATTTGACGCTTGAGATCCCGGACAATGTTTTCGTTGTCGGAGCTCATGCGCTCAATGTCGCGTAGAAATTTGAGACGCTCCGCCGCAAATTTCTCCTTCTCAAGCGCCAGCTCGGCATCCTTCATTTTCAGCAATGCGGCATTTTTTTCCTTTTCCGCTGCCAGCTGCGACTGATGGGCCGCCGCCGCCTTTTCGAAATCCCGTCTTACAGTTCCAATGTTCCTGTCAAAAATCGCTTTCTGTTCCCTGAGCTGTTTTTCAAGCAGCGCGATATTGGAACGGAACTTTTCCGTTCCGGCAATCAGTTCGACCGACTGACGCTGAAGTTCCTGCAGCTGCCGGTTTGCGGATGCCGTTTCCTGTTTCAATTCCGTATTTGCCCGGGAAACGGAGAGAAGCTGCCGGTGCGAGTGATAACCGAAGAATGTTCCGAACAGCAGCAGAAGCAGAATGAGTGCCGCAACCGCCATCCAGAGTTTCGCCCTCCGGCCCTGCGCCCGATGCAGACGTTCCAGTTCTTCCATGCGCTGCGCCATGTCACGGAAAGTTTCCCCGATCATCTTGCCGAGTTCCTCGGATTGACGCCGGGCAATCAGCTGAAATTCGTTTTCCTTTGCCGGAAGATCGGATTTGGAGGCGGGCGCCGTCGAACCTGTCGTCCTGTCTCCTGTATTTTCCCGGGTGGAGGAGTCCGCCGCAGTTTCCGGCGATTCCGGCACGGCGCGGACCGGATGCCGCTTTGCAAGCTCGATTTCAATGTCTGCGGAAGACATGCCGGAATTCCGCAGCGACGAGATCTCTTTCAGGACCGTGACGGCGGATTCCGGATAGACCCGCCTTTTGCCCTGAATCGCATAATCGATGTAGGAGGAGTATTTGGAGAGCCAGTCGTTGATGGTGGTTCTCGGAACGCCGAGCAGCTCGGCAAGTTCAATGACCGAATATTTTTTCTCATTTTCCATTGCAGTTTCCTTCCAGCAGGAGATTGATGGTTTCAATGTCGTTTCGAATCTGTTCCTTCAGATCCTCCGGAGTGGCAAACCGTCTTTCCGGCCGGATAAAAGAGACCAGCTCCGCCTGAAGATGTTTTCCGTAAAGCGTTCCCCGGAACCCTCCCAGCAGATGCAGTTCCAGACGCCGGTCGATTTTTCCGTATTCCGCTCGGAAAGTCGGAGAGACTCCGAGATTCATTGCCGCAGGGTATCTGACGCCGTCCACGTGGGCAAATCCGGCATAAACTCCGTTTGGCGGCAGAATTCCGTCCCGGAGCGCAAGATTCGCGGTTGGCGAATCAAGTTTTCTCGACGCATTGTGATATCCTTCCTCCACTGTCCCGAACAGAGAGTAATTCCGCCCGAGCATCGCAGCCGCCAGTTTCAGATTGCCTTCCGTCACGGCTTTCCGGATGGCCGTGCTGCTGATGATCGTGCCTTCCGGAGTCCGGAGTTCCGCAACAGGAACAAAGGCGAAACCTTTTTCCTCCGCCTTCCGTTTCAGAAAGACGGAGTCCCCGCTGGCGCCTGCGCCGAAGCGCCATTTCTGCCCGACGCAAATTCCTTTGACGACAACCTCTCCTCCGAAAAGGCATGAATCCAGAAACTCATTCGGCGCGAGGGAGGCGAATTCCCGTGTGAAATGGATGGAAACCACCGCGGCCGCTCCGAATTTCCCCAGCATTCGGATCTTTTCTTCCGTCGGCAGAAGAAGCCGGGGGGCCGAACGCGGGCTGACGAGTTCCCGGGGATGCGGGAAAAAAGTCATCGCGACCGGGACGGCATGATGTTTTTCCGCCAGTTTCAGAAGTTCCGTCAGCAGTTTCCGGTGACCGAGGTGCACTCCGTCAAAGACGCCGATTGCAACCGCCACGGAAGATATCCCGTATCTGGAAAGAGCGGAGACGGACTCCGTTTCCAGAATCATTTCATTTGTCATAATCTTTCATTATCTCCGTCATTTCTTTCAAATGGCGTCAATAATATAACAAAAATGACGGATTTTGCAAGCGTCATTTTTCCGTCATTTAAAAGAGTATCCATCGAAAATGCCGGAGGACAGCAGAAAAAATGTTCTCCGCCACAGTGCATTCTGCCGCGATGGCGTTTCACCGTTTTCAAACGGATTTGCCGGTTCCTCTGTGGTGCGGACGAAAATCTGATGCCGCCCGGAATGCGGGGCGGCAGCCGAATGTTCTGCAGCTCTGGAATTACGGTTTCAGGATGCCGGAAGGATTCAGCGCGGTTTCCATGGTGCGCAGCACGGCGGGAGCAAAATTCTGCTTCGCCTGATAAGGGCGGTAACGGACCCTGAGTTCCCCATTTTCCACGGAGAGCGATTCGACGGCATCCAGCAGACGTTGGTGGCCGGGCGACTGCTGGAATTTCCGCCATGCGTCTTCCAGTCTGCCGCGCATTGCGGACGGCATTGCCAGATTGCCCATTTTTGCGTTGCCGATCCGCAGGGAGGAGGCGCCGTTCTCAATCCGGATGTCCAGATCGGCCTGAACATTTACACGGGAGCCGAACGGCGTTTTCATTCCGGTGTCATGACTGTAAGAGAAGCGGAAGGAGTCGTTGTTCAGTTTCAAGGCTGTGTCCCGGAGAGGCACTCCGCCGATCCGCATGTTTCCGGCAAACTGCCCGGTGAGATTCAGGACGGTCTCCGTCAGGGCTTCAAATTCCCGGCCGGAAAGAGCAAGCTCCTGCGGCGGGGTTTCCCCGGAGGCGTTCCGGATCCGGGATATGGCCTCGGCGGTTTTCATCTGTGCCATCCGGCGGTCCGCAGGATCCAGCTCCGAGAGCGGTGTCCGCACCATCGGCGCATCAGTGAAGACGCTTCGCATGACCAGGAAGGCTATGACACATCCAAGCAGCAGAAAGGCGGACAGGAAGCATAGAACAATTCCTGCAATTTTCCGGCTGGAACTCATAAAGCCCTCGGAATCCGCGGTTCCACAAAAACCGCCGGGCGGAGATAGACCAGATCTTTGAGCGTAGTTGAAAAATCGCCGGGAGAGGTGAAGATCAGGCTGGACGCCTTCAGATGTTCCAGCGGGTGCAGTTTCCCTTCCACCGCGTGTTCCGCAACTTTCCGGATCTGCGCTTCATCACGGACGAAACAGACGAACGCGTCATACTTGTCCAGCAGCTCCAGGGAGGTGTTTCCCAGCACCGCGTGCACGCCGTCCGGCCGATAAAAGCTTTCCTCGCGCCGGAGTCCGAATGCGAGAAGTTCGTCGCGCCGTCCATCGAAGAGCGCGAGCACACGTTCCTGTTCCGTATCTGCCGTCGCCGCCATCGCCGCGGCGGTTGAAATTCCCCGGCAGCGGACATTGCTTCGTCCGAACGCCAGCCCCATTACGAAGGATGAGGCAAGACGCAGTCCGGTGAATGATCCCGGTCCGATTCCGACGCTCCATTCCCCGATGTCCTGAAATGCCGCAGCATACTGTTCCAGACATTTTTTCATCCAGGCGGGAAGACCCGACGCATTGCGCGGCGGCAGGGCGATGTGAGTGTCAAAAAGGAGCGTTCCGTCTTCCTTCGCCAGGGCGAACGAGGCTTCGCTCCATGAATAATCAAATCCGGCTCTGAACATCGTTTTTCACAGACTTTCCTGCATCTTTCCGTGACGGCCCGCCTTCTCTGAAGGGATCCGCCGCGGAAATCATGAACTTACACGCGCTCGACGACGATTTCCGGATCGACCTCCTCGCGGAGAATTCTCTGAATGCCGTCCTTGATGGTCATGGTTGCGTGGGGACAGCATCCGCATGCGCCTTTGAGCGCGAGCTTGACTTCCTTGCCTTCGATGGAGACAATTTCCAGATCGCCGCCGTCATTCTGCAGGTGGACGCGGAGTTCCTCGAGTTTTTCCCGTATGGTTTTTTCCAGTTCTTCCATGATGAATTTCCTTTCTGTTTTGATTTCCGGGTAATCTAACCGCTGAACGGTTTGTTTGCAAGTCGTTTTCAGTATTTGCGGATGCATTCGGCCAGCGCCCGGCTGAAAATCCGCATCTCCTCCACGGTGTTGTCCGCCCATGTTGACACGCGGAGGGCGCAATATGTTTCATCGGCAGGACAGCCCATTGCCCGGAGCGCGGGGGAACCGCTGCCTTCGGATTCGCAGGCGCTTCCCGGAGCAACGGAAATCTCATGCGCGTGGAGTGCGCGGGTCAGAATGGCCCCCTGGTATGGAGGAAGGGTCATATGAAGGATGTAGGGCGACGAGCAGGCGGCCTTGACGGTCTGGCGGTAAGGCACGCCTTCCTCCGCGAGACAGGTGCGCAAAGTGTCCTTGAGTTCCGCTGCGTACATTGCATTTTCGTCGATTTCAAGAAGAAGCTCCGCCAGGCGGTTTGCCAGCGTCATTGCCGCGGCGGGGACGCAGCGGCCGATCCGGTGCTCAAGCGTGCGGATACGCGCCATGGATTTGTGCAGAGCAGGGCGGTAAACCAGCGCACCGCCGCTCGGACAGCCGACCTTCTGACCGGAAACCGTCATGATGTCAAGGCGCGCTCCGCTCCATGGAATCCGGATTTTGCCTGCGGACTGGATGGTGTCCGCCAGAAACAGCGCCCGCGGCGCCTTCCCGTCGATGATTTCGCGGATTGCCTTCAGATCCTGAATTCGGCCCGTTTCCGACTGCACGTGATGGAGTGCGACAAGCGCAGTCTTCTCATTCAGAATGGATTCCAGCGAATCCATGTCGATTTTTCCATCGTGCTCCACCTTGCAGAACTGCAGTTCCCGGCCGTATTGTTCCGCCGCGCGGCAGAGCGCATGCGCCAGCGCCGGGTGTTCGAGCGGAGAAGTGACGATACCGCCTCCGGAGACATGCATCATTGCGCCCTGCACCGCGGTCAGCAGAGCGCCGGTTCCGGTGTTCGTCCAGATCAGTTCGCCCGTGTCCGCGCCGCAGAGGGCGGAGGAGAGACGCGTTCCCGATTCCTTCAGCGCATTGGCGCATTCCGCGCCGTGAAAGCCCATGGATTCCTGATTGGCGAAGAAGCGGACCATGACGGCACGGAAGAAATCAATCGTGTCCGAATCGCACGGACAGGCTGCGGCGTTGTCAAGATAGATCGGCATAGGCGGCTCCTTTCTCCTGAAAATCTGCATGGGCAAGGTGCAGGGCTTGAGCCCGGAAAACCAAACGCGCTGTTCAGAAAAGAGTTATTCGTTGCGTATTTTCTCCTTTTCCCGTTCCCATCTGTCACGGATGGAGGCAAGTTCCGTCACGAGTCCGTTCCGGATCTCTTCCGCTTTCGCCGGATCGCTTTCCTTTATCAGGCGCTGATCGGCGGAGAGCTGTGCCTCTGCGAGTTTCGACTGATAGAGTTTGTCGATCTCGGCGAGTTTCTGTTTTTTCTCCTCGGAAATCTCCCGGAGTTTTCCTCCCGTGCGCTCCAGCGCAAGTTCAAAGGCGCTTTTCATTGTCTTTTGTTCTCCCGACTCTTAATATGTTGAAGATTTTTCATCCTGCGGTCCGCGGGATTCCGCCTCCCGTCAGGCAAAATGTTCCGGTTCGCGTTCCATCCAGTAGAAGAAAAGCGCATTCAGGACAATTCCGTGCGAAATCGCGCCGGTCCGCAGGAACTCCTTCACCTTTGCAACGGGAACGATTCTGTGTTCGATGTCCTCGGTGTCTTCCAGACGGGGTTCCGATATCCGCCTGACATTGTCGATCTTTACGACATAGCAGGTATTGTGCTGGATTGCCGGATTCGGACATACCTTTCCGATGATGTGCGGATTTTCTCCTGCGAATCCGGTTTCCTCAAGCAGTTCCCGTTCCGCAGCCTCCAGGGGGGAGGCGTCCGCGCGGTCGATGCATCCGCCGGGCACTTCGAGTTCGATTTTCTGCGTTCCATGGCGGAACTGACGGATCATCAGCAGTTCCTTTTCCGGGGTTTCCGGAATGACCACCACCCAGTCGATCAGGTCCATCGTGATGAAGTCATGCGTTGCGCCGGTCCGGACGCATTCGAATGTTTCCGAAACCATGGTCATGACGCCGGTCCGGCAGAGTTCGCGCCGGTTGCCGCGGGAGATCCATTTTGCTGTGCCGTCCGGACTCATTTTACAGCCGGAGGCGTATGGTTGAACGGAACAGGCGGCATGAATTCGGAATCGGGAATTTCCGGATTCAGACGGAACTCCTTGAGCGTGGAGATGTCGGTCTGCTCAAGACTGTAGACGACAGAGGTCTCCGCAATCCGGATATCGCTGATCCAGACATAGCTTGTCGTGTTTGCCGAATAGAGATATTCCTTTCCGTCCACGGCGTACATGATCGTCTCAAGTTTTCTGGTCAGGAAAGTTTTTCCGTCCACGTAAATGATATAGGGCGCGATGCCGTCGATTCCGGGATCGCAGATCAGGCGGTAGGTCTTGAGTCCATCCTTGTAGGAGATGTCGATTGTGATCTGCTTGAATATTTTCGAGACGTTCACGCCGGGGGTCGCCATCTGCGTGAAGATGCGCACGAGCGAAAGCGGAAGGCCGGGTTTGATTTTTTCGCTTCTGTTTTTCAGGAGATTCACGTTCCAGCCCTGCCTGCCGTTGAAGATCACGGCGGCGATCGCCTTGCCGTCGCGGTAGGTCGTCGTGCGCATTTTGTCCGGAGCCTTGAAAATCACCTCCGTGGCATAATACTCCTTTTTCCCCGGTTTGACGGAGGAGAGGTCCTGCTTCATCAGATAGGTTTTCGCATTCCGGTAGTTTCCTTTCGGATCGGTTGCCTGATTCATCTTTGCAACCAGCTGCGCCACGGTCAGATCGGAGGGTTCCTGCGGCTCAAGGTCAAGCAGCGAGGGTCCGCAGGCCGTCGGGAACGCGCCGCAGACGGCTGCCGCGCAGAGTAGAAGCACTTTTCGCATGGGACTCATGATGGACTCTCCTTCGTGTTTTCGGAAATGACTTCCTATCTGTTGTAGTTGGTTGAAGTTGCCGATACGCTTCCCGATCCCGTCCAGTCGGTGTGGAAGAATTCGCCGCGCGGTCTGTCGATCCGCTCATAGGTATGCGCCCCGAAACAGTCGCGCATCGCCTGAATCAGATTGGCGGGAAGGCGTTTCGAGCGGCTCGCGTCGTAATAGGCCAGGGCGCTGGAGAAGGCGGGAACGGCAATGCCGCTCATCGCCGCGGCTGCAACCACCTTGCGCAGAGAGTCCTGGGCTTTCGCCAGAGCATCGGAGAAGAACGGATCGAACATCAGATTCGCCAGGTCGCCGTCCGCGGCAAAGGCGCGCTTGATGTCGTCAAGGAATTTTGCGCGGATGATGCATCCGCCGCGCCACATCAGCGCGATGTCGCCGTAGTTCAAGTTCCAGTTGTATTCCAGAGAGGCGGCGCGCAGCACCTGGAACCCCTGGGCATAGGCGCAGATTTTCGCCGCGTACAGAGCCTGCCGCACCGATTCGGCGAATTCCTTTCCGTCCTGCGCTTCGGATACGGATGGGCCGGGCAGGATTTCCGCGGCGGCGAGCCGCTCCTCGCGCAAGGCGGAAAGACACCTGGCGAATACGGCCTCGGCGATTGTCGCGGCCGGCGTCCCGAGATCCAGCGCGCATTCTGCGGTCCATTTCCCGGTTCCCTTCTGTCCCGCGCTGTCGAGAATGAGATCCAGCACATAAGCGCCGGTTTCCGGGTCTTTCCTGCGGAGAATTTCCGATGTGATTTCAATCAGATAGCTTTCGAGTTCGCCGCGGTTCCAGTCCTCGAACAGGGCCGCAAGCGTTTCGGGGGTGAAACGGCAGAACCGGCGCAGGAGTTCCCATGCCTCGGCGATCATCTGCATGTCGCTGTATTCGATGCCGTTGTGAAGCATTTTCACGAAATGACCGGATCCGTCCGGTCCGACCCAGTCGCAGCAGGGCGTTCCGTCGGGAGCTTTGGCGCTGATTGCGCGGAAGATGTCCCGGATATGCTCCCATGCGCGGATGTCGCCGCCGGGCATGAGTGAGGGACCGTGAAGGGCGCCCTCCTCGCCTCCGGAGACTCCCGTGCCGACAAACAGAATTCCCTTCTTCTGGAGTTCCGCCGTGCGGCGCATGGTGTCTTTGAAGAAGCTGTTTCCTCCGTCGATGATGATGTCACCGGGTTCCAGATGCGCGAGAAGCTGTCCGATGAGTTCGTCCACAGGCGATCCCGCCTTGACCATGAGCATGATTCTGCGGGGACGTTCCAGAGAATCGCAGAGTTCCCCGATCGAGGAAGCCGGCAGAATATTCCGTCCTTTTCCGCGGCCTCCGGCAAATGCCTCGGTTCTGGCGCCCGTCCGGTTGTAAACGGCGACGGCAAACCCCTTCGACTCCATATTCAGAGCCAGGTTTTCCCCCATGACCGCCAGTCCGGCGACAGCGATATCAGCCTTGTTTTTCATAAAAATCCATTTCCCCCCTGATTTGGAGTTTCACCGGGAATATAGCATCCGATCCGGGAATTCGCAAAGGGAGGAAGGGAAAAAATCATTTTTCATTCCTTTCGGCGCCGTGACGCTGCCTTGAAAGTCCGGACCTCCTCCCGGACGGAAAGCGGATTCCATGCGGATTTTCCTGAAATTCACGCTCCGCGGATTGTATCTTGCATCAAGGGGGGCTATATTACTTGAACTTGTTGTAAAATCAGACCATTTAACATTGAAGAACCCGATCATGAAAGCTTGCGACCTGAGAAAAAAATACCTGAGCTTTTTTCAGAGCAAAGGGCACTCCGTCATCAAGAGTGCGTCCCTGATTCCCGACAACGATCCCACTGTCCTTTTTACCACGGCCGGCATGCATCCGCTTGTTCCGTATCTGCTCGGCGGAAAACATCCGCAGGGCACGCGCCTGACGGACGTGCAGAAATGCATCCGCACCGGCGACATCGACGAGGTGGGCGATCCTGTGCATCTCACCTTCTTCGAGATGCTCGGGAACTGGTCGCTCGGCGACTATTTCAAACAGGAGGCGATTGCATTCAGTTTCGAATTTCTGACCTCGAAGGAATACCTGGGGATTCCTGTGGAAATGCTGGCGGTCACCGTCTTTGCGGGAGATGAAAACGCGCCGTTTGATGAAGAGGCGTTCCTCAAATGGCGCTCGCTTGGCATTCCCGAAAAGCGCATCGCGAAGTGTCCGAAGGAGGACAACTGGTGGGGGCCCGCCGGACAGACCGGTCCCTGCGGCCCCGATACGGAGATGTTCTACTGGACCGGACCGCTTCCCGCGCCTGAAACCTTCGATCCCAAAAACAAACTCTGGGTCGAAATCTGGAATGACGTGTTCATGCAGTACAATAAAAATGCGGAAGGACATTTTGAGCCTCTCGCACAGAAAAACGTCGACACCGGAATGGGCGTCGAGCGCGTGACCGCGATTCTTCAGGGAAAAAAGAGCTGCTACGAGACCGAGCTCTTCGCCCCGCTGTTCGCGGAACTGGACAATCTGCGCGGCACGGCGCATCAGGAGGCCTCGGAAAGAAGCCGTTCCGAGCGGATTGTCGTCGAACACGCCCGTGCCGCGACCTTCATCATGGCCGACGGCATCACGCCGGGCAAGGTCGATCAGGCCTACGTGCTCCGCCGCCTGATCCGCAGAATGATCCGCGAGGCGCGCAAGATCGGCGTCAGCGGACTGTTCACCGCGAAACTTGCCGAAGTGGTGATCCGCGAATACAAGGAGTTCTACCCGGAGCTTGAGGCGAATTCCCGCCAGATTCTCGAGGAGTTCACACGCGAGGAGGAGCAGTTCCAGCAGGCGCTGGAAAAAGGCACCGCCGAATTTGAAAAACTGATCGCGCGCGTTCCCGCCCACATCCAGAACAAGGTCGTCAGCGGCAAGAACGCCTTTTATCTTTATGAAACGTTCGGTTTCCCGATTGAGCTCACCGTGGAGATGGCGCAGGAAAAAGGCTTCAAGGTGGATCTGAAAGGTTACGAGGAGGCCTATGCAAAGCATCAGGAGCTTTCGCGGAAAGGCGCGGAACAGAAGTTCAAGGGCGGCCTTGCGGACCACTCCGAGGAGTCTGCGAAACTGCATACCGCGACGCATCTGCTCCATGCCGCGCTGCGGAAAGTGCTGGGCGATCACGTCGCGCAGAAGGGGTCCAACATCAACGCGGAGCGTCTGCGTTTCGACTTTTCGCATCCGGACAGGATGACACCGGAACAGATTGCCGAAGTGGAAAAGCTCGTGAATGAGGCGATTGCCTCGAAAACTCCGATCACCTGCGAGGAAATGAGCGTGGAGGAGGCGCGTGCGCAGGGCGCCATCGGGCTTTTCGGCGACAAATACGGGGAAAAGGTCCGCGTCTACACGATGGGCTCCTTCAGCAAGGAAATCTGCGGCGGTCCCCATGCCTCGAATACGGGAGATCTCGGCAGTTTCAAGATTCTGAAAGAGGAAAGTTCCAGCCGCGGTGTCCGGCGCATCAAGGCTGTGATCGGAAAATAACCGGAAAGGACGGTGCACTATGAAAAATGCCGAGGTTCTGATTGCCAGCAACGACGGCGTTTACAGCATCAAGGTCAACGGACGTGCGACATTCGAATGTGCTCCGCCGCTCCGCAGCCTGGCGAAGGAGCTGGAAAATGTCGTCTTCAAAAAGATCGATGTGGATCTCTCCGCCTGTACCGGAATGGACAGCACGTTCATGGGAATTCTCGCCATGCTTGGACTGCGCGCGAAAAAAATCGACGCCGTCATGACGATTTTCAATGCCGGCGACCTGAACAAGTCCCTGCTGTTCGGGCTCGGTCTGAAAAAGCTGTTCACCTTTTCCGAAGGTGAAATTTCTCTTGACCCGCAGGGCGGAACGTCGCAGGACGGCGCGGACCGCATTGCCAGCGCCCGGACCGTGCTGGAGGCTCATAAGACCCTGATGGATGTTGACGAGGAAAATGTCAGAAAGTTTGAGAAGGTCGTCGATTTCGTTCAGAAGGACCTTGACAGGCTGAATGATAAAAAGTAGGCGTCCGGGCGCGTTTTTCCGGAAAGGCGCCGTCAGGCCGGATCGGAGTCCGTCAGGCTTTCCCAGGGCAGACATGTGACTTCTCCGGAACGGCCCAGCAGGGCGATTTCTCCGGCGGTTTCCCAGGCGGGCAGGATGCTGACCAATGTTCCCTTCGGGGCGTGAAACTGGTTCCATGCGTGAAAATGTCCCGCCGCGACGGACGCGATTCCGCGGGCGGCGCACTGATCCGCCGCCTTCTCCAGTTCGGCATGCGGGAGAAACTTCTTGTGTGCCATGTTGGCGTTTTTGAGGGAAAGGCGGATCCGGTCCGCCACTCCGGGACCGATCGTCCGCGCAAACAGTTTCAGCAGAAGTTTTGTGAGAACATTGCGGATTGCACGGCGCAGCAGCAGATATTTCCAGTCGCGGCGGTTGACGGTGTCGCCATGCATCAGCCGGACGGTCCGGTTCAGGTCATGCCGCGTATCCGTAATCCAGGAAAACGCATCGGCGTGCGTCTCCGAGACGAAGAATTCGTGATTGCCTTCGATAAAGCCGATCTCCAGTTCCGCGGAATGCCGGCGGCACCAATCGGCAAAACATTTCTGTTCGGGAATTTCGTATCCGTCAAGCGCGATCCAGAGCTCGAAGATGTCGCCGAGAAAAATGATTCCCGCAGGTTTCCGCGCAGCCAGGGCGTCCAGCATGCGGAAAAAACAGGCGGTTTTCTCCGTTCCGCCCTGAAGATGCGAGTCCGCGATCAGAATATACCTTTCCTGCCAGAAGTCCCTCTGTGTTTTCATGGCGCAGTTCCGAAATTGATTTTTTTTGAAGAACGCCAATATACACGCATAATGGCGGGTCTGTCAAACGGCAAAGGGCGATTCCCCGCGGATTCGGCGTGCCTTTCCGCGGAAGCGCGGAACGGGAAAGTGCATGCTTTCGTCTGTGAATAAATGCACAGATGATTCCGCCTTTCATTCACTTTTATGAAAAAAACCATGCCAAATACTTGACAAATTCCGCTTTCCGGGCTATTTTATCCATTCAACTGAATTGTGAAAGAGTGGATTCTTTTCAAAATAAACAACTCAACAACATAACGGAAGGATTGACACTATGGCAATCAAAGTCGGTATCAACGGATTCGGAAGAATCGGACGCATGGTTTTCCGCGCGGCAGTCGAGAATTTCAGCAAGGACATCGAAATCGTCGGAATCAATGACCTTCTCGATCCCGATTACCTCGCCTACATGCTGAAGTACGACTCCGTCCACGGGATCTTCAACCATGACATCAAGGTCGAAGGCAGCTACATGATCGTCGACGGCAAGAAGATCCGTCTCACGGCGGAAAAGGATCCCACCCAGCTCAAGTGGAACGAGGTTGAGGCTGAAGTTGTTGTCGAGTCCACCGGTCTCTTCCTGGAAGACGCCAAGGCCCGCATGCACATTCAGGCCGGCGCGAAGAAAGTCATCATGTCCGCTCCTTCCAAGGATGCGACTCCGATGTTCGTCTACGGCGTCAACGACAAGACCTACGCCGGACAGGACATCATCTCCAACGCCTCCTGCACCACGAACTGCCTCGCTCCCATCGCGAAGGTTCTCAATGACAAGTTCGGCATCGTCCGCGGTCTCATGACCACGGTTCACGCCGCCACGGCCACGCAGAAGACCGTCGACGGCCCCTCCAAGAAGGACTGGCGCGGCGGACGCGGCATCCTTGAGAACATCATCCCGTCCTCCACGGGAGCCGCCAAGGCGGTCGGCAAGGTTCTGCCCGCTCTGAACGGCAAACTCACCGGCATGTCCATGCGCGTTCCGACCTCCGACGTCTCCATCGTCGACCTCACGGTCGAGCTGGCGAAAGAGGCCTCCTACGAGGAAATCTGCGCCGCGATGAAGGAAGCCTCCGAAGGCGAGCTCAAGGGCGTTCTCGGATACACCAACGAAGCGGTTGTCTCCACTGACTTCCGCGGCGACGCCCGCACCTCCATCTTCGACGAGAAGGCCGGTATCGCTCTGGACAAGACCTTCGTCAAAGTCTGTTCCTGGTATGACAACGAATGGGGCTACTCCAACAAGGTCCTCGAAATGGCCCGCGTCATCTGCAAGTAAGCGAGACTGACACTTACCTTTTCAAAGGGCGGACGGCATCCATCCGTCCGCCCTTTTTTCTTCAGGGAATCGGATCACAACAACAGAAAAGGGGTTTTACCATGAATAAGAAGACACTGCGCGACGTCGACCTCAAAGGCAAACGCGTCATCATGCGCGTTGATTTCAATGTGCCCATCAAAGAGGGTGTCATCAAGGACGACACCAGAATCAAAGGCGCTCTTCCCTCCATCAAATACGTGCTCGAACAGGGCGGAAGCCTGGTTCTGATGAGTCATCTCGGCAGACCCGATGAAAAGGGCATCACCGCCGACACCAGCCTCAAACCCGTTGCCGAATATCTTTCCAAACTGCTCGGCAGGCCCGTGACCTTCGTTGCGGACTGCGGCAAGGCGGACGCCGAAGTCGCGGCCATGAAGCCCGGCGACGTCGTCATGCTGGAAAACACCCGCTACTACAAGGAAGAGCAGGCGAAGGCCAAGCAGAAGGACGGCGAGTCCGACGAGGATTTCAAGGCGAGAAAAGCCGCGCTCAAGGAGAAACAGAAAGAGCTGGCGAAGAAACTCGCTTCCTACGGCGACATCTACTGCAACGACGCGTTCGGCACGGCGCACCGCGCCCATGCCTCCACGGCGGTCATCACCAAATACATCCCGACCTCCGTTGCCGGCTTCCTGCTTGAGAAGGAGATCGAATATCTCGGCAACGCGGTGGAGAATCCGGTCCGTCCGTTCGTCGCGATCCTCGGCGGCGCCAAGGTTTCCGACAAGCTTGCGGTTGTCAGCAACCTTCTGACGAAGGTCAACACGCTGATTATCGGCGGCGGCATGGCCTACACGTTCCTCAAGGCGCAGGGCCACAGCGTCGGCAATTCCCTCTGCGAGCTCGACCAGCTGGATTACGCCAGGGAGATGATCGCCAAAGCCAAAGAGCTCGGCGTCAATTTCCTGCTCCCCGTGGACAATGTGGCGGCGGACAAATTCGATCCAGAAGCCAATACGCAGATTGTCGGCGACGACATTCCCGACGGCTGGATGGGACTTGACATCGGCCCGAAAACGGTCGAACTTTACAGCAACGCCATCAAGGGCGCCAGGACAGTTGTCTGGAACGGCCCGATGGGCTGCTTTGAAATGGAGAAATTCAGCAAGGGCACCTTCGGCGTCTGCGCGGCGGTTGCCGAAGTCAAGGCCAACGGCGGAGTTTCCATCATCGGCGGCGGCGACTCGGTCGCGGCCGTCAACAAGAGCGGTCTTGCCGACAAGATGTCGCATATCTCCACCGGCGGCGGCGCGTCTCTCGAATACCTCGAGGGCAAGCAGCTTCCCGGCGTTGTCGCGCTGAACGACAAGTGATGCTCTGAAAGGAGAGAGGCGGGAATTCTCCCCCCTCTCTTTTTCAACGGGAGAAATCTTTCATGGAACTGTTCCGGTGACGCTTCCCGCTCTCTGCGTTTCCGCTTTGCGCGAAGGAAAGTTTCATCAGGGACCTGCACTATGACGGCATTCTCCCGCAGATTTCCTTGCAGGCCGGGATTGCATCCCCGGCGTATTTATTCTTCCCGGATGCCGTGTCTGTCCCATTTCTGCATGGTCGGGATGTAACATTTTCCAACTTACAATCAGGAGAAACTCCATGTCCGGAAAAGTATTCCTCTCAGACTGCTGGAAGCGTGCTCGGAACATCTGCTCCGGCTCGGTTCTGATACTTTTACTCGGATTGACGGCATGCGCAGCCGGAAATGAGGAGGGCGCGCCTGAAAGCGGAACGCCGCAGAAAGACATGGTCCGTTTCCGGGAAGGAGTCAAGAGTTTTCCCGTCTCCGTCGCTTTTCCTCTTTCCTGCATGAGCAGAAAGGCGCAATTCACAATCCGTCTTCCCGCTCCGCGCGAAGGGGACGGTTACAAATGGGTCTGCCTCATTCCGGAAACGAGCGGCATTACTTTGCTTTCCCGGAAGTTCATTCCGCCGCGCTGGGATGAAAAACAGCAGGCTTCATTCAGCGGCTGTGAAGAGTTTCTTTTTCTGGCGTCAAGAAGTGTGGAGGCCACCCTTCATTTTTCATACCAGCAGGCGGCCAAAGGCACTTTTGAAACACGCTCCGTTCCCGTAATGATTCTGCTTTCCGAAGAGGAAACGGCGAAAGCCAGGGAGCGGTTTTCTCCGATGCATTTGAAAAAACTGATGGCTGCCACGCTCATGTATGCCGCCGACCATAAGGACCGGCTTCCTGATTCCCCGGAAGATCTGCGGAAAAACAAATATCTGCCGGATTCCGCAGTGAATTGTTCTTCTGTCACGGGGAAGCCGTATCTTTATTTCGGAAAAGGTGTTGTCATGTCGAAGATCAAAAATCCGGCGGCGTATCCGGTCTTTCTTTCCCCGCCGGATCCGGCGGAACAGAGTGTTTCTGCCGCCTTCCTTGACGGTCACGTCCAGCTTCTGCCGCTGGGAGCGCCTTACGAGAATGTCTCCCGGGTCTTTGACTGGCTGCGCAGGAACAAAGGCCTTGATGCGGAGACCTGTCACAAGCTGCAACAATCCATCGCTCCGCAAGCGGTGAAACCATAAACTCAAAATCAGGAGAAACCCCATGTCCAGAAAAGTATTTATCGCAGGCAACTGGAAGATGAACAAGACTGCCGCCGAAACCGCGGCTCTCTGCCAGGCGCTCAAGGAGAAATTCGCAGACATCTGTCCCTGCAAGGCGGATGTGGCGGTCTGCCCGCCGTTCACCAGCATCGCGACCGCGATCGCCGAGCTCAAGGGCTCGAACATCAAGGTCGGTGCGCAGAACATCCACTGGGCCGACAACGGCGCATTCACCGGTGAAATTTCCGGCGCGATGCTGAAAGAGCTCGGCGTCGAGTATGTCATCATCGGCCACAGCGAACGCCGCCAGTATTTCGGCGAAACCGATGAAACGGTCAACAAACGCATTCAGGCCGCGCTGAAATATGATCTCAGGCCCATCGTCTGCATCGGCGAAACGCTTGAAGAGCGCGAAGGGGACAAGACCGAAGCCGTTCTCGAAAAGCAGATCAAAGGCGCGTTCGCCGGAATCTCCGCGGACGATTTCAAGAAGGTTGTCATTGCCTACGAGCCCGTCTGGGCGATCGGAACGGGCAGGACCGCGACGCCTGACATGGCCGAAGCGACGCATGCGTTCATCCGCAAGGTGCTGGCCGGACTTTACGGCGCGCTTGCCGATGAAACGGTCATTCAGTACGGCGGCAGCATGAAGCCTGAAAATTCCAGGGAACTGGTTGCTCAGCCCGACATTGACGGCGGTCTGATCGGCGGAGCCGCGCTCAAGGCAGACAGCTTCCATGATCTTGTGAAGAACGCGATCGGCTGACAGCTGCGTCGGTAGAAAACGCAAAATGATTCAGGGCCGGGCAGAACTTTCCGTTCTGCCCGGCCCTGGTGTTATCCGGAAACGGCGTCAGCTGTTCTTTGCGGCGCGTCAGGAGATGCTTTGCGGTTGCAATCTGACCGGAACGCCGTTTTCCTTCAGGTAATGTTTCAGCTCCGGAATGTCGATCATATGGAAATGGAAGACGGATGCGGCGAGCAGGACATCCGCGCCGGCCTGCACCGCATCAAGAAAGTGTTCCATTTTCCCGGCTCCGCCCGAAGCGACGATTTTCGCATTGCAGGCTTTCGCCATTGCCCGGATGACCGGCAGATCATATCCCGTTTTCGCCCCGTCTCCGGCCTTGCTGGTCGGGAGAATCACCTGGACGCCGAAACCGTCCACGCGTTTCGCCCATTCCAGAGCGTCATATCCGGTGGCGGTGCGTCCGCCGTCAATGTAGACTTCATATCCGGACGGAAGCGCGGGATTGACATCCACGTCGATGGCGACGGTCACCGCGCCGGGGCCGAACTCCCGGATCATGGCCGGAATGATTTCCGGTTTGCGGAAGGCCGCACTGCTTGTGGAAACCTTGTTCGCTCCCGCTTCGAGCACCTGGGAGGCGGATTTGACGTCGGAAATTCCCCCTCCGACGGTAAAAGGAACGGTGCAGACCTCTGCGACGCGCCTGACCACATCCAGAAGGGTGCCCCGGTTTTCCACGGTCGCGTTAATGTCCAGCAGGGCCAGTTCATCGGCTCCGGCGGCGCAGTAGGCCCGGGCGCATTCCACCGGATCTCCGGCGTCGGCGATGTCCACAAAGTGCACGCCTTTCACGACACGGCCGTTGCGCATGTCGAGACACGGCATGATGATGACGGGTTCTTTCATTGATGTTCCTTTTCTTGTCTGGTTCGGAATTCGGTTCCCGTCCCGCCGTTCCGGGGACGGACGGAGTGCATGAACGCGGAAGCGGAAGAGCTTTGATCCCGCTTCCGCATTTCCCTTGCGGGAAACGTGTCAGGCCTGATATCTGAGCTTGCCTTCGACAAAGACGGATTTGACTTTGAAGTTGCTGTTCAGAATCACAATGTCCGCCAGATATCCCGGAGCGAGTTTTCCGATTTTTTCAAGCCCGAGCGCGCAGGCCTGGTTCCAGGATGTCGTCTTGATGAGGTCCTTGAGCGGCAGTCCGGTGATCTCATGGACATTGCGGAGGGCGTCGCAGATCTGGAGCGTGCTTCCGGCCAGTGCGCCGTTGGAGGCGAGGCGCGCCGCGCCGTCTTTCACGATCACGGCAAGTCCGCCGAGAGAGGATTCCCCGTCCGGCATTCCCGCCGCGCGCATGGCATCCGTAATCAGCTGGATTTTTTCCACGTTTTTCAGAGAGAAGACCAGGGAGATCATGTCGGGGCAGATATGCAGTTTGTCGCAGATCAGCTCGATGTAGACATCCTTGCAGGCGAAGCCCGCGCCGACCAGGCCGATGTCCCGGTGGTGGAGCGGCGTCATCTGATTGCAGAAATGCGTGAGGTTCCGGAGTCCGTGTTCATGGGCTGCCTGGAACTGCTTGAAGGTCGCCGCGCTGTGGACGCAGGACGGCGTGATTCCCTCGGCAAGGCATTCCGAGGCGAAACGGTCGCCTCCCGGCATTTCCACGGCGTAGGAAACCTTTTTCACCGGGAAAATCTTTGCAAGGCGTCTGACCATCTCAATGTCGGGTTCCCTGACGAAATCGGGATTCTGGGCGCCGAGGCATTTCGGATTGATGAAGGGCCCTTCCAGATGCACGCCCGCGAGTTTGACTCCCTTGACGCCTTTCTTCACATAGTCCGCCGCGGTGCGGAGGGATGCGGCGAGCTGCTCCTCCGGAAGAGTCAGCGTGGTGGGGAGGAAGGTTGTGACGCCTTCCTTGAGCTTGTCGATGCCGATTGTCGTCATCGCCTCTTCGGTTGCGTCGCTGAAATCGAAACCGGATTTCCCGTGGCAGTGGATGTCGACGAATCCCGGAACGGTCATTTCCCCCTTGACGTCGATCACCTTGTCCGCTGCCGGCAGGGGATCTCCCTTGGCGAAAATCTGTCTGACGGTCCGGTCTTCCACAAGGATGGAGGCGCCTTCCAGCTCCACATCCGGCGAGATGAGATTGCAGTTCTTGAAAAGCATGTTCATTTGAAATGTACTCCTGTTGTTTTTCAACCAGACGGAATATAACCAGAAGACTGGACAAAGTCAAGCTTTCTTCCGCTGTTTTGACAAATTCGGAATCCGTCTGCGGAAAATTCAGTTCCGCTGTTTCCGCGGATTGTCCGTCCGCTTGAGGTTCAAGGCGTGAAGCGGCCTGTCGATCAGCGGAGGGAACTGGCGGAAGAAGGCCTGATCCGCGTCAAGATCCAGCGACACGCGGCCGCCGCGGCATTGCAGCGAAACGATTTTCCTTCCGGTGCGCAGATCATAGACTGCAAACGGATCCCCGCAGTTCAGGGGAATGGTTTTCTCCTTCATGAGAGCCTGCAGCTCCGCCTGCACCATGCCGCAGAAATAAAACACAATTCCATGTTTTTCCATCCGGGCGAACAGAATCTCTTCCCGGTCCGGTGTCATCGTGCGGGCGACTGTGCGGAGACCTCCGAACGGGGTTTCCGGGAAGGCTTCCAGCGTCTTTCCCACGGCGGACGATGCATGCATCTTCAGTCCGAACACAGCCTTGGCGACAGGCCGTCTGTTTTCGCCCGCTCTTCCGGAGAATGCGACGGCAATGGAAATCCTGCCGTTCGAAGCGTTGACGACCTCCCTGTAAAGAGCCCTCTCCGGTCCGGTTGCGCCGCGGAGGTGCGGCAGCAATCTTTCCAGACATGTCCGGAAAGCCCGGTCCGCAGGAATGTTCAGGATAAAGAGTTCCTGCGCATCCGCAAAAGCGGAAACGGCATGCAGAGGCGCAGGATTTTCCAGATACCGCGGCAGAGAACTGTCCGCGGTCAGGCGTCCGCCCAGATGCAGTGCGATTCTGTTCTGCGCCGGCATTCCCAGCGTGAAATTCAGCTCCCGGAAAGAGGAGAGGAAATCGTCCGCCGCCGTCGGCAGTGACCGGGCGTTTCCGGAGGCAAGGGACGCAAGAGTGAACTGTCTGCGCAGGAGGGACGGATTCGCGCGGATTTCCAGCGTGACCTTCTGACCCGCCCGCGGCGTGAACGGTTCCGGCGGCATGCCCTGAAGATCGGCTGTGCGGAAAATCAGGCGGCGGCCGGGACCGGGCTCCATGTTCATTTTCACAGAACCGAAACGGAGCGCTGTCCCTTCCGGGAATTTGACGTTTGCACGGGATTGTGCGGCAATGCAGATGCCCGGCTCCGGTTTCCCCTCGTAGAAAATGATGGAAAAGGGCTTGGTGACATCCATCAGCATGGCCGGCTGCGTCATGCCGAGAAATGCCGTGGCGGCGAAGACGGACAGCGGGAAATCCGGGGCGACCGCGTCTCCGAGACGGGAGAGGTTTTCCGCCGCCTCCGGAAGAGAGACAAGATTGAGGCGGGCCATTTCCTGCGGCCGCTGCTCTTCCTCAGCCGTCAGCCCCGGCGGAAACATGGTCAGGAATCCAGCACAGAAAAGGCCTGAAAGGAGAGAAGGCAAACGCTCCGCCGCAGATCTTTTCCGCATTATCTGGCCTTGCTGTTCAGCTGATATTTCAGCCAGCTGTAGAAGGTGTCGCCGATCTGCCGGTAGCCCGGGCTTGCGGGATGCACGCCGTTGCTCTGGCGCGTGATCTTGGCGGAACTGCCGAGATTGACAGGTTCGGATACGACCGGGAAGTTGTTCTCGCAGTCCAGATTGACGTTCGTCGGAATGATGGAAATATTTTTGTCCGGATGATTGGTGAACTTTTTCAGATACGCTTCGTTCAAACGGTGCTGGTTTTTCCGGTACTGCCAGCGGGTCTGGCCGCAGGCGTAATTGCTGCCGAAGGCGTCCTGGGAACGGGCGGACGGAGTCACCAGTCCGATTCCGATTTTCGCCTTGGGAGCGACTCTGCGGAATTCCGCGAGAAGCGTGTCGGCGGACTGCAGGATGTCCTTGATTTTCTTGTCCGCATTTTCATCCGTTGCGCCGAAAATGTCGTTCACGCCAAGCTGAACCGTGATGAAGTCAGGCGCCTTTCCCCCGTTGTATTTGTCGAGGTAGGCCTGGAAGTCAAGCTTTCCCTTTCCGTCTTTGACGACCAGAAAACGGCTCGGCACATCCCAGGGTTTCGGATCTTTCCTTGCGAAAGGCTTTGTTTTGGAGATGAAGGTTTTCCATGTCCAGCCGCCCCACCCTTCATGGGCGACACCGTTTTTCTGCGGCTGCCGGTTGGGGCCGCTGGACCCGATCATTTTCAGGCGGGGATTGCCACCGGGACGGCCCGCCAGTTCAAACAGGCGGATCGGATAAACGTTTGCCGCCGTCAGACTGTCGCCGACCACGAGAATGGAGACGGTTTTTCCCTTTCCCGCATCGGCGGGCGAAACAATGAGTCTTGTTCTGCCTTCGGCAAGCGTGCCGCTTCCATCCATGACTTTGACGCTCCAGTCATATTCTCCCACATCCTTTTCGGAGGGGACAAAACGCCAGCGTTTCTGATCGTTCCGTCCTTTTTTGCAGGTGACGTCGAATACATAGACATCGGAATTCGGAGTCAGCACGATGTTGTCGAAATAAATATTGGATTCAAGGCCGGGAACCGCGTATATTTTTTCCGGAAGCTGCAGCTTCAGGGAATCCGCGCCCAGAGCCAGTGCGAAACACGCCAATGATACAGCCAGAAGCATCCTGCCCATAATGATCACTCCTTATCTTGAAGAAAACATTTTCCTTTCCGGAGATTCCGCTTTCCACGGCGGCATACATTCATTTTTCACCGGCAGATGCGGCGCCTTTGCCGCGGCAGGGACCGCTTTCCTTCCCTGTCATGGCCGCTGTCCGTGAATGAAGGTAAAAAAAGCCCGGCGCAGTTTCATGCCGGGCCGGGAAGAGTGCATGTTTTTACTTGGATTTTGCCTTCTTGTAAACTTTCTTCTCGTCGTAGTTGTAGTAGGCTCCGAGCGAGATCAGTGTCTTGGTATGGGCAATGCCCTTGATCTGATGGCACATCTTGTCCGCGAGGATCAGCGAGAGTTCCTGATTGTCTCCGACCCGTGCGATCACGGCAAGATCGTATTCTCCGGCGATGGAGTGGACTTCCATGATTCCGTTGATCTTCAGGAGTTCCTCGATGACATCCGAGATGAGTTCACGCTTGACCTTGACAAGAATAATTGCCGTGACCATAAAAAACCTCCGTTTTTAGTGTGTGATTACAAACATAATGTTTTTCCGGCTCTTGTCAAGTCCGATTTGCAAATTCTTTCAAAATTGAGTGTGCGGCGGAAGGGATTTCAGTCGAAATCTGTCTGTTCCGGGCAGCGGAGGCGCATTGCCGTTTGCAAATCATTTTGTTCGGAGTTATCTTTAGGAACCGCAGGGCACTGTGGAACAACAGGCAGATGCAGGAAAACGTTCATGACGGATCAATGTCACAGATCGTTTTCCGGCGGTTTTCCGGAAGACTCTTCCCGGATTTCAGATAAAACGGCAGCCTGCTGCCGGATGGAGGCTGTTTTTCATGATTCCGGGTCGGAGCGGATCATAGGATGCGGGGCACGGACATTCCCTCTGTTCAACCATACCCTGCAGCGAGACTCCGAACTATCTGCGTGCCGGCGGTCTTTTTTCCGGAGACGAACTGAAGCTGATTCCCGGAGATGCGGCAGCGGAGGCTTACCGGATCTTCTGAACAGGCTGGCTGTGCCCGTTCGACGCGACGGTGTTTCGAATTCTTCTGCAGAACAATAGCGGCATTCCTCCTGCGGCGGGGCGGGATCGGAGGGGAACCTGACGGCAGTCTCAGCCGCTCGCTGACGGGCATGCCGGAAAACGGGACCGCGTTTTCTTCTATCTGCCGTAATGAAAATTATTTGCATTTAATTGCCGAATGATGTTGAAATTTGTGATTTGATGTGTTAACTTTTACAAGTTCTACGGAAAAATATCAACTTAGACAAAAAAACAAGGAGGAGAAATGGGCGTGCTGAAAGTCGGATTGGTCGGATGCGGGAAAATCGCGGATGCCAATCATATGCCGGAAATGCTTTCACTCGGGAAAAACGCCGAAGTGACCGCGATGTTCGACATCCAAAAAGGCAAGGCGGAAGCGCTGGCGGAAAAGCATAAACTGAAGCCGAAATTCTGCAGCTCCCTGGATGAACTCCTCAAATCCGATATTGATGCCGTTATCATCGCGACGCCGAATCTGTATCATTACGAGCAGACGCTCCAGTGTCTGAACGCGGGAAAACACGTTCTGGTTGAAAAGCCGATGGCCTCCAGCGTGGAGGAAGCCGATGAAATGATTGATCTTGCCGAGAAAAAGGGTCTGATTCTCCAGGTCAATCAGTCGCTCCGGTTCAGTGCACTTCACAGGAAGCTTGCCGAACTGGTGGCTTCGGGTGTGATTGGAAAGCCTCTGCATGCCCGCTGTCTGCGCGCGGCAACCTCCAGTCCCGATGTCGGTTGGTCCCCGGGGGCGACATGGTTTGTGCAGAAAAAATTCAAGGGCAGTCTTGTAACGGATATCGCGGTGCATATGGCCGACCTTCTGCAGTGGTGTTTCGGGCCGGTTGAAACGGTGATGTCGCAGACGACGAATCTCTCCCATGAAGTGCCGGACAATGTGGTTGCTTTGTTCCGTTATAAGAACGGTGCGACGGCCACCTTGGAACTGAGCTGGACTTTCCCGATCGGCGGAAATAAATTTGAAATCTACGGGCAGGACGGTGCAATTCTGCTGACGAATGACAGTATTGAGATTTATAAGAAGAATGCAAAGAAGCCGAAAGTGATAAAATTCGCTTCGATCAAGGCTGTTCCGAATTCTCATGCCGTCTTCGCCGCCTCTGTTGAAAAGGGCGGAAATGAAAACTGGAAAGTCGGACGCGAGGCACTCGCGTTGTGTATGGCTATCATAGAGTCTAACCAACAACAGAAAGCGGTGGAACCGAAGATGCGCAAAACAACTTCCAAAACATCCGTCAAGTCCCCGGCAGCCAAAAAAGCAATTCCGGCAGCCAAAAAGTCAACCCCTGCGAAAAAGGCTGCGCCCGTGAAGAAAGCCGCACCTGCGAAGAAGGCCGCTCCGGCGAAGGCCGCGCCCGTGAAGAAAGCCGCACCTGCGAAGAAGGCCGCGCCCGTGAAGAAAGCCGCACCTGTGAAGAAGGCCGCTCCGACGAAGGCCGCGCCCGTGAAGAAAGCCGCTCCGGCGAAGGCCGCGCCCGCGAAGGCCGCGCCCGCGAAGAAGGCCGCCCCTGTGAAGAAAGCTGCTCCGGTCAAGGCCGCGCCCGCGAAGAAGGCCGCCCCGGCGAAAGCCGCTCCCGTGAAGAAGGCTGCGCCTGTGAAAAAAGCTGCTCCGGTCAAGGCCGCGCCCGCGAAGAAGGTCGCCCCTGTGAAGAAAGCTGCCCCCGGTCAAGGCCGCGCCCGCGAAGAAGGCCGCTAAGAAGAAATAAATTTCATAATAGCTTCGTGCAGGACTTTCAGTCCTGCCGCGGTCCAGCTGCGTAAGCTGTTTGCCGGAGGCGGAATTTCCGATACCCCGTGTGCTCTGCACCGGGGTATTTCATTTTTCTGAATGGAAAAATTAGAGAACCGCAAGATTCGGCACTGTACTTTTTTTATGGAGTTTCCGGCATGTTTCAACTCCGGAAAAAGTCTGCGGATTTTTCATGCAGGAACATTCTCTGAAATGCCTGACGGCATTGTCGGGATACCGGGGGAGGCACAGAGGACACAGACGATGTGTTCGGTTCTGTCAGCCTGCCTTGCGGATTACAAAGAACCAGCCGTAAAGCAGAAATGCCACGGTGGGAGTCAAGCCGCCGACAATGGGAGGGACAATGCCCTGTTTTCCGAGAACCAGGAAGATTTCCGTCATGACCTGATAGACCACGATCACGACGACGGCCGTGATAATGGAGAGGAAAATTCCGCCGCGCTCGTTTTTCGCCGCCAGCGGGAGCGCCAGAAAAACGCAGAGGAAGCAGACTGTCGGGAAGGCAAGGCGGTAGTAAAGAATGGTTTCATACATGCCGCGAAGTGACGGCACCATGGCCTTGTTTTCGGTCAGCATATGCCAGATGGTCCAGGAGGAGAGCTCCTCGGGCGGCTTGACCGCATTGACAATGTCTTCCGGCTTTTCGGGTATGTCTTCCATGGAGATTTTCAACTCTTTGATGATCTCAGGACTTCCGGGGAGGAAGAAGCGGCGGTTGTAGGGAGTCCGGACGACATTCTTGAACGTCCATCCCGCGCCGTCCACATATTTTGCTTCCGCCGCCCGGATATCCCAGTCCAGGACTTTTCTGCCGTCGTCGCCGATTGCGTATTTCTTCAGGATGACCTCATGCTGCACGCCGTCCTGATCAAAATTCTGGAAAAGCCAGTCGCGGAGCTTGTCGCTGCTCCGGTATTGAAGCATCTGATACATCCGTTCATCGTAGTCGGGATTTTTGACTTTTTCAATCAGAATGGTCGACTGCTGTTCCGTATAGGGGATCACCTGCTCGTTGAACCAGAAATTGACGAGCATGACGGCGAATCCGACGCAGTAGATTGCGAATCCGCAGCGCACCAGGGAAATTCCGGAGGAACGCATGGCCGTGATTTCGCGGTTCCGTCCGAAGTTGGTCAGGGTGTACATGCAGGCGAGCAGAACGGAGATCGGCAGGACGAAACGGATGTTTCCCGGCATTTTGTAGGCGAAATATTTTACGCCGGTCACGAAGGAGGATTTGTGTTCCAGAAAATCTCCCAGATCATTGAACACGTCGCCGATCAGAAAAAGGAAAACGAAGGCAAAGAGCAGAATGGAAAAAGGAATCATGAACTCCCGGAAGATATACATATCCAGAATCGGAAGGAGGAAGAAGGTTCTCTTCGCCTGTTCGTCCTGCGATTTTCTGATGATGTCGTCGGTTTTGGTCATGAGTCCGTTCCCGTTGATGGCGCCTTACGGCAGGTTTTCATAAGCGTTCAGAATCGCCGCTTCCGTCTCGGCCCATCCGAGACAGGGATCGGTGAGGGAGACGCCGGGGATGATCTTGCCTTTCGCAGTGATATCCTGACGGCCCGTCTTGATATAGCTTTCCAGCATGACTCCGCTGATTGCCGTCTGTCCGCTGCGGATCTGCTCGACCACGTCGGAAAGGATTTTCGGCTGATTCAGCGGATTGCGCATGGAATTCGCATGGCTGCAGTCAATGATGATGGACGGCGTGAGCTTGAGTTTTTTCATGAGTTCCACCGCGAAAGCGACGTTTTCCGAGCCGTAATTCGGCATATGCTGTCCTCCGCGCAGCACGACATGTCCGAATTTATTTCCCTTCGTGCTGAAGACGCCGGTGCGCCCGTCGTTGATGATGCCGAGGAAGGAGTGCCTTGCAAGCGCGGTGCGGATTGCGTCAATTGCCACGGTGATGGAACCGTCCGTTGCATTTTTGAATCCGACCGGCATCGAAAGGCCGCTGGCGAGCTGGCGGTGCGTCTGGGATTCCACGGTTCTGGCGCCGATTGCCGCCCATGTGATGAGGTCGGCGAAATACTGCGGCATGATCGGATCCAGGAATTCCGTCGCGGCGGGAAGTTCCATGCGGACCAGCTCGAGCAGCAGCTTGCGTGAAATGCGCAATCCTTTTTCGATGTTGAATGAACTGTCGAGATCGGGGTCGTACACAAGTCCCTTCCACCCGAGTGTCGTCCGCGGCTTCTCAAAATAGGTCCGCATAATCAGAAACATCTTCGAGGCCACCGTCTGCTGGAGTTTCTTCAGCGCGGAGGCATACTCCAGCGCGGCGGGAATGCTGTCGATCGAACAGGGGCCGACAATGACGAGAATCCGTCGATCCTTGCGCAGGATGATGTTTTCAATCTCTTTTCTGAAACGGTAGATTGTATCCGTTTCAACGAATGTCAGGGGGAGTTCCTCCAGAATCTCCTGCGGCGTGGGCAGCGGGTACTGCCTGGAAATGTTTACATTGTAAATCCGGTTCGTTGTCATTTGCTCAGCTCTTCCTTTACCGCGCACAGTGCGATCCTGCGCTGGGATCCGTCGGACATCTGCTTGAGATCCGCAGCGCCTTCTTCCAGTTCGGCGTCTCCGACGATCAGAACCTTTGCAGCCTTCAGGCGGTCTGCGGAGCGCATCTGGGATTTCATGCTTTTCTCCTCCGGCTCGACTGCGGCGTAAATTCCGGCGCGGCGCAGCTCGGATGCGAGCTTCCAGTTGAACGCGAGCGCCTTTGCGCCCAGCGAGAGGAGGTAAATGTCCGGAGTGCGGACGGGTTCCGGCTTCACTCCCATGGCTTCGCGCGCCATCAGCAGACGCTCGACGCCTGCCGCGAAACCGACGCCGCGGACGGGTTTGCCGAGTCCCGGCAGGTTCAGCTCGTAACGGCCGCCGCCGGCAATCGCGTTCTGCGCGCCGAGCCCGGCGTGGGTGAGTTCAAAGACGGTATGGACATAGTAGTCGAGTCCGCGCACCAGCCGGGGTTCTATCGTGAATTTGACATCAAGCGAGGCGAGAATGTCGCAGACCTGATTGAAATAGTCGCGGGACGGCTGCGCAAACAGCGCGGCGGCGTCCGGGGCGGATGCGATATGCTTCTGGCATTCGGGCTGTTTGCAGTCCAGAATGCGCCAGACATTGCGTTCCAGGCGGCTTCTGCAGTCCTCGCACATCGAGTCGATGACGGGTTTGAAATGTTCGCGCAGCGCGTCTTCGGCGGGCTTCCGGTCTTCGGGAACGCCGCGCGTATTGATCATCAGATTGAATCCGGTGACGCCGATCTCCTCCAGAAACTGCGACAACGCGAGAATGCACTCCGCGTCCAGCGCGGGTGCGACGCGGCCCGCGTTTTCCACGCCGATCTGGTGAAACTGCCTGCGGCGTCCGGCGGCTGGCTTTTCTCCGCGGAACATCGGGCCGATGTAAAAAACGCGCGTTTCCACGCCGTTCACCACATCTGTTCCGGAAAGGGCGCGCATGACGCCCGCGGTTCCCTCCGGACGGAGCGTGAGACTGCGTCCGCCGCGGTCTTCGAAGGTGTACATCTCCTTTTTCACGACTTCCGTCTCGTCACCGAGCCCGCGCTGGAATACTTCCGTATATTCGAAAACAGGAGTGCGGATTTCTCCGTATCCGTAAAGGCTGAACACACGGCGCGCCGCATTTTCCACGGCGAGCCACGAATTCACCTCGTCCGGGAAAATATCGCCCGTTCCCGGCGGCGGAGTCGAAATTCTGGACATGATGCCATTTCCCTTCTTCAGAGCCAGACGCTTCCGGCGTTAAAAAAAAACGCCCTGCGGTATGGTCACGGCAAGGCGCATTCCTCTCAAAACTTAAGAAACATTACTGGGAAACAAGTTTCGCAATGCGCTCTCTGAGTTCTTTTCCCGCTCTGAACTTGACGACCACCCGCTCCGGGATCGCCACCGTCACTTCGGGCTTGTTTGGATTGCGTCCCTTGCGGCTTTTGCGCACCTTGATTTCAAACACGCCGAAGTTTCTCAGTTCGATGTTTCTTCCGGAAACCAGTTCTTCGGCAATATAATCCAGCGTCTTCTGGACGACGCTTGCCACATCGCTCTGAATCAGATTGGTGTCCGCCGCAATTTTCACCACAAGATCTCTTTTTGTCATTGACCATTCTCCAGACTGTTTTGTATTGTTCAGAACTACCCGTCACGTTTGGATCGGAAACCGGAACAGGCGGTGCCGGCTCCCTGCTTTTCTAACTTCCTCGTCTGCAAATCGTAAGGAAACTTTTTCGCTCCGCTCCGACTGCCTTTTTAAAATACCGCATCATTCCGGAAATACAAATTGAAAACCTACTTTTTCAGAAAAATTTTCTCCAGAAGGACTTTCAGGAAACGGAGCCTGGAATCGGGATTGGTTTCCGCCGGCAGACGCGGGATTTTTCCGTCCGGCTTCAGGATTTCATGCGCCCGCTCCAGAATGACTTTGTTGTCGGTGCAGGAGATTGCATCCAGGTTGGCGAGAACGCCGATGATCCGGATCTGTGCGCAGACGAACAGGTTTTCCGCCATGCGGGGCAGTCTTCCGAAACGGTCCCGCAGTTCCTGGCGGAAGCTTTCCAGAACGGTCAGGTCGTTGATCATGGCAATGCGGCGGTAGGCGTCAAGACGCAGGCGGGAGGAGTTGATGTAGTCCTCCGGAAATGCCGCCGGAATTTTTCCCTCGACCGTCTCAAGCGAATAATCCACGAAGTCGATGAACACATTGCACTCTTTCTTCAGCGTGATTTCCACGCCTTTCAGCTGCGAGGTGACGGTCCGGAGCAGCTGACAGTAGAGATTGAATCCGATTGCGTTGATGTGCCCGCTCTGCTCCGCGCCGAGAATGTTTCCCGCGCCGCGGATTTCGAGATCGCGCAGCGCCAGCTTGAAACCGGAGCCCAGGTGCGTGTATTTGCGCATCGCCGCGATCCGCTTGCGGACATTGCCGGAGAGAATGGAATTGCGCGGCAGAAGGAGATAGGCGTAGGCCTGGCGGCTCCAGCGTCCCACGCGTCCGCGGAGCTGATAGAGTTCCGCAAGCCCGAAACGGTCGGCGCGTTCGATGATGATCGTGTTGGCGTTCGGAATGTCGAGTCCGGATTCGATGATGGTGGTGCAGACCAGCACGTCGATTTTTCCCTCGATGAAGGAACTCATGACATCCTCGAGTTCGTTTTCGTCCATTTGGCCGTGTCCGATTCCGAATCTCGCCTGCGGGACGAGCGTCCGCAGACGTTCCGCCGTTTCGTCGATGGTTCCGACCCGGTTGTGGAGATAGTAGACCTGGCCGCCGCGCTGGAGTTCCCGGTTGATGGCCGTCGCCACGATGCTGTCGTCATACTGCGACACGACGGTCTGGACGGGAAGGCGCTGGACCGGCGCGCTCATGATCGTGCTCAGGTCGCGCATCCCGGACATGGAAAAATACAGGGTTCGCGGAATCGGCGTCGCCGTCATGGTCAGCACGTCCACCATGGTCCGGAGCCGCTTGAGCCGTTCCTTGTGCATCACACCGAAACGCTGTTCCTCGTCGACGACCACAAGGCCCAGATTCTTGAACTTGACGTCGCTCTGGAGCAGGCGGTGCGTGCCGATGACGATGTCGACCTTGCCTTCGTTCATGCGTTCGACGATCATCGCCTGTTCACCTTTGGTCTTGAAACGGCTCAGCGTCTCGATGATGAACGGGTGCTCGGCGAAACGCTCCAGAAAGTTATAGTAGTGCTGCTGGGCGAGCACCGTCGTGGGGACGAGAATCGCCGCCTGTTTTCCGGACATGACACATTTGAAGATCGCACGCATGGCGACCTCGGTTTTTCCGTAGCCGACGTCTCCGCAGAGAAGACGGTCCATCGGGCGTGTCGATTCCATGTCGCGCTTGATCTCCTCGGCCGCGCGGAGCTGATCGCGCGTTTCGGTGAACGGGAACGACTTCTCAAACAGACGCTGCTGAAGATCGTCCTTCGGAAACGAACAGCCCTGCGCCTGACAGCGCATCGCATGAATCTTGAGCATGTCGAATGCAAGCGTCCGCACGGAACTTGCCGCTTCGCTCTTGATTTTGTTCCACTTCGCGCTGCCGATCCTGCTGAGCTTGACGAATCCTTTCTGGGAACCGATGTAGCGTGTGACGCAGTGCGCCTGCCATACCGGGACATAAACGCGGGAATCGTTGTCGAATTCCAGATCGAGCGCCTCATAGGAACGGTCCTTTTCATGGATGGTCTTCAGCCCGTGATAAATGCAGATTCCGTAATTGATGTGGACCGCGTGATCGCCTTCCTCCATGTCGGCGGATACGGCCTCCTCAATGGCGTCCTGCGCCAGTTCGGGCTCACTGTCGGTTTCCGGCACGATGGTTCTGCCTCCGAGCAGGCGGCGCGGCGACGAAAAGAGCTCATATTCGGAAAACAGCGCGAAGTTCTCCTCCGGCAGAAAGATTCCGCAGGGAACTTCCGCCTGAATGCACTCGATATTCTTCGATTTTTCCAGTCCCTCGTCCCGGAGCCAGTCCCGGAGACTGGCAAGGTCGCCCTCGGTTCTGCCCGCGATGGAGATCCGGTAAGACTCCTCCGCAAGCTGCCGGATCAGACTGGAACTGATCTGCCGCACGAGTTCGGAGAGATTTTCTTCCGCCCCCTGCGGCACCATCTGGAGAATATGGCGTGCGGACGGAAAAGCGGGACACTGCATGGCTGCGCCGGGCGGCAGTTTGGCGCTTTCCGCTACGTCAAGCAGCCGGACCGCGTCATGCCAGAGCGGATCGCGTTCCAGTTCCTCCCATTTGCGCAGAACCGGGGCGTCGAAGAATCGTTCGAGGCTTTTCCGGCACTCTTCCGGAAATACGCGGAGAATCAAAGGCCGGTAGATCCGGAGATAATCCGTAAAATCGCCTTCCTCCGCGGATTCCCCCTCCTCCTCCGAACCGGAACGCATGATGATTTTATATTCGGGAATTTCTCCGACAGAGCCTTGCGTTTCCGGGACAAAGCGCCGGATGGAATCGACTGCATCTCCCCAGTATTCAATGCGCGCCGGATAGTTCTGCGCCGGGGAGAAAATGTCGATCAGACCGCCGCGGCGTGAAAATTCTCCGGGCTGGGTGACTTCTGGTTCGTCGTCATAGTCCATTTCCACCAGAAGTTCCGCCAGACGTCCGAGCGGAAATTCCATGCCTCTGCGCAGGACCAGTTCGGAACTGCGCATTTTTTCCGGCGGCGGAGCGGGGGACATCATGGCTGCGCCGGAACCGATCAGGATGTCCGGCGGCGTATGGAGCACCGCGTTGAGCAGCGTTGCCCGGGGAATTTCCGCTTCGGCAAGTTTTTTCCCGCAGGAGGTCCCGTCCGGCAGGATTTCGACAGTCCTGGCGATTCCCAGTGTTTTTGCCCAGAGTTCCATCTCTGTTTTGATCTTTTCCCCCATGGCATAGCCGGGAATCTCAATGAAAACGGGGCGTTTGCTTTTGTATGCCACGGCAAGAGAAATCAGGGAAACGATTCCCTCGTCCACAAGGGAAATCATCTTTTCTGCGGCCGGGAAGCGTTCCAGCCACCTCTTCATTTGTTTTTCAAAGAATTTGTTGCTCTGCGACACTTGACAAACCGCTTCCGGGATGTTATAATATAAACTTATTTGCACTGCACCTTGTGCCGTGCCGGCTTGTTTCGCGGGTGAAGCTCGGATCCCGAGAAAGAAACTGCATGTGTTATAATAAACGCAATATATGGAAAAGTCAATAGTGCCAAATGGCAAGGAGGCTGGTAAGCAGATGAAATCTTCCTCTCTTTCTAAGAAGAATGATGCGAAGAAAGTTTCCTCCGCGGGCGCTAAGACGGAAAAGAAAGCTGCTCCGCAGCTGAAAACGGCAAATCCGAAGGTTCCTTCCAGCACTGTAAAATCCTCCGGCATGAAAAACTCCTCTTCCGGAAAGAAACCGGAAAAGGAACCGGCAAAATCTTCCGCCGTACCTCCGCAGACAAGGAAGACGCAGCCTTCCGTGAAGGCTTCCGTTCCGGATTTGAAGAAAAAAGTTCCGGGAGGAACCGTTCCGGTGCAGAAAGCGCCGCGACTCAAGACAGAAGCGTCGGCTGGAACAGCTGGGGCTGTTCCCGTGAAGTCCGGCTTGAAACCGGCGGTCAGGGCCTCCGTGAAGACGGAGTCGAAGGCTTCGGGGAAGAAGGCTTCGGGAGTTCCTGAAAAAAAGATGTCATTGAAGCCCGAGGCGAAGTCCGTTCCCGTGAAGTCCGGCTTGAAACCGGCGGTCAG
>CALXRI010000027.1 GCA_944390795.1 uncultured Victivallales bacterium
AATTTAAAAAAACAATCAACGCAAGCTCAAACAGGAGGACAAAAATGACAATTTCAAAGATGTATGGGACGGCAGTGCATCGCTATTTGATTATGGATCGAGCTTATGAAGGAGATAAAACTCGTCTTTCGGCGATCAATCGTGGATATATTCCAGTTGTTCCTCCGAAGCGGAATAGAAAATCCACCTGGGAATATAACGGGGAACTCTATAGACGAAGAAATACGATCGAACGCTTTTTCCTGCGAATCAGGCTTTTTCGCAAAATTTTCACTCGCCATGACAAGTCAGATATTATATTTCCAGGATTCATTTTATCTGGCATGATCATAGATGCAATAGTGTGAACAGAATCCAGGCATGGAATTCCGTTACTGGTTTTTATATGTCTGAGCAGTAAGGCAATATGCATTTTCTGTTATCTTTTGATTGTTTTATTGTACTCCAGCAGGTTATTCAGGATCTCCACCGGAGTGAAGAGAAGAGAAACAACCAGAAGCCCCTTGCCCCATGGACGTGCAATCAGGTAAGGGAGTTCCCTGCCATCCAGAAGTTTCTGACTGGCAAGAAATTCCCACTGAGAGGCATCGGCATTGAACACTCCCGGCGGAGTGTAGGTCTTCCATAGAAATTCGCGGATGTCATCCGGCTTTCTTGTGAAATCAGATTTCGAGATGGAGGATGTTCTGCGGCGGGGAGACAATTTGTACAGTTCAGCGCTGATTTTGAGTGCCGGATTGTCAAACCAGCGTGGAAGATCCGGTGCCCCGTAAGAAGTGATCACCAGTACGGCGCCATTCATCAATGCAGGGAGAAGCTTTTCCCGATAGAAAGACAGGGGAAGCCGGTTGCGGTCAGCCCATCGCATGGAAAGCAGAATCATTTTGGCTTTGGAAAAATCGATTTTTTCATGATCCTCATATTTGAAAAACTGATAATTCCAATGATTTTTCAGGAGAGACACTGTTTGATTCGGAACATTTCCCGAACCGTTTACCCAGATCATCGTTCGTTCCGCATCAGATTTGCCGGAAAAATAAAGAATGGCGCCGGCGCTTATGTCATGGTATGCCGGGAGCGGAAAACCGCATGCTTCGGGACGACTGTTGCGGTTGACAATAAGCTGCCACTGATCCCCGGAAACCGGGACTGCTCCTAATTCTTTGAAGGGCAGAGAAACTTCCGCAATCCAGCAGTCCTTTTTCATATGGATAACCGGTTTCCAGGAGGGATTGTAAGAAGTGTCATGTCCGAATGCATCATAAGTTCCTCCTGCTGGAGTGAATGCAAAATGCAAGTATCCCTGCTGGCAGTCAAGAAATATCTCAATATGATCCCCGTTGAAAACTGCCGAACTGTCATGCCCGGCAGTTCCTTTCCGGAGGTTCTGCATATCCTTTTCTGCGCAGGTGATTTGAAGATGCAGAGCATCCCGGGTGTAATAGATGCGCAGTTCAGTTTTCTGGTGCATTTGGTTGCGGCTGTTCATTTCAAAGACTGGAGCCTTGGAGAAACTGTCTGTCTGCGGCAGGCTGACAGTCACCGCTTTTTCGTGTGTTATCTGATAGAGTTTTTCCCACTGGCGGAATGCTGCAATATCAATTTCCAGATCGGAAAGACGACGGGTTTTTCCGGAATCATCGCCGGACAGCCGTTCAAGAATTGTTTTTGCTTCAGAAAATTTTTGTTTCGCGGTTTTTATCAGTTCCGGATTGATGAAATGCAGCGAGGCCCCGTCCGGCTTGTGAAGGAAGTAGGAGTAATGCGCTTTCTGCAGATTCCATGCCTTTGCCATGGCAAGATGATATTCGGTCATCGGCTGTGCCGCGGGCCCGTATACCGTTGCACAGAAATCTGATACAAGTTCTTTTATGTTCACGTCCGGGTTCCAGACGAGTTGCGCATACATATAGTATGGAAGACGCTGCCGTTCCTGGATGCGTTCGCTGCGCGCTGTTTTCGGCCCGCTTACGGGAAATTCTGTTTTTATGTGAAGCAGATTCATGTCACGATATGTCTTTACAGCATTGGCAAGCATGTCCCAGAAGGGAGTATAGGCTGCAGGATGGAAAAGAACAAACGCATAACCATAGATCCCCATCGGACTCAATCTGCACCACTGCCGCAATTCCCGGATGGACTTTGCATTGATTCCGCATGCCGGATCATCAAGAGTGTGAACGTAACAGCGGTTGTATTGCGCATACTCCACAAATTCAAGTCCGGGCGGAAATTTCAACGGCGGCCTGCGGTATTCCTGATAGGCTAGTCCGGCAAAACGCAGACGCGGATACTTTTTATGAAGTTCATCTCTTAATTTCTGATAGAACAGATACCATCGGGATGAGAGATCCTTGTTTTCCACACATTTCCTGCATTCACAGCGGCCTGTTACATCTGCAGGATAAGGATTGATGATTTCCAGTTGATATTTTTCTATGATTTCTGAAACACGTTCGGTCATCAGCTTGAGGAATCCCGGATTGCTCCAGCATCCCGCGGGACCGGTTCTCTCACCCTGCCGAAGTCCGCAGTAATCCGGATGAAGGAGCCTGTCCTGCTTTGTCAGTCCGATCATATGATTCCCATAAATCCGATGAAAACCCGCTTTGCTGCGAACCTTCAGATTGACGGATGATGCGTTCATGAAATTTCGTGCCGCCCAGATTTCGGCATCCTGATTTCCAAGTGTGTTCAGCATGCTGCGGTAGCGGAAAGGGGGAGTGTAAGCATAAAACAGAACAGGAAGATTGTATCTGTTCTTTCTCGGTATGAATTCCCCTTCTTTCCCCGGCCAGAGCCAGCGAACGCCAAGTTCTCTGTTCAGGAAACAATAGACTGCATAAAGCGATCCCCGTACAACATTCCCGACGAGATAAAGCCGTCCATGCCATGTGATTACATTCAGTGATTCGATTTCACTGCTGTTGAAACGGAGACGGGAGGATATCTCTCTGACTGCCGCGGAGGTTGCCGGAGTTCCAATGACAATTGTATTTTCCCGAGCCTCTGCATCGCTTTTTATGATTGGAAAAACCGCACCTGACATTTTCCCGAGAGCATCCCGCAGCTCTTCCGCAGCATATTCTTCAACAGGATCAGGTGCTGCGGGAACTTGAATTTTCCATTGGGTTTTCCCATTCTCAAAAAGAGGGGCTGCCCATGCACTGTACCAAAACAGCAAAGAACAGAAAGCTGAAATAAATACAGGATTTTTCTTCATGACAAGTTCTCCTTTTATTCTGTTATCGTTTTGGAGTCATATGAAATGCCGCGTATTCCTCTTCCGGGAATCGGCTTGTATGCTTTTACATGACCATCGACGAACAGGATGTTTGCACTCAGGGCGTTATGACGGTAATCGACACGGTTGTCGTTGCCGGTGCCGGGAAGCGTATACCCCCAGCTGTTCAGTCCGTAAAGACCACGGCTGTCATAATACAGGAGAGTCAGACTCGGAAGTTTGATCTGATGTGTTTTAATGCCGCTTCTTTCAAAAATAGGGGCGGCAGGCGTTCCTGCAAAACTGATCAGGATGCCGGTGTTGCAATGATAACTGCAGCCGTAGGAGGGAGAGAGAGCCCGGTTCCCTTCGGATGGTTCCGGACAGGCGAAAATCGTTCCGTCGAAACGGTAGGTGTTTTTTATTTTGATATGATTGAGGAGCGCCAGCGTCTTCCAGTAATACTGCATATTGCCTGGAATGGGGAACTTATGAGGAGGAAGATGTCCGAGGTAATCATTGGCGTAGCCTTGTGCAAGGCGGCCCTGCTGCATCAAATTGGCAATACAGCTGATCCCCCTTGCCGCTTTCTGCGATTTTGCGATTGCGGGAAGCAGTATGCTGACAAGAATTGTGATTATTGCAATTACAATCAGAAGTTCCATGAGTGAAAAACAGGCCGGCCTGTATGATTTCGCTTTCCCCCGTCCGGGAAGACTCTTCCTGTCTGTCGGTATTGTATCAAAATCAGATATGATCCGCAGCATTCTTGTAATCCTTTCTGATTCCGGATTCAGCCCTCTGTTCCTTTCAGGAATCGAATTCACGGAGAACATCCGCATAAATGCAGAGCTCTTCCTCTCCGTTGCGTTTGAAGTATTCTCCGTCCATATAGACGGCGAAGGTGGAAAAACTGCGGATTCCCAGACTCATATAAGCCTCCATGTCGCAGCGCAGGATGTCACGGAAGAGGAGCGGTCTGACCGCCGACTTTCTATAATGACTGTAATAGGAGACATCCAGCCAGTATTCCAGAATGTGCGTTTCCGCCGGATCAAACAGCGTCAGATGGCGTTTGAGAGACTCCCAGTAGATGCGGTTGACAGCACATTTCCTGTCATTGATCGCATGCCGGCTGCACCGGGTCATGGGGGCGAATTCCAGGAAAACCCCCTCCGCGGGAGTCACTGATTCCGGAATTTCGTAATGATTCAGATAGGCGAGATAGGCCATTTTCGCCTCGGGATCCCTCCGGCGGACAGCTTCGGCCATGATGTTTACGGATGCCAGATTCTGATCCGATGCATTCATCTGCGCGCAGGTGGAGCAATGGCACCATCCGCCGGGGAAGTCGCAGCTCCAGAAATAATGTCGGTGAGTGGAAGGAATTAATTTTTCCGAGAGCGCGACCGCATTTTCCCCGAGCAGCTTTCCTGTTTCCGGATTCGAGATGCACCAGTTCCCGTTTTCCGTCCGTTTCCCCGCCATGCTGTTGTAAGGAAAAAGCGCGGGGTTCCGTTGAAAAAGCGAACGATCGAGAAGAGAATTTGCAGCATGGATTTCATATTCCAGATCAAGGCCGGCAAGCGCCGTCCGCTTCCGGAATTCTTCTCCGCCGAAATCGCCCAGAACTTGCAGGACATCATGACTGGCTCCTCCGCCGGAATGGATTCCGAGCGTGTTCAAATGCAGTTCCTTCATTTTTGCGAACCAGTCGACGCCGTTAAAATCCTCCGGAGTGATGACAATACCTTTTTTCATGCGGACATTTCCTTTCCCGTTATTGATTTTTCCGGAAGACATTATACTGTAAAAAAAGAGTTCCGGGAATAGGGAAAATAAAAAAAAGATGAGCATTATACGCAGATTCGATGACTTTAATGAAGAGTGTGTGGTCGCCTTTTCCTCCGAAGGCGATGAACGGATTTACATGCCGCTCTGCGGTGTTACACGCTGTTTGCCGGGATACCGCATCCGGCGGACGGTGTCAGCCGAATATGTCTTCGAATACATTGTCAGGGGGAAGGGGGGTTATCATACGGAAGGAAGGACTTTTCATCCGCAGGCCGACGACATTTATATTGCACATGCCGGGAGCACGCATGAATATCATACCGATGATGCCGACTGCTGGGAGAAAATCTGGTTCAATCTGAGAGGAAGCCTGGTGAAGGATCTGATGCGGCGCTATGGTCTGGAAAATGTGTATTATTTTCATGAAAGCGGACTGCATGATCTCTTTGCAGACTGCCTGATCCATATGCGGAAGAATCTGGAGAACGCACACGAGGCCGCGACGCTTACGGCACACCGTCTGATCTACCATATCAGCCGTCAGCTGCACTCCGGTGAAACGATGCGGAATCCGGCGGCGCTTGAAATGAAACGCTGGATGGATCAGAGAATCTGCTCTCCGGTGAATCTTGCGGAAATGGGACGCCAGTTCGGATTTTCCGTGTCGCAGACGATCCGCATCTTCCAGAGGGAATACGGGGAAACTCCATATTGCTATTTCCTGAAAAAGAAACTGGAACTTGCCATGCTGATGCTCCGCAACACCCGCAAGACGGTCAAGGAAATTGCATTTGAGCTGAACTTTTCCGATCCTTATTATTTCTCGAATCTGTTCAAGCGCAAATTTGGAAAATCACCGCGCCGGATACGGGAAGATTTGTGACTCTTCCATTATGGAAGGATGCCCCATGTGACAACCGTATTGATGGCAGATTCGTTCCATCCGGAAGCGGAGCTGAAATTTTTTCCCGGGATAGGTGCATGCCGGCCGTGCATGGAAATCAATTCCGCAACCGGGCTCTCGCATTGCAATTTTTCATCAGTCAGCTGCAGTTCAGGGAATCGCCAGAAGAAGGGATGGATTTTTCGAGGATCCGGCGGAGGCGGATTTTTCCGGATCCGCTGTGGCAGACTGCCTGAAGCGAAGTCGCGAAATGCAGAGATAAAACAGAAAAAATTTTTTATTCGCATCTTGACAATTTTCCGAAAATGGAGTATAATTACTTGTAACTACAGGTTTGAGCTGCGCGGTGGCACTTCATGACAACTGGAAAAAGAATAGACTGCAAACTTCTCGCTCTGGGTGAAAATGCCGGGGATGCCCTCCATTCCCGCTTGAAGAGGCGGATTCTTGATCTGATTGCAGACGGCAAACTCCGGGTCGGAGACTTTCTGCCCTCCCGCAACCAGATTCAAACCTCGCTTGGAATCAGCAGCACTCCGTATCACAAGGCCGTCAACGAACTGATTCATGACGGCATTCTGTCCGCCTCCAAGGGGAAAGGCGTCTTTGTGCATTCCCTGCATGGACGACATGCTCCGGAACATGTCATTACACTTCTGGTTTCCGAGCCGGAAACGCTGGAGCATATCGCTTTTTCCGAGGTCATCAATGGAATTCTTGACGAGATTGTTCCGAGCGATTACAGTTTGAAATTCACTTTTTTCCGGCCGGCCGCTTCGAGCAGAGAGGAAATCACAGCGAAACTGCAGACTCTTCGCAGCGAAGGGGCAATCGTGCCATACTGTGCGGAAACGCATCAGGAGCAGCTGCTCGGGCTCCGCGAACTTCGGATTCCAGTCGTCTTTCTTGGGAAACGGATGCGGAAGATCAGTCCATTGACCGTTGTAACTGACAGCAGAAAGGCTCTTTCCGATTTCATGGCCCACTTCGGAAAAAAGGACATTTCTCTTGCATACGTCGGACAGCCGTTGGAGATTTTTTATAGGAAACATTCTTCCTGGATTCGCAGGGCCTGTGAAGCCAATGGAGTTCGTCTCCGGACTCTCCGGCATTATCTCTGCAGCTTTTCGCAGGCAGGCGGTGCATCTGCCGCTGAACAGCTGTTGAAGGAGGGCTGTCTGCCGGATGTGATTGTGGCGGAGGATGACTATGTGGCATGCGGAATTCTCAGTGTTCTGGCACATCAGGCTGTGGCGTGTCCGCTTGTCACGATCGGGGGTTTTCTGAAGCATCTGTATCCATTGAACGAATATCCGGCGATTGATCTGAATTACCGGAAAACCGGACGCGCGGCGGCGCAGCTGCTGCTGAGCGCATTGAAGGGGACGGTAAAAGAAACCTCCATCGCCGTGGAATCGGAATTTTACAAATGAACGCATTGCATTGGAAAAACTGTGACTTCCCCGAAGATATAAGCAGATTGGAGAAAAAAGTTATGAAACAGATGTCAGGATTTACATTGATTGAGCTGCTTGTCGTGATTTCGATTATTGCAGTTCTTGCCGCACTGCTTCTTCCTGCTTTGAACCGGGCGCGGGAAACGGCCAAAAGCGCCTCCTGTCTGAATAATCTCAAACAGCACGGGATCGCGACCTATTCCTATCTGAACGACTATTCCGATATTTTCCCCGTCTGGAAACTGGGGGGAACGGGAGATATTGTAAACCGCGATCCGGACGGAGACAACATTCAGTATGGAATGTATCTGATTCCGCGTCTCTATCTGCCTCAGAACCGTTCCAACTGGTATATCCCCTCCTTCTCGGGGAAAAGGATCTCCCAGGCCCAGATTTGTCCCTCCGGAAAGATCGTCGTTGTCGGCGGCAACAGTGCGCTCGGGCGCGATTATCTGCCGAGCTACCGTTTCCAGGCGCCCGCAACCCCCGTCAAGGCGACTCGCCTGAAAAGTTCGAAAATTCTCTTTGCCGAGGGGAAACGCCTGAACGATTATTTCCGCGACTGGGTGATATCTCTCGGGTTTCCTGACGGCATCATCGGAAACCATGACGGGATCGCCAATGCATTGTGGAGCGACGGCCATACGACGCGTTATCCGCGCGGCGGAATGCCGCCCGCCAGTTCCTCTTCCTATCTGACAACGGAATGACGGGAGCTTGCAGATGAAGCATACACTGAGCATTCTTTTGTTCTTTCTCATTTTCATCGCCTCAGCGGGGAATGCGCCGCAGTGCTGGATGCGTGTGACTCTTCTGGAAGCCTCACCGGAAACGGAGAGCGCTTTCACGGGAATGCTGGCATTCACCCTGCCGCATGTCTTTCTGAAGAAGGCTGCATGGGGCGCGGACGGGAAAATTGTCTCATTCCCAACTGATTTTCATGCTGTGATGAACTGGGATGCGCTTGAAAATGCCGGAGAACAGAAAATTGCCGTTCCGGGGCCCTGGATTGATTTGTCGGAAATTTTCCACATGCCGTCCGAAGGCGGCAACCGCTGGCTGAAAACAGAACGCCGCTGTCATGCCGTCAATCTCTGCATCAGCTTTTTTGCCCGCGGCAATGACAGACGTACGGACCGCCGTCCGATTTTCAAACGTCTGGAAGCCGGAAATCTGGAGCGGATCCGCGTAAAGGCGGAGTTTGCTTCCGCTCCTGATGAAAGAGCCATTTTCCGTGTCATCACCGAACAAGTGACCGGAAGCTGTTTCCGCCTCATGATAGATCCGGAGATCCGGGATGTGAATCTGGCTTTCGCTTCTGTCACTGACATTCTGGCAAGGCGGATTTCCGCATTGGAAAAACAATTCGGCCAGGCTGTTCCGCCGCCGAAACGGATTTTGATTTCCCGGAGGGAAAATCCCGGTCATTTTTATCCGTTGCTCGGCGAGGAGGCCATCCGGAAGTTTCATGAACTCCACCGGTTGCTCGGAATCCGTTCCGTGCAGTATAATTCTGTGGAGATGTCGCGAAAGCAGCGTGAACTTCTCTGGTCTCAGAGCGATCCCGTCTTTCTGGAAGGGACGCGACCCGAGTGGATTTCAAGCGAGCCGTCCGATCCGGACCTGAAGAAAAAATGTATTGCCTCCGCCCGGCGTCTTCCGGTTGTCCCGGGCAAAGCGCTGCTTGTGAAATTCGGGGACGAAACCAGAGTCCTTTCGGGAGCGCTTCTGAAAAAGGCCGGTGTCCGGAAACAGTTTGCGGATTTTCTGAAGGCACGGAAAATCCTCCCGGACGAAGTCGGTTTCCCTTCCTACGGTGATATCGAAATTCTTGACAATGTGAAGAAGGCCGTAACGCCGGCGTTCAGGCGTCTCTTCTATTACAGCAGCATCTTCCGCTCCGAAGCGCAGCTCGACTGGTACCGCGCCATGGTGGACGGCATCCGCGCGGCATATCCGGGAAAGCTGATCTCCACAGGTGAGATCTGCTGGGAGAATTCACGTGTTTTTCCGGAAATCTTCCGCGCTTTTGAGAAAAACGTGTTTGACGTGGCGTCTCATGAATGTTCCGTTCTTCTCTGGCTGATGCCCCACAGCGCCATTTCCCGGCTTGCTGCGCAGCGAAGCGCCGCACGCTATTTCCGGACCCGCCCCGGTATTCTTTACGGCAGTTACCGCGGCGGAGAAAAATTGTATGACATCATTGAAGTGGACGGAACTTCCGCGCTCATGAATGGAATGGAGCATATTTACTGGTATTCGGACACATCTTTCGGTCCGAACGGGTTTCCGTCGGAGAAGTATCATGCGCAGATCATGAAGGTCAACCGGCGTGCGGCCCGTTTTGAAAACCTGATTCTCGACGGAGAAAGTCCGTCCCGTGCGCCTCTTGCTCTGCTTGTCAAATCCTATGCATCCGAATTCTGGCAGGGCAGCAACGGTCTTCCGCATTATGCCGAATTCGATATGGCTGCGGCGGGACTGGCATGGAATCAGCTGCCGTTCGATATCCTTTCCGATGAACTGGCGGTCCGGTTCCGGGACAATTACAGAATTATTTATCTTGCCTCGCGGATTCTGCCGTCCGGATCGCGTGAACCGTTGAAAAAATGGGTGGAGACCGGCGGGAGACTTGTATTCCTCGGAAGTTCCGCCGCAACGCGGAATGAGTTCAATGAAGAGGAATCATTTCTGGGCGGATGGATGCGCCGCGTTCCGTCATCGGACGCGGTGATTCCCATTGGAAAGGGGAAGGTGTTTTTCTTTTCTGAGAGTCCGGCGCAGAAGCTGCGGAACAGTTTCCGGCCATTGGACAAGGCGCTGCCGGTCGCCAGCGTGTTTCACACTTTCGATCCGGCATTGCTGGCTCCGTATGCAGCTCCGTTTGATGCCGCTCCGGCGCTGCCCCGGGGTGTGCTATGTGACCGCCCCGGGGTGGAGGTCAATTATTTTGAATCCGCGGATCGGAAACGCAGTGCTGTATTTGCTGTAGACTACACTTCCGGCAAGGAAAAGAAAATCACCTTGAAAATCATGCTGAAAGGAAATTATCATGCGGCTGAAGATGAAACTGGACGGCGTTATCCGCTCCGGCGCGGCGAGGACGGCAGAACGGTTCTTCCGGAACTTCCGCTTGGCGCCAGCGCGGTTTATTCGCTGGAATAGGAAGTTCTCACTGATCCTGATTCTGCTTCTCGGAGGAGGCATTGCAATGGCGGAAAGTCCGAAGATCTACTTTCGTGTGCATCTGGAAAAGACATCTCCTGCCGGACATCCGGTCAGGATCGGCGTCAGCGTGTTTGAGTCCTTCCGCTTTTTTCCCTGGATCACCTTCGGCAAATTCGGAATCGGAAAGAAAAGCGGAAAAATCCCGTTCTCCACGGAATTTGCCGCAGTTCTTCCCTGGGATTCCATCGGAAAGGAGGACTGGTTCGCACCCGGCGAAACGACCCCGTGGGTGGAAATTTCCGCCGATCTTGCGGGCGCGAAAGGCGACTCCCCGGCGCGTCCTCCGTCCACCAAGACATTCTGCGTTGCTTTTCAGTCTCCTCTGCTGCCGTCCATGCCCGGGGCCGCTCCCTCTCCGCGGCCGATCCGTCGCGGCTTCAAGGGAGACGGCGGAAATCTGAAGGGAGTCGGCGCCATTCTCGAATTTGCCGACGCGCCGGATGAAAAAGCGCTTGTGAAATCCCTGCGGGTGACCACGGATCTGAGTGTGATTCCCGTTGTCCTTTCCGGTTTGCTGGACAGAAAACTGAAGCTGAAATCCCTGCGCGAATTCGAACAGATCCGCCATGTCAACGAAGTCCTGCAGGAGGAATATGATTTTCTGAAACGGAACCTTCCGGGAGAGACGGCCCCTTTGAAGCGCTGCGTTTCCTCTTCATGGATTCACCACGGTTATCATTTCAATCTGTATGATTCCGCCGCGGAGCGTATCCGCATGGAGTCGCTGAAGCTGATGGGGTTCAATTACATCAACTGGTATATCACGCCGCCCCGCACCCCGGCGCCGGACGGTATCAGCTTTCAATTCATCGAATTTCCCACCGGACCCGAATGGCTCCTGAAGTCTCCGTTCGCCCCGATTGACGAAGAGAAAGCGGTTTCGAAGATTCGCGGAATCCTGGAAACCTGGAAGAAAGACTATCGGATTGATTCCTCGCGTGAGGTCTACTGCAGAGTCGGAGACGAAATCAAACTGCTTTCCGAGGATCTGCTCTATCCGGATCCCGCCTGCGCTCCCGTTTTCCGCAGATTTTTGAAAGACAGGGGAGTTGCGGTCAACGGCACGGAGACTCCCGTTCGTGGCTCCTCCATTCGCACTGCGGAGGATGCGCGCCTTTACTATTACAGCACGGAATTCCGCCATCAGCTGACGCTGGATTTCTGGAAAACCTATATGAGAATCTTCCGCAGGGCATTCGGCAGGACTCCCGTCCGTTTCGGCATGGAATCCTGCGGCATTTCCCGCGACGCATGGCCGGACTACCATGAAATGAGCATGGCGCCCATTATGGACTTTTTTATCCATGAATACACGACCAAAATGTGGATTCCGCATCATTACGGGATTGCAAAAGCGGCCCGGCTGGCAAGCGCGGCGAAATACGGCCGGGAGGAGGCGGGTGGACTTTTTGCCCCGGGACGCGTCGCAAGCGGAATCGGAAGCGATCTTCTCGGAATCAGCGCACTGGGGCGCGGTTTCCGTCACGCGTTTTTCTACTGTTTCTTTCCCGATGATCCGCAGGGGCGGGAAAATGTTCAGCTTTCCACGGCCCGTTTCAACCGGCGGTTTTCCCAGCTTGAGCATCTGATCCTGAACGGGGAGTCCACGGCAAATTCCGGCATTGTCGCGGTCGGCATTTCCGCGGCGTCCGATCTCTGGCGCGGCGCAAAGTGGCAGACCGGGGGGATTCCCTATCTCGCACGCGGGGTATTGTGCGAACGCAATCTTCTGATGGGCGCATTGGGGATGAACCAGGTGCCGTTCGATTATTTCCCGGAAGAACTGATGAAACAGCATCTTGAAAATTACAGAATTCTGTTTCTGCCGGATCCGAATCTTCTGGAAAGTCTGCACGGGATTGTCGTTGACTGGGTGCGCCGGGGCGGACATCTTGTGACGATTGCCGGAAGCGCAGCGCAGAATGAATTCAACCTTCCCGCACCTCTCGGGGAAAAACTTGTCCCCGGCTATCTGGCGCGGCGCACAGGAGGACGGGACAAATTTTATGGTGAATTCGCACCGGAACTGTACAACTTCAAACCCGTGGGAAACGTTTCCCTGAAAGGCCGGAAGACAGACTTCGTTCTGATCCGGGAAGAACTTGAACCGAAAAACGGAACCGTTCTTCTGGAATGGGAAAACCGCCGTCCGGCCGCAGTGGAATATCCCGTGGGGAAAGGGAAATGGACGCATCTGGGATTTCTTCCCGGCGCGTCCATGGCAAGAAGCGCGCAGGACGCATTCCGTAAATCCATCCGGAATCTGCGCAGACCGGAGCTTCAGCATGACCAGTGCGCATTTGCTCCGGAACTGCTGACGCTGTATGCCAGCCTGATTCCGTCCGCACTGAGGGAACGGAAGGTGTGGATCGACCGCCCGGGCGTGGAAGCCGCTCTCTGGGAAGACAATGCGTCCGGAGCGCTTCTCCTTGCCGATTACACGGACAAAAAACCGAAACAGATTTGCGTCCGTCTGAAGAGCGGGGGAAAATGGGCTGTCTGCCGGAGGGAGGACGGCACGGAACTTGAAATCCGGAATGAAAACGGGATTCAGACAATCCGTCTTCCGTTTCTTTCCACAGAAGTTCTGACACTGCGAAAAAAAGGAGAAAAATGAATTTGTTTCCGCCGCCACGCAGAATCCGTTTCTTCCCGGGAACAGTATCCCGTGCCGCGAGATGCCGCGAAATAACGGATCCTGCTCTTCCCCCGGATGGATTCCGTCTGCAAATTGCCCCGGATGAAATCAGAATCGCCGGGAGCTCGCCGTCGGGCGTGTTTTACGGAAAGCGCATGCTGAACAAGATCTGCCGGCAGCATGCGGGAATGCTGCCGGCCATGGAAATTGAGGATCAGCCAGATTTCCCGTTGCGGGGACTGCTTCTGGCGGGAGCTGCCAACCCGGAAACGCTGCACGCGCTGATCCCGCGTCTTGCGGACGGAGGAATCAATCAGCTTCAGATAAAAATACGTGAAAATTTCCTCCTGAAGAAACATGAGAGGATCTGCCGGAAAGCGGGAGTCGTATGGACTCCGGAGATTCTCCGGGATCTGGACCGCGCCTGCCGGGAACACTTCATCGAGCTCGTTCCCTTTCTGAATTCCTGCGGACACTTTGAACCTTTTCTTGAAGATCCCGCATACCGGGATCTTGCCCTGTATCCGGCAGGGGGATTCACATTCCCATGGGGAGACACCGCAGAAACCGGGACCATGCTGAACATGAAACAGGAATCTCTGGATTTCCTGTTCGGAATCTATGAAGAGATTCTTCCCTGTTTCTCCTCCGGTCTTGTCAACATCGGCTGTGACGAGACATGGGAACTCGGCAGCGGATACGGAGAATACTGCATGTTCATCAACCGGATTGCGCGCTGGCTGAGGCAGAAGGGGAAACGCTGCCAGATATGGGGTGATATTCTGCTCCAGTCACCGGAACATATCAGGCTGCTGGATCCTGACATCACGGTTCTGGTCTGGGGATATAATGACGGTTACCCGTTTGAACGGAATCTCCGCTATTTTCATGATGCGGGGATCCGGACCGTCGCCTGTCCCGGAACAAGCGCCTATCTTTCCATTTGCGGCCGGACCGGAACCGCCCGGCGCAACATCGAGGATGCCGCTGCCGCGGCCCATGCGGCAGGTTCGGAAGGCATCTTGAACACCGACTGGCAATTTATGTTTCGCCCCTGGTGCACCGCTTATCTTCCGATTGCCCACGGCGCGGCGGCGGCATGGAATAGCGGAGGCGCCCTGCATGCGGAAAACATGGCGGGGGAAGCGGATGAACTCTTTTTTGACGGGCGCGAACCGGCGCTCTGCTGCTGGATCGAACGTTTCGGGCGCCTTTCCGATATTCTCGGCACGGAAATCGTCGTGGAGGACAGAAGCACCCTCTTCTGTCTCTACGAGCACAGATTCACTCCGGAATCGCTCCGCAGTTACGGGATCGACCGGCAGGTGATGCGCCGTTTCCGTAAAGAACTGGAACGACTGCGTTCGGACTTGAAGAGTCTTCCCGTCTCCTCCTCTGCCGGCGCCGATGCCAGACAGGAGCTGCGGCATGCGCTGGATCTGGCTGAACTCGGCGGCTGTTTCGCGGAGCGTCTTCTGGGGATGGAAACTCCTGCTTTCGACCGTCTTGCCGGGAAGGTCATTCATGACCATGCCGCGTCCTGGAATCGCTTCCATCCTGAAATCCTTCTGCCCGGCGTTCTCCAGAACCTCAGGCGAATGATCAACGCATATCGTGATCCGGGCAGGGACGCTGTCTGAGATTTCATGGCGGCCGCGTATTTTGTCAGTCCGGATTTGAACGCGGCATAGCGCTTTTTGCGTATCCTTGTTCCGAGAAAGGCGTCACCCGTTCTTACAAGCTCTTCATACCACTTTTCCGCAGTCCGGCACAGGATTTCATCCGCTGCTGAAGGCGCGCCGGACGATGCCGCGAGGGAACCGTAGACACGCCCCGCTGGCAATCAGGCTGTCCGCTGTATTTCCGGGAGATTGAATTTACAGGGAAAAACATGCCTGCGCCTATTGCAAAATAAAACGAAATGTTTATAATAGAGAACAGAATGGCATCCCATGAAAACTGTCAAATCAAAACTAAGGAAAGGATTTACGGAAATGGCTAAGATATCCGACAGCGTATGCCTGAATCACCCGGACACCCCGGCGGTCACCCGCTGCGCGACCTGCGGCAAACCCGTCTGCCAGATCTGCGTCGTAAGAAAAAACGGTTCCGACTACTGTTCCCAGGTCTGTGCCGCCAATGCGGAAAAGTCGGCGGGCCGTGTGAACACGGTCATGGAAAGCAAAAAAAGAGCCAGTTCCAGGAACGGGATCCGGACTCTGATCGTGCTGATTGTTCTGGCTGCGCTCGCTGCCGCCGCCTGGTATTTTTACAGCAGCAACAAGGACGATGTCGACAAATTTGTGAAAAAGACGGAAAAAGAGCTTGGAACCAAAATCCGGAAGAATGCGGCGGAAACCAGAAAAAGCATTGAGCAGGGAATTCCGACCGGCTCCAAATACAAGGCGAACCGCGAGGAGACGGTCAATTCCGGGATGTGACATCCGCATTGCGCTCTGCCCGCATTCCGCCGCAGTGCAGCCGGCGCTCTCATGGCGGATTGCAGTCCGCCACGAGAGCTGAATTGCAATTTTTTTGGAAAACGGTGTATTTTTTTAGAAAAATCACTTTCTTTTTTTGTTTTTTATATTATTTTAAGACATTCTTTTGTATTTGAAACGAAAACAACAACACACAAGGGGAGAACTTCAAACATGGAAGAATTCTTCAAGGACATCTGGCAGGTAATTGTGGAGAGCAATATCCTTCAACTGATCGGCGCTCTGCTGCTTCTGCTGCTGGGCTGGCTGGTTGCCGTGCTGCTTTCCAACCGCACGGCGCTCCTGCTGAAAAAATTCAGCATCGGGAAGAAACTGTCCGGCTGCATTCCCGAAGAAGGCGACGAGACCGCCTCTAAGATTGAACTTGTCATCAGCAGGATTGTTTTTTTCATCATTCTGCTCATCGCCATTCTCGGCTGTTTCAGTGTTCTGAAGCTGAACGAGGCTGCACAGCCGATCAGCAGTTTCGTCGATAAGATCATCAATTATGCGGCGAACATCATCGGCGCCGCGCTGCTGGCATTCATCGCCTGGGTTGTGGCGACCGTAATCAAGTTCGCATCCCTGAGCGTCTTCAACACACTGAAGCTGGACGACAAACTTGCGCCGCACATGGAAAATACGAAATCCATCAGCCAGATCACGGCGTCGACCATTTATTATGTCGTTTTTCTGCTGTTTCTTCCCGCGATTCTCCGCGCTCTCCGGATCGAGGGCATTACAGATTCCCTGGAAAAAATGATGACCAAGGTGCTGGAATTCATTCCGAACCTGATTGCCGCCGCTGTGATTCTGGTGCTTGGACTTTTCATTGCGAAGATCGTGCGCAAGGCTGTTTCCGGACTTTCCTTCGCCGCCCGGATTGATGAACTCGGTTCGCAGGCCGGCTGCGGCAAGGTCTTCGGCGAGAAATCGACTCTCTCCCAGCTTCTCGGACTGGTTTCCTATGTCCTGGTTGCGATTCCCGTCATCATTTCCTCGCTGACCGCGCTCAAAATTGATGCGCTGACCGATTCCGTTTCGGGATTTTTCAATCTGATTCTGAATGCGACGGGAAATGTGATCGGCGCGGCCGTTCTGCTGTTCGCCGCCTTCCTGGTCGGCGGAATCATCAGCGGAATCGTTGTGCAGCTCCTGGACGGATTCGGGTTCAACCGGCTGATTGCCGCCATCGGCGTCTGCAAGGAGGATTCGGCCGTCACGCCCGCGCAGGTTGCCGGCAAGCTGACCATGCTGACGATCATGTTTCTTGCGGCGATTGCCGCCTGCAACATTCTTGAGTTCACGGAGCTTGCCGGTCTTCTGCGCCAGTTCCTGACATTCGGCGGAAACATCCTGCTCGGAGTTGTCGTCATGCTGATCGGGATTTTCCTTGCGAACGTTGCTGCCGATGCAATCAGCAAGGGAGAGAACATCAAGGCACTCCCGCTTGCCGTGAAGGTGATCGTGCTGATCTTCACCGGCGCAATCGCCCTGAACACCATGCAGATCGGCGGCGCGATCGTCACGACGGCCTTTACCATGGTGCTCGGCACCTTCTGCGTTGCCGGCGCAATCGCCTTCGGCATCGGCGGACGCGAACTTGCCGCGAAAAAACTGAACGAGTGGAACGAAAAGTTCTCGAAAAAGCAGTAATGCGATGCCGTCCGCGGCATTGCCCGATATCCCGCGCACCGGGAATTTCTCCAGCAGACGGATGCGCGGAAAGGAAAAAAACTCCCCGGCGGAAAGTTCCGGGGAGTTTTTTTGCGGACATATTGCTGTTTATTCCGGTTCTTTCCCGATTTTTCGGGAAACTTCTCTTCCTTTTCGCCTTTCCATTGGAAAAACAGACGTTCCGCATGTAAATTAGCCGGGATGAAAACAACAGGAAAGGATGTTCTGAATGCGTTTCTATAACACTCTGGGACGTGCCGTGCAGGAATTTCGGCCGATCGAGGAAAAAACGGCCAAGATGTACACCTGCGGCCCGACCGTCTACAACTATGCCCATATCGGAAATTTCCGCGCCTACCTGTTCGAGGATCTCCTCCGCAGGACGCTTGAATACCACGGTTATAAAGTCACGCAGGTAATGAATCTGACCGACGTGGATGACAAAACCATTCGTGATTCCCGTGCGGCGGGTCTGAAACTGCAGGATTTCACCCGCAAATACAAGGACGCCTTTTTTGAAGATCTCGATACGCTCCGGATTGAGCGCGCCGAACACTATCCGGAGGCGACGACGCATATTCCGGAGATGATCGCGATGATCCGTGTCCTGTTTGACAAGGGATACGCCTACCGGTCCGAGGACGGTTCCGTCTATTTCTCCATCGCGAAGTTCAGGGACTACGGCAAGCTGGCGCGGATCGACATGGCTCAGCAGCGTTCCGGCGTCCGGATCAACAATGACGAGTATGACAAGGATTCCGTGGCGGACTTCGCTCTGTGGAAGGCATGGAGCGAAAGCGACGGCGACGTCAAATGGGACAGCCCCTGGGGGCCCGGCCGTCCCGGCTGGCATCTTGAGTGCAGCGCCATGAGCATGAAGTATCTCGGGAAGACATTCGACATCCATACCGGCGGCATCGACAACATGTTCCCGCATCATGAGGACGAGATCGCGCAGAGCGAGGCGGCGAACTCCTGCCGGTTTGTGAACTACTGGCTCCACTGCGAACATCTGACCATCGATAAAAAGAAAATGTCGAAATCTCTCGGCAATTTCTACACTCTGCGCGATCTGCTCGGAAAGGGCTATGACGGAAAGGAAGTGCGCTGGGCGCTGCTCGGCACCCACTACCGCTCCAAACTGAATTTCAATCTCGCCCTCTGCGACCAGGCGCGCGCGACGCTGAAAAAGTTCACGGATTTCTTCGGCCGCCTGAAGACCCTGCCGGAAGGCCCCGGCGGAGCGGAGGAGGCGCGGAAGCTGGCGGACGAGGCGGACCGGAAGTTTGCCGATGCGCTCGGGGACGATCTGAACATTGCCGAAGCGCTCTCCGCGGTATTCACACTGGAACGTGCCGTGAACTCCGCTCTGGCCGGAGGTTCCTGGCAGTCCGCAGCGGGAGAAGCGGTTCTTGCGTGCTTCCGGAAATTCGACCGCGTGCTTGCCGTGTTCGACGTGGATGCCGCCGCATCGCAAGGCGCGGCGGAGCTGCCGCCTGAAATCATGGCTCTCGCGGAGAGACGCGTCGAGGCGCGCAAGGCGAAGGATTTCAAGACCGCAGATGCGATCCGTGACGAGCTGAAGGCGCAGGGCTGGGTGATTGTCGACACGCCCCGCGGCCCGGAAGTCAGAAAAGCATAAGGGACCAGGGAAATTTGTGCAATATTTTTCCGCCGGAATGTTTCCGGGAGGTTGAATAATGCGCCTTGCGATATACATTATAAGGTTTTCCGTCGACCTGACAATAAAACACAAGGATCGGTTATGGTTATAAGAAAAATGAATACAGTGCTGGTGAAGCACAACAAAATCCTGTTCGGAGCGTTTTCGATCATCATCATCATTTCCTTTGTCTGGTTCTTCACGCCGGGCGTGGACGGGTCGCTTCTTTTCGGAAACAGAATGTCACCGAATTCCGCCGTCGGCAAGGTGTTCGGGGAAAAGGTGAAACTGAAGGACTATCAGAAGGCTGTGGAGAGCAAAAGCCTTCTGCTTTCGCTTTACAATCCTGCCGCGCCGTCTGAACTGCGCGACTATGTGGCGGCCAACATTTTTACCGACATCGCGCTTGAGGCCGCTGCGGAAAACGCCGGGATCACGGTGCCGGACGAGGAAGTGATCGCGGAAATCAAGCGGATTCCCGTGTTCAATTCGGAAAAGGGATTCGACCATGCGCGTTACGAAGCCTTCATCAAGAGTTATGTCGAGCCTTCCGGACTGACCACGGCGGATTTTGAAGAGTCCATCCGCAGATTCATCGCGACGAGAAAACTTCTGCAGGGTGTCGGTCTCAACGTGATCGTCGTTCCCGATGAGCTTGACCGCTTCATGAATTTCCGGCTGGAAAAAATCAAGGCCACTTCCGTTCTCTTCCCGTTTGCCGCCTACAGGCCGGAGAAACTCTCCGAACGGGAACTTGAGGATTTTTACAAGCAGAACACCAGGCTCTTCATGACCGCGCCGCAGCTGATGACCGAAATCGCGGAGTTCGACTATAAAAATTACATGAAGGGGATTGCTGTGACCGACAAGCAGGTCGAGGAGTATTACAAGGCTTCTGAAGAAAAGTTCAAAAAGAATGGAAAACTCCAGCCGCTTGCCGCCGTAAAGGCGCAGATTGTCGCGGAACTCAAACTCGAAGCGGCGAAAAGCAAGGCCATGGAAGCCGCGCGCGAATTCCGCAATGAACTCTACAATGCCACTTCGGAAGTATCCACCGGCGCCGGACAGATCGCCGTTTTCAACGAGCTTGCGAAGAAACACAAGTTCCAGCTGGTGAAACCGGTTTCCTGGCTGACCGCGTCTTCGGAACTGATTGACAAGATCGGAAAGGAGCCGGCTCTCGTCGCCGCGCTGTTCCAGACAACGGAACGCTATCCGATTACCAAGAGCGTGGAGGGGAAGCGTGCGGCCTATGTCGCCGTCGCCGTGAAACGCCAGGCGTCCGTTCCCGCTCCCTTTGCCGAGGTGAAGGCGAAAGTCGAGGAGGTGCTTTCCCTCCAGCGTGCACGTGCCGCCGCGCAGGAAGCCGCTTCGAACTTCGCGGCGAAACTGGCGGCGGGCAGGAATCTCTCTGCTGAGCTTGCCGCGGCCGCGAAGAATCCCCGCATGAAGATCAAGGCGCTCAGGGATTTCTCCCGTCAGAACATCAGTTCCGCCGATTTGGAGGCGCGATATGCTCTGACGGCCAACTCCGACATCACTCCCGTGATTCCGACTCCGGAGGGCATGATGCTGGTTGTCATTGAAAAACGCACGCCGCCGACCGCCGCGGAAAAGAAGTCCCTCAAGGACACGCTCAGCGCCGAATTCCAATCGGAAAAGCGCGCGCTTGCGGAGAGCGCTTTCCTGAACTGGGTGCGTGCCAACACGGAAAGCTACATGTCCGGCGATCAGCAGCAGTAATGCCGTTTTCCCTTTTTTCCGGAAAGAACATTTCCTTCCGTCCGCGTTTCTGAAACAATGCGGGCGGAGCTCTTCCCGTTCCAATCTGCTGCTTCATCAAAACATAAAACGGAATATCGCGGAATGGACGATGCGGAAAAAATTCTGACGGAAACAGCAAAACTCTGCCGGCTTGGTTTTCTCTGGAAAGGCATCGGAAGCCGCCGCGCCGCCTGCGGTTTTTCTCCGGAGCACACATTGCATTGCTGCCGTTTCTGCCGGGAAGTGAAGAAAAGCGGAACGCGTCTGGAACGCTGTATCCGGAATGACAATCAGCTTCTTCCTGAAAAGATCGGAACCGGCCGCACGCCTTTTCTCCACCGCTGTCACGCCGGGGTTTCGGAAATTGTCATTCCGCTGTTCAATGGAAAACAGGAGCATGAGGTTGTCCTGCTCGGCGTTTTCAGGGAGGAGGATACGCATTGTCCTTACCGGGGTCTGGAGGCGCTGTACCGGCGCCTTCCGCAGCGGAAGGACTGTGCCGTTTCCGCCGCAATGGAGATTTTCCCTCCGTTATGCCGGATTCTTCTGGAGCGGCGCGAGCTTCGGAACCTGCGGGATCTCGGAAACCGGATTTCCGACTCCCGCATCCGGCAGTCGGTCATGTATCTGGAGCGCTGCATGGGAAACCCGGTTTCCGCGGAGCGTGCCGCCGCGGAAGTCTTTCTGAGCAAATCGCGTTTTCTGCACCTGTTCAAGGCGGAGACCGGTTGTTCCTGGCAGGAATATCTGCTCCGGAAACGGATGGAAAAAGCCGCGGAGCTTCTCCGGGACACGGATCTTTCCATTTCTGCGGTTATGGAAAAATGCGGCATGCGCGATCAGAGTCATTTCGGCATGATGTTCCGGAGATGCAAGGGATATTCGCCTCTTGTCTACCGGAAAAAGTTCAGAACGAAAAGAAATGCCTGACACAGAGCTTCCTTTTCCGGAGATTTCCTCTTTGCGGGAAGCCGGGGAAAAGATAATCCTAGCGCTATAGTTTATCAGAGAGCAAATCGTCTTTTCCTCTGCTGTTTCCCGGATTTTCTCCGTGTCCCGCCCTTGATTCCGCACAGGAGGAATGATATTTTTCCGGAAAGCAAACCACCCCAAGCGAGGATGCGTTCTATGAAAGAGGAAAAAAATTATGACTTTCTCCGCAGAATGCGCGAGATTCACAAGCCGGACCGCCGCAATCATGACTTGAAGCCGTGTGAAGGGGAAACCGTCATTGATTCCGCATGGACGATTGCAGTCAGGAAAGACGCACCGGAAATGATCCGGAAGGCGGCCTGCGATCTGCAGGATTATCTCTTTGTCAGCATGGGAGTTTCCGTCCGCATCGAAACGCCGCCGGTCATGGCGGAAAAACCGAAATCCATTCTGCTGACGCTGAAGGACGATTTTCCCGGCGCGCCCGCGGATGTTCCCGTGAAACAAGGGTCCTTCTTCTTCGCCTGCGGGGAAGACAGCGTGCTGGTCTGCGCCGCCGGAGAGCGGGGAGTCCTTTACGGCGCGATACATATCGAGGACCGCATGAACCTGCGGGAAGCGCCTTATCTTGCGAAATGCGCATATGCCCGTACCCCTCTCGCCCGGATGCGGAGCGTTCACTCCGGCTCCGGGATCGACGATTTCCCGGACTGGCAGCTTGACGCGATTCTGCATGCCGGATTCAATGCCATCGATGTCTTTGTGAAGGACATTGACACCACGACACGCGGATACTGCAACATCAATGAACTCATCGACCGCGCCGCCGGATACGGGATCGACGTTGTGCTCTACAATTACATCCGCTGCTACAAGCATCCCGACGATCCGGACGCGGAGGCGTTTTTCGATTCCATTTACGGCAATCTGGCCCGGTATTACCCGAAGGCGCGTGCGATCAGTCTGGTCGGAGAGTCGCTGGAATTTCCCAGCAAGGATCCCGCGACCACGGGGAAACGTTGCCGGGACAGCGTCGTGGACGGCATTCCGGACACACGTCCGAGTCCCGGCTGGTATCCCTGCTGCGATTATCCGGCGTTTCTCAATGCGATCAAGCGCGCCGTGCACAAGGTGAATCCTGATATGGAAATCATATTCAGCACCTACAACTGGGGCTGGGCTCCGCTGGATGTCCGCAGAAAATTCCTGGAAAATTTCCCGAAGGACATCACGCTCCAGATCACGTTTGAAATCTTCAAGGCGAACGAACGCGGCGGACTCAAGACCCCCGTCATGGATTACACCATTTCCGCGACGGAACCCGGCTATTACTTCTCCAGCGAGGCGGAGATCGCGCACAGCCTCGGACTTCGCATCCGCGCCACCAGCAACCTTGCCGGAACGACATGGGACTTCGGCTGTGCGCCGTACGTTCCCGTGCCGCAGCGCTGGATCCGGAAGATGCTCAATTTGAAACGCTATCTCAAGGAGTGCGGCGTGGAGAGCTTCTATGAGAACCATCACTACGGCTGGTGGGAGAATCCGACGCTTGATCTTGCCAAGGAGATTTTCTTCACGCCCGAACATGACGACCTTGACGCGTTTCTTCTTCAGCTGGCGGCGCGCGACTATGGAGCGGAGGCTGCGGAAAAGGTCGTTGCCGCGTGGCAGTTCTGGAGCGACGCCATGGATTTCTATGTCGCCTCCAACGAGGACCAGTACGGTCCGTGGCGCGTCGGCCCCGCCTATCCGTTCATCTTCCAGCCGAATATTTCCCGGGTCATGGCAAACAAGGAGATTCAGTTCCCGACCGCCCCCCACGCTCATTTCGGTTACAAAATCATTAAAACGCTTTACCAGCCATACGAAAACGAGAACCAGTCGCCCGGGCCGCTGCGCTATCCCGTCGAACTCCGGGACCTGGAGAAGATGCTTGCGCTCTGGGAACAGGGGCTTGCCTCGCTCGAACAGGCCCTCGCGCTGATGCCGGAAAGGAAGCGTGCCGCCGGGGAGCGTCTGTATGCGCTCGGGAAGTTCATCCGCAACGCGGTGCGCACCGTGATCCACATGAAGAACTGGTGGACGCTCAACATCCGCCTTCAGAGCCTTTCAACCCGGGAGGAGATGCTGGCCGTGCTGGATCAAATCGAATCTCTTGCGGATGAGGAGATGCGGAATGTCCGGGATACGATTCCCTGTGTGGAGGCGGATTCCCGCATCGGCTGGGAGCCCAGTATGGAATATGTCTGCGACAGGTGGCATCTGGAGTGGAAGCTCCGCCAGATGGAAAGCATGAAGCGCGATATCGCAGCCTACCGCAGAATGATCCTGCTGTAAGAGAAAATTACGGAATCCCGGGAAGGAGGACCGCACATGAAATCCGGAATACTGCCGCTCGCCGCAGGAGTGTTTCTGTCCGTCATCTGTTTTGGAGAAGAGCTGCGTCTGCCGCTGCCGGGCGCGGAACGCACTGTGGGAGGATTTCTCACAAGCCGGGGAGAGATTCCTCCGCATGACCTGCGTGCGAAGGTCCGTTATGACGAGGAAAATCTTTATGTGACGGTCTTCAGTGAACTGGAGCCGGGACGGCGTCCGAATGCGGCCGGCAGCCGGGATGACGATCTTTCCATGTTTGACGGCGACCTTGCCGAAGTCATCCTTGCGCCGGAACCGGAAAGCGGCGTCTACTACCACCTTGCGCTTAACCCGAACGGCGCACTCTACTCGGCCAGAAAGCGGGACACGAGCTGGAATCCGTCCGTCGGCAGGAAAACGGAAACCGGCGCCGACGCCTGGAGTGCGGAACTGACCATTCCTTTTTCCGCATTCGGGGGAAAGACGCCCGGGCCGGGCACGGCATGGGGAATCAACTTCGCCTCCGGCAGAGGCGGACCGGGCCGCTATACCGCCAGCTGGTCCGGCGCCAGAAGTTATCATGACGTGAAACAGCTTGGAAGACTGGTTTTCGGAACGGGGAAGACGGCGGATCAGGTTCCGCCTGTTCATGTGGAGCGTCTGCGCCTCCGGAACGGTGTTCTTTCCTGCGCGGTTTCCCTTCCGGAAGGCGGCTCTCCCTCCCGGTTCCGCGTTCAAATGATTCTGGACGGAAAGACGGAGAAGACCCTTTCGCCGGACAGCCGGGGAGAGATCTTTTCCTGGGAAGGGCGTTTATCCGGCGCCTATCTGCCGCTGAAAAGCAGCAGCGTTGTGGAACTGCGGGTGACAGGCGTTCCGGACGGCCGGATTCTTCTCCATAGAAAAGCGCTGGTGAATTCCGTGCAGACTTCCGCGCTCTGTCTTGACAAGTTCTATTATACGCCTGCCGACCGGGAAATCCGCTACTCCCATGATTTTCCGGAACCGGCGAAGATCACCGTCCGAGGAGACGGAAAAACCGTCCGTTCCATTCAAAATGCGCCAAAACAGGGCGTGATCTCCCTTGCCGCTCCGCCTCTGAAACCGGGCCGTTATGTCATGGAAATCTCCTCCGGCGCAATTCGGACCACCCGTCTCTTTTTCCACTGCGGCGAAACTCCTTCGCTTGCGCCGATTTCTCCCGATGCGGAGTTCCGGATCTCGGATGGAATTTTCCGGATCGCCGGAAGTCCCGTCTTTCTGCTCGGCGCCAGTCCGACCGGGAAATCGTTTCTGCATTTCGGAGACGCCTTCAATCTTCAGTACGGCAGATACGGCGTGCAGCCGAACGCGGCGGTCATTGCGGGAATGCCCGGGTATTTTTTGACCAGAAAACCGGCGACGGGGTATGTATTCCCTCCGGATGCCGTTCTGAAACGGACTCTTGACCACTTCCTTTCGAAAGGCGTCCCCGCGGACCGCACCATCACCCGGATTGCCTATGAAGCCCAGATGAAAGTCTATGAAAAAGACGGGAAAGGAAACCTGACGGAAAAGGAGGCGCCCGGCTTTTATGCGGCTCTCTACCGGTATCTCAAGAAAAAAGCGCCGGACCGCCTGTTTTCCATTCACATCGACCATCACGACCATCTGCGGGAATTCGCCTCGAACTGCGATGTCTTTGAAACTTCCTACTGGAGTTCCAGCTTTTCCCCGAGCATGATTCCGAACCTCGACCGCGACATGGGCGAGGCGAAAAAAGCGGCGGGACGGAAACCGGTTGTCTTCTGGCTCGGCGGAACGATTCCGGATCCCTTCTGCCGGACAGCGGAAGAACTCCGCGCGGGTGTTTATCTTGCCGTCCTGCATGACATGGCTGGCGTTATTTTTCATATGGGGCACGGCCATCTGCCGGAATCCCGCACCCGTCTCTGGTCCCTGATTTCCGGCATCAACGCGGAAATCCGGAGTTTCTATCCGGCTTTCCGCCGTGGAGAGGCGTTTCCGAATTTCGTTCTGGAATCCACGCCGGATCTTGCTTATGCGGCCAGAAGGGACGGTGACCGCGTGACCTTGATTGCCGTCAATCTTTCCGGTGCGGAAAACAGCTTTTCCCTGAAAACAAGAGGCGGCGCGGTCCGGGGCACCCTGACTCCGTATGAACCGCGGATCTGGCATTTGAACTACTGAGAAAAGCCGTCTTTCATTTTTTCACGGAGATCCTGGCAAGGGGGCGGATCGGGTCCGGCCAGAATGCGGCCGCGCCGATGTCGGGATATTTTTCCTTGCATTCCACCAGAGCCTCCGCGGGTGCGCGGGGCATGCGTCCGAGATAGGGTTCAACCCGGCGGTAGAGTTTCCGGTTGAGCAGCCGGTAGTCCGCCTGCGGCGCGGGATAGAGATGGATCAGTTCCGCTCCGGCAGGCAGCGCCGCCTTCGCCGCGCCTTTGACGAATTTGCGGTCGGACGGCGACATGGTGCAGATCACGCCGTCTTTGCGGAATTCATACAGTTCACGCGGCGGGTCGCCGTTCAGGACACGTACCACAAAAACATCGAACCCTGAAAGCGCCGCACGGTCGAAGAGTCTGTCCGGTGCGGCCTTCTGCAATGCGGCAAGCGCTCCGTCAAGATCTTCTGTTTCCGCGGGAATCCGCGCCGCTTCCGCAAGCCAGGAGTTCCAGCGCCGGAAGTCCGCGTCTGTCCATGCCGAGTTCAGAACGGAGGGGTCCTGACCGCAGAGTTCGAAAAACTCGGCATAAACCGGATCCGGCGCATGGATCCCGCGATCCGGAACGATCTGCGAAGCGTAGAGGAAGGCGTTTTTCCGGTCTCCGTCCAGCACTGCGGTGCGCCATTTCTCGACAATGTCGCGGGAGACCTCTGCGGCGGCCTGTTCGTTCTCTCCGGAAAAAAGATCCGGATAATCCCGGAAAAAACCGAGGAATCCGGCGAATACGACCAGCAGCGCGGCCAGAAGCACCAGGAAGGCGGTCGTCCGCGTTTTCAGCTCCGGATCCGTGTTCATGCTGTCACCGACACTTTCCGGACCGCCTGCGGAATATAGCAGATCAGATCATCCGCGATGAGTCCGCGCGACCCGATCGGGACAGCCAGTTCCGCCGTGAAGCCGTGGAGAAACACCGCCGCCCGCGCGCATTCAAAAGCGGAATACTGCCCGTTGGCAAGCAGCGCGCCGATGATTCCGGAGAGAATGTCGCCGCTTCCCGCTGTGGCGAGCGCGGGGCAGCCGCTCAGGTTGACCGCATATTCCCCATCTCTGCCGGCGACCACCGTATGTGCTCCCTTCAGAACCACCGTGGAACAGAGTTTCGAAGCCAGAGTCTTCGCCTGTTCAATCCGGGAGAGCGCCGCGTCGATTCCGAATGCGGCGGCAAGACGCCTCATTTCCCCCGGATGCGGCGTGAAGACGATGTCCGCACTGATCTTTTCCGCCAGGGACGGATTCTGCGCCAGGAGATTCAGGGCATCGGCGTCGACAAGCACTTTTTTCCCGGATACGAGCGCCTGTTCCAGCACGGAGAGCGAGTTCGGATCGGTTCCCATGCCGGGGCCGATCACGACGGCGTCCGCCTTTTCCATCAGTTCCGCGATTCCGGGCTTCGAATCCTCGCAGAAGAATCCGAGGCACGAATCCGGGATTTTCCGGATCATCATGGCCTTGGGCGGATCGGCAAAGAGATGCGCGCTTTCCGGGATCGCCACTGTGACGAGTCCCGCAGAGGTGCGGAGCGCGGCCTCTCCGGCGAGCGCGGGCGCACCGGAATAGAGTCTGCTTCCGCCGATCACGAGAAGGTGTCCGCGCGAATTCTTGTGAATGTCGAAGGGTTCGCGCGGGAAATATTTCACAATGTCGGATGCCGTCGTGCATTCCGTGAATTCCGTCACCTCGTCCATAAAGCGCGCGGGGATGCCGATGTCGAGCACCTTGATCCGGCCGCAGCGGCGGATGCCCTCCTCCGAGAGCATGCCCTGTTTCGGAAGCGCCATCGTGAGCGTGAGGTCGGCGGTGATTGCGTCGGCGGCGACTTCTCCGGTGTCGGCGTCAAGTCCGGAGGGAATATCGAGCGAAACGACCGGATGGCCGGATTCGTTCACGATCCGGATCCATGAAGCGAAGGGTTCGCGCAGCGGTCCGCGGCAGCCTGTTCCGAGCAGACCGTCCACAATCAGGACGTTCGGGATTTCCAGATCGGATTTCTGAAGCCCCCGGGTGATTCTGCCCTTGATCTTGTCCGGCAGTTCGCGGAACATCGTGAGAGCGTCGCCCTGCAGTTCCTCCTCCTTCGCCGCGCAGTGAAGAAACACGTTGTATTCGCCGAGATTCGCGAGCAGCTTCGCGACGACGAACGCGTCGCCGGCATTGTTGCCTTTTCCGGCCAGAACGATGATGTTGCGCGGGAATACGTCGAATTTCATCAGCCGTGCAATGTACTCCATGACCGACGACGCGGCAAGCGCGCCCGCGATCCGCATCAGGCGTTCTCCGGGAATTCCCCCCTCCTCGACCGCGCGGCGGTCGAGATTGCGCATTTCAGTTCCGCTGACAGCTTTCATGCTTGTGAATCCTTTCTCTGGCAGATTGCATTGTTTCAAAGGGTAAGATAGACAGAAAAACCGTAAAATCAATCTCGCCCGCGCAGGAATTTAATTGAAAAAGTCTTTTCCCCGTGGTATTTTACCGTTTTCGGAAAGAACCGCGTGTTTCAAACGGATCAGTCAGCGAGAAAAGAGAACCTGTCATGAAATCATCTTTTGCCTTTGCCGCTCTTGCCGGAGCCGTTCTCAGTGCGCTCGTGTCCGCCTGCCGGGACGAGGAGAGGAAAACGCCGCCTCCGCCGTCGGTTGTTGTCGAAGAAGTCGCCGAACTCAATTTTGCGGATTCCTGCGAAGAGGTCGGAAGTGTTGCCGCGTCCGAGACCGTGAATCTCGTCGCCAATGTTTCCGGATTCCTGACCGAGGTGAATTTCAAGGAAGGCACGCTGGTGAAGGAGGATACGAAACTCTTTCAGATCGATCCCTCCGTTTATGATGCCGCCGTGAAGAAGGCTTCCGCCGATCTTCAGAAGGCGAAGGCGGATCAGAAAAATGCACGTCTTGAATTCGAACGTCAGGAGAAACTGATCCGGAGCGACGCTACGGCAAGACGCAATTTCGACATCGCCGAGATGAATAAGATGAACGCGGACGCCGATGTTCTCGCCGCCGAGGCGGTTCTGGAGCAGGCGAAGGTCAATCTCTCCTATACACGTGTCCTTGCCCCGTTCGACGGCTGGATCAGCTTCAAGAAATACAGCAGCGGCAACATGGTCGGCCCTTCCTCGGGCGTTCTGGCCACCATTGTGAAAAACGGTGACGTCAACGTGTATTTCTCCATCAGCGAAATGGACATGCTGCGTCTTCTCCGCGCGTATCCCGCGGCGAGCCGGAGTGAAAAGGCGAAAATGCCCGAAGTGGAAATTTATTTTCAGGACGGCGTGAAATACGAGCACAACGGCACGATCAGCGCGTGGGACAACGCGATCGGCGAAGGGACGGGAACCTTCCGTCTCCAGGCACGGGTGAAGAACCCCGACCGCAAGCTTTTCCCCGGCATGTATGTCCGTGTGAAGCTCCGCGTGGAACCTTATTCGAAACAGATCATGCTCCGGAGCGAGGCGATCCTGCGGGAACAGCTCGGCGATTTTGTCTTCGTCGTGAACCGGGAAAACAAGGTGGAGCGCCGCAAAGTCTCCCTCGGCGGAAAGAACGGGGAGTTCTACGCGGTGAAGGAGGGATTGAAAAAAGGCGAGAAAGTCGTGATCTCCGGGCTCCAGAAGGCGCAGCAGGGAAGTGTCGTCACGCCGATTGAGAACAAGGACCAGCCGCCGTCCGCCGGAGCTTCAAAATGAGGAAAAACCGGGGTTTCGTGCTCCTCCGCGCGTCCGCCGGATCGCTGCAAGGGGCTGCCTTTGAATCTCCGGAAAAATGCGTCAGCTTCCGCTTTCCCAATGAGAAGGAACATTTCTTATGATCAGTGAATTTTTCATCCGGCGGCCCCGCTTCGCCATTGTTCTGGCGATCCTCTTTCTGCTCAGCGGGCTGATCGCCGTCTTTACGCTTCCTGTCACGCTCTACCCGGACATCACGCCGTCGGTCATCACGGTTTCCGCGCATTACCCCGGCGCCGATGCGCAGACGGTGCTCGACACCGTGATCCAGCCGATCGAATCGCAGATCAACGGCGTCAAGAAAATGATCTACATGTCCTCGACGGCGACGGACGATGGTTCCGCCTCGATCAAGGTGACGTTCGACATCGGCACCGACGGCGACACGAATACGGTCAACACGCAGAACCGCGTCAACTGGGCGTCCGCGCAGCTTCCGCAGGAGGTGCAGCGCCAGGGGGTGATCACCAAGGAGGCATCCAGCAACATTCTCGCCGTCATCACGCTCTATTCGCCGAAGGGGACCTATGACGAACTGGCGCTGAGCAATTTCATGTCGATTTCGATCAAGGACGAAATCGCGCGGATTCCGGGCGTCGGCGACGTGACGGCGTTCGGCGAGATGACCTACGCCATGCGCATCTGGCTGGACACGATGCGCATGGCCTCGCTGAAGGTCACGGTGGAGGATGTTGAAAATGCAATCACGGTGCAGAACGTGCAGGTCTCGGCGGGCGCGCTCGGCGACGCTCCTTCCGATCATGCGCAGACGGAGCGCCTTTCCATAGCCGCGCAGGGGCGTCTGGCGAATCCCGAAGAGTTCGGCGCCATTGTGATCCGCTCCAACCCGGACGGTTCGCAGCTCCGGCTCCGCGATGTCGCGCGCGTCGAAATGGGTGCGGAGACCTACAGCGGCGTGACAACCCTGAACGGGAAGCCCGCCGCGATGCTGGCCGTCTACCAGCTGAACGAGGCCAACGGCCTGGAAATCGCAAAAGAGATTCAGAACCGCCTGAAACGGCTCAAGGGAACCGTTTTTCCCGAGGATCTCGAATACGGCGTCCAGTATGACACGACCCGGTTCATCACATCGTCCATCAACGAGGTGAAGGACACGCTGTTCGAGGCGGTGCTTCTGGTTGTTCTCGTCACATTTCTCTTCCTTCAGGACTGGCGTTCGACCCTGGTGCCGACGATTGCCATTCCCGTCTCGCTGATCGGCACGTTCGCGGTCATGCTGGCGGCCGGATACAGCATCAACATGACGACGCTGTTCGGGCTGATTCTCGCAATCGGCATCGTGGTGGACGATGCCATCGTCGTCATTGAAAACGTCAGCCGTCTGATGGAGGAGGAGCATCTTCCGCCGAAGGAGGCCGCGCTCAAGTCCATGCGCCAGGTGACCGCTCCGATCGTTGCGACGACATCGGTGCTGCTTGCGATGTTCGTTCCCGTCTGTTTTCTGCCGGGCATCACGGGAGAGATGTACCGCCAGTTCGGCATTACGATTTCCGTGGCGGTTTTTCTTTCCATGATTAATGCCCTTACGCTCAGTCCGGCGCTTTGCGCGCTGCTTCTCAAGCCCGTGGATCCGAACCGGAGAAAGTTCTTCTTTTTCCGCTGGTTTGACGCGGGATTTGAAAAACTCGCGCGCGGCTATTCCGCGGTTGTGAAATCGCTTCTCCGGAAATCCGTCCTCGTGATTCTGCTGTATGCCGCGATGGGGGCGGGTGCGCTCAAGCTCTACACGATCCTTCCGACCGGTTTTGTCCCGAACGAGGATCAGGGCGCGTTTTTCGTGAGCGTCCAGCTGCCGGACGGCGCGTCGCTTGCGCGCACGTCGAAAGTGACGGAAAAGGTCGCGGCGCTGCTGCGCGGCATCCCTGAAGTGCAGGATTTCATCTTCGCTTCCGGGTTCAACATCCTGAACGGGATCAATGCTTCCAACTGCGCGTTCGGCATCGTGATCCTGAAAGACTGGTCCGAGCGCGAAGAGTCCGGTCAGGGGCAGGATGCGGTTCTGGCGAAGTTTTATGCGAAGGCCCGGCAGATTCCCGACGCTTCGGTCATTCCGTTCGGTGTGCCCGCAATTCCCGGGCTCGGCACGACAGGCGGCTTTTCGCTGATGCTTCAGGACACTTCGGGGAACTTGAAACCGCAGGCGTTCCAGAAGATTCTGAACAGGATTCTGGTGGAGGCCGGCAATTCCCCGGTTTTTTCGAACGTCTATTCGACCTTCCGCGCCTCGTTCCCGCAGGTTTATCTCGACATCGACCGCGAAAAGGCGATCCGTCTCGGCGTGACGCCGGACAGCATCAACACCGCGCTCCAGGCAGTCTTCGGTTCCGCTTACGTGAACGACTTCAACAAATACGGAAAGTCCTACAAGGTCAAACTCCAGGGCGACAAGCTCTTCCGCGACGACGTCCGCGATCTTTCCAAAGTCTATGTCCGCAATGACAGGGGGGAAATGGTGCCGCTCGGCACGCTGGTCGACATCCGTTACAATTTCGTCCCGCAGTATCTGACGCGCTACAACATGTTCCAGTCGGTTTTGATCAACGGCTCTGCCGCGCCCGGTTACAGTTCCGGGCAGGCGATGAATGAAATGGAGAGAATCGTGAAGACGGTCGATCCGTCGCTCTCGTTCGAGTGGACGGACATGTCCTATCAGGAGAAGCTTGCGGGCAACCGGATCGTGATCGTTTTCGCCCTTGCGCTGCTGTTCATCTACCTCTTCCTCGTGGCGCAGTACGAGAGCTGGATGATTCCCTTTTCGGTTCTGCTGTCGGTGCCGGTGGCGTTTCTCGGCGCGGTGCTGTCGCTTTATTTTCTCGGAATTGAGAACAACATCTACACGCAGGTCGGTTTTGTGCTTCTTTTCGGCATCGCCTGCAAGACGGCAATCCTGATCGTGGAGTTCGCCAAGGAGCAGCACGAGAAAGGCATGGGGATTCCGGAGGCGGCGGAATATGCCGCACGCCTGCGTTTCCGCGCGGTTCTGATGACGGCGGTCTCCTTCATCCTCGGCACTTTCCCGCTGGTGGTGGCGATTGGGGCAGGGGCGGTCAGCCGCCGCTCGCTGGGCACCGCGGTATTCGGCGGAATGCTCCTTTCCGTTCTTGCCGGCACGCTTCTGATTCCTGTTTTTTATGCCGTGATCCAGCGTGTCACCGAGGCATGCCGCAGGAAAACGGAATAATTCGGAAGGAAGACGCGCTTCGGGATTTGCCATTTCCTTGAAATGTGCTAATGTATCGCATTGCTGTGTTCGGGATGACTTAAACAGGAAAAGAAAAATCTATGACAGTTCGGTTCTCAGGACTTTTGTGCGCGCTTGCCGCCTGTATGCTTCTCTGCCTTCCCTGTCCGGCGGACGACGCGGAGGCGAATGCGCTGTTCACCGAAGGCCGCACCCTCGAAAAACAGGAGAAGTTCCGCCGCGCCGCCGGAAAATACATGGATGCGCGTCTGATGGCGGACGATTCCATTCTGAAGGGCAACGCCCTGATCGCCGCCGCCCGCGCCTACCGCAAGGCGAAGCTTTACGGCGATGAATTCGACTGTCTGGAAAAACTCATCAAAGAACATCTCGGCGGAATCGATTTCGCCATGGTCGTCGACCGCGAATACAAGATTGCCGATGAATTTTTCAAGGGACACCGCGATGTAGCCGTCTCCTGGCTTCCCTTCATCAAGAAGGAGGACCGCACCATGGAGATCTACGAGGCGGCGCTGAAAAACGCCCCCTGTTCGGCGCAGGCGGGAGAATCGCGCCTCCGTCTTGCGCGGTTGTATATCGACGAGCAGAAGCCCGATGACGCGATCCGCCATCTGAACGAGACCGCGAAACTGTTTCCCGGCAGCGAGGCCGCGCAGTACGCCTCGCTGGAACTGAGCAGTCTTCTGCTCCAGATGGCCGAACGCGGCGACGGTGACAACTCCTACAGCAGACAGGCGATCGAGGCCTTTGACAATTACCTCAAGACCTATCCGGATTCCCCCGAGGTTCCCTGGGTGAAAAAAGCCCGTGAAAAAGTCCTGAACCTGATGGCGAAGCGCATTCATGCCGTCGGCGCCTATTATCACCGCACCGGGCAGAATGACATTGCCGAACGCTATCTCGCCGATGTGGTGAAGAATTATTCCAATACGGAACAGGCGAACAGATCCGAAGACCTTCTTGCGGAAATCGACAGGGAATACGAGATTCCGCCGAACCGCGACAGGCGTTTCACGCCTTACAAGGTGGATTATAAACGCGGGCCGACGCCCGAGGATGCCGCTCCGATCATGGTCGTGCCGGAAAACAGCGGCAACCGCTGGCTTCTGCCTGTGCGCGACCTGAAGAAGAGCGTTGTCCGCGAACCGGAAAGCAACTGAATCAACGGAACGGATGCTGATGACAATGACTGAAAAATGGAAAAAAGGTGTTCTGCCCGCTGCGGGGTTGATGCTGTTGATGCTGTTTCTGACCTCCTGCGGTTATCACATGGGATCGATGATGCATCCGCAGATCAAGACGGTGGCAATCGCCGAGGTCCGGAATGAAACACGCGAGGTTCTGGCGTCGGCGATCATGCGCAAACAGATCGCGGAACGCTTTCAATTTGACAATACGCTGAAAATCACTTCTCCGGAAAAAGCGGACTGCATTGTCATGTGCCGCATCCTGAGTGTTAAAAATGCCGGCGTCGTCTGGAGAAGCACTGACGACGACATGACGTTCCGTCCGTCGGAATTCCGCATTACGGTCGACGCGGAATTTACCGTGACGATTCCCGGTTCCGCCGTGCCGCTGGTGCCGATGCGCAAGGTTTCCGGATCGGCCACGTATCAGTTTACCGCCGACCCCGCCATCGGAAGGGAGAACGGCTTGACACAGGCCTGTTACAATATGGCCAATCTGATTGTGGAATACACGACCGAGGCCTGGTAATCCGCCCGGCCGCCGCGCATGGCGGTCGGAATCATTCTTTCGCCAGATCGGCGAACTCCGCAGGAAGAAACGCCGCAAGCGTTTCCGGATTCACCGCAAGATTGGTGCCGATTTTTCCGCCGCTCACGCAGATGGTGTCATACAGGATGGCCGTTTCGTCGATCCATGTCCGGAAGGGTTTCTTCATGCCGACCGGGGAACAGCCGCCGTGGACATAGCCGGTCAGCGGAAGCAGCTGTCTGGAGGGCAGCATCTCGATGCTTTTCTGACCGGAGGCTTTTGCGGCTTTCTTCAAATCCAGTTCCCCGTTGGCGGGAACGACAAACACGAAATGTTCGCCGGATGAGGAGACCGTCACGAGCGTTTTGAAGACCTCTTCGGCGTCCCGTCCGATTTTGCGCGCAATGGAGACGGCGTCGATCAGCCCGTCATCCACCGGATATTCGAACATCTGATACTTGATCCCCGCATTGTCCAGCAGACGCATCACATTGGTTTTTCTGGCATTCATTGTTTCTTCCGTTCTTTCCGATCCCGCCGGAGGCGCTCCGTAATGTTTCGGAGTTTTCCGGAAAATCTGTCCGTTTCTTGTTTTGAATTTAAGCGCACGTTTTCCCGTGCATATTTTACTTTCCTGATCCGCGTGGTGCTTTCCGCATGTCATGCAGAACCCCCAATGTCAGAGTGCGGTTATGCATGTCCGGCAGAATGCGGATTTCAAAAGGGATTCCGTCGGAACTCATGCTCCGGGGAATTTCAAAGGGGTGTTCGGAAGATCCGCTTTGGCTCCATCCTTCGCGGAGAGAAAAAGGTTTTTCACTCCCGTGCTTCCATGCATTCCAGGTCTCATGAAAGAAGTAATGCACTTTCCCGTCTGCGTCCGTCAGAGTGGCAGTCCTGTTTCCGCTGCCGAAAATCTCCATTCCCGACGCATTGCGGAAAAAGCCGAATCCGTACCATAACGGCCTGTAATCCGGAGAATCAAAAACGAACTCAATCACTGTCGGCGATTTCATTTTTTCTTTCGGGAACGTCCGGACAATCCGCCCCGGCTGTTCCGGAATGACGATCCGGAGATACATTTCCCCGAGACGCTCAATGAGTTCCTTTCGCAGATCCGTTTTTCCCTCTTTCCCGCTGTATGTGACAAGCGTATTGACCCTCCGGAGGAAATGGGAACTCTCTTTCCGTGCGATCGTCTGATCGGCACACATCCGGAACCAGCGATCCAGAAGAGCCTGGAATCCGGGGGATTGGAATTCGTGATCCCGCAGTCGATCCAGAATGCAGAGTTTGTGATCCGGTCCGAAGTCCGGCCGGTCCGAAAGCTCCTCCAGCAGATGCAGGCGCGCCTCCGGCGTCTTCAGGATCCGGATTCCGTCGGCGAGAGCAAAGGAAACGGGATCCTTTCTGCGGAACTCCTCCAGCGTCCGGGCGGAATAGATTTGTCTGTTGTGCGACATGGAAACCTGTCGGCAGACGAGAAGCCCGTAACGGGAGGCCGCATTGATTCCTGATGCTTCATTTCCCCCGGACAGGAGAACGTCAATCATGCATGTCTGAAGTCCCCGGTGCCCCCGGGTTTGTAAAAAGGAAACGCCCCATGCGGCTTTTCTTTCCTCCATGGAATCCGCCAGCTGTTTCCGGATACAGGCGAGGTCCTGTTCCGGCGTGGATATTCTGAAACGGTAAACGTCGAACGTCTGATATTCCAATGCATGGCAGCGGTTCATCAGCCGCAGACCGGCAAGACCGGAAAGTTCCGGCAGAGGAAATGGCTCCGGATCTGCCGGATAGGGCGGAATCCGCATTGTCAGTCCGGAGGAGGATTTCAGAGTGTCTGTCAGCATCTTCCCGAGATGTTCCGCCGCCTTTTTCACAGCGGGTCGGACGCCGGTTCCGGAAAAGCCGCACAGGACTTTGCCTGTGAAGGAACGGTTTACAGAGGAAAAGAGCAAACCGTTGACGACAGATGAATAGGATTCGCGTCTGAGGGAGTGAAGATCAAATGACAGATGCTTTCGCCAATACTTGAAAATAAAACCGGCCGGAGATGAAATGTTCAGGGGAATGTTCTGTCCGATCCCGGGCATGTCCAGTTTCAGAACCGGATTCGGAAGCGGGTCTGTCCGGAGAATCACAAGCGGAAGCTGTCTGTTCAAGTCCAGTATGGAAGTCTGTGCATCAAATTTCTGCACATGGCAGGGGATATCCAGTTCCTTCCGGATTTTTTCCGCCAGACAATCCGCCATGAAAAGCGTTTCCTCTTCCGGTGTTCCCTGAATCAGCAGAATTTCTTCCAGTGCGGCGCATACCGGCCCCGCGGAACTTGACGAGACTTCCGCCACAGTGCCATGTGCCGCGGCGGAAAAACAGGACTGGGTAAACTTTGCTCCCGCCCAGCCGCATGCAGTCACTGTTACAAGGAGCGAAAGCATCACAATTTTTTTTCTTCCCGTGAATTCCGGATGCTGGAGGGAGATCCGGCGCGCGGCATCTTTACGGAATGCCAGAACATACAGCGTGTAAATTCCGCAGCCCGCCATGAGCACTTGAAACAGAAGCGCATGCGCTTCAATGCGCAGTGGAAACAGTAAATCGAAAAGCCAGACGAAGATCAGGAAATTGCGCGCCGCGATTCCACCGCAACAGAGCTGTTTTGCCGCACGGAATTCCCATATGGAAAAAACGATGGTCAATCCCCAGATAAGCGCAGTGACGGTCCATCCGAAGGAGGAGTCCGGCCCATGGAGCGAGGAGGTGAGTTCCGGAGTTCTTCCTGCGAGAAAGCGGAGTCCGAGGATCCAGACAAGAGCCGAGGCAAAAAACAGGAGTTTCAGCAGGGCATGGATTCTGGCGAACGCGGAGACCAGTTTCAGGGCGAAATCGGGTTCCGGATACTTCTGTTCCGTTTCCGGCAGGGCATTGCAGTTTGCCAGAAGGCGTTCCGTTTCCGTGTCATTCAGTGTGCCGTTTGCCGCGAGACGCCGGATTTCCGCCTCTTCGCGGGAGATTTTCAGCGTCATATTGTACTGATGGCGTTCCCGGAATGCCAGAATCAGCGTGACCGCGCTCAGGAGGAGAAGCGCAATCACGGGAAACTGATGGGTGATGAATGTTGACAGGGTGAGAAGGAATTCCAGCTTTTCCATTTTTTCCGCCTTATGGGTTGAAGGATTCAGGAGATTTCCGCAAGACGGCGCGCGGCCTCTTCGGCGGTTATTCCGCCGCCTTCCAGCTCATGGATGATCTTCAGACGTTCCGTCCGGCGGTCGAGGTCGAGGTCTCTGAGATGCGCGATCACCCGGTCCAGACGGTTCCGGACGGTCGGATAGGAGAGTTCGAGAATTTTCCCGACCTCCTTCAGGGAACCGGCGGAAAGGAGAAAAAGTTCGATGAATTCGCGGTCCTCGGCGCTCAGGCGTGCCAGGCGCGGGAGTTTGAGATTTCCTTCGACGGCGAGTCCGCAGGCGCCGCATTCCATACGAGTAATGTGCAGTTCGCCGCCGCAGTTCTGACAGGTCTTCGAAAAATGATCTTTTGCCATACAGCTTTCTCCGCTTCCGGTATCCTTCCTTAATTATAAATGATTCTTTAATAAAATCAAGATTATAATTAATAAAATTTAAAATAAAATTAATAAAGTTAATATTCTCCCTTGAACGGAAGAATGCGCGAGCATTCTTCTCGGGGTCAAGGGTCGTTGACCCTTGTCGTGATCCAGCGTCGAAACGCTGGTCGTGCGGAGCACGAAATTCCCGCCCGGAGCGGTTCAGACTGCTCATTGACGAGAACTTTTCGTTAGAAAAGTTCGAGAGCTCCGGGCGTATTCATTGAGACGGAAGAATGTGGGCGCATTCTTCCGTCTCTTTAATAGTAATGAACCACGAGAGCTTCGATTATATCCCCGATGTTGTACACTGTGCCGGCGGCTCTCGAAGCTTCGCTTCTCGTCCTTTAGCGTATGGAACCGCCGCCGGAGGAGATTTCGCGCTTTGCGCGACCAACTTACGCAGCTGGAGCGCGGCAGGACTGAAAGTCCTGCACGAATCAAAGTTGCACACTGTGCCGGCGGCTCTCGAAGCTTCGCTTCTCGTCCTTTAGCGTATGGAACCGCCGCCGGAGGAGATTTCGCGC
>CALXRI010000028.1 GCA_944390795.1 uncultured Victivallales bacterium
AAAATGGTGCCGACGATAGGATTTGAACCTACACCCCCGTGAAGAGACTGCGACCTGAACGCAGCGCGTCTGCCGTTCCGCCACGTCGGCATTTTCCTTGTGCCGTTTCCGGACACAGTGGCATAATTTAACGGCCTTCTCTCATTATTCAAGCAAAGTTTCAAAAAAAAATGAAAATTGCTCCGTGTTTTTGTTTGATGTTTCGGGAAAGCATATTATATTGTCCCCTGTAATGATTAACATGAGAAAGGCAGAATGGGAACGAAACTATGGATATCGGCTTGTGACGGCAAAGAAAACATTATACAGGATCTGATAAGACGCAAAAATCTTCCGCGCGCTGTGGCCATGTATCTGGCGGCCCGCGGGATCAGTATTGAAGAAGCGGATCATTACTTCAACAACACTTTTGCGGATTTGACCGATCCCTACCGGTTTCCCGGTATGGATGTCGCCGTCAAGCGCCTCTGGCAGGCAATACGCAACCGTGAACGCATTCTGATTCACGGAGACTATGACACGGACGGAATCACCGCCACGTCTCTGCTCTCCTGGGTACTGGAGAAAAACGGGGCTGTCGTAAGCTCCTTTCTCCCTCACCGCTTCGATGACGGATACGGTTTTACCCCGGAATCTCTGGCAAAGGCGCTGGAAACCGCGCCAACCCCATGCAAGGTGCTGGTCACGGTCGACTGCGGAATCAACAGCTGTCCCGCAGTTGCGGAGGCGGCGGCCAAAGGCATCGACGTCATCATCACCGACCATCATGAACCGGGGGAGGGGGCGTCGCCGGCGCTGGCGGTTATCAATCCGAAAGTCCACAGGGAGCTGGCGGACATGCACCAGCTTTCCGGGGTGGGGGTGGCATTCAAGCTCGCGCATGCGTTCGTGAAATACGGACGGGACAACAATCTCGGCGGATATGCCACGGAAATGCAGGACGTGCTGGATTTTGTCGCGCTCGGAACCGTTGCGGACATCGTTCCCCTGCTCGGGGAAAACAGAATTCTGGTCAAATACGGCATGGAAACGCTCCGCAAGCAGCTGCGTCCGGGGATCCGGGCGCTGATCGAAGTGGCGCATGTCGACGCATCCATCAGCCCGTCCGACATCACCTTCAAGCTCGCCCCCCGCATCAATGCGGCCGGCCGGCTGGGAAATGCGATTTCCGCACTTCAGCTTCTGAACGCCTCCAACATTGTGGATGCCTATAAATTTGCGGATATGCTGGAATCGTTCAACCAGCGCCGTCAGGCGAAAGAGCAGGAAATCTTTTCCGAAGCAAAACGTCAGGTGGAATCCGACCCCTTCTTTGACAAATCCATTACCATTACAGCGGCAGGGGAGGGGTGGCATCAGGGCGTGATCGGCATTGTAGCCTCCCGTTTCGCACGGGATTACAACCGTCCGGCGATTGTCCTTACGATCCAGGGAGACGAAGCGCACGGTTCCGGGCGGAGCATCCCCGGCGTGAATCTGATCAAAATTCTTGCGAAATGTTCGCATCTCCTGACCCGCTACGGAGGACATCCCATGGCGGTCGGTCTCGGGCTGCACCGTTCCAAAATCCGGGAATTCCAGCAGGAATTCGAGCAGCATGTCCGCAATGAGATTTCTCCGAACGATATTGTCGACAGCATTTCCTATGACGGCACGGTTGAACTCGCGGAGCTTCAGGATGAGTTCTTTGCCCTCTATCCGCGCCTTGGTCCTTTCGGCCACGGCAATCCGCAGCCGACCTACAGGATCAACCATCTGGAAATTGTGAGAACATTCCCGATCAAGGCCGGACATACGAAAGGCATTGTAAGAGACATCAACGGAGACACCTCGGATTTCATCGCGTTCAACATGGTAATTGATGCGCGGACAACATGGGATGTGATTGCCATACCCCATATCAATGAATATTACGGGGAAAAGCGCCGTCAACTTCAGATTGTTGATGCGAAACCCTCCGTCATGTAAATTCATGAAAAAAATTGCCCGGATGGCGAAATGGCAGACGCAACAGACTTAAAATCTGTTATCCCATGGGTGTGCGGGTTCGAGTCCCGCTCCGGGCACCAGCCATTGTGAGAATCCTGCAGCACGCGATGTGCCTGCAGGATTTTCCGTTTTCGAGGGAAGGGGGGATATATCCTTCCGCTTTGCACCGGAATTGCGGACCACCGGATTGCCGGGAGACCCCCTCGCCTCTGCCATGAATGCCTCCGCATCCCTTTTCTTCTTACGTGTCGCCGGATGTCGGAATCTGCCGTATTTTTTATCACAGTCAAAATTTCACATTCCGTGATCTCCCTCCTGCATCTTTCACAATACATTCTTTCCCGCTTTCCGCCGGCCCAGGATTTACCCTTTGAAAACGGCATGGGCGATCTCCTCACAGTTTCCATGGTTGAAAACCTGAATTTTTCTTGACAAGTTGTTGACATTTCTTTTTTAAATATTCATAATTCATTTATTATAATTATGTTATACGTTTATAAGATGACTTTTCCCTATCCCTGTGACTTAACATAATATATATTATGCGACGTTATAAATCCCCCTGAAAAGCCATGAAACCTTCCGGATGGATCCGAATATGGATCAGGACTCTTTGACGCTCCACGGCGCCTTAAAATCAATTTTGATCTCTTCAGAACAAAATGAACTCCTTCGGTGCTGTACTCACGGAAATATTGGGAATTATTTCGCCTGCGGCGACCAGCTAGTTCAGCTGGAGCGAAGCAGGACGGAGAGTCCTGCACGAAGCATTTTTACAACTCGGAAAAAGGGATTCCTGAAAATCCGACAGCATGGAAGGAGAGGAACAACGCGACATTTAGTGACACTTCCCGGTAAAATCGGGATTTAATGATGATGTTTCCGCATGACGGATGGAAACTGAATTTGAAATCGGGAGCAGGGGATGCATGGGAAACGGATTCTCCCCCTGCCCGACGGGGAATTTCAGGCTAAATCTCTGGAACGCGTTTGAACAGGCCGGAATCAAAGGGACATGGAAAGTCGGCGATTCCGGAAGGATGTTCTTTCTTTTCGACTGCACCGGAAGCAGCTCTTTCTTCCGTTTCTCTCCATGAAACGGCCTGTCACGATTGACATCCCCCGGAAGAACGGTTTTCTCTTTACGCTCTCCGTTCCGCCGGCTTATCCCCCTGCCCTGTATTTCGGCCGCCCGCTCTCTTCCGCTCCCTTTTCTGGACTGATACAGAATCGACGGGTTCGGTTTTCTTGCGCTCGGCGGAAAAAGAGGCTCCGGTATGGGATCTCTGGGATTTCGAATGCGAAGCGCAGCTCATCCCGGAGTGGAAGGAAGTGCTTTCCAGGATTCTGGAAGCCATCGAAGAAACCGCTCTGCGGAATAATTCCCGCATTTCCGGAACCCTCCCTCCCCCGCCGCTTTCCGGGCCGATTCCAATTCGGAGATCGCAGATCCGATTCTTTTTATATTGAAAGGATTTAACCAAAAGATACTAAATGATATAAAATGTCATATAACAACACTATATGACACTTAAACAAGCCTTACATATACCTGTAGGCGAAACATTTTCAGGGTCCGGCAGAGTTTGAGTTTTCTCCTCTTTCTTCTCTTCTTCCCCCCCTGCCCCGCTCTTCGGGAAAGTTATCTCAGAAGACCCCATGCCCGGAGGTCATGCTCGAGTTTCTTTTCGTCAAAAACCTGTCCCGGCCTCCACAGACCGTTATATTCCAGTGTCGGAACAACCCAGTCTTCTCCGCCGTTGACGTCGATTACTTTGCGGATCACGTCCGCGGGCTGTTCCTCGATTTCCAGATAGCGGAACGGCACTCCGCACTTTTTCAGAAATTCAACCGTCCGGTGGCAATGCGGACAGAGATTCCATGCGTAAACGTTCAGCATTTTGATTTCCTCCTCTTCTTCTGTGATACACGGAATGTAGCACCTTTTTCGGGAAATGGCAAGAGCGCCCCCCCGAATCCCTTCCTGAAAATGTTTCCGATTTCCGGAAATTCCGGTCGGAAATCCGGGAATAGCCGGTATTTTCCTCTTCGGAACACTTGCTTTCCCGAATTTCCGGAGTATTTTACTCTTCAAGTGAATGGAAAACGTTTTCCATTAAGACAAAAACATTGAGATCGCTTATTTTATATTATGGATAAGAGAATCACAATCCGGGACGTTGCAGAGAGCGCGGGATGCAGCTTCGTCGCGGTGTCCCGGGTGCTGAGCGGCAGGGACATCCGCCATGTCAGCCCGGAAATGAGGGAACGTGTCCGGAGTGCGGCGGAACGCCTCGGCTACCGTCCCAGTCCGGCCGCCCGGGCGCTCCGAACCGGCAGAACCAGGACCATCGGACTGCTTCTCGGCGCGTTTCACAACCGGATGGAAGGGTGTGTCGCGCACGCTCTTACCGAAGCGGCGAAACGACGCGGATACCGCCTCATCATCGCCCTTACGAACTATGATCCGGAAGAGGAGCGCGAGGCTCTGGAGGACATGCTGAACCGTCAGGCGGACGGCGTGATCGACACGCTTTCGCTGGATCCGGAATCCCCGCTTGCTCTCCGTTTCGGAAAAGGCGCTTGTCCGATTCTCCTGCAGGATAACGCGCAGACATCCTTCTCTTCCGTCTGGTATGACTACGACACGGCGCTTCCGGAGGTCTTCGCCGCATTCCGCCGCGCGGGAATCCGGCATGTCGCAATGATCTGCAGTCTCTTCAACGGAGAGGCGGATCACCGCCGCGCACTGGCGGAAGAGAACGGGATTGAGCTGGAGTGCTTCACGCACGGAGACGGCGACCATTCGCTGGAACATGTGTATGCGGAAATCGCCGGGAAAAAGATTCCGGGCGTCTTTGCGCTGGAAAGCATGGTGATCCGGAATTTTCTCGAATCGGCCGCACTTTCCGTTCCCTCATACCGCCCGGCATGCGTCTGCGCCTACACGCTTCCCTTCGAACATTTCCGGTATGAACGGCTTCTCGGCGCAGTGTACCGCCCCTTCCGCGAACTTTCGGAACAGCGAGTGGACATCCTCGTCCGAATGATCGAATCTTCGCACACTTTGCGCCGTACGCTCCGGATTCCGTGTCGTTTTACGGACCGAAACGAACTGGCGCGCATTCATGCGGAACAGCTGCGGGATCCCTATTACCGCTATTTCCGATAAAAAATGCACCGGCGAAGGAGAAAAATATGGAATTCAGTCAAATTCTGGAAAACGCGCTTTATCTGCTGGCGCTCTTGAATCCCGCAAGCAAAGTCATGTTTCTTTCCACTTACGATCCGCATCTTTCCCGGAAGCAGATTTTCGAGCTTTCCTGGAAATCCTCCGCCGCCGCGCTGCTGATCCTGATTTTTCTTGCCGCGGCGGGGGAAATGGTGCTCAGCAAGATTTTCCGCGTGGAGCTTTATTCGCTCCGGATCACCGGAGGGCTTGTCGTGTTTCTGATCGGCTGGACCGCAATCCGGGAAGGCCGGTTCATGCAGAAGCGCCATCAGTCGATGAAGGAAAGCTTCACGGATCTTTCGCTGGTTCCGCTCGCCGCGCCCCTGATTGCGGGACCGGGAACCATCGCCGCCGCGATTTCCAGCACGGCGGAATTCGGCATTCTCGCCACGACCTGCGCGCTGACACTGGCAATCTTCACGAATTTCATCTTCATGATTTTTTCGCCCGCGATCAACAGCATTCTGGAAAAAACGCATCTGCTCGGCCCGCTGATCCGTCTGACGGGACTGATTATCGCGGCAACCGCCATGCAGATGATCGCCACGGGCGTCAAGGAATTTCTCAAATAGCGGGGAGCTTCCGTCAGGCGGACTCCCCGGAACGTTCCTGGAGCGTCCGGAAAAACGGAATCAGGAGGGGAATGCAGCTCAAAAACGAAAGCGCATCCGAAATGCACTGTGTGAATTCCACCCCCTGAAGTCCGAAAAAGCATGGCAGGATCAGGATCAGCGGAATGAAGTAGATTCCCTGGCGTGTCGCAGCGATGAATGTGGCCTGCAGCGGTTTGCCCGCGGACTGGAAGAGCATGTTGGACAATACGCTCATCGGCTGGAACGGCAGGGCGACGCACTGGGCGCGGAGAGCGACTGTTCCGATGGCAAGAACCATCGCATCCTCCTTCCGGAAGAATCCCATGATCTCCGGAGCGAAAAGGAATCCGAGCGCCCCCATGCAGGCAAGAAACGCCGTGCCCGCCTTGATGCAGAAAAAGAAGGCCTCGCGGACACGGTCATAATGCTTCGCTCCGTAGTTGTAGCCGACGACGGGCTGGAATCCGTGTCCGAATCCGATCAGGACGGAGAGCACGAGGAAGAAGATCCTTCCCACGATCGACATCGCCGCAACCGCCGCGTCTCCGTAGTTCGCCGCGGCAATGTTCAGCGCGACGGTCGAGGCGCTTGCCAGCCCCTGGCGGCAGAAGGAGGGGAATCCGATGCTCAGAATCCGCAGATACACTTCCAGATGCGATGCGACGCGACGGAAGGAGAGCTTCGCAATGCTGCGTCCGGAAAGGAAAAAGTAAAGCAGGATCGCAAAACCGACGCACTGGCTGATCAGAGTTGCAATCGCCGCGCCGGAAATGCCGAGCCCGAATCCGAAAATGAAAAGAGGGTCGAGCGCGATGTTCAAGAGACCTCCGGAACCGATCGCAATGGTGGCAAAGACGGGCTTGCCTTCGGCGCGGAGCAGATTGTTCATGACAAAGGAGCAGCACATGAACGGAGTTCCGAAAAAGATGCAGTGCGCATAATCCATCGCATACGGAAGAATCGTCGGCGTGGCACCGAGGAGAATCATGAGCTCTTCCGTGAAGATCAGTCCGGTCGCGGCAAGAAGCATTCCCGCTCCGACGGCCATGGCAAACGCGGTGGAAGCAAATTCGTCCGCAGCCTCTCTTCTCCGCTCTCCGAGCGCGCGGGAAACCAGACTGCCGGAACCCATCCCGATCATGAAACCCAGAGACTGAATGACCGCCATGATCGCAAATACAATTCCGACCGCTCCCGCCGCGCTGGTGCCGAGCCTTGCGACGAAAAATGTGTCCGCCATATTGTAAACGGCGGTAATCAGCATGGTGAATATCGTCGGAATGGCCAGCGTGACGATCAGGCGCGGCACCGGTTCCTGCGTCATTTTCCGGAACTGCCGCTGTTCCGCATCCGTATGTCTCATGAGAAATCCTTTCTTTCCCGAATCACCTGTCCGGGAAAACTGTACACTCCGCCCGCAAAGTCAACGCCCCTGCCCTGCGCCATCCGGCACAGGCGCAACCTTCCTTCAGCAGACGGAATCCCCGGTTCCCCGCGTGCACCGCATCGGGACCGTTCATTTTTTCCGTTTCCACCATATTCCGGTCCCGGAGGATTCCGGAAGCGTCTTCTCCCCCATCTTCGGAGTCATGATCCGGATCCCGGCTTTTTGCGCATGTTCCATCACTTTACGGATGGATTCATCCCACGGATGCATCGCGAGATCGAACACGCCCCAGTGGATCGGCAGCAATGTTCTTCCCTTCAAATCGAGGAAAGCGCGGATCACCTCGTCCGGAAAGAGGTGGTTGTTCGGCCAGCGTTCGTTCCACGCGTCGATTTCAAGACAGACCAGGTCGATCGGACCGTGCTGATCGCCGATCTCCCGGAAATGCGCTCCGTAACCGCCGTCCGCGCCGAAGAAGATGCGCTTTCCCCCGCCCTCGATCAGAAAGGCGGCCCATAAGGTCCGGTTGCGGTCGCTTGTGCTCCGCCCTGAAAAATGGCGCGCGCACAATGCTGTGACTTTCAGCCCGGCGAACTGCGTGGACTCTCCCCAGTTGAGCTCGTGAATCCGTTCCGGTGCAATTCCCCATCCCCGAAGGCGCGCTCCGACCCCGAGCGGCGTGATGAAATGAATCCCGGCATTCCGCAATGCACGGATCGTGGCGTATTCCAGATGGTCGTAGTGATCGTGGGAGATGAGAATGAAATCCAGTTCCGGCAGTTCCGTGCGCGGAAGCGGCGGTTCGCAGTAGCGCCTGACGATTCCGGGAAGCGGCGCAGCGTTTCCGAACACCGGATCGGTCATGAATCGCACTGAAGCGAGCTCGAAAATCAAGCTGGAGTGTCCAAGCCAGAAAACTTCGAAAACTCCCGGTTCCGCGGAAAAGGAGTTTCTGTTCAGCGGCACGCGCGGCAGCTCGAAGTCCGGCGCGTTCGGCGAAGTGAACAGAAAACGGAAAAATCCGGCGGAAGATGCTGTCTTGATCGAAGGCCGTCCGGCGGGTTCCCGGTTTACAAAGCCGCGGGACGAATAGTTCGGCAGCAGAGAAAAGCGCCGCTGTTCGGACTCCCCTGGCAGCTCGCCGAAACGGGCGCAGACACAGCAGGCGGCGCATGCCGCCAGAATCAGCAGAATACAGACGCCGAGGGAAAGGAGAATCAGGAGATGTTTCTTTCTGCCATACATTTCTTTATTCATTGTCACGTCCGCTTCCGTCGAAAAATGCCGCCGTCTGAAAAGGAACAATGTAGCATGGAGACGTCCGATTGCAAATCGCAGGGCGGAAAATCCGGCAAAAGACACCTCCACACCATGAGACGGGGCAGACTCTTCCTCCCTCTCCCCGGAAACAGACGGACCGGAAACGAATTCCGTTTTTTTGTGAAAAAGATCAAAAATCATAATGACACGGAGAAAAAGGTGGAATATAGTATCCTGACGTCAATCGGGAACGATTTCATAAAAAGACGAGGAGAGGCATATGGCAATGAAGATCGACACGGACATACCCGGCGGGAATGTCCTCGTTCTGAGTTCGGATGAACGGGAAGCCCTTCTGAAAAAGGATCTCCGGGACACGGAGGGAGACTGGTTCTACTGGTGTTTCCGCGCCGAGTTCGATAAAAAGGGCACATACACCTTTCGCTTTGAGCCTGCGGCAAGTCCGGCCGTGGGCTCACGGGGGCCGGCAATCAGCGCCGACGGCGGTCTGACATGGCGCTGGGCGGAACCTGGGACATGGGACCGGAAAGAGAATTTCTTCCGTTTTCATTACGACGGCGAGGAAGCGAATCCGCTGATCTTCTGCCTTGCGATGCAGTATCAGGAAATCAATCTGAACGCCTTCCTGCGCGAATATGCGGATTCTCCGTATCTGGAACATTCCATTCTCTGCCGCAGCCGCAAAGGACGGAACGTGCCCCTGCTCCGGATCGCGGAACCCGGACGGAAACCGGCCCGCAAGCTGCTCCTGACCAGCCGCCACCACTGCTGCGAGATGACTGCGACATATGTCCTTGAAGGAATGCTGCGCGAAGCGCTCGAAAATTCCGGATTCCGGAGCGGAATTGAAGTTTTCGCCGTTCCCTTTGCGGATTGCGACGGCGTCGCGGACGGGGATCAGGGCAAGAACCGGAAACCGCGCGATCATGCGCGGGATTACGGGGAAAATCCGATTTATCCGGAAACGAACGGCATCATGGAACTTGTGAAACGCGAAAAGATCGACATGGTGTTCGATCTCCACTGTCCATGGATTTACGGAGAGGGCGACGAATACCTCTATTTCGTCGGACCGCGTTCCAGACGCATGGAGAAAGGCACGCTCCGGCTCGCAGCCCTGGCAGCGAATGATCCGTCCAGGCGGGTTCCGTTTTCCGCGGAAAATATCATACTCTACGGAACACAGTGGAATACGGCGGCGAACTATACGCAGGGACAGACGCTCGCCCAGTGGGCAGGAGACCTTCCTTTTGCGGAACTTGTCACCAGCATGGAGATCCCCTACGCCAATGTCCGGGATTTCACGCTCACGGCGGACGCCTGCCGCTCTTTCGGACGGACTCTCGCCAGAGGATTTCTCGGCTGCTCCGGCTGATCCCTTCCGCGCGTTCCCGGGGAAAACGCCGGGGAACTTCCGCGATTTTTCATTTCACCTGTGGAAAAAAAAGAGAATGAATGTATAGTATTCACTCTTGAGAAGCAGGACGGCTCTCTCTCATTTCCGTACAGAATCCCGCGGTTCCATGCGGAAATGCCGCTCCTGCCGGAATCCCTAAGCTGGAACATGCGCAATGCCAAAAAGAAACGACATCAAGAAGATCATGCTGATCGGCTCCGGGCCGATCGTCATCGGACAAGCCTGCGAATTCGACTACTCCGGAACGCAGGCATGCAAATCTCTCCGGGAGGAAGGCTACGAAGTCATCCTGGTCAACAGCAATCCCGCAACGATCATGACCGATCCCGATTTCGCGGACCGCACCTACATTGAACCGCTGACGAAAGACATTCTGCATGAGATCATCCGCCGGGAACGCCCCGACGCGATTCTTCCGACCCTCGGCGGCCAGACGGCTCTCAATCTGGCTCTGGAACTCCATGACTCGGGCATTCTCAACCGCTACCGCGTTGAAATGATCGGTGCGGACGCAGAGGTCATCCGGCGCGCCGAGGACCGCGAACTTTTCAAGGAGACAATGCGCAAAATCGGGCTTGATCTGCCGAAAAGCGGCTCGGCGCACACAATGGACGAGGCGCTCGGAATCGCAAAGGAGATCGGCTCCTACCCGCTGATCATCCGTCCCGGCTTCACACTCGGCGGCACAGGCGGCGGCATCGCCTACAACGCCGATGATTTCCGCGACATCGTCACGCGCGGACTCAATGCAAGCATGAACTCCGAGGTGCTGATCGAGGAATCCCTCCTCGGCTGGAAGGAGTTCGAACTGGAGGTCATGCGCGACAAAAAGGACAACGCGGTCATCATCTGCTCCATCGAAAATCTCGATCCGATGGGCGTGCACACGGGGGACAGCATTACCGTGGCGCCCGCCCAGACCCTGACCGACCGCGAATACCAGAAAATGCGCGACGCCTCGCTTGCCGTCATGCGGGCGATCGGCGTCGAGACCGGCGGTTCGAACGTGCAGTGGGGGCTCAATCCGAAAAACGGACGCATGGTCATCATCGAAATGAATCCCCGCGTTTCGCGCTCCTCCGCCCTCGCCTCGAAGGCTACCGGTTTCCCGATTGCGAAAATCGCCGCGAAACTCGCCGTCGGATACACGCTGGACGAAATCAGGAACGACATCACGCGCGAGACGCCCGCGTGTTTCGAACCGTCCATCGACTATGTGGTGACAAAAATTCCGCGCTTCGCCTTTGAAAAGTTCCCGACGGCGGACAGCACGCTTTCGACCCAGATGAAGTCCGTCGGCGAGACGATGGCGATCGGACGGAATTTCAAGCAGTCGCTCCAGAAGGCGCTCCGCTCTCTGGAAACGGGGCGTGCCGGACTCGGCGTTGACGGAAAGGACGGCAAGTATTCCGCCTTGAGCGACGGCCAGCTCCGCGCGGAGCTGATCCGTCCGAATTTCGCGCGGCTCTTCCATATCCGGGAAGCGTTCAAGCGGAACTGGACGATCGAAGACGTTCACGAATATACGAAAATCGACGAATGGTTCCTGCGGCATATTCACGAGCTTGCGATGTTCGAGGATGAAATCGCCGCGGCGGGCACGCTCGAAAACCTGAAACGGGATCCGGAGCTGTTCCGCCAGATCAAGGAATTCGGTTATTCCGACCGCCAGATCGCCTTTCTGCTTCACTGCGGCGAAACGGAGGTCTACCAGGCCCGGAAAGAACTCAACCTGATGCCGGTCTACAGTCTTGTGGACACCTGCGCGGGCGAGTTCGAAGCTTATACGCCGTATTATTATTCCACCTACGGCAGCTTTGACGAGCCCGTCCGTGACTCGGGGAAAAGGAAAATCATGATCCTCGGCGGCGGTCCGAACCGGATCGGACAGGGAATCGAGTTCGACTACTGCTGCGTTCATGCGTCATTCGCGCTCCGGAAAGCCGGATACGAAACCATCATGGTCAACAGCAATCCGGAAACGGTTTCCACCGACTACGACACAAGCGACAAGCTCTATTTTGAACCGCTTACCCTGGAGGACGTCCTCCATATCTACGAACGGGAGAAATGCGACGGCGTCATCGTCCAGTTCGGCGGGCAGACGCCCCTGAAGCTCGCTTTGCAGCTCCAGGCCTGCGGTGTCAACATCATCGGCACCTCGCCGCGAGACATCGATGCCGCGGAAGACCGCGACGAATTCAACAAACTGGTCGACCGCCTCCACATCAAACAGGCTCCGGGCGGCATCGCGACGAACATCGAACAGGCGGTCGAAGCCGCGGCGCGGATCGGCTATCCGGTTCTGGTGCGCCCGTCCTTCGTGCTCGGCGGCCGGGCGATGGTCATTGTCTACAACGAGGAGTTCCTCCGCAAATACATGACCGACGCCGTCGAAGCCTCGGAGGAGCGTCCGGTCCTGATCGACCGCTTCCTGGAGGATGCCACGGAACTTGATGTGGACTGCATTTCCGACGGAGAGACAAGCGTGATCGGCGCGATCATGGAGCATGTCGAACTGGCCGGCATCCATTCCGGTGACTCCGCGTGCATGATTCCGACAGTTTCTCTTGATGAAAAAACTCTTGCGAAGATCCGGCACGACACTTACGCGCTGGCGAAGGCCCTGAACGTCCGCGGGCTGATGAACGTGCAGTTCGCCGTGCGCGAAGGGGAAGTGTATGTGCTGGAAGTCAATCCGCGCGCCTCGCGGACGGTGCCGTTCGTCAGCAAGTCCATCGGCGTTCCTCTGGCGAAGCTGGCCGCCCTCGTCATGGCGGGGAAAACGCTCCGTGAGCTGAATTTCACGGAGGAAGTCAAGGTGGAGCATTTCTGCTGCAAAGAGGCCGTCTTCCCCTTTGTGCGCTTTCCCGGAATTGACGTCGTCCTCAGTCCGGAGATGAAATCAACCGGCGAGGTCATGGGAATTGATCTCTATCCCGGCATGGCATATCTCAAGACGCAGATCGGAGCCGGGAACACTCTCCCCGACGGCGGCAACATCTTCCTGAGCGTCCGCGAAATGGACAAGGAACACATCATCCCGTATGCGAAAGAGCTGGTCGCACTCGGCTTCAACATCTACGCCACGCGCGGGACGGCGACAAAACTCTGTGAGGCGGGCATTCCGGTCCATCCGATCTTCAAGATCTCCGAAGGGCGTCCGAATCTGATCGACTTCATCAATTCGCACAAGCTCCAGTGGATCATCAACACGCCCTCCACCGGCGTAACGCCGCGCATAGACGAGATCCACATGCGCGCCCACGCGGTCATCAAGGGCGTGCCGATCACCACGACGCTGAAGGGACTTCAGGCGGCGATCGACGGGCTCAAGGCTCTCCGTGTGATGGAACGCATGGAAGTGTGCAGCATTCAGGAATATCACAGACAGTCCAGACATCTGGATGTCTGAATACGGGAAAGGCGCCATGAAAACTCCGAACCTCCAGACATTCAGCAAGAAATCCCGGGCCGTCTGGTTTGCCGTGGGAATCATTCTGCTGCTCCTTGCCGGAGCGGCGCTTCTTCTCTGGAAGGTTTCGCTCAACATGTTCCGGGAGAATCCGCGCTTCACCCTGACCGAAGTCCGGATCAACGGGAACAGAAACGGATTCTGGACGAATAAAAAGGATCAGATCTGCACCATGCTCCGGCTCCGTCCCGGTCTCTCCAATCTTTTCAGTCTTGATCCAGCGGCCATGCGCGCAAAGCTTCTCCGCGAACCGAGCATTGCCAATGCGACGGTCACCAGGATTCTTCCGGACACGCTTGAAATCGGAATTGTGGAGCGGATCCCGATTGCCCTCATCAACAGTCCTCGTTCGCATTATGTCACGGATGCCTCCTGTGTGCTGATGCAGAAGGGACGCTGCATGGACATCTCCTACAGTCTGCCGATCATCATCGGGCTCCGGAACGAACGGAATTTCGTCCCCGGAATGAAGGCCGGCGCAATCAAAGGCGCGGTTGAGCTTATTGAGCTGACCCGTACAAAGTGGCCGGAAATCCGGGTTGCGAGCGTCTCCGTGGCAACCCCCGACACACTGATCTGCGCCGTTTACTACAAAAACAGAATCGGAACGGATGAAATCTACCGGGTCGTCATGCCGGACACCGGGATTGAAATCAGTCTCAAACGCCTTCTCCAGGTTCTGGAACATATTCTTGAAACGCGGAACAGGGCGCGCCACATCAATCTTTTTTACAAGGGACAGGCGGTCCTGACCATGCCCGCGGAGTCCTGATGGACTCCCCTCCCCTTTCCGGGTGCGTGGGTGCGTTTTTCCCGGAAATCCGGATATTTTTCCCGCACAGCCAGTGCATTTTGCGGAATAGGGGTTATATTAAGGCGGGAGAAAATGCAATTCAGGAACGGAAAGGCGAAATGCTATGATCAATTTTGACAAGGATGAACTCTATCCGCTTCTCTTTGAACCCCTCTACAAGGAGGTGATGTGGGGCGGCACGCAGCTTGCATCGAAACTGAACCGTCCGATTCCGAATGACGGCCCCCCCATCGGGGAGGCGTGGGAGATCTGCGACAGGGACGGTTTTTCCTCCAGCGTCGCAAACGGGCCGCTTGCGGGAACCACACTGCATGAACTGGTCGCGGGATGCGGGAAAGAGTTTGTCGGACACAGTTTCAGCGGGCGGTATTTTCCTCTTCTGGTGAAACTGATCGACGCGGGAAAACGTCTTTCGCTCCAGGTGCATCCGAATGAAGCGGCCTGCGCGAAGCTCGGAAACGGAGCCGAACCCAAAACGGAAATGTGGTATATCATCGCAGCGGAACGCGGCGCGAAAATCATCGCCGGTCTCAGCGGGAAATCCACGCGGCGGCAGTTTGTCGACAACATCAACTCATCCGACATCGAGAAACTGCTTCAGGTCTTCGACTCCTATCCCGGCGATGCGTATTTCATCAATGCCGGCCGGGTTCATGCGATCGGCGCGGGCAATCTTCTTCTGGAGATCCAGCAGAACAGCGACACGACTTACCGTATCAGCGACTGGGGACGGACGGATGCGGACGGGAAACCGCGCCAGCTGCATATTGAGCAGGCAATGGAAAGCATTGATTTCATGGACCGCACGGTTCCTCGCATCACCGGAGCGAGCGACACCACCGACAGGAACCGCAAATATCCGCTGATCAACCGCTGTCCCTTCTTCCGCGTCGACGATCTCAAACTCGTGGAGGACTGGTATGATTCAACCGATTCGACGGGCAGTTTTCATCTTCTGACCGCGATCAACCATCCGGTCAGGATCGGGCGCGATGACAGGATCACCGAAGTGCCTGTCGGTTCCACCTGCCTGGTTCCGGCCTCGTTCGGCAGCTACACCATTTTCGCCGGACGGGGAGCCACCACAACCGTCGTAAGAACAACCCTCTGAAGCATTTTGTCATCATATTCTCGAAGCTGTTTTGTAAGGAATTCATTGCATGCACATCAAAGCCATTGACGCGCTGCGGGGAAAACTGGCGGAAGCCTTTCCCGCGGCGGAAATCCCGGAAAGCCGGGCAATCGTTCCGGAACCGTGTCCGGAAGGAATGAACGGCGACATCACCGTGAACTGTTTTCGCCTTGCCGGAATTTTCAAATCCAAGCCGGATGCCATCGCCGAAAAAATCGTGGAACTGCTGAAGGCGGATCCCGATGTGGCGGACGCGGTCAGGGTGAAGGCGTTTGTCAACGTGACACTCAAGGCGGGAGCGCTCTTCCGGGACACTGCCGCGGATGTGGACGCCATTCTATCCGAGGCTTCTCTGCCGGAAAACGAAAGACGCCGCATCGTCGTCGAATATTCCGCTCCGAACACGAACAAGCCCCAGCATCTCGGGCATGTCCGGAACAATACGCTCGGAATGTCCGTATGCCGGCTTCTTGCACGTGTCGGACATGACGTGATCCCGGTGAACCTGATTAACGACCGCGGCATTCACATCTGCAAGTCCATGCTGGCGTATCAGCGTTTCGGCAACGGCGACACGCCGGAAAAATCCGGCGTCAAGGGCGACCATTTCGTCGGAAACTACTATGTCAAATACAATATCGCGCTCAAGGAACAGATCGCGGAACTGCGCAGGGCGAAGCCGGAATTCGCGGAAAAATCCGATGACGAACTGTTTCTGGAAGTCGAAATCGGGCGCGCCGCGCAGGAGATGCTGCGCAAATGGGAGGCGGGAGACGCTGAAACCGTCGCGCTCTGGAAGATGATGAACTCCTGGGTGATCGCCGGATTCAACGAAACCTACCGGCGCATGGGTGTCGAGTTCAAAAAGACCTATCTGGAAAGCAACACCTACCTTCTCGGAAAGGACTCCGTGCAGAAGGGGCTGGAACAGGGAATCTTCACGCGGCGGGAAGACGGCGCGGTGGTTGTCGATCTCGGCAAGCTCGGCACGAAAGTCCTGCTGCGGAAGGACGGCACGAGCGTCTACATCACGCAGGACATCGGGACGACCCTGCTCAAATACGACGATTTCCATCCGGATTCCCTGATGTGGGTGGTCGGAGACGAACAGATTCTCCATTTCCAGATGCTCTTTTCCATTCTGCGGAAGATGGGGCATCAGTGGGCGGACAGTCTCTATCATATGGCATACGGCATGGTCAATCTGCCCACCGGCAAGATGAAAAGCCGCGAAGGCACGGTTGTGGACGCGGACGATCTCTTCGACGAGATGCATGAGCTGGCGAAGAAGGCGACTCTCGAACGCGCCGCCGGAGATGTGCCGTCCGACCTGGAGGTGCGTTCCGAAATTATCGGCATGGGGGCTTTGAAGTTCATGCTTCTCAAGTTCAATCCGAAGACCACGATGATGTTCGATCCGCAGGCTTCGCTCAAGTTTGAAGGCGATACCGGTCCGTATGTGCAGTATGCCTGCGCGCGGATCAACTCCATTTCCCGCAAGGCCTCCGAGCGGGGGCTCGGAACGGAGGACATTCCGCCGGACTGGTCGCTTGCCGACTCGCCCGAGGAGCGTTCGCTTGCCGTCTGCATGGCGCGCTATCCGGAAGTCCTGAAGCTCGCAGCCGAAAAAATGGACTGTTCGGCGCTTGTCAACTATCTGCTGGATCTGGCAAAGGCCTTCAACCGCTTTTACAGGGAAAAACAGGTGCTCAACGCGGAGAATGACGCGCTCATCCGCGTCCGGCTCGCCCTCTGCAAGGCTGTGCGGGATATTCTGACCGATGGACTGGAAACACTGACAATCGGTGTTCCGGAAGCGATGTGACAGTCCTCCGGCTTTTTCAGGCGCGTTCCAGGAAAAGGAATGCGCCTTTTTCATTTCAGGCGTTTCCATGCGGAGTTCTGCTTCCGGAAAGGATAAAAAATCTTGGTTTCTTTTTTCTTCTCCTCTTGACAATATCGGGATTGTGTTTATAATTTAAAGGTGAACATGTAAACCAAATAAAAAAACATGCTGAAGAAAAATATCAATATCAGGGAAATCGCAAAGCTTGCGGGAGTATCCGCCACGGCAGTCTCCTATGCGCTGAAGGGGGACCCCCTGTCGAAACTTTCACAGGAAAAGCGGCGGCACATACTGGAAGTCTGCGCGGAACACCACTATCATCCGAACGAGAACACCCGCAGGATGTTCTCCCGGAAGGCGAATACGGCGGCAATCTTTTTCCCTCCCGGGATCGGAAACGCCGGCATGAGTTATGTGGATCAGAACTTCAGCTGCTGTCTGATCGGCGCCCAGAGCGAACTTGCGGCACGCGGCATGGATCTCCTGCTGATTGAGACCAATGCGGATTTTATCCGGGAAAAACGCTATCTTCGTCTGATCCGCGGCGGGCTTCTGGACGGAATCCTGCTGTGGGGGACACTTGCGGAGGACACCTATCTGGATGATGTTCTCAAAGAAAAGCTTCCTCTCGTGATGCTTCAGGCCGATCTGGGAAAAACCCCCACCGTGACCTCCGACGACTATGGCGGCGCCGGAAAGCTTGCGGAAGAAGCGCTTCGCCTGGGACACAGAAAAATCGCCGTTGTTCCCGCGGTTCTGACCTCCCTGTTCGGCCAACGTTTTCTCGCCGGCGTATGCGATGCGCTGAAGGCTGCCGGCATCACGCCGTTTCTTACTTCCGTCTCCGGATTTGACGACCGGATCGCGCAGTCGGCCGTGAGCGAAATTCTGGAGCGCGCCCCGGAAACGACCTGCATCATGACGGCAAGCGATGTTGCGGCATGGGGCTGCATCCGGGAACTTTCCCGGCGCGGGCGCAAAGTTCCGGACACCATGTCCGTGACCGGCGCGGGCGGCTTTTATCTCGGATCCCTGCTGCAGGTGGATTCCTTCCGCATTCCCTCCTACCGCATCGGACGGGAAGGATCCAGGCTGCTCTGCGAGCTGATTGAGGAAAAAGGAACGCCGGAAAGCATCCTTCTGCCGGCGGATCGTGTTCCCGGCGACACATTGCGGAAACCGGCGGAATCTTGGCAGTACAAATCTTGAAAAGCGATTTTCCGCAGGAAAACAGGAGAAAAACACATATGCAAAAAAAGAAAACCGGAAAAACAGGCGGTAAAAAACCGTATAAAAGCATTCATGGATTCACATTGATTGAACTTCTTGTTGTCATTGCAATCATCGCCGTCCTGGCGGGAATGCTTCTGCCTGCGTTGAGCACGGCCCGGAAAACGGTGCAACGCGCGGCATGCTCGAACAACATCAGGAATCTGCTGCAATACAACGCCCTGTATGTCAACGACTACAAAGGTTATGTCACTCCCGCCTCATGGTCGGACGGAACGGACGGGGCAATCAGAAACCGTCTGTATTCGGTGATGTGGAAAGTTGTCGGCTATCTGCCGCCGCTCGCCATGGTGCACGCCGGGTCGAAGCATGATGTCGACTTCATCGCCGCCAAACTGCGCTGTCCGCGCTGCGAAAAGACGATTCCAGGCATTCTGCGCAAGTATCCGGGCACATGGTTCAACAATATCCAGCCCGCTCATGGCTGGACCACGTCGTTCAACGACTTTCTGCTTTCGGAAAGGATCAGCCAGGCGTCAAAACGGATCACCTGCGCGGATTATGAACCGACGCGCTATACCACGATCAACGGGTATTCCAATCCGGTCGCGAACTTCCACAACCGGGTGATTCCGACCGGATATCTGGACGGACATGTCGCCGCGGAAGAGTATTCCCGCCTGAACAAGGCAGGCACCGTTCCCGGTTCCCTGAACACGGAAACGTGCGAGGTCATCCGCGAGGCGACGATTTCCATGGACTGCAGCAATACGAGCGATGAATTCCGGTATGCCTGGGGCCTCACCGCGGACGGGAAAGATTACCGTTATCAAATGCCTGACCCCTGAACGATCCGGACTCCCTGACGCAGCCATGCCGGACTGAAACAGGAAACTGCGTTCCTCCGTTTGTCCGGCGGAGCCTGGCAAGAGTGTCATTCAATCCATTCACAAAAAGGAGAATATATATGCGAATCATGAAACTCTGCATTCTGTGCGCTTCGGCGCTCTGGCTGAATTTGAGCGCGGAGCCGCCGGAAGCCGGAGCCGCCGTCTTCAGCGACAATTTCGACGAGCGTGGAACGTTCGCGGCGAACTGGACGGCAAACGGGCGGATTGAATTCCGTGACGGACGGGTCATCTTTCCCCCGGGGACCGGAATGACGCTGAAACAGCCTCTTCCCGAGGATTTCCAGATTTCGATGAAAATCATCCTCGGGGAAAAGAAACCCGCGGACAAATCCCTCGGCTTTTTCTTCATCCGGATCGGCAAGTTTCTCGGCTACATCCGGGATGACGGCCACACTTACATGACCTCGAAGGACAAAGGCCAGAAATACGGACACAAGCTCTTCCGGGATTTCAAGGCGGGGACGCCGATCGAGCTGAAGCTGAGCTGCATCCGCAGCGGAGAGTTCAGCAGGTTCACCTGCTTCATCAACGGGACCTTCCATTCCATCATATCGGTACGGGATCTGGAAAAAACTCCCATCCTGAGCTTTTCGGCAACCAGCCGGCAGGCCGCAGTCGATGATTTCATTCTGAGCAAGGTCGTTTCAAAGGACTCGTCTCCGAATCTGATTGTCAATTCCTCCTTTGAGCACCTTCTGGACGGAATGCCGGAATATTACAATTTCGATACGGGGCGTGTCTACAGCTACAAGCGCCCTTTTGAGGACTTTCTGAAAACCTGCTCCATCGACGGCACGGAAAAGCGCTCCGGGAAAAATTCGCTGAAAATGGTGTTCGACGAATCCGTCACATGGCAGCAGGGGATTTTCACGCGGAACACCGGCGTCATCATCGGATCGCCAGCCACATTCAGCGTGTATCTGAAGGCGGACAGGGACAATTTTCCAGTGATCCTCTACATCTGGGAATATATCCCGAAATGGTCGGAAAAGAAGGTCATTGTCTCACGGGAATGGAAACGCTATGACTTCACGATTCCGTCTGCGAAATTTGCGATTTTCCGGTGCGGCGTCGCCTTCCGGCAGCCCGGCACGCTCTGGGTGGACGATCTGCAGCTGGAACTGGCGGAAAAACCGTCCCCCTACCGGGTTTCCGACAATGACATCCTGTTTGAAGACACAAGAAAAATCTCTCCTGTTCAGCCCCGGGTCACAGTTCCCCGCGCGTCCGGGATTCCGGCGATGGACGGAAATCTGGACGCATGGATCGGCACGGCCGTGAAATTCCCCCCGCTGACCTTCAAGACCGCAAAACCGGAAAATGAAACGGAAGTCTACGCCGTCTGTTCGGAAAGAGATCTCTATCTGGGTATTCGCGCCCATGTGAAGAATCTGTCCGGAATCAGAAAAAAAATGACGGAACGCGACAATTTCGGAATTTTTTCCCAGGAAAACGTTGAAATTCTGATCGATCCAGGCAGAAGCGGGAAGGAATATTTCCATTTCGTCGCGGGAGCGTCCGGATCCATCGCCGATTTCGGGAAGGGGCGCGACAAAAGCTGGAACGGGGAATGGCAGAGCGCAGTCCGTCTGAACAAGGTAAAATCCTGCGTGGATTACGAACTCCGATTCCCCCTGACGATTTTCTCCGGGCGCGACATTCTGGGCGACTGGGGGATCAACATTGCCAGAAACGACACGGAAACCGGGGAAAACCCCTCGCTTCAGCTCTCCTCCGCGGTCAATTTTCATCAGCCGGAACAGTATCCCTCCATGGAACTGCCCCGTGCGTTCTTGAAGGCGTATCTGATCGGCGTGGAAAAGGCGACGCGTCCGGAACGTGATGCCGTCACGCTTCGAATCGTCAACAATACGGGATCGGTTCTGGAATCCGACGGCACGGTGTTCTCCGCGGGAAAAACCGTCGGAACAATGCGTCTCTCCCTCCGGAACGGTTCGGCGGACTATTCCGTCCGTCTCCGTGAGGCTCTGCCGGAGAATGCGTGGATCGTCTGCCGGCTTCATGACAAACGCGGAAAACTTCTGCTGGATCAGCGGATTTTCGCGGAACCGGTTTCCCGGATGAGCGCGATCACCCGTTACAGCCGTTATACGCCGAAGGACAGGGACGCGGTCTTCCGGATTGCAACCAGCCTTCCGGACGCGGCGAAATTGAAAGCGGAAATCCGCTGCGGGAACGCGGTCCGCACCGTTCCCTGCTCGCCGCGTTTCGACGTCACGCTGCCGCTCGACAAAATTCCCGAGGGGCGTCATCAGGCGCTCATCCGCCTGCTTTCCGGGAGCGAAACGATTGCGACAGCCTCCGTGCCCGTGGTCAAGATGCCCCTTCCGCAAGGAGCGGCCCGGATCAACAATTTTGCGAAATGCCTGGAGCTGAACGGGAGGAACACCTTCTTCTTCATGCCGCTGCTGTGCACGCATCCCTCACCGGCGCAGAGCGGCATCGGAATGGCGGACTGGCTGCATGACAACGGATTCAGGCACTGCATCTTTTTCTTCCGGATGGAACACGGGCTCAAAAAGATCACCGACTTTCTCACCCGGGCGAAGGAGCACGGCATCGCGGTTGTGGCATGGAATGAAAACTGGTACCGGATGGATGACGAGGAGACGGTCCGGAAAGAGATCCGCCAGCTTGCCGCACTCGGAAGCGTCGCCGCCTGGCAGGTGCTCGACGAGCCGGATCTGAATTACAAGTCCGAGGTCGCGAAAGAATACATGCTCCGCATGATGAAACGGATCCCGGACTATCCCGTCTACATGAACAACACCGTGATCGGCATTCCGAACCGCTATGCGGATTACACGACGGACATCCTGATTCTGGACAACTACCTGACCGGGGACACCTCCGGCGTCGACAGCATCCGGAAGATGGTTCTGCGTCCCCTGGAGCTTCTGCATCAGGCGAGCCGGGCGGCGCGGAACCAGCCGTGCTGGCTCTGGCTGGAAGGAAACAACACCCACAACACCTACCGGGAACCGACCCGTGACGAACAGATCGCTCAGACCTGGGGCAGCATTGTCTGCGGAGCGACGGGCCTCGGCTATTTCTACGGGATGCCGAAGTGGCCCGGCAACTGGAGCGCGCTCCGGCAGCTGAACCGGGAGGTGATTGCGCTCAATGACGTGATCCTTTCGGAGGAGGATTCCGCGGAGGCCGCGCTTTCGAACAAACGACTCTTCCGGGCCACAAGAAAACACTCCGGATTCCTGTATGTGATGGCGGTCAATGTCGATTCCGTTCCGCATAACGGCGTCACTGTCACTCTTCCCGCGGAATACCGTTATGCCGGCGACGCGGAAGTTGAGTTTGAAAACCGCAGAATCCCCGTGAAAGACGGGATGTTCAAGGACTCCTTCCCCGCCCTCTCCCGACACATCTACAAAATCAGGCTCCGCTGAAAAGATCATCCCGCTTCTCCCGCTTCCGGAAGCGGGAGAAGTTTCTCCTTCCGCAGGATTTTTTCGGGAGCACTCTTTAAAAAAATGATTTTCACAGTACATTACAGAAGGTTTCTTGAAAAACATCGAATCCGCAATATGGAAAGCTTCTGTCTATGTCCGCTTCTGTAACAATATCGGGAATCGCAAAATCGTATCAGAAGGGCGTTCCCGTTCTGCTGCCGCTTGATCTTGAAATTCAAAAAGGGGAACTTTTTTTCCTGCTCGGTCCATCCGGCTGCGGAAAATCCACGCTGCTCCGGATCATCGCCGGCATCGTGGAACCGGACTCCGGCTCGATCTTCTTCGACGGGCGCGACATCACCGCCCTGCCCCCGGAAAAGCGCCAGACGGCGATGGTTTTCCAGAACTATGCGCTCTGGCCGCATCTTTCCGTATTTGAAAATGTGGCGTTCGGACTGCGCGCCGCAGGAGCTTCCGGTAAAACAATTGCCCGGAAAGTCGCCGAATCCCTGGCGCTGGTGCGCATGTCCGACTTCGCGGAACGCAAGGTTCCGTCGCTTTCCGGCGGACAGCAGCAGCGCGTGGCCCTGGCGCGCGCGATCGCGGTGGATCCGCAGGTTCTGCTGCTGGACGAGCCGCTCTCGAACCTGGATGCCAAACTGCGCGACGAAATGCGCTGTGAAATCGCCCGCATCTGCCGCGAACGGTCCCTGACCGCGATCTATGTGACCCATGACCGGCGCGAGGCGCTCAGCATGGGCGACCGGATCGCGCTGCTGGACCGCGGAAAGATTCAGCAGACCGGTTCCCCCGTGGAGCTGTACAAAAAACCCCGTTCGCGTTTCGCCGCATCCTTTCTCGGGGATGTCAACCTGCTTGACGCCGTTGCGGAGGGGTGCGAAAACGCGCTGCTCCGCATCCGCACGGAAATCGGCACGCTCTTTTCCGTCCACACGGAAAACGCGAATCCGCCGAGTGTGCTGATCCGTCCCGAAAACATCCGCGTCTCAACCGCGCCGTCAGAGCAAAACTGTTTTTGTGCGGAATACCTCACGGGAACGTTTCTCGGAGAACGCTGCGAACTCAGATTCCGGACGGAAAGCGGCAGGATACTCGACGTGAACGAGGATTCCTCCGAACTGCGCGAAGCGGGGAAAAAGTATTTCCTTTCGGTTCTTCCGCAAAATGTCGTTCCCCTTGAGGACTGAGGCATACGATGAAATACAGGATTTTTTCCGCCGTCTTTCTTCTGCTTGCGGTTCTGTCGCTGCCGTTTCTGCTCCGCAAGGACTCCGGAAGCGTCAGAACCGACACCGATGACGCGGACACCGTCGTCATCATCAGCGCGCACAGCGAACCCATGAAACACGAGCTGGAACAGGGGTTCCGCAGATATTACCGCGAAAAATACGGCCGCGACGTCGTGATCGACTGGCGCGCGCCCGGGGGAACCTCGGACATCGTCCGCTATATTGCCGACCGTTTTGAAGCGGAATTCCGCCATTTCTGGAATTCCGACGGGAGCAATCCGCCATGGAACGCAAACATCGCCGCCGCCTATGCCGATCCGAAAGTTGACGGAAACCCGGATGCGAATGCCGAGGCGAAACTCGCACGGAAGAAATTTCTGGAATCCGACGTCGGGATCGGGATCGACCTGTTTGCGGGGGGCGGAACCTACGATCAGGGCAAGCACGCGGCGCGGGGCTTTGCCGTCGACGGAGGACTGCAGACACGCCATCCGGAATACTTCCGGACCGATGTCATTCCGCAGGAGTTCGGCGGCGACGTGATCTACGATTCGGCCGGCCGTTATTACGGCGTCTGTCTCTCCAGTTTCGGAATCTGCTACAATGCGGACCGTCTCGCGGAGCTTGCGGGAAAAGGCGCAAAAGCGCCGAAACGCTGGAGCGACCTTGGAAAACCGGAATTCTTCAATACGGTCGTGACCGCCGATCCGACAAAGTCCGGTTCCGCCAACAAGTGTTACGAAATCATCCTGCAGCAGGCGATGCACGAGGCGCTTCCGAAAGACGGGAAAGCCCGTCCGGAGGATCTGGACCGGGGCTGGGCGGACGGCATGAACCTGATCAAGCGCATCATGGCGAACACGCGGACAATCACGGACAGCGCGGGAAAAGTCACCCGCGACGTCGCATCCGGCGAGGCGGCCGTCGGCATGGCAATCGACTTCTACGGGTTGACGGAACAGGAGTGGAACGCCCTCCAGACAGGAGGAACCCCTGTGATTTTCTACGTCGCCCCCGAAGGCGGCACGGCGGTCTCCGCCGATCCGATCCAGCTTCTGCGCGGCGCGCCGAACCGGAAGGCTGCGGAAGCGTTTCTGGACTTCTCGCTCGGACCGGAAGGGCAGAAACTCCTTGATTTCAAGCGGGGAGTCCCCGGCGGACCGGAGAAATACGCGCTGCGCCGCTCGCCGGTCCGCAAAGAGCTTTATGATGCGCGTTACCGGGAACTGCGCGCCGATCCCGACTACAATCCTTATCAGGCGGGACTCTCCTTCACCTACCGTCCGGAATGGACAGGACGCTATTTCAGCATGATCCGGGTTCTGATCCGCTGTCTCACGCTCGACGTGCAGGATGAGCTGCGTCAGGCCTGGCATGAAATCATCAGAGCCGGAGGCCCTTCCGCCGTCCCCGAAGCGATGAAGGAGTTCAGCAGACTGCCCTTCGCCTACCGCGACGCGGCGGCAGCGGCGGCATCGCTTCAGATCCGTCCCGGTCATTCGGCCGTGGATGTCGCGGAGGTGTGCCGCAGATGGAGCAATGAGGCGAGAATACAATACCGGCACGCGGCGCGTCTGGCGAAGGAGGGCAGATAAGCCATGAAAAAAACAGGAATTCTGAAAACGGCGACCGTTGCTCTGCTTGCGGGATTTTTCGCTGTCTTCCTGCTTCTTCCGATTTATACGGTGGTAGAGGAGGGACTCCGCTGGAGCCTGATCTGCGAAGTCTTCCGCAACCCCCTTTACCTGGAGGGGCTCTTGAACTCGTTTCTTCTGGCGGCGGTGACGACCTGTCTGGTTTTCCTGATCTCGTTTCCCCTGGCTCTGATTTACGACAGGCTGGATTTTCCCGGCAAGGGAATCTGCAATCTGGCCATGATGCTGCCGATGATCCTGCCGCCCTTCGTCGGCGCGCTCGGCTTCCAGCAGATTCTCGGGCATTACGGCGTCGTCAACACGATTCTGACCGATCTGGGATTCGCACGGATCGATTTTCTCGGCGGCAGCGGAAGGTTCTGGTCGATCTGCGTGATCGAAGCCCTGCATCTCTATCCGATTCTCTATCTGAATCTGGTGACATCGCTCGGCAATATCGATCCCGCCATGACCGAGGCGGCGAAAAATCTGGGCGCGGGCCGCTGGTACCGCCTGCGGAGGATCACGATCCCGCTTCTCAAGCCCGGCATTCTGGCGGGAGGAAGCATCGTCCTGATCTGGAGTTTCACGGAACTGGGCACGCCGCTGATGTTCGGCTACACGCGCACCACGGCGGTCCAGGTGTTCAACGGAATCACCGAGCTGGAAACCAATCCCCTGCCCTACACGCTGGTCGTGGTGATGCTGATTCTGGCGCTCGGCATGTATCTTGTCTCGCGCCTTGCCCTGTCCGCGGGCGGAGCGAATTCCGCCGTCAAGGGGCACGCCTCCTCGTCCGCGCGTCCGGCGCGGGGCGTCCGGAAAGTTCTTGCGCCGCTGGCGTTCCTCGCCGTGACGCTTGTTGCGGTTTCGCCCCACATCGCGCTGATTCTGACGGCGGTCTCGCGGAACTGGTACGGCACGATTCTGCCGGAACACCTGACGTTTCTGCATTTCGACAACGCGCTTTCGCACAAGATCGTGCTGCCGAGCATTGTGAACAGTCTCAAATACTCCTCGCTTGCCATGATCTTCGCGCTCGCCGTCGGAATTCTCCTCTCGCTGATCGTGGTGCGCTGGCGTTTCCGCGGCGCGGCAATTCTCGACATTCTCGCCATGACGCCGCTTGCGGTGCCGGGGATCGTGATCGCATTCGGGTATCTGGGAATGTCTGTGAAATACGCCTGGGCGCACGAGATGTTCAATCCGGTGGACAATCCGCTGCTGCTGCTCGCGGCGGCCTATGCGATCCGGCGTCTGCCCTATGTGGTGCGATCCGTGACCGCGGGACTCGAACAGACGCCGGAGGAGCTGGAATTCGCCGCGCGCAATCTCGGGGCGGACGCATTCCAGACGCTGCGGCGTGTGACGCTCCCCCTGATTACGGCCAATATCGTGGTCGGAGGCCTTTTCGCCTTCAGCTTTTCCATGCTGGAGGTTTCCGACTCGCTGATTCTGGCGCAGAAGGCGGAGTTCTTCCCGATCACGCGCGCCATCTTCGAACTTTCGATGATTCTCGGCTCCGGTCCGGTCACGGCGTGCGCGTTCGGCGTCTGGACGATGGCGTTCATGGCGGCGACGCTCGGCGCAGCGGGGATTCTGCTCGGGCGGAAGATCGGCGCGATATTCCGTCTCTGAAAATCCATGCGCGTTTTTTTCTGCCGTGCAAGGATTCGGAGACGGATCAAAGTGCCTGCGCTTATTTGAGCATGTCCGCGATATCGGCGTCCGGATCGGAAATTCCCCGGATTCCGAAATTCTTCACCAGAACTGCGGCGACGCCCGGCGAAAGGAATGCCGGAAGCGTCGGCCCCAGACGGATATTCCTGAATCCGAGCGCAAGCAGTGCGAGAAGCACGGCGACCGCCTTCTGCTCATACCAGGCGATATCGAAGGAGAGCGGCAGATCGTTCACGTCGTTCAGCTGGAACACCTCCTTGAGCTTGAGCGCGATCACGGCCAGCGAGTAGGAATCGTTGCACTGCCCCGCATCCAGTACGCGCGGGATGCCGCCGATGTCGCCGAGATTCAGCTTGTTGTAGCGGTATTTCGCGCACCCCGCGGTCAGAATGACCGTATCCTTCGGCAGCTTTTCCGCAACCTCGGTGAAATATTCGCGTTTCCGGCTGCGCCCGTCGCATCCGGCCATGACAATGAAACGGCGGATGGCGCCGGATTTGACAGCCTCCGCGACTTTGTCCGCAAGCGCAAGCACCTGATCGTGCGCAAAGCCGATGACAATCTTCCGGTCGTCGAGCAGCTCCGGCGCCCGGCATGTTCCTGCGAGGGCGATGATCTCCGAAAAGTCCTTGCTTGAGCCCGCTTTCCGGTCCGGAATATGCTTCACGCCCGGATAACCGGCCGCGCCGGTTGTGAAAATGCGGTTCCGGTAGGAGTCCTGAACGGGAACGATGCAGTTTGTCGTCATGAGAACCGGCCCGTTGAACGAGGCGAATTCCCGATCCTGCCGATACCAGGCTCCTCCGTAGTTTCCGATCAGGTGCGGATATTTCCTGAAACAGGGATACGCGTGCGCGGGAAGCATCTCCCCGTGGGTGTAGACATCGATTCCCGTTCCCTCGGTCTGCTCCAGCAGTTCCCGGAGATCCAGAAGATCATGTCCGGAAACCAGAATGCCCGGCTTCGTTCCGACAGCGGTTCCGACCTCCGTGATTTCCGGTTTCCCGAAGGTCGACGTGTTCGCCTTGTCGAGCAGTGCCATTGCGGAGGCGGCGCAGCTGCCGCACTCCAGGACAAGGCCGGTGAGTTCCTGCGCGGAAAGATTTCCGCAAAGGGATGCGAGGGCGCGGATCAGGAAACGGTCGACCGTCTCGTCGCGGAAGCCGAGCACAGCGGCATGCTCCGCATAGGCGCAGACCCCCTTCAGACCGTAGATGAGCAGTTCCTTCAGGGACCGGAGATCCTCGTCTGATTCGGCAAGCACGCCCGCGGGCGGAAGAGGGGCTGCCGGATCGATCCGCGCGGTCCGCTCCCGCGCCTCACGGATGTATGCCTCCATCCTGGCCGCGTCAAAATTCGCATTGGTCAGCGTGGCGAACATGGCGCGCATAAGAAATGCCGCCGTCTCTCCGGATATTGTTTCCTTTTTCCTTTCCAGCGCCGACGCCAGACGCTTGAGCTCGGCGATCAGACGGTCCATGGCGTCCGCCGTTTCCGCGTCCTTTCCGCACGCGCCTTTGACCGTGCAGGCTTTGTTTCCACAGGTTTCCTGACATTGGAAACAGAACATTTTGCTTTCCATCATTCCGTTTTTCTCCTTTCCGGATGTTCCGGCCGCCGCTTTCCCATGGAAGGGCGGAACGGCGTCCGCTTGTTTGCAACGGAGCTTCCGTTCCGGAAAACCGTTTCCCGGAACGGAACGATCCGCAGGAGTCACATTCCCCCCGGAGAAAGAGATACAATGGAAAGGCCGTTTTTTCAAGTCCCCGCATGGAAAAAGGGAAAACAATTCTCCGGATTCCTCATCCCCCGGTTCCGGAAATTCCCCGCGTTACTGATCCATCCGCCTCACATCCCGGATGTTCCAGTGAATGTTCTCCAGAACCTTTTTCATGGCGCGGATGGTCGGCTGCGGGAACCCGTAACGAGGGTCGCGCCGATGCACGGCGAAGAAAATGGATGTGCCGAGAAGCGGGCAGAGAAAGCGGTGCGGACGGCTGAACGTCCCTGTGCAGAGGTGAATAAAGGGGACCTTGAGTTCGCGCCGGAGCAGCATGGTGGTCCGGAAGGCTTCGGCAAGCTCCTCCTCCGTTTCCGTGCGGGTCACGATTTTCACGACATCCGCGCCGCGCGTCTCCAGGCCGGCGAGATGTTCCGCCGCCTCCTCCGCAGTTCGCGCGCACGACATGTGGGAGGACATGACAACATCGGCGCCTTTTCTGTGAATCCGGTCGATCAGGCGCTTCTGCCGGGCAACCGCCTTCCGGTCATGGGTGATCTCCATCGGGGAAGGATCATAGAGATCCCCCATCACATCGATCATCGATGCGCCTGCGTCCGCCGCGGCGAGCAGCACTTCCTGACGCTCCTCGTCGCTTTTCAGCCCCCAGCGGTCGTTGCGGTAAAAGCAGAACATGAAAGGCAGCGCAACGGAATCAATGACGCTTTTCAGGGATTCCCGGTTCCGGAATTCGGGCTTGAGGTCGAACAGCTCCACGGTGATGCCGTTTGCGCCGTCATCCTCCGCGTCCCGGGCTCCGGCGATCAGCTCCCCCGGCGTCTGGCCGGCCATGATGCCGCAGATGACCGGATACGGTTTGTTCAGAAAAGAGAGTCTCATGAAACTTCTCCTTGCGTTTCCTGTTTTTACAAGTTTTTTAATAAATTACCGCGATGCAGGCATCTGCGGTATCGGGAATTCCGCCTGCGGCGGCCGGCTTGCGCAGCCGGACCGCGGCAGGACTGAGAGGAGAGCACGAAGCAATTTCTGCGATGCGGATCATTGCAATGTCAAGCTGATTTTTCAAATGAATGTCAGAACGACCTTTCCGATGTTTTCGGCTCTGCGAAGGACGCCGTGCGCCTGTTCCGCCTCCCGGATCGGGAAGGTCGCGTGAATGTTGGTAATCAGTTTCCGTGCGCTGAAAAGAGGCCAGAGCTCGCGCTGCAATGCCTGGAGAATCCTGCTCTTCTCCTCCGGCGTGCGGCTCCTCAGGGTGCTCCCGATCAGGCGGATGCGCTTGCGCCAGACCGTTTCCAGATTGACCGTGGTTTCCGCGCCGCCCATGGTCGCAATCATGATCCAGCGTCCGCCGAACACCATGTTGCGGAAGCACTCTCCCATCAGCGGTCCGCCGATGCAGTCCAGCGTGACAGTCGGCGGATGCGCCTCGATGACCTTCCGGACGTCCTCCGTGCGGTAGTCGAGCACATAATCCGCGCCGAGCCTCCGGACAAAGGCCGCCTTTTCCGCCGAGTCGATCGTCGTAATGACTTCCGCCCCCATCTGTTTGGCATACTGGATCGCCGCAAGACCGACGCCGCTGGCGCCTGCCTGCATGTAGAAGACATCCCCCTTTTTCATGCCGCCGGCTTCCATCTGCAGATTCAGATAAACCGTGCACCAGACCTCCGGAAGAGAAGCCGCCTCGATCATCGAAAGTCCTTCGGGAATCGGGATGACCATGCCGGCCGGAACCGTGACGAGCTCGGAATACCCCCCTCCCCCGAGCAGCGCGCAGACGGCGTCCCCCTTCCGGACGGAAGCGTCCGCGGGAGCTTCCAGCACCTCGCCGGACACCTCAAGCCCGCACCACTGCGGCCACTCCGGCGGCGAGGCGTAACAGCCGTCCTTCTGCATCAGGTCGGCGCGGTTGACCGCCGCGGCGTGAACGCGGATCAGGACCTCTCCCTCTTTCCGCACCGGATCCGGAACTTCCGCCCAGAGGAAATTCCTGTTTTCGTCGAGAATCATTGCATGCATGTCTTTTTTCTGCTCCTTTCTGCATGTCCGGAAAGTTCCGGAAATGGATGTTCCCCCGGACGACCCATATTCAGGAGGCGACAGTCCGGAACGCGCTTCAGGTCCGGGAAAGGAAGCTGCGTTCCGAAAGTTTTCCCGAGTCAGAAGCGCGCGGCGGCGCAGCTGCGTCCTCCGTCGATCATGTAGTTGCACCCGGTGATGAATGCGCCCTTGTCCGAACAGATGTAAAGGATCAGGTTCACGACCTCCTCCGGCTCCGCGGCGCGCCCGAGCAGCGTCCGCATCCCCGCCATCGACGCGCGGGTCAGGACGGGTCCCGGCGAGACGCATACCGAACGGACGCCGTGCTCCGCGCCGTAGTTCGCGATCCCCTTGCTCAGTCCGATCATGCCGCATTTGGACGCCGTGTAGTCCAGGCAGGCCCCTCCGCTCACGCCGTCGATCGATCCCATATTGATGATGACGCCGTATTTCTGATCAAACATTTTTCCGAGCACGGCCCGGGTGAACAGCACGGCTCCTTTCAGATTGACGTCCACCCCCCACTCGATGCTCTCCGGCGTGGCGTTCAGGAAGCCCCCCGTCTGCTTGCAGACGCGCAGAGAACACCCGCCCGCGGAATTCATCAGATAGTCGATTCTCCCGAATTTCTCCATCGCAATCCGGACCGAATTTTCGATTTCATCATATTTCCGGACGTCGACCTTGACTCCGACGGCGTTTCCGCCCTTCTGGCGGATCGCCTCCGCCGCGGCTTCGACGGCCTCCGCGTTCACGTCGGTAAGCACGACATTGGCTCCATGTTCCGCCATTTTCTGCAGAAAGAGCAGAGCCATTCCCGAAGCCGCTCCCGTCGCGATTGCGGTTTTTCCCTTGAATTCCGGATAGTCCATTGTCTCCTCCCCTTGTTTCATTATTAATATGGCAAAGATCGTGTTACAATTTTTTCATGCCTCGCGGGATTGCGCCAGTTCCTCCAGAATGCGGACCCGCCCGGCGTAGGCGGCATCCCAGTCCCCTGTCCTTGACGTAAGAACCACGGCGGCAAATCCGTTTTCCGGGTCCATGCAGATGGACTGTCCCGTCCATCCGGAATGATAGAAGGTTTTCCCGGAAAAGAGCGCCGGACGGTGCGCTTCGGACATATCCCATCCGAAACTGCGGCGGATGCCGTCTTTTTCAAATCCGCAGACGGTCTGAAGTTCATAATAGAGGCTCGGAAAATGTCCGCGCTCCAGCATGTCGCGGGCAAACAGCAGCAGATCTCCTGCCGTGGAAAAGCAGCTCCCGCTCCCGATCGGGAATCCGCAGTTGAAACAGACATCATCGTTATGGTTCCCCGGTTCGCGGTTGGGGAACCAGTGTTCCACTTCATGCGGACCGTTTCCGGGAGCGGTCCATCGCGTCCGGTTCATCCCCAGGGGCTTCCAGATTCGTGTCCGCGCAAGGTCCTCCAGATTCATTCCGGAAATCCGCTCCGCGATCATGCCGAGCAGGATGAAGCCCGAACAGGAATATTCGAATTCCGACCGGGGCGGACGAACGGGAGATTTCCGGAACAGTTCGCGGAGAAAAACACTCCTGTCCGGGGAATTGTAAGACTTGCTGTTGTCAAAGCCGCCGACATGCATGGCAAGATCGCGGACGGTGACCTTGCAGTTTCTTCCGAGAATGTGTTCCGGAAGATATTCCGTGAAAGGCGCGTCCGGATCGAGTTTCCCCTCCGCGGCCAGCAGCGAACAGCATGCCGCGGTGAAGACCTTGCCGACGGAAGCAATGTCAAAACGGGATTGTTCCGTCATCGGGATCTTACGGGGACTGACACACTGGAACCCCAGCGCAGTAAGCGGTCCGCCGGCTCTTCCGAATACCGCGCCCTGAATCAAACCTCCTCCGATCTGTCTCATGGCATCTTCCTCTGCCAGCTCAAAGCATTGAGACCCTGAAACGGCACAGTTGGAATTCATCTGCAATCTCCTTTCCGGTTTCTCTGTCTCCCGGATGCTGCGCTCGGCTTCTTTCCTCTTATGTATCAAAATACTCCGCAACTCACTGCCGCACAAATCGAAAAAGAAGCTCTTTCTGAAAAGAATGATGCAAATGGATGCTTGATTTCACGAAAAGCCTGTGATATAGTGCAAATGAAGCATAAAACAGGAAATAATATCATGAAGATTCAGGACATCGCCAGGCTTGCGGGCGTTTCGCCGTCCACGGTATCGCGCGTATTCAGTCATCACCCAAGCATCAGCGGGGAGATCCGCGAACGGGTTTTCGCCATATCCAAGCAGCATGCCTATCATCCGCGCCTTTCGACCAAGCAGCGCAATGTGGTCATCATCACGCCGTATCAGTCGGTCTATCCGGTGCAGTGCTGCGTGGAAATGATTCTCATGGCGTTGACGCGCGAACTGCCGAACCGCGGATTCCGGATCGAGATTCTGCCGCAGGACAATCTGGAGCGTCTCGACGCCATCCAGTTCTGCGCGGCGGCGGCAATCGGCGCGGAACCCGGGGATTTTCAGGACTGGGAAGACCGCTTCAGCGTGCCGCTGGTCATTCTTGACCGGGAAGCGAAACTGAAATCCCCGGAAGTTTATCTTGTCCGTTCCGACGAGGCGCAGGGCATGGAACTTGCGCTGACTCATCTTTTCGAGAGCGGCTGCCGGAGAATCGGCTGCATCATTCACGGTTCTCCCGGCACGGGAAACGCCGATATCCGGCACGAGGCGATCCGCCGTTTTCTCCGGAAACAAGGACTTCCAGCGGACGACTCGCTCGTCTGTTTCGCCCGCGACGAGGAGTATCTGGAAACGACGGGAAAACTTCTGCGACGCAAAATCGACGCGCTCTTCTGCCCCGGCGGAAGCGGCGGGATTCTGGCGGCATACGCGCTTTCGCTGTTCTCCAGGCGGATTCCGGAGGACATTTCCCTGATCGCCTCGGAACAGACGTTTTTCTCCCGTTACGGAACGCCGCCGCAGACCACGATCACGCCGGACTACAAAGCCATGGCCTCCGCCGTCGCGGACGTGATCGAAGCGCGGATCGCCGGACGGAAATTTCCGGCACGCACGGTTCTGCCTTATCTCCTGCTCCGCAGGGAAAGCGTCCGCTCCCGGGACGAGCGGGATCAATCCTGACGTTTCGTTTCCTCAGGCTTTCAGAACCGCGCTTCCGGCTGGCGGAAGAAGAAGTTCCCGGGAAGCCGGCGCATCATTCCAGAGATCCGTCATTGCGAACGGCAGGCGGACGCACTGCGTTTCATCGGACAGGTTCTGAACAAAATAATAGGCGCTCCCGTCCTTTTCCCTCCGCGCGGCCTTCACCGCAGGCGGAAGATCCGGCAGCACCGGCGCAATGCCGCACTCCCCGAGAAGCTTTCCGTAAAACGCCTCCAGAAAATCCGGCTCCGTGTCCGCGCCGATGTAATACGCCCTTCCCTTCCCGCGGAAATTCACGGTAAGGGCCGGAGAGCCCGCGTAAAATTCCCGTCCGTAGACGCCGAGCACCTGTGCGCCTTCCGCATGCAGATATTCGCAGCGGCGCAGCACCTCGAATTCCGTTTTTCCGCCGAGCGGGGCGCCGGAAAGACGCAGTGTCTGCTTCGTTTCCGGTTCGAACAGGTCGATGTCCTCATTCCAGATGCCGAAGAGTTCGCGGAGGATTTTTCCGCCGGGATTTCCGCCGTAAAAACAGAGATTGTTCTCATCGACATAGGCGGAGAGATAAGTCATCACCAGAGTGCCGCCCTCTTCGACGAACCGGACCAGACGTTCCATGACGCCCGGTTTCATCATGAACAGCATCGGCGCGACCAGGAGCTTGTATCCGGAGAAATCGCAGGCGCTTTCCAGAACGGACAGCGGCACGCTGTGCGTCCAGAGCGCACGGTAATGGGAAAATACGGTTCCACACAGGGATTGTTCCGTAACATTTCCGGCGTGTTCGCCGAATCCTTTCGTATTGTGAAGCGCCCAGGCGGATTCCCAGTCGTAAAGAATCGCCGCTTCCGGACGGATCAGGGATCCCGCCACTTCGCGGATGCGTTCCAGCTTTGCTCCGTAATCCGCGACGCGCTGGAAGACCAGCGTCCGGTCGGTTCCGTCATGACCGACCACGGCGCCGTGAATCTTCTCGCAGTTGCCGCGTCCTTTCCGCCATTGGAAATACATGGTCCCGTCCGCTCCGTGCGCAAGAGCTAGAAGCATTTCCCGTTCGAACTCCCCCGGGCGGCGGATCTTGCAGTAAGGCTTGTAGTTCGGGATGCCGGGGCAGGATTCCATCATCAGGAAGGGCCTGCCCTTCATCGAATAATGCATGTCATGGATCATGGCATACTGCGCGGCGGTCTGTTCCGTTTCCCCCTTGTACCAGACGGGATAACAGTCATCCGCGATAAAGTCGCAGATCTCCGCGATTCTCCAGTAGTCCAGCCCTTCGTAAAGGCCCATCATATTGGTCGTGACCGGCGCGTCGGAATAATCTCTCAGCGCCTCGATTTCAAACCGCATGAAATCAAGCACCTGCTGCGTGTTGAAACGCTGGAAGTCGAGCATTGCCAGATCCATGGCCCTGTCATTCGGATCCACCTGATCCCATGCGGTGTACCGATGCCCCCAGAATGCGGACCAGTAGAGCTCGTTCAGACGCTCCAGCGAGCCGTAGCGCTGTTTCAGAAAATCGACGAACTCCTTCCGGCAGAGCGGACAGTGGCACGCGCCGTTGTATTCGTTGCTGATGTGCCACCCGGCGAGCGCCGGATGCGCGGCATAACGCTCCGCGAGCTTCCGGATGATGAGAGCAAGTTTCGTCCGCATGACAGGAGAGCTCCAGCAGTGATTTTCCCGTATGCCCCAGGGCTGCCGGACCCCCTCTGCGGAAACCCGGTTCGTCTCGGGATACTTGTGCGCGAGCCATGCGGGACGCGCGGCGGACGGAGTGGCGAGGAACACCTTCTTCTCATGAATCCGGCAGCGTTCCATGATGTCGTCAAGCCATGAAAAATCGAATTTACCCTCTTCCGGCTCATACTGAGACCAGGAAAAAATTCCAATGGAAAAAGTATTGCAGCGCGCCTTGTCCATCAGGCGGAAATCCTCATCAATGATTTCCGGCGTCCGCAGCCACTGGTCCGGATTGTAGTCGCCTCCATGGAGAAAGGCCGGGAAATTTTCAAGCAGATTCATGCATGTGCCTCCTGTTTTGAATGCGTCAGATCCCCGTTCCCTGCAGGAAAGTATCCGGAAAAGGAGAAAATCCCGAAAAAGGAACGATCAATATCCGGAATCCCGCTTCCGCAGAAAGTTATTTTGCCGGATAGGCGACCGGCTGGGTCAGCTGCACCCGCTTCGTATTCGGCAGTCCCATCGCCTTTTCCAGCGCGGGTTTGTCGACGAGTCCGCAGACGACGGTGGAAAGTCCGGCGGATGCGCAGTAGAGATAAACATTCTGGCTGGCATATCCGGCATGATTGGCGGCATAAAAAACTTTTTCCGCCGCATTTTTTCCGATTCGGGAAACATCGCCGACATAAATCAGCACGACAGGCGCGATTTTATGAATTGCCTGTTTTCCGCATTTTTCGCGGATGTCGCCGGATTTGACAAGATCCAGGGAGTGATTCTTCGGGTTGTAGAGATAGAGGCCGTCCGCCATTGCCGCATAAACATCCTGCGATTGAAGATTGCGGGCCGTCGGCACGGTCTTGCGCCCGTCGGGACGGGAAATGCCGTCGGCCGCATAAAAGAGATTGGAGAGGAGTTGCGCCGGCAGAGGCTTTGCATCGAATTTCCGTTCGGACTTCCGCTCCGTAAAGCACTGCATCAGGGGTTTTCCTCCTGTTTTGTCCGGCGGGGGCAGCTTGATGTTTTTTTCCGCGGCGCAAAGCGCGGGGGAAGCCCCGATGACAACGGTGAGGAGAAAGCCCAGGACGGTTCTTTTTGGCAGATGCATGTTAAACTCCTTTCAGATTTTTATGAACGATATGAAGTGTGATCCGGATCCGCACGGCTGCAGAGTCTTTCCGGCGGAGTCTCGTATAATTCTGAAGTAGACAATTACACCGCATTGGAAAGATTGTCAAGAAAAACACTAAGAAAACTTTCCAAAATCTCATGCAGGAATTACATTACCGTAAAAAACGACCGAGCATCGTTTTGTCTTTTGTTTGAAAAAAACCACTTTTGAGGATGAGAAAATGATGAAAAGGAAAATATTTTTTTCCGGCATGGCCGCGGGGGCCGCGCTGCTTCTCAGCGCCTGTTCCAGCACTTTCACGCCCATGGACCTGAGCGAATCGGACTCCGGCAGAACGCTGACGGTCAAAGTCGGCGAACGGTTTACCGTTTCGCTGCCGAGCAATCCGACGACGGGATACGTCTGGAGCTTTGACGCTCCTTATGACGAAAAAGTGCTGATTCTGTCTTCCGATACCTTTGCCAATCCGGAGGATGAAGGCGTGACCGGCGCACCGGGCAGACGGATTCTGACCTTTTCCGTCGTCGGTCCGGGCCGGAGCGGTATCCGCCTCGGATACAAACGTCCCTGGGAACGCAACAGCCGCCCTGCCCGCGTGTTCCAGCTGCTCGTGTTTGCCACGGGCGAATCCCCTGCCCCGATTCTGGAGGAGGAAAAGGTTGTAACGCCGCGTGTTGGCTCCAAGGGACAGATCGTGCCGGAACGCAAAGGAGTTTTTGACTGAAAAAAAAGAGAAAAAGCGCTTGTATTTTCCGGAAGCCGTGTTATTTTACTGGAGATTTTTTAACTGGTCGCTTAGTTCAGCTGGCTAGAACGCATCCTTCACACGGATGAGGTCGAGAGTTCGAGTCTCCCAGCGACCACCATTTTCTTGATTCTCCGCCGACCGGTCTTCTGGTCGGTTTTTTCGTTTTGGGGGTAAATTTGAGCTCAACGCCC